>JBQKKG010000007.1:0-223696 GCA_052116865.1 Lachnospiraceae bacterium LCP25S3_G4 | reverse complement strand
CACGTAAGACCACATCGTGCAAACGGTGGACTTACACCTTATGCTGCACGATGTCGTGCAGCGTAAGAAATTTTATACACTAGTGTTACAAAAATGCTTGACTAGGTCAATATGATGGCTATGTTGAAAAAATAATGAGCTATGTAGATGAGTTCCAAGAGACTATGAATAATAGGATTGAAAAAGAGTTTCAAAAGGAGATAGACGATGTAACTAAGGGAATATCATATTTAATTATAACAGTTATCCTCTTAGCAATTATAAATTTATCTAACCTAATATACTCTACAACAATGGTTATTAAACCCCTTATTAAATTTAAAGATATGATGTTGGCCCTTGCCAGTGGGGATTTAACCTTTGAAAACAACATTGCTCATAATAGTTCAGAGATAGGGAAACTATCAGAAGCTATATCAAAAACTAGAAGCGATATGACAGGGCTAATAGGAAATATTATAAGTGAGGTTAATAATATAGAGGGAATAGAAAAGAGTATTGACAACAATATAAGCGAATTGAATTTTGATATAGAAGGTATATCAAGTAATGTTGAAGAATTATCAGCTAGTATGGAGGAGACTGCAGCTGCATCTGAGGAAATGGCCGCAACATCCCTTCAAATAGAATCAAATATAAGTAATGTTTCTAATAAGGCAAGTGATGGTTCTGAGAAGGCATTGCTTATTAGTCAAAAGGCGAAAGAAGTTAAAAATAGTGCGGAGACAAATCAAATTGAAACTAAAAAATTAATTGCAGAAACAAGCAAGAATCTAAGATTATCTATTGAAAAAGCAAAGGCTATAGAGGAAATAAATATGTTGGCTGAATCAATAAAAGAAATTACAGATCAAACTAATTTATTGGCACTTAATGCAGCTATAGAAGCGGCAAGGGCAGGTGAAGCAGGGAGGGGATTCAGTGTTGTAGCAGATGAGATTCGAAAACTTGCTGAAGATTCTAAGGTGGCAATCAGTAAAATTCAAGATAAAACAGGGGTTATCGTTTCATCTGTTGAGGAATTAATTAGTGGTTCAAATTATGTAATAGATTTTATGGATACAAGGATTATGGCAGACTATGAAGTATTAGTAAAGACAAGCCAAGATTATAGTCAGGATGCTGATTTCTTTAATCAATTATCATCTGATTTAAATAAATTATCGGAAGAAACACTAGTATCAGTACAAGAAATATTAAGAGTAATAGACAGCGTTGCAGTAGCATCTACACAAGGGGCACAAGGGATCACAGATGTAGCAGGGAGAGTAGCAGAAATAGTAAACAAGTCTGGAAATATAATGAACTTGTCAAATAATGCAAATGAAAGTGCAGGAAGGTTAAAGATAGGGGTTCTAAGTTTTAAATTATAAGATAATAGATAGTTGCAAAATGTAATTTTAGATAAAAAAGTTATAAAAGAAAGAAAAAAGAGATATTAATTCACAATACTCTTTAAAACACTTAAATTAGAGCATAATAAATAAAGGCGGCAGCCATATTGCAAGAATATATTAAGCAGATAGCGCTTTAATCGCTAAAGGATTTTTAAAACCATCTTTTACATGATAAAGCAAAATAAATGCAATTAGTTGAGATATAAAAGCTAAAACAATTTCTGACTTAAGTGATTTAGTATTTTGAATTTTTAAAGATCTAATTTGAACAAAATTTTTGATTTGCGAAATAGTTCTTTCGATTCGAGTTCTAAGCTTAAATAGTTTAATCCACTTGAGACTATCTCTTGGAAAACTAGAGTTGTATCTGTAGTTATGATGTATTGTTAGTTGTTTTATTTGCAGTTGTAGTTGCAATGTTTCCGGCAGATAAACAGCCGATGATTTTTGAGTAATTTGAAAATAAGGTTTTATATCTTATGCAAAAGAGGTGCGGCAGCTTCAAGCTACGCACCTCTTTTGTGTATTCAACTATATATCAGCTCGAAAATAATAATTTCCCACTCAGTTTGAAGATATACAAAAGGAAATGAACGCATATCTTGAATATAATCCTGATACATTTAAGGATAAGATAGTTTTACTTCCTTGTGACGACCCTGAATGGTCAAATTTTACGAGGTTCTTTGCACAGAACTTTGAGAGATTAGGCTTAAAAAAATTGATAAGTACAAGCTATGCAACAGAAAGTAAAAATAAAAACATGCCTGAAAATTATCAATTTACTATGGCGGATTTTCTTACTGATTATGAAATGAATATTACGTTGAGGCGGAGCCGCCTGTCCGGTGTGGCGAGAGCCACCAGTCCGGACTAACGGAGTCACCAATTATTAATAGTTACTGTGCCTGATCCATATCCATACCAAAGACTTCTCTCATTGAGATATCTTTTGATGGATCAACACTTTCAATGTTGATCTTGTATGCATCATAGACAATTCTGTCCATGATTGCATCAGCCAGCGGATTATCATTCCCACCAAGTCGTTCATACCAGCCTTCTTCCCGGAATTGAGAACAAAAAATGGTAGAAGATTTTTTCCTGCGTTTGTGAATTAATTCAAATAGGTTCTTTGATTCTGGTTCATTCAGTTTCAACAGCAGCCACTCATCTATGATGAGAAGAAGCGGTTTTGTATATTTGCTAATTACCTTTGCGAAGCAGCCATCGTTTCTGGCCGATTCAAGATCCAGTAATAGATCTGGGAGTCTGATGTACTTGACAGTGAAATACTGTTTGCAGGCTTCCATTCCAAAAGCACAGGCCATGTAGGTCTTGCCGCTTCCGGTTGCACCGGTGATGAAAATATTTCGGTACTCAGCGATATACTCACAAGTGGCCAGACGGTTGATAAGAGATTTGTTCAGCTTTCGTCCGGATGTGTAGTCAATTCCAGCAATGCATACATCAGACTGCTCCAACTCGGCATGATGAATCAGGCGTTTTAAACGATTGTTCTTCCGGCTTGTATATTCAACATCTACCAGCATGCCAAATCGATCTTCAAATGGAACTTCCTTCATTGTTTTATCATTCATTTGGATCCGGAATGCATCTGCCATTGCAGTAAGACGCATTTCAATCAGTTTATCGGTTGTACTTTGATTAATCATTGTGCTTACCTCCTGCTGATTTGTCAGCATAGTATCTGGCTCCACGTGTGATGCCGTATGGATTATTTTTACCTTCGGCCTCTGGCTTTTGAAGTTCTTCCTCCTTCAGCGTGACCAGTAGATTCTTGATACTTTTATAGCTGGGTGAACCGGAATAGGTGAGAGCCTTTTTGCATGCGGCTTCTAACTTAACTGGTGAATATTTTTCAGCCAGTTTCAACAATCCCATGCAGCTTCTATAGGATTGCTGTTCCACTCTGCCCGAGGTAAGCAGGCTATCTACAACTTCATTTGTGTTTGGTCCAATCTGATCTGCCCATTTACGAAAGCGTTCACCATTCCATTCCAGATATTTCTGGTGTTCTTCAGGCATGTGTTCTGTAATTGTTGAATATTGGCCTGGGCGTCCATAAAGATGTCTGTGTGAGGCAATCCGATTGTGCTTGATAAATATTTCTATCGTTGTTTCTGTTATACGCACATCGACTATGTTTCTGATATACTGAAAGGGCACGGAGTAGTACATCTTGTCTACTGCGATGTGATAGTTGAACTGAACAGTGACTGTTTTCCAGTCACAAAGTTCAAAGCGGGTAGCAGGCAATGACGCCAGTAATGGCATTTCTTCCCCAAGAAATAAACTACGTCTGCTACCTTCTTTTTTCTGAAAGGCATTCGTGTTGAACTGTTCAAGCTTCTCCTTTATTGCAGCATTTAATTCTGCCAGTGAGAAGAACTGTTTATTACGAAGAGCGGCTGTTATCCATGTGGATACATTATTTACCGTTCCTTCTGCAGTTGGTTTATCCTTGGGTTTACGAACTCTTGCTGGGATAATGGCAGTCCCATAGTGTTCTGCCATCTCATGATAGGTGGTATTCAGTGCTGGGGTATACCAGTCACTTCGCTGATGATTCACAGCCGTAGTACAGTTATCTGGCACAAGAATCTTCGCAACACCACCGAAGTATTCATACATATGGACATGAGCAGTAATCCATGCTTTCTGTTTTTCATTGATGAATGCTTTCACGTAACCATACATGCTGTAAGTCATGACGCCTACAAAAATCCATACATCGGTGATCTCACCCGTGTCAGGATCGATGATGTGCGCAGGATCACCTGCCCAGTCAACTTCAACCTGTTCACCAGGATTCCTTGGGATATGCATGGTAGCCCGGCGTTTCTGCTCATCCTGCTGGATGTAATAGCAGAACTGAGAATACATAAGAGGCTCTTCACCTGCCATACGGCAATCCTCAAAGTATTCACTCCACAAGAGCTTTTTGCTTACACCATTACGTAACAACTCCTTTCGGATATAGGCGTACTCAGGCATGCGTTTATTCATAACTGATTTGTCCTTGGGAAACATAAAATCCTCTAAGGAATTGTCTGTCATTGATTCATCAAGTGGCCATGAGATATTCAACTCATCAGCCCTTTTAAGAATCTTTGACACAGTATTTCTGGAAACACAGCAGCTAAGTGCAATGTTTCGTTCGCTGAAGTTCAGACTTTTTAGTCTGATGATTTCGCGGTATTTGGTCATGATTATGACCTCCTTCATCTGTATTTACACCAAAGGGTGCATATCTACAGTATAAAGGAATCTATGTAATGGTTTCCATAAATCCGGAATCGTAAATTCCCCTACCGGAATGATGGTTTCCTGATTACCGGAATAGTGGTTCCATAGTCCGGAAAGGTGGCTCTCAAAGCCCGGACAGGTGGCTCAAAAGTAGCCGGAATACTCAATGAAAAGACCAATCCTAAATACGATGTTACTAAAACAGTATCAAAAGGTAAGATATTTGTATTAAAAAGAGATACAGATAATTCTGGTGTAACTGATTTAGATGATTTGGAATGGGAATATTTAGAGGGCGATGGAGACTTCCGTTCAGATGAAGTGCGAAAGCTCCGTGATGAGGCAGATGTTATAATTACTAACCCGCCTTTTTCTTTATTTAGAGATTTCCTTTTATGGGTAACAGAGACTGATAAGCAGTTTATGATGATAGGAAATATCAACTGTATTACTTACAAAGAAGTATTCCCTTTAATCAAAGCCAATAAAGCTTGGTTAGGAAATGGAATGGGGAGATGGATTTCGGGATTTATTGTACCTGAAAAATATGAACTTTATGGAACAGAGGCACGTATTGAGAATGGTAAAAGGATTGTGGCAACGAATAACTGCTTATGGCTTACCAACATAAGTCGTAACACCTGCATTGCAACAAATATATGCGGTAAGCTTGGTTGCAGAAAAAAGGTTGGTCAGGCAATAGAATCAATTAAGAAACATGACGATTATATTCTTAAATATGCCTATCACTAACATCTGGAGCAGTATTTCAATTCTCGTTATACTGACATTCGATTTCTATAATGTCAGCATCCTGTCCAAAATCCTTCCATATTGCATCATTCTGCAATAATTCAATCAACTTTAATCTAACAGGTTCATTATCGGATGGTTCTGTTACATCAACCATAGCACTTGCAAGCGGTTTAGTCTCTAATTCGCTTTTGAAAATAATTTTTGTTTTCATAATATCTCTCACTTTCTCCTTAAAATTTACGGAAATGGCTTAATGTGACATTTTAACCAAGTCCGCAGAACACGACTGCATACTCCATATTAAGAATAAGAAGCCTGCAATTACAGTAATAATCATCATAATATTACAACCTACATTTCTTCGTTCATCACTGTCCATGCTATTCCACTTATCAAAGAAAGAGCCTATCAATGGAATGATAACAAAGCGAATCAGTGGTATAGCGACCTGAACAAGCAACCATAAAAGCAATAGATTTGTTTTTGGAGTATAGAACATCTCTGATGACATTGCTACAAAAAATATGCCTGAACCAATCATTACCCATCTGTTAGCTTTATCAAATAAATTACTTCTCAGGTAGATAAATCCGCCACCCATGATAACCACAACTGGAACACCATAAAACAGCAGTATACTGAATAATCCGACTATGATTAGAATAGCCCAGTATAAGATATTAGCAACGATTTCATGGTTAATCCCATCTGATATTGTTGCCGAAGAAGTAGCCCATAATGATACAGTATCAAAAGAATTAATCATATAGGTCTTTATCCAATTACCAAATACAACAGCTTCATTTCTAAAGTAATTGGATGAAATAGCCTGAATAGCAAGCCAGACAATACAAAAAATGAAAATTATAACGTGCCACATTTCCTTCGCAACATATTCAGAAGCATAATATTTTTTATGCTTCTGAATGGATGATTTACAATTACTTTGGATATGCTTGATTTCTAACTCCTTGGCTTGTTTTAAGGAAGCAATGGTAGTAGCTATTTTATTTTCAGCAAATTTGTCAATTTCTTCTGTTTGCTCTCTCAAAATCCTTTCGTGTTCATCCCTGAATGCTTCGCCAGCTTTTCTTGCTTTTGCAGCTTCATCATTATCTCTGAAACAACGCTTCTCTATTTCGTTGGCTCTTTCATTAGCAGTCCTAACTTTCAGATTACAGTCTGCAATAAGGTTGGCTTCTCGGGTCTCAGCTTCCCTTTTATTGCTAACGAGAATATCCTGAGTGGCTGTGAGCTTTTCTTGCAACTCTTTCTGCTCGTTTCTCAGCATCAATCCGTTGCTGTTCCTCAATTCGTCGTTGCTCTGCGAGAGTAACCGATTGTTTTTCGTTAGCGACTGATTGATTTTCTGTGTCGATGACAGTTCGGTTCTGAGTTTGGTTATCGCTGATTTCAGTTCTGATATCTCTGACGAGAGCTGTTGTATCTTCGTCTGGTCTTCCTTCCGACCTTCCATCAGTAACTGGTCTCTCTGTTCGGTCACCTGTCTCAGTGCTTCCGATTGTTTCTCCAACAGTACCAGTTCCTTTGATTGCGGATTCGACTTCTGCGTAATACTTGTCGAGTTGTTTTTCTCTTTCTCGCTCTCTATCAGCTTTGGCTCTTGCGAGTCTGATTTCATTTTGTCTTTCAAATTCATTTAATAATGCCTCCTTTGTAATATCCAAAGAGAATGTTTTTGAGAGATTACTGTCACGAACTTTATCACCATTTTCATTCTGGAAGGTGATATGCTTCTTGCTTTCAGACCATGTGACAGACCATCCTCTTTCCTGCATATCTCTTATAAAATCATTTTTGCTACAACAGTTTTCTTTAACTTCAATGACAGCTATTACACAATCTACAACATAACTCTTTTTGTCATCATGCTGGAATAGATTGTATTTATCCTTACTCCATGCAGTAACCTGACCTTCTTCAATTGCTGTACCATCAAAATGCTTACCTTTCTCTGTAATAGAAAGTCCTCTTTCTAAACAAAGACTATTGGTATACTCTTTCTGGTGTTCCAAAACTCTTTTTGTCTGATGAAGTTTTAACCCATCAATATAGGATACAGAATTGGTAACGATATGAATATGAAGGTGGTCTTTGTCCTGATGAACCCCAATTAAACTTTGGTGGTCTGGAAAGAATTTATCTACAAATTCTTGACCAATTTCAAGACACTGTTCAGGAGTAATGCTTTCATCCTTGTGAAAACTAATGATGTTATGAGCATACATTCTTCCTGTGTCCTTATTCCATAAACGCTTTTCATCGAGAAACGCATTATAGACATTATCCCAGTTAAGGGTATCAGAATTATAAGGACCCGTAATGGCTACATACCCTTCATGAATCTTTTGGTCTTGAAGAACATATTCAATTACATTTCTCATCGCTCCGTGCGATTTTGTTGATTTATTGACGACCTTATTAACAGCCATAATTCTTCACACTCCTTTCGATAGTGGCTAATTTCATCAGAGGCTTTTATAAGTTCAGTTGTGGTAGGTAGAATACCCTGACCATTTGCGACATGAGCCATCTGATTAATATTTGTTGCAAGCCCACGAAGCTGTTTAACCAAATCAGCAAAAGATTTACTAATATCTTTTTGAACAGCAATTTCATCAGATGATGTTATGGTTGAACCTTTTATGGAACTGATGATATAGGCTTGCTGAGACAAACCAGATTCATCAACTTTATCTTGTAAAGTTTCATATTCACTATCACTCATTCTGATAGTGACAGCTTTGTTACGTTTTCTTTTTACTTTTTTATCAAGCATATGTGTTACCTCCTTTGATAAGAAATTAAACATAATGTGTTACATTGGATTACAAATCATTTGTTACATAGAGTGATGCACTGTATGTAATAAAATGATTTCAGGTTGCAAGGGTGAAACCATTGCCGAGGGATGCAAGGGGCGAGAAGCCCATTAACAAAATGGTGGAAGATATGAAGGAAGGTTCGGTGAACCTTTCGTAATATCTGGAAACATTTTGTGTGCCCTAGTGTCGAGAGAGTGGAACTCTTTCGTGGGGGTTCCAAGGGGGCAAAGCCCATCTGGCAAGTTTAACGAAAGTGAAAAGCCGAAAGGCTTTTTACTGTAGTGGTGCGTTGTGGCTTGCCACAATGCGAAACTTGCCTAACAACTCCACACTATTACACTGGATTCAGAAGACTCATGGGAGTGGTTAGTGGTCTTGCTTATGGAAGGAAAGGAACGGAATTATTTAATGGGTTCTCCCTTGCGGAGAAGTCATTAAATGATGCAGTGGATTGAGTTACATAAGCTGGTTTGAGGGAAGGATACGGAGATGGAAAGGAAAGACGGAAGGTTGTTTTATAACCTTCTGCCGTCCTTGTAATCGAAGTATCCTGACGGAAAACCAATAAGCAAGGATAAGCTTATATTTCAAACTCAAATTTGATACGACCGGAATTGTAATCATCCATAAATCTACGCAAAGCATATCCGAGTGTGACAGTCTTATATGGAACATTCTTATTGAACTGCTTCCATTCTTCGGCTACAGATTTATCAATCATATAGGACTGTCTTGATACAGTATCATCAGATTTACGCATTTGAATGGTAACAGGTTTAATTGCTGTTGTAGGTGCATCAGAAGTTTTGTGCCACCCATTCTCATAACCTCTGTCCTTGAGAACTGTGGTAAGATACGAATAAGAAAAATCACAATTCATATACTCACCAAAGTCATTGCCAGTGTGTCCTTTTGAACTTTCGACTAAAGAAAGAAGCTCTCTGTCTGATTTCTGCTGTAATTCTTCCTTTGTCATTTTTGGTGTAACACTGTCTGTTGCAGTGTTTGTAAAATTGTTGTTATTGTATTGTGTATCCATAGTTAATCCTCCGTTGTATATAGTGATACAGTGTGTGTTGCACCCTATGTAAAGCACAGCATTTACAAGTGTTTCACATAGGAAGTTACTAATAATTCATAAGCTCTTGAAGTTTATCTTCGAGCATTTCTCTTGGAAGCATATTAGCTTGGCGAGAGTTGCGACCAGCATTTTTCCAGTCGTTAGCCTTCCATTTTTTTGTGGAAGTGTTATGAGAATTTATCCATTCATCTCTTTCGCTACCTTGAAGCTCATTAAGCATTGTAATATTCCAGAAGCCAGCTCTATGCCCCATGATGCACGAATTGAGAATAGCCCAGTCCATATCACGAACTTTGATATTGGTACTTTTTGCATCTGTTTTGAACCAAAAGATATTCCAATCATCCATAGTCCGAAGACAAGAGACTGTAGTTTTACGCTGACGATATTCTTTAAATTCAGCAACTGTTCTGAATGGAACAGTAGTGAAGTTGGCAATTTCGTAAGTCTCACCCTCAATCATAATGGTACTCGTATAAAAGCTGTCTCTATCAGGTTTACGCTTCATATCGAAGTCCATACGAATATGTTTTGTGGTTTCTTTTACAACGAACTCTTTACCCTGAACAAGCTCTTTAAAGGTAGTCCATTCGCTGTTCTGATAATCAACTGTTCCAGTACGCTTTAATACCTGAGTCATTAACCAAAGTCTGTCCTCGTAAGAATCGGATGGATAACCCGATTTAGTGCTATTGTGGGCACATACACCTTCATATTCGTTTCCGTTAAAAAGCATTGGATTAGACTTGCAATAAAGGGAGACATTACCACGGGTAGTAAAATTTACAAGGTCATTCTGACAGTGCTTAATTTCCCATATCTCAGCATCTTTACCATTAGTGAGGAATAATCTTAACTGTTCCATAAAAGGTCTGAATCCATATAAATCAAGAGATTTAAGGGTATTCTCAGGAACATCAGAGATAAATCCATCGGTCGTGACCGAACAAGTCATATATCCAAGATTATTACACTGATTCTGTGCGGCTAGGAGTTCGGCACGGACAATGGAGGTAATCATGCAAGCTGATACGGGGTTAGTTATTGATGAACACCCCAAATCTTCCATAGCATCTTTGTAAGCTGTCCATGAAGATTTCTGAACCACATTTTGAGCATTTTTTCCATATCCACTATTAACCATTGTCTTTAAAATCAATTCTTCCAGAGATTTCTTACCGTGTTCTGCTTTAGCCCTGTTTCTATCTTCTACGAGCTGTTTAACAGCAGTTTGAAGTGAATAAGACATTTTTCCGTTATCAGGATTGATAATGCTGTTAAGAACATAGCCTCTTTCCACAAAGATTTTTGCACCAAGCTGTAAAGCAAGGAATAATTCGGGTCCGCAAGCGTATACGCCATCTATACCATCAGAAGTGCTTGGGTAGGTCGGAATCCCTTCAACATTGATTGGTATACATGGGTATTTAACGTCTAAAGGAAATTCAAAGCGTACATAAGCAAGCATCATTGTGAGAGGTGCGTATCCACCGATAATAGGAACAACGAAGTCTTGTAATGTAAGTTCCCGATTGATGATTTCAGTTCTTATAGGGTTTTCCCAATCAACATCAGACACAAGACACATTGCTGTTGGATAAGCATTTTGAAGGTCATAATCGAATGTTGTTTGAGAGAAATAACCAATATCGGAGCTGGCATTGTAACCACCGTGATAAGCCTGAGAAGCATAATACTGAATGGTATTAGCTTTGTCTGATATTGGTTCAAGGCTTGTGCTTTCGACATAGCCGGGTCTGTCGGTTCTTGGTACAAGTCCGTGCCCTACGGGTTCAAGTCCACGGTATTTTCGGTTAAAATGTTTAGTGTTATCACACCCAAGATATTCCATCATTACACCTCTCATTACGTTCGCAGTAGCAGATGTAACTGTTACTGGTGGCTTGTTATTGTAGCCATAAAGAGCAGATTCGTATAAAAGAGTTACGTTGCTATCATTGGCTGCATATTCAAAATAAGCACAAGGGTCATTCATAAGAAGTCTGTCCATGTGTTCAATATCGCCCTCATTAAGTTGTATCTTTTCCCATCCGACAGTCTTTCCAAGAGCTTTCAGAGATTTCATGCCAGCTGGAGCATGACACATGGTATCTGCTAATTGAAGGCTGATTGGATAAGTGTGAGTATGGCGATTTCTTGTAAATTTAGGATTCACACTTTGAGCATAAGTCTTTGTGGGTTGTAGGCTGATGAGACCACCTTGAACCTCGGAACAAAACTTTAAAATATCCTTGCTGTACTTTCTATGCTGGTCAAAACCAGAGACATCAACCTTGCCAGCATGACAAAGGAGAATTACTGGAATATGCTGAGTATTAGACCAATCATATTTAGTTCGAGCTTTCTTACCATCAGGGAAGAAATGGATGCTATTTTTTATTGCTTCATCATTGGTATCAAAGAGAGTTGTTTCTAATTCACCAGTCGATTCGTTTTTACCAGTGATGGATTCATATTTTCTAATCTGACGAATGTCTGTGGGTGCGATAGCTAAGCTGTCGAGGATTCTTCCAACTGCAAGTTCAAGACTGAGACCGTATTTTTCACTCTTTCTGATAAAAACAAATTCCACAAGGTCTTCACCATCAATGAGAGAAAACTGCCATGAGAGGATGTTTCTGTATGATTGACCGTTATCAACCATGTAGTACCACTCACTATCAAATGCAATTACAAGAGCTGGACTTCCAGTTCTTGTAGATGCAAGTGATGGATAATTTGAAAAGCTAGAGAGCGTAGGAAGGTTTTCTGAACCTCTGGTTATTGGAAGAATTGGGGATGGTGTCAAATCTTTCTGTGGGTTTCCCATAGGGTCTTTTGACACCATCCTTAAAAGTGTCTCTGAATTATTGATTTTACTGGTGTTTTCACAACTTGTGATTTCAAGCACATTTGGCGATTTTTTTGAAATATCGCCATTTTTTGACACCAAATCAGAGAGTTTTCTTCTTCTTTGGTAAAGGTCAAATCTGTAGTTGTAATCAATTTCTGATGATGCCCCAACACTATATCTTTTCCATCCCAAGGTGGTTACAGAGGAAGATACAGTGTCTGTAACTTCTGAAAAGTTTAATTGTTTTGCTGATGTTCCATCTATCATATCTATCCCTCCTAATCAGTTAGGAGATAACAGCGAACTGTAATCTCTTGCATTTGGTTGGGATTTCTCTTTGTGGGAGAGGATTTTGTGTAAGAAAAAGATGTAAGAAACACCTTGTTATAAGTGTTGTTAAGATGCGAATACAAGACATCAGGGTAGTTTTTCTACAGGGCATGCCAATAGCCCAAAAGATATGTTGAGTCGCTTGGAAACTATGGTTTTAATGGGAATGAACCTGCCATTGGCAGCAGTTCAAAGACAAATTGCTTCAGGAATTGATCTTATTATACACTTGGGGAGGATGAGGGATAAAAGTAGAAAAGTAGTTGAAATAGTAGAATTATTAGGTTATGAAAATGAACAAATAATATACCAAACATTATACAAATATCAGGAATATGGAATGGAAAATGGAAGAATAAAAGGAGAGTTGGTGTTAATAAATGAGCTTACGCGAAAAGACAAATTATTGGCAGCAGGATATTAAAAGAAGAGAATATGTAATGGCTTTTTTGAGTGGGATATTTATTATAGTAAGTATTTCTTATCTTTTCTATCATTCTATCTGGATGAATGTTTTTCTATCACCTCTATTAGTATTGTATATGAAACTATGGAAAAAGCAGTGTATAGATAAAAAGGAAAAACAATTTCAATTGCAATTTAGAGACAGCTTACAAGCATTAGCTATAGCACTACGGGTTGGATATTCAATGGAAAATGCTATAAAGGATACTTATAAAGAGATGCTTCTCATGCATGATAAGGAAACTAGAATTATAAGGGAGTTGCATATTATGGTGAGTCAACTTGCCGTAAATATGACAACAGAAAAAATTTTGGAAGAATTTGCAGAGAGAGTTCATCAAGAAGATGTTCAAAATTTTGTGACGGTATTTTCATCTTCTAAGCGGATGGGAGGGGATAGTGTGGCTGTCTTACAACGAACAGTTAAAAGTATTTGCGAAAAGATGGAGGTAAAGAAAGAGATTGATATTATTTTGGCTGCTAAAAAAATAGAATTCAAGGTTATGACACTGATACCGTTTGTCATGCTTGGTTATATGAAAGTTAGTTTCCCTGAATTTATGAAAACACTATATGGAAATGTCGCAGGGCAAATACTAATGACGGGGTGTCTTATTACTTTTATATTTTCATATTGGATAGGAAAAAAAATTATAGAAATAGAGGTTTAGTATGGGAATTTGTATTGCTATTTATTTCATAATAGGAGTCTGTTTTTTATTAAATAAATTAAAGATAGATTTAAGATGGAGTAAAAATAGGGGGATCAGAAGCATAGTGTTAGGGATTTTATGCATCAATACATTGGCAGGTGTAGTATTTGTAGTAGATGAAATAAAATTATCAAGGAAAGGAAATATAATAGAACGAAATGATTATGGTAAGGGAAAAAAAGAAGAGGATAGAATTGTTATAATTGAAGACCTACAAATAAAGGAGTCAGTTACTATTGCGATAGAAGAGCGTTCCTATACTTCAATAGAAATCCAAAAAGTATTTCAAACGTCCATCAAAAAGTTAGAGGGAATAATACTAGGTGAGAACAAAAGTCTCAGTGAAATTAGAAGTAATATGAATTTAATAACTAAAATACCAGACTTACCAATAGATATAGCGTGGGAATTAAGTGATTATAAGGTAATGAATACAAAAGGTGAATTGCAGACAAAGGAATTACTGGAAGAGGGAATACTTGTAGAATTAAAGGGTACATTATCTTATCGGGATGAAAAGGCTCAGTACATAGGAACAGCTAATATTTTTCCACCCAAATTGAATAAAAAGGAACGGCTAATTTCTGATATAAAAAAGGCAGTTTCAGAACAAGATATAAATAATCAAAGTAAACAAACTGTTATTTTACCTAAATCCATTCAGGGATTACATATAGTATGGAAACGCCCGGCTATGAAAAAGGGTTATACTGTTTTACTATTTGGCGGAATTGTTATCATTTTGCTAATAGCATTAAAAAGGGAAAAGCAAATGGAATTAAAGAAAAAAAGAAAATATCAAATGATGATTGATTACCCTGAGATAGTGATGAAAATGTCTCTTTTATTAGGTGCAGGTATGACCTTGAAAAGTACATGGAAGAAAATATTGTATGAATATCAAATTTATAATGATGGAACAACAAGATTTGCATATGAAGAAATGAAGGTCACGTATCATGAGATGCAAAGTGGTGTGGCAGAAGCAGAAAGTTATGAAAGATTTGGGTATCGATGTAAAAATCAACTATATTTAAAACTAGGTCTATTACTGGCACAAAATTTGAAAAAGGGATCTAAAGGAATCAGTGATTTGCTAGAACTGGAGGCACTTAATGCATTTGAAACAAGAAAAAATATAGCAAAGCA
The DNA here is from genome assembly GCA_052116865.1 of Lachnospiraceae bacterium LCP25S3_G4. Lineage (GTDB taxonomy): Bacteria > Bacillota > Clostridia > Lachnospirales > Lachnospiraceae > CAUPWF01. The sequence continues at coordinate 208,835 of JBQKKG010000007.1, read as the reverse complement.
CATGGGAGAAGAAGCAAGTACAAAACTACTTATTCCGCTATTTCTTATGTTATCAATCGTATTAGTAATTGTAATCATACCTGCATTTTTATCCATTGGAATATAAGAAAACAAAGTATAAAGGAGAGAAACTAATGATAAGAAAAGCTATATATAAATTATTGAAAAATCTTAACCAACACTGTAGCACTATAGATAATCGGGGAATTGGAGTGGTCGAAGTTATTTTAATTTTGGTTGTGTTAATTAGGTTAGTGTTAATTTTCAAATCTCAACTCACCTCATTGGTAGGAAATATTTTTGAAAAAATAACAAGTGAAAGCTCTGGAATTTGATAGGGAAAAACAATGAAAAAAGGAGAAATCACTGCTTTTTTAAGTTTAATATTTGTTCTTCTCTTATCATTTATTGGTGCAATAATAGAAAGTGCATCTATTCAAATATCTAAAAGTTATGCTAGAGGAAATGTGGATCAGGCAATACATTCTGTATTTGCTGAATATCAAAAGGATCTATTAGAAGAATATAAGATATTTGCACTAGACAGTTCTTATGAGATGGGAAATGCTTCAGTAGAGAACATATTGGGGCGTTTGAAGTACTATGGCGCACAGAATGGAACTAATTCGGCAAGTCGTATTCAGCTATTATCCGATGAGAAGGGTGCTGCATTCAGAGAACATGTCATTTATTATATGAATGACAAACTGGGAGGAGACCTATTGGGCGATATTCTTCATAAGGTTCCAACGTGAACGAAGCAACAATCACAAGGAGAGGAGTTTCAAAAAATGGAACTCGAGATTAATAAAGAACTAAAGGAACAGTTACAAAAAGAAAATAAAGAGTTGGAAACAAATGAAAATCCCCTTCAGACAATTTCTAATATTCAAAAATCCAATCTATTACAAGTCGTTCTAAAAAATCCAGAACAATTATCATTAAAAAAAATATTACTTGACCGTCAACCTTCAAAAAGAGTGCTAAATCAAGGATACGGAAGCTTTAATGTAAAAACGAAATCGCCCACTGATCATGCGCTATTTAATGAATACATACTAGAGCATTTTTCGGACATGACAGAACCTAATGACAAAGGAAAGCTTTCCTATGAATTAGAATATTTGTTAGAGGGGAAAGGAGAAGATCAAAAAAATTTAGAAGGAGTTGTTAGAAACTTATTACTAATGCGAGTGGCGCCTAACTACCTCTACCTTCAATCGGATACAACAAAACAAGCAGAGGCAGAAGCTTTAGCACTGGCATTATCGACTGCTGTAGCTTTGCCAATTCTATCAAGTGCTGTAAAGCAGGCCTTGTTAGTGGCTTGGGCTTTTGGAGAAAGTATTATAGATCTTAGGGCACTACTAGGTGGAAAAAAAGTTTCATTTATTAAAAATAGTCAAAACTGGCAATTACAATTGTCTAGTTTACAGCGTCTTGGGACATCTGAGGACAGAGAGGAGGGGATGGACATGGAAGAGGGACTATCCTATAAAGAATATGTAAGGATATTACTGTATCTATCAAATCAAGATGATGTAACAATGCGTGCATTGGATCTAATAGAACAAAATATTCAAACAATAAATGAAAAAGAATTTTTTCGGGTAGATGCTTGCATTAGCAAGCTTGAAATAAAAAGTATATGTAAATTAAAAAGAGGTATTTCATATCAATTTTTTACATACTTTGCATATCAATAAGGGAGGTATAGGTGGATGCCTTTTTCGGTAATGGCTATATTATCACAAATTAAAACTACGAAAAGCAAGAATTATGATCATACTTATAGAAAGGAGAATGACTCAAATATATCAAATACATTACCTCAATGTATGTCCATATTTTATCAGAAGAGGGCATCCACATGTACCTCAAAAAAGCAATGGAAACTAAATGGAAGTATAACAATAGAAGTTGCATTGACACTTCCACTCTTTTTTATAGCAGTTGTTAGCCTCATCTATATGTTAGAAATTATGACAATTCAATGTAAAATACGAGGCGGATTGCATGCTGTAGGAAGACAAATTTCCCAAGAAATATGTGGAGTGCCTATGATTATAATAAATAAAGTAGAAACGGATATTGGGGAAATAATTGGTACTAGCAGATTAGATAGAAGTCTCATCATAGGGGGAAGTTCAGGATTGGACTGCAATGAATCTTATGTTTCCACGATTACGGGAATTATTGATATCAAAGTTAAATACCGTGTGCAATTACCTTTTCCTGCATTTGAGATGTGTAGATTATCTTTTGTAGAACAAATCAAAATAAAAGGCTGGACCGGATATGTCAAGAATACAATGGGGGAAAGAGAAGATCAAAATGTTTATATTACAGATACAGGAATGGTATTTCACAAAGACTATCATTGTACGCATTTACAACTGTCTATAAAAAAAGTGAAACAAACCGAGACGGAAAATATGCGAAATGACTATAATGAAAAGTATGTCCCATGTGAAAAGTGTCCAAATGATAGAAATACCTTTAATGTTTACATAACAAATAGTGGGAATAAATATCATAGTCGTTTAGAGTGTTCGGGATTAAAAAGAAGTATATATATGCAACCATTATCGGAAGTAATTGGGAAAGGGGCGTGTTCGAGATGTGGCAATTAAGTCAATGTATAGCATTTGGATATTTAGTTACGCTTGCATTAATAGATATAAAGAGAAAAACAATACCTGTTTGAATGCTTTGTATAGGAACCATCCTTCTTATTTTTGAAAAAATAAGAATTAGAAATGTAGAAATAGTGTGGATCGGAGGCGTGTTAGTTGGGGTGATTTTTTTGTTTATTAGTAAATATACAGAGGAAGGGCTTGGGTATGGTGATAGTTGGGTCATCCTACTATTAGGAGCGTATTTAGGATGGTGGCAGTTAATAAAAGTGTTACTGATTTCATTCACTTCAGCCCTTGTTATTGCGTTGCCCTGTTTGATTTGGGCAAGATTTCAAAAGAAGAAGGGGTTTCCGTTTTTGCCATTTATCGTTCTGGGTTTTTGGGGAGCTATGGTATTGTGAAAAAAGAATTATGTGGAAGTATTACCATTGAAACAACTGGAATATTTGGCGTTATTTTATTAGCATTTTTATTAATTACATATGCTACTTTTTATTATCATGACAAAATTATTTTGAGTGGAATGGCATATGAAACGGCAGTAGTTGGATGTCAAAAGTACCGAACCGTAGGTGGGTTTGATCAAGATGAATTAATGGATTTTATAGAAGAATCAGCAAAGAAAAAAGCTATTTTGTTTCATCATTTTACAGTGGAAATTGAAACTATAAATGATACAGTAAAAGTACAAATATATGCGCGTAAAAAAAATATGAAATTATTCGTAGAGCAGACCTGTACTGTGATAAAGCCAGAGCATTACATTAGAGAACTAAGAAAAATAAAGGATATTGTAAAATAAAAAGGAGTAAAACAAAATGGAAGTTAATTACAAGCAAAATTTAAATAGTACTCATATGATTCTTGTCTATGAACAAGTATATAAAGAAGACTACCAAATTCCAATGCTAAAATCAAATGATTTAAAAGGGGTTTTACCTGTCACCGTAGGAAGTGTTGACAATAAAAGTCAATTTTATTATGACATTTCAGGGAAGTCTTCTATGAAAAGCCTATACAAAAAGGTAAAAATGGAATATGAAGAGATCTGTGGATTTATCAATCAAGTATTAGAAGTACTAAAAGAACTTCAACAATATATGTTGGAAGTCAATCATTTAATTCTAGATCCAGAATACATTTTCTGCCAAAAAGATTGCTACTATTTTTGTTATAATCCAATATACCAGATTCCTATAGGTGAGGGCTTTCACATCCTATCAGAATATTTGGTTCGACAAGTGGATTATGAAGATAAAGATGCGGTGTTATTAACATATGAACTTCATAAAGCCACAATGGATGAAAATTATAATGTTAATCATATTATGAAGAGGGTAGAAAGATTAAGGTATGAAAGAAAAAGAGAAGAGGAATGTAATTGTGAAATAAAAGAAATTACAGAAAATTGTGATTGGGCAGAAAACATGAAAGTAAAATCAATTAGTCATAAACAAACAGTTTGTGAAACAAAAGTATTTTCGCCACTTAAAAATATATTAAAAAAAACAAAAAGAAATAAGTGGGGAGATTGGAAGGACTTGCTATTGGACAAAGAATAATTTATAATACAGAATAACTTAAGACTTAGGATAATACGTTCTGGGGAAGGGAATTCATACTGTGAATAATGATAAAAGACCTATATGTACCATTGCTATTTTAATTATTAATATTGTAGTTTTTCTGGGATTATCCTTTATTGGAATGACTGAAAATGCAGAATTTATGCTAGAACATGGAGCAATGTATGTCCCATATGTGGAGATGAATCAAGAATATTATCGGATTTTCACATCGTTATTTCTTCATTTTGGATTTTCTCATTTAATGAATAATATGCTAATGTTATTTGTAGTGGGGAGAATATTGGAAACAGAACTAGGTAGAGCTAAATTTGTTATTATTTATTTTTTGGCAGGACTAGGAGGAAACTTTTTGTCCATGTGGTACGATATTCGTACAAAAAACTTTGTTGTATCAGCAGGTGCATCAGGAGCTATCTTTGGTATCATTGGAGCACTTTTGTATGTAGTCATTCGTAATCGTGGGAGACTTGGTACATTAAGCAGTAAGGGGCTGATATTTATGATAGCTCTGAGTTTATACTATGGATTTACAAGTACAGGTATTGATAATTTAGCTCATATAGGAGGCCTTGTAACAGGGTTCATTATGTCAATCGTCCTATATCGTAATAAGTTAGATTATTGGGAGAGTAATGGTAAATAGAGTGCCTTTGTGTAACTTTGATTCCACAGTAATATGACCCTTGTGTGATTCAATGATTTGCTTACTTATAGAAAGCCCAAGGCCAGAACCGCCTTGTTTGTAAGTTGTAAACACGTCAAAGATAGTACTAATTATCTCCGAATCAATTCCGCATCCGTTGTCTCTTATGGTTATTATAATTTGATGATTCTCCAACCTTGATGTTAAATCAATCTTACCAGAGTCGCCAATGGCTTCTTTGGCATTGCGTAGTAGATTCAAAATAACTTCTTTTAACTTAATCTTATCCCCACAAAAGGCTGGAAGAGTTGGATCCACATAAGAAGTAAATTCAATATTACTATTTTCAATTGAAATTGCAAATGAGAGTGCAACATGTTTCATAAACTTCGCAAAAGAAAATTCAGTTTTAGTTAGTCTCTCTGCATTATTATATGTTGATAGCTCGTTTAGTAAATCTATTATGAATTCAACATCATCTATTAATTGGTACCAGTGTTTGAAATCTTTCACTTCGGGATGTTGCATTTGCATTAATTGAAGTGTACTATAAACAAGAGTAAGAGGGTTGCGTATCTCATGACTGATTTTGGATACAATAAATTTGTGATTGTCTTCTAACGTATGTATAATATCACTGACCTCTTTATTTTCAGCCATAATTTTTTCGACATTGGCTGAGTCAATATTATATAACATGATATCCCACCTTTCTGAAGTAAGTGTAACACTATTAAGGGGTGAGAATCAACAATAAGGGTTCGACAAAATGTACAAAAAAACGGCAAAATATTTAGGGAAGAAGGAATGAAAGATGAGAAATGATGATTGTATTTTTTGTAAAATTGCCAATGGTGATATTCCGTCGGCAACGCTTTATGAGGATGAACTATTTCGGGTGATTTTGGATGTTTCACCAGCGACAAAGGGGCATGCTTTAATCCTGCCAAAAGCACATTATGCTAATATCTATGAAATTGATGATGAAGTTGCTAGTAAAGCAATCATTCTTGCAAAGAAGATGATTATGCAGTTAACAGACATCTTAAAATGTGATGGATATAATATTGTTCAAAATAATGGAGTAGCGGCAGGTCAGACTGTATTTCATTTTCATATGCATTTAATTCCAAGATACGAAGATGATAAAATAGGTTTGGGTTGGATTGCAGGCAAGCTTATGGAAGAAGATAAAGAAGAGATAATATCTAAATTGAATAATTAAAGCCAGTGAAGAAGCAATGGCGTTATGAGTATTTAAAAAGAAGCAAAAGAAAAGGAATGCCCGATTGTGAACAACAAACTAAGAAAAGATAACCTGTTCAACAGTATTTATGAAAAATACAAAGACAAGGTCTACAGTACGGCATTAAATTTCTCGAACAACAATGCATATATAGCAGAAGAAATTAGCCAAATTACATTTTTAAAGCTATATATTCATATGGAACATCTAGACCTTACTAATATTGGTGCGTGGTTAAAAATGGTTACTAAAAATGAGGCTTGTAATCGATACCATAAAATGATTCGTGAATGTCCGGATGAAAATATCATAAAAAAATATGATGAAGAACAATATCAAAATAGTCCGGAGGAAGATCTGGTATACAAAGAAAAGCAATTGGAAAATCGCATGTTGGGGCAAGATGTGTTAGAAAAACTATATGAAGTAAATCCGAATTGGCACAACGCTATTACATTAGCGTACTGTATGGATGTTCCACAAGCAAACATTGCCCAAGAAATGGGAATTAGCTTAAATGCTTTACAGGCATTGTTGTTTCGAGCAAGGAGATGGGTCGAAAAAAATTATGGTTATAGATATGAGAGCTTAAGTCGGGAGTGAAATGAGAAAATAGGTGTCAAAGCGACACCTATTTTCTATATAGTGAACTAAAAAAGACACTTATAATTGACAAGAATTTTCAATTAGAGTGATAATAGTATCAATAGAATTCTGCTGGTCAGATTGATTCATTGCATGGATATAGGCACTACGTTCTGCGTAAAGATTCTTGATAGATTCCAATAGACATTCTTTACTGAGCTCATCTTCTTCTATTACAATACTAAAGCCTTGTTGTTGAAAAGAACGTGCGTTTAGTATTTGATCACCACGACTTGCATTTGCAGAAAGTGGAATTAGTAAATTAGGTTTGCGCAGTGCTAATAGCTCACAGATAGCATTGGCACCAGCTCTAGAAATTACAATATCAGCAAGGGCAAAAATGTCCTTTAATTCACTCTTAAGATACTCAAATTGAGCATAGCCTTTTGTAGTTTCCAAGGAAGGGTCAATTTTGCCTTTTCCACAAAGATGAATCACTTGGAAGTCCTGGAGTAAATCAGGTAGAATCAGACGAACCGCATTATTCACAACAACAGAGCCAAGACTACCGCCAATAATTAGAATAACAGGTTTGTCAGCAGTAAAATCACAGAAATCAAGGGCTGCAATCTTATTACCAGTTAACAGTTCCTGACGAATAGGCGAACCAGTTAATACTGCTTTATCCTTAGGAAGAAGTTCCAGCGTTTCTGGAAAGTTGCAACATACTTTAGTAGCAGAAGGAATGGACAATTTATTTGCCAGCCCTGGTGTCATATCTGACTCATGAATAATAGTAGGAACTTTATTACGTTTGCCAGCCATAACGACTGGTACGGTAACAAAGCCACCTTTAGAAAAGATGACATCAGGTTTTAACTTTTTGATTAATTTATTAGCTTCGCCAAATCCTTTTATGACACGGAAAGGGTCGCTAAAATTTTTAGTACTAAAATATCTGCGAAGCTTTCCAGATGAAATCCCGTGATACGGTATATGAAATTGTTCAATAAGTTCCTTTTCAATTCCGTGATACGAACCGATATATTGAATATCAAACCCCAGTTCTTGTAAACGAGGGAGTAAGGCTATGTTAGGAGTAACGTGACCAGCAGTCCCGCCACCAGTAAGTATAATACGTTTCATGTTTTTCCTCCGATTATTTTCTGCTTTGCCAAGATAAATCCTGGAAATGTTTCTATGTTTCATATTAAACGGATTTGGAAAAAAGTCAAGAAAAAGAAGAAAAACGAATGAGAAAGAGGTTGTAATATGAGTGATAAGATGGCAGAATACTTAAAAAATGAATTAGAAAAAAAAGGACAAGAGATAGAAGAGGAAGTCGTGGCAAATAAAGAAGTATCTGATGCAAAAGCACCAGATGATATGTATGAAAAAATTGCCCTAAGAATTGCCAATTACGAAGCTCAAAAGGCGGCCTATGAGCACCTTTCTAAAGAAGATCAAGAGGCACTCATCCGTGGTAGAGAACTGATGATGCTTGAAAGAGAAGAAAATAGAGAAGATGTGCTGTATGAAAAAATACAAAATAAACGATCCGTAGAAGAACCGAGAATAGGTACAAGAAGAAGGTATCGAATCCAAAGGAAGAAAAAGGTAATCATAGCATTTGCAGCGGTACTAATCTTACTATTTACTATGTCCATGACCAGTATAGGGTCCAAGCAATATATTTTACAGGTTGTAAATAAAATTCTTAAAGGTGGAGATATAGTTCAAATGGATACAAAGGGTGATAGAATGTATTCAGAAAATAAGGACGAGTCAGAAGCTTATGAAAAGATTGAAGAAGAGTTAGGTATAAACGTTGTTGAGTTAACATATAAACCCCCAGAAATGATTTTTGACGATTATGTCATTAAGGAAAATATGCCTTGGGCTAATATATTTTATTTATATAATAATAAATATGTGGTTACCTATAGAATGGGATTAACATATAGGGATGCTTCTTTTGGCTGGAGGAGAGGGGATCGATTGATTGATGAATACGAAATAACGGTTGCACGTAATATAATTAATGTAAAAAAATATGAGGTTCAGAATTCAAAACAAATTGTTTGTGTTGCAGAGTATCATGACAACAACACCTATTATATGTTGGCAGGCATGATAGATGAAAAAGAATTTGAAAAAATTGTAGAAAATATTCATTTTTATTAAAATTAGCCGTAAGTTTTCTTACTTTCGTTTGTTTATATAGTAAAGAACAACAAAAGAGGAGGAAGAAAATGAAAGTAAAATGGAGACAAAAGGTTATGGCGGGAGTTGGAATCGTTACATTATTCTTTAGCATACTTTGTATGCCGGTTCAGGAACTTCAGGCAGCGGAGAAGATTTTGGCAGAAGAATCCTATTTGACACAAGAGGATCAATCGACTTCAGGATTGCAGATGCAGACATTCGGACTGTATTTACAATCTGGTGCATCGGGAATTAGTAAGTTAGGCGTTGGGAAAATTGGAATTACAGGAGATACTGTGGCACAACAAGTAGTGAATAAGGTAGAAGTGATTTTGATTCTGGAAAAATGGGATGGGACTAATTGGGTACAAGTGGACATGTATTCTGCAAGTAAGTTGAATGATTATTATGTTTCAGTAAGCAGGGATTTGACTGTTACAAGAGGATATTATTATCGAGTAAGCGGAATGCATTATGCAGGAAGTGACTCTGGACATTCATATTCAAATGGTATCTGGATTGGTTAGGTCGGCTTTTCACTGACAAAAAAATCATGAGGGCTTATAGTAACCACTACATAGGACGGTAACAGTTGGAATCTTGTAACTATGAAAATTCATTTTACTTTCAACTTTCCTTGCATTGTGACGCCACACAAATAGCCCAGAGCGGGCAGACCTGTTACAGATTATGTAGTGGTTGCTATAGTCCCTCATGAATTGTGTAGACGGAGTAATGAGAAGATATAAACTCATTACTCCTATTTTAATGTGTATTTATAAAGTGCTAGAAAGTGTTAAAATAAAGGCTTTTCAACCTAAAAAAGGTTATTTTTCTTTTGCCTTTCTTAATGCTTTGGCTAATTGATCAGGACAAGAAGTTGCTTTATTTCCACATTTAATTCCCTCCATTCGAGCAATTGCATCGTCTATATGCATTCCCTCAATCAAACGTCCAATGCCTTGTAAATTACCGGAACATCCTCCTACAAATTCTACGGATTTAACGGTATCTCCGTCTAAGTCGAAACTAATTAATTGGGAGCATACTCCTGACGGTCTATATTCCATAATGTTTAACCTCCTCGTGTTGCGTTCATAATTAAGTATAGGACACAGGATTAAATCCTACGATTATACCATGTGCATGATTATATCAAAAGTATATGAAAAATACTAGGTATACATACAAAATTCTGCTATAATAAAAAAAGATGATAGGGACGGGGGCGATGTGCATTGCCCCCGTCCCCAATTAACAGGAGGTTACTAAGATGATAGGTATTATTGGGGCAATGGACGAAGAGGTTGCAGCACTGAAGGAAAACATGGAAATAAAAGAAACATTAGAACAAGCATCTATGGTTTTTTGCTGTGGAAAATTAAGTGGAAAAGAAGTAGTGATTGTACGTAGTGGTATTGGGAAAGTAAATGCAGCAGTATGTGCGCAGATTTTAGTAGATAGATTTCACGTAGATATGTTGATTAATACAGGTATTGCTGGATCTTTGAATGCAGACATTAATATTGGGGATATGGTGATTTCTACAGATGCATTGTATCATGATATGGATGCAACCAATTTTGGATATCCCTTAGGACAGATTCCACGAATGGACACATTGGCATTTCAGGCGGATAAGAAGTTAATAGAATTGGCAAAAAGGACCAATGAAGAAGTTAATCCAGATATCCAGACATTTGTTGGAAGAATTGTAAGTGGGGATCAGTTTGTAGCATCAAAGGATGTGAAGGAAAGAATCATTAATCACTTCCAAGCATACTGTACAGAGATGGAAGGGGCAGCAATCGCACAGGTTGCATATTTGAATCATATTTCGTATGTCATTATTCGAGCAATTTCGGATAAAGCTGACAATAGTGCGGCTATGGACTATCCTACTTTTGAAAGACAAGCAATACTTCATTCTGTAGGGCTTGTACAGCAATTGGTTGCAAAATTATAAGTTCTTAATGAAAATAATTCTTATTAATACATGCAAAAATGTAGTATTTTGTAGAACGATTTAAGGGTCTAAAGTCTTTTCTTTGGGCGGTGACTAAGCTATAATCACCGTATCAAAAAAATACGGAGGACTCTTTTTATGTTTAAGACAATAGTAGATTCATATTTTATTTTTTATTTTATGGGAGTTGTTGGGGTAATAGGAATTCTTAGCAAATTCATTGCTCATATCACACTAAAGAGAATGGTAAAAGCAGCAAGTAATATGGCAAAAAGCACGCACAAATTAATGCGTTTGGTACGTGCAAAATTTGAGCATGCATGTATGGTCAGTGATAAGGTAGAAAATATTGACGTATTTGTAGAAAAGTACATATATGAATATCGAGTTTTGGGTTTAAAGCTACATACATGGCAAAGATTGGAAAAGCAAGTAATTTGGATGAGTTGTATTATTACAGTATTGGGAACAGCTGCAAGTTATCAAACATACGGTATGCACGATATCACCATAAGATATGGGGCGTTAGGATTGGCAGAAATGGTCATACTATTTTTGATTTGCCAAGCTACAGATGAAAAATACAAATTAAATGTATCAAAAGTATATATGGTTGACTATTTAGAAAACGTATGTGCTCATAGATATGCAAAGGTATATGGCAAAGAGGGACAAGCAGCAGCGGAAATGGTCAAGCAAGAATATATTGCAAATGAAGTTATAAAGGAACAAGAAGAAGTGACTCAAGAAGTTGATCAGAATGCGTTGATCAAAGAAGCAACTTCTGAACCGGATATACAATCAGAATTACAGCATCAGCCAAAGAAGCCGGAGATTCAAACGGACATTAGTTCACAACAAGTACCACCAGAGATATTACAAAAGGATATCCCACAACCAGAGGTAAAAGTTACAAAATCTAAGGAGGAAGAGGAGACTGATAAAGTTGCAGATATTATGCCAAGGGAGGCAATGATTCGAGAAATCTTAGAAGAGTTTTTGGCATGATAGCTTGATTAACACGTTAGTATTTGATAAAATAATGAACGACAACATGGAATGGAAAAGTAGGCACAAGTAGATAACGTGTTAGAAGGAGAGAGATTATGGCAAATAAAGTGACATTTGACTATTCAAAAACAAGTAAATTTGTACAAGTTCATGAAATAGATTATATGAGTGAATTAATCGGACAGGCGAAAGATACACTTCTTAGTAGAAATGGTGCTGGAAATGATTATTTGGGATGGATCGATTTACCAGTTGAATATGATAAAGAAGAATTTGCAAGGATTCAGAAATCAGCAAAAAAAATTGCAAATGATTCGGAGGTATTATTAGTAATTGGGATTGGTGGATCCTATCTTGGAGCAAGAGCGGCTATTGAATTTTTGGGACACTGTTTTGCCAATAGTGTTTCAAAAGAGGTACGTAAATCTCCGGAAATTTATTTTGTAGGAAATAGCATTAGTAGTACTTATATTAAAAATCTAATTGATGTAATAGGAGACAGAGATTTTTCTGTAAATATTATTTCAAAATCAGGAACAACTACGGAACCTGCAATTGCATTCCGTATCTTTAAAGAAATGTTAGAAAAGAAATATGGAAAAAATGAAGCAAGTAAAAGAATTTATGCAACCACGGATAAAGCACGTGGAGCACTTAAAGTTCTTGCAACAGAAGAGGGATATGAGACATTTGTGGTTCCAGATGATGTGGGAGGACGTTTTTCAGTGCTCACAGCAGTTGGATTACTTCCAATTGCAGTAAGTGGTGCGGATATAGATCAATTAATGAAGGGTGCAGCAGATGCACGTAAAGAAGCGTTAGAAAAGGAATTTGATGCTAACGGAGCGTTACAATATGCAGCAATCCGTCAGATATTGCTTCGTAAAGGAAAAACCGTTGAGATACTAGCTAATTATGAGCCAAGTTTACATTATGTCTCTGAGTGGTGGAAACAACTATTTGGAGAAAGTGAAGGGAAAGATCAAAAAGGAATTTTACCAGCTTCTGTTGACTTAACAGCGGATCTTCACTCTATGGGACAATTTATTCAAGATGGAAATCGAATTCTTTTTGAGACTGTTTTAAATGTAGAGACGTCTAAAGAAGATATATTGATTGGTGAAGAGCCAGTTGATTTGGATGGACTTAATTATTTGGCTGGTAAATCGCTTGATTTTGTTAATAAAAGTGCCATGAATGGAACTGTTTTGGCTCATGTCGATGGCGGAGTTCCTAATTTGAAGGTCAATATTCCAGAACAAAATGAATATTATTTAGGGCAGTTATTCTATTTCTTTGAATTTGCTTGTGGAGTAAGTGGATATGCATTGGGTATTAATCCTTTTAATCAACCAGGAGTAGAAAGCTATAAGAGGAATATGTTTGCCCTTCTTGGAAAGCCAGGATTTGAAAAAGAAAGAGATGAATTATTGAAAAGATTATAAAAGCATAAGTATAGTAAGTGAAGAAAATCCCCACTAAAATATAAAATTATTTTGGTGGGGGTTTTTAAATTTAATATTCCAATATCTAGAGACAATACATGATTGCATGTTACTTTATTTAAAATATGAAAAAGGTATGTTTTTTGGTGGTAGTTCGATGGTGCTTAAGTAGTATACTACAAAAAAGATAAAGAAGCAGTAGCGTAATAGCGGTTTAAACCTACCTCAAATTTCTTCACAAATGGCTGCCGAAAACATTGGGTTTTCATAGATTTGTTGTTTTATCAGATTTCATCAAATACTGTCATATATATGGGAAAGTGTCGTAAATTATGAGAAGAAAATAACATATGTTTACAGTTGGTTAATCTCTGATAGGCTTTACGTTAAAAGGCATCCAGGTAGATGATTTATTGGGAATTATTTACAAGGGTGCCTTTTTTGTTGCTTACAATCATAGATGTGGGCTCCGACTGTCAACATATGAGTGTAATATTAAGAAAATGTTAGTCAGACTTAATCCAAATTTATGTGCTCATGTAAGAGATTTATTTTCATTTCTCCATTTATGAGTAGGCAGTAGTCGGTTATTAGTTTGCTATTAATGATTAAATGTTCTTCTTGAACTTGACATATAAACAGAAAAACGATACTATCAAGTGACCAGGTGGTCATTATGGGGGCGAAATGGAGAATAACACATTTTTAAATTTAAATAAAAATAAACAGAATAGAATCATAGAAGCAGGAATAGAAGAGTTTTCCCAATATGGTTTTGCTGAAAGTTCTACAAATCGAATTGTGAAAAACGCTGGAATCAGTAAAGGCAGTTTATTTAAGTATTTTGCTAATAAGGAGGAATACTATCTTTTCATAGTCGATTTGGTTATTTCTGAATATTGTCAAATGAATTACCAAATGAAGGACCTTCCCAGTGAAGTATTTGAAAGAATTATTAAGGCCGCTGAGTATGAATATGATTGGTGGGTTAAAAATCCAATGAAATATAGATTACTAAAAGGAGCTTTCTTAGAAAATGGTGAAGGAATTAGAGAAAAATTTGCAACCATATACCTAAACCGTGATGTAGAAATTTTTGATAATCTTATGGACGAAGCAGACTGGGGAAAAGATAATGCTAGTAAAAAAAGAATGATTAACATTGTTAAGTGGGTTTTAAAGGGCTTTAATGAAGAGTTTGAAAAAAAATACGCTGACCAAGATTTGACGATATGTAAAAGCGAATATATAGAAATGCTAAAGATGTATATTAGTGATTTGAAAAATCTTTGTCAAATACATGGAGAATAGATATGAGAATAACAGGAAGGAGTATAATAATTGAAAATACAGAAATGGATTACATATCCTTTGGAAAAGGTAAAAATACGTTACTTCTGATACCGGGGTTGAATCTTAAAAACATAAAAGGGTCAGGATATGCTATTGCGTATATGTATCGCATTTTCGCAAAAGATTATAAGGTATATTGTATTGATAGAAAAAGCGTAATACCTGAGCACTATTCTGTTGAGGCTATTGCAGATGATTTGGCATTTGCAATGCGTTCGTTACAGATTGAGAATGCCTGCGTGCTAGGAATTTCTCAAGGAGGGATGATTGGCCAATACCTGGCTATTAAATATCCAACCCTTGTGAAAAAATTGGTCATTGGCGTATCGTTATCTAGAAATAACGATATTGCAATTAATTGTGTCAACGATTGGATACGGCTGGCTGAAGAGAATAATTATAGGGAATTAAGTATTGATTTGATAACAAAGATGTATTCGGATAAGTATATTCGAAAATATAGATGGATTTTTCCGATTTTATCACGAGTATCAAAGCCAAAAGATTCAGATCGATTTATCTCCTTAGCAAAAGCAGCATTAACTTGTGATACATATGATAGATTAAATGAAATAGTGTGTCCTGTTTTAGTTATTGGCGGTAATCAAGATAACGTTGTTACAGGACAAGCTTCCTTAGAAATAGCAGAAAAGATAGGCTGTGAAATATTTATGTATGAAAATTTAGGGCATTCAGCATATGAAGAAGCTATAGATTTTAATGCGAGAGTGCTACTTTTTTTTAATAAAGAATAAAGTTATTTAGAAAAGTGAGATTGATTGAGAAGTTGTTACGTGGTACAAATTTGAAGTTGTGGGGGATAACATTAATGTATGAGACAGTTATGAAACTTGAAGAGATTTTCAATAATAATCAGAGTAAAAGAATTTGTTTGTTAGGAACTACCTGTTGTGGAAAATCAACTTTACAAAAAGAATTTCCAGAAGCAATAGATATGGATGATGCATTGTGGCCAACACTTTCAGAGAAAGAAGAAGCATATATTTGCCAAAAGCCTTGGACAAAGGATATAGGGATATTTACAAGTAAAATTGTAAAGGAGCGAGTGAAAGTACAACCAGGTCATCCGTTGTTTTCACTAATAGTATTAGATTGTGATTTGATAGTGTATTTAAATATTTCGGATGAATTATTACACAGACATTGTGAAAAAAGAGGTGCATCTTTTGAAGATGCTTTAAATGTAAAATTAGCAATTGAAAATTCATTAAAAGAATATAAGGAAAAACATGAAATTGAGGTTATAGAAATCGCAATGTGCCAATAGTGAAATTCCGATTTGTCGAGAAGTTATTACGTGGTACAAATTAAAAGTAAATGTGTTTAATGATGGGAGTTGAAGAGTAATAGATTTTACTCCCATTTGTTGCGTTAGCTCCGAATTTATCGTATCAAAGGAAAATGAAAATTAGTGAAGTATCAATGGCTTTTAGTGGTCGTAAATGTTATAATATCTATATTGCAAATATGAATTTGAAGAGACGATTAGGATGATAGCAATATTAGGTGCGAGTACATTTTCAGTGGTAATTATATTATCCATTCTTTTAATATGTGGATTGCCATTGGGGGAATTAACAATAAGAGGACAATATAAAGTTTTTTCCAAAAAACTTAGAATTGTATTAGTATTTCAATTAGCATTACAGATATTTTTTGTAATAATAATTTTACAAATGGGTGGAATCATTCCATTATGGTTCTCTAAAAATGTAACAAAAATAGTCTGTATTGTTATGGCAGTATATCTTTCGTTAAATACAGTTATGAATTGCATTTCAAGGAGTAAGAAAGAAAAAGTTGTTATGACACCACTTTCATTGATTTCAGCAATTTGTTTTTGGGTTACAGCATTGTAAAACAATGTGATAAATCTCGATTTGACGCGTTGTTGTTACGTGGTACAAATTAAAATTTATGGAAGGAGAAAATGATGAATAACAAACTAACATTAGAAAAAGTAGGACTGTGTTGTTCGATTATACAGATTATACTCAGTATAATTTGCTTGATTTATAATGCAGTAAATCATGAGGATGTCTGGATTTGGATAGTATTTTTATGCTCAGGCATTTGTTTGCTAAGTTCGAATATTAGTAGAAATAATAAAAAGGAAAAAAATTAGAACAATTCCGATTTGACGAGAAGTTGTTACGTGTTACAAATTAAAAGTTATCGGTGATTTTATCCAAACTTAAAGTGTTAATGAAATATAAAAAAATACAAGTTTCTTATGAAGCATTGAAATTGATATAAACAGTTTCAATGTTTTTTTCATGTCTATTTTTATTTCAAAAATTAATCCACCAATCAAATCATTTTTAGTCAATAGAAGAAAATTATGCCATATACATTGTAAAAACGAGGATTAGCAAATTTTGTTCCCATATTTATTTTGTTGAAAGAAATATATCCGATTTTTTGCAATCAGCTTTTTCAGGCTCCAAGTACTTTATGAGAGGAACTTCTGATAATGTTCGGGGAAAAAATTTTGAAGAAAATTTAGCAATCAGTAAAATTTCAACCCAAATATTTGTTGGAAGGGAAAGTAATGAAAAAGTGCGTCACTTCGTACTGGGTACTATCTGGAGCAACAGTCAGGCTGACTAACTTGGCACAGATAGTCTAACAGAAAATTTTTACAGTGATGGAGGAAAAAATGAAAGCAACAAGACACAATGGTCAAAGTGGCAAGAATGGTTCCTACAATCCCAAACATAATGATCGGAATTTTGATCTGAATCATAGTGAACATATTGACGTAAATATGGCAATGCAAAATGTCTATTGGGATTGTTATACAGGAAAGAGAACTGCTACTTCGAAAGGTAATTATGAGAGCTTCGATGCAATAGAACTTCGATTTTATGAAGAGAATTACGATGCTTTTGTAACAAATCAGAATGAAAGAAATGCAATGAACAGACACACGGAAAGAAATAGAACAATTGAGGACATCTATCAGAATAAGAAAACATGCCCGGAAGAGAGTATCTATCAGCTTGGAACGATGGAAGCAACAATGACAAGCATCCAAGTATGAAGGTAGACAAGCGTTTCTACTACTTTGGATGTGGCGCATCGGGAGATGTTATTGACTTCGTGTCGATGTATTTTAATTTGTCAGTAAAGGATGCAGCGGGTAAGCTTGCGGCAGATTATGGATTGGTTACAGATGAAAATGAAATCAAATTGGCAAAGTCAACCAATCCTACTAGATGTGTTAAGAAGGAACCCAATGTTTCAATACAAAAGATTACCAAGGCATTTCGAACCGTAGCAGATTATGCCAACATCCTAAAGGAATGGAAGAAAATCTATGCTCCAAAAGGTATGGATGAGGAATGGAATGAGCATTTTGTAGAAGCTTTGGACCAGTGGACCAAAAGTGAATATTTAGAAGATGGACTGCTGTTTGGCAGTCATGAAGAGATAAACGATTTTTATGAACAGTACAATGGGGAGGTAGAAAAGATTGGACAAAGAGTTATTGAAATCGAAGAGAGCCGAAATCAGAGAAACACTTATAGTAAACGAAAACGGTAAGGTGATGCGAGGTGTGAAAAATATTATTAGTATATTAGAACAGGACCCAATACTAGAAGGTATATTTCGAAGGAATCTCCTTACAGATCGAGTGGATGTAGTGAAGAGTACGCCTTGGAACAAGAGAGCGCATTGCTTTGATGATGATTTGCATCAGGTGGCACTCATTATGGAAGATTACGGAATACGAAATTCAAATTCACAGGTAGAAGGTGGAATTCGTATCGTTGCAGCTGAATATAAATTTCATCCGATTCAGGACAAGCTCAATTCATTAGAGTGGGATGGAATATCAAGGGTAGCAAACGCATTGCACCATTTCCTTGGATGTGAAGAAACAGAACTATCGGCAAGATGAACAAGGCTATAAACCTTGTAAATTCAGTGTTTATAAGCATTTAATAAAAAGTTTAGAAATGAATTAGCACTCACCTCTTGACAGTTGTAGTTGATTTTTGTCTTACGTTAACAGATGCTGTAGAACTTGGAAATACTGGGTTCTATGGCATTTTTTGTTTTTATGTGGAAGTGTCTGATAGTGTCAATGGATGCGGAATTGGTGTAGTAAATGGTGTAGTGGTGAAGTTGAGGTATATTTTTTGACAGAAAATACAGGGTGATTTGTGATTGAGAAATTCAATTTTCATTTGAAGGATAGTATGCCGAGTGATATAATATAATAAGTGTTTTTTCACTTGTTGTAACTATTGTTGCTTTATTATAGAAAGGCATAAATATGGCAGTCCGCTATAACAAATTATGGAAGATATTGATTGACAAAGAAATGAAGAAAGTTGATCTCAGAGATCAAGCAGGACTTACCACAAATGTGCTTGCAAAGCTTGGAAAGAATGAGCATGTGAGTACACAGTCTCTAGAGAAGATTTGTAAGACTCTTGAATGTGAAGTAGGAGATATTTTGGAATTTGTTCCAGATGAAAAATAGATTAATCAGCTAGATACAAAGTGAGGAGATAAGGTAATGGCTAAAAGAAATTTTACAGATGAAGAAAAGAAAATACTAAAAAGTGGTTTAGGAACAATCCTATGGAAAATTTTGTTTTGGCCAGCTGCTTTATTTGAATTGCTTGTGGCAATGGTATCTCTTCCAGAATGGAGTGAGTATGGAGTCGCATTTGTAATAATATCAATTCCATTTGTAGCAATAACTTATATGTCCTATCGCAAGCAACTCTTCTGGAAGGAAGAAAAGCAGCGAGAGTACATACAGAAAGTATTAGATAGAAAAGCTGGAAGACCGCGTACTAAGCAAAAAACAGTTGATGAAATGCCATATAAGGCTACACCATATGCTTCAATGCCAAATGAAAGACCCAAAACTAAAGAAATGCTGGTTGCTAAAAAGGAAGAACAACCGAAAGCAGCTGCAAACGTAGGCTCAATTACTGTAGATTTTCATATTGAAAGATCTGAACTTGAAATCCCACCTTTACAGGGAAATTATGCTAAAACCGTTTTCTTTTGGGCTTTTAGAAAACCAAGTCCTATAAGAAGAAATGGTGAATATGCTTCATATTTCCTTTATGAATGCGGTATTAGAGATTGTGTTGACTACCACAAGAAATTAATCAGTGAAGGATATTTTGTTGAAGCAACCCCTAATGAAAAGCTTGATGCATTGAAGGTACCTGAATTAAAAGAGATTCTCGTAGCTTTGAGTAAACCTGTTTCTGGTAAGAAAGCAGAACTTATTGATAGAATTATTGAAAATGCTGAATCTGATTTGATAGAAAAATATTGTCCAGACAGATTATATGTATTATCTGCAGAAGGTCAGAAGTTCTTGGATGAACATGAGGCATATGCAGAACTACATAAGCACAGCTGGGGAATAACATGGATGGAATATGATTCATGCGCTAAACCAGGAGAAGCATATATAAATGTTGTTTGGAGAATCATAAATGATCGTCTTAAAACAGCCGATTTGCAAGAACAGAGAAATCTCTACTTGAGCTTGCATCAGATCCTTAGAGAGAAGGGTAATATGTCTGATGCTTTAGAAATGTTACTTAAGGTGTTTTATTTAGACTTTAGCGGTATTGAGGGAGAGAATTGTTACCATCTCTATAGAGAGGGGATTTTAACAAAAAAGAGATTAAAGGAAGATTTTCAAATATGTATTTTACTTGCACCAGGGAATATTAAGTCTTTGAGTAAATGTAAAGATTTTTATGATTCAGAAATGATAGATCAGTTATATACTTGGCAGTTACCAATGAATATATGCTCAAAGGAATTGTTCAAGGAAATTATTGAATCAGGTATAAATGATTGTTTTGAGGAAGAATTAGTAAATACTAAATTAAGAAGATCATTTAACAGGATGGTTGATGCACTATAAATGAATGGGGAATGGCTATGGAGTGGAAAAAACTATTTAAAGAAAATATACTAAACGGAGGACAGGATTATATAAGGAGTGATTCTGTTCATAATCTGAATTTTACAGATCGTATAATATCTGCTGACATTGAAGGGCTTGAAATCTTTCATGTAGAAATAACAAAGTCTATAGATCAAATAACAGAATTAAGGTGTACATGCCCATATGCCAAGGCAGGAAGCAATTGTAAACATATGGCGGCAGCTTTATTTGCATGGGAAGAAACAAATTCTGCTGTTGCTGAAGATATCACTCCAGTATCTGAGATATTAGAAGAAACAAAAGAAGAACAAAAGATACAGGAAGTAGTAGATGTTAAGCTTGAAAGTGAAGAAATTGTTGTAGAGTCTGAACCTATCATTTCAGTTGGTGAAGTTGCAAAAGAGATTGCCCCTTCTGAGTCTCTTTCGGTAGTGGCACAGAAAACAGAACTTACAGAGGAGCAAAAGCTTGAAATTATTGTAGCTGCAAAGAATGGTTTACAGCTTACATTTGAGATTGATGATGTAATGACATATGCACTTCAACAGCAAGGCGTTGATATTGTAGATGAAGTATGCATTAAAAATACAACAGACAAAGATATAAATGACTTAATTGTTCGAATTACGTCTGACACTAACCTTATCAATGTATTTGAGATTGGGGTTGAGAAGATTAGGGTTGGAGAAGATGTCCTATTAAAAAGGCTGAAAGTTCATGTAAATGGTGATTATCTTGCTTCACTCACAGAGAGAATTACTTGTCAGATTAAGGTAGAAGTGTGCTTTGAAAATCAAGTTTTAATATCCGATGAAAAGGAAATAGTGGCGCTTGCCTTTGATCAATGGCCAGGACTTAAATATACACCAGAAGTTTTAACGGCATTTTCTATGCCTAACCATCCTGTGATTACTAGTCTGATTCAGCTTGCTGCTCAGTATCTTGAAAAATGGACAGGTGACCCGTCGCTTGCTGGATATCAGTTCGATGATCCAAATCGAGTTAAACTTATGGCTGCAGCAGTCTATGCTGCAATTCAGCAAAAAAATATTACCTATGCAAATCCACCTTCAAGTTTTGAGGTATTTGGGCAGAGAATAAGACTTGCAGATGCTGTACTTGAGCAACACCTAGGAACGTGTATGGATATGACACTTCTTTATGTGGCATGTCTTGAAGCTATGGGATTAAATCCAATAATGATTATGATGCATAGTCATATATTTGCAGGTGTTTGGCTTGTAGAGGATTCATTCTCAGATACAATCATGGATGATCCGACTCACCTTGAAAAGAGAATGGCAAGCGGTATCAATGAAATATTAGTTGTAGAGTGTACAGCTATGAATGCTGGTCATTCTACAGACTTTGATAAGGCAGTTAAGGCAGCACAGAATAATGTTGCAAATTATAGTAATTTTGAGTTTGTCATTGATGTTGCCAGGGCTAGAAGTATGGGAATTAGACCACTTCCTGTTCGCATGATGACAGATGCTGGATTTGTAGTTAAGCATGAGGATAGAGCAGAAAAGGATGTGACCAGTGCACCTACAGCAATGGCAAGAACCTTTGACTTATCTGATTTAGGAGGGAAAACTAAGGCCACAAAACAGTTACAGTGGGAAAGAAAGCTTCTTGACCTAAGTATGCGAAATATGCTTATTAATATGCGCTTCACCAAGGCGGTTGTACCTCTTCTGGCAGAGAATTTAGGCATTATCGAGGATACATTGTCTGATGGCGAAGAGTTCCAGGTATTGCCACGTCCTGATAATATGGAGATTCATGGTGAAGGAATCCCAATAGAAGCATTAACTGATTTAGGACCGTTCTCTGAGTTTATCGTTCTTGAAGGAAAACATAAGAAATTACATTCTTTCTATCCAGAGAAGGAATTGACATCAAGTCTTACGAAGATGTTTAGATCTGCAAAAACATCTCTTGAAGAGAATGGTGCAAGTACGCTTTTCTTAGCACTTGGACTTCTCAGATGGATAGAAGGTAAGAAGCCAGAAGGGGTAGGAAGATATGCTCCTATTATCCTTCTGCCAATTGATATTACAAGAAAATCAGCAAGTAAGGGGTATACTATGCGTATGCGTGATGAGGATGCGCAAATTAATATTACGCTGCTTGAGTTCTTGAAACAGAATTATGATTTAGAAATTTTAGGGTTAAATCCATTGCCCGTAGATGAACATGGGCTTGATCTTCCAAAGATATATGCAATTGTAAGACATTCTATTTTGAATTTTCCAGGTTGGGATATTGTAGAGGCTGGGTTTATTGGAAACTTCTCATTCTCTCAGTTTGTAATGTGGAACGATATTCACAGTCATTCAGATATGTTAGTGAGAAACAATATTGTTCGAAGTCTTATAAATGGTGCTGTTGATTGGGACTGTTCAATTCCAGAGAGCGTAGATGTAGATGAGGCTTATTTGCCTATTACAGCAGATTCTTCTCAGCTTAGAGCAATCAATATGGCTGCGGGTGGAGTGAGCTTTGTACTTCATGGACCTCCAGGAACAGGTAAATCTCAGACCATTACTGCAATGATTGCAAATGCGCTTACTAAGGGACAGACTATACTTTTTGTTGCAGAGAAAATGGCTGCTCTTGAGGTTGTTCAAAAGCGTCTTGAAGCACTTGGTATAGGTGATTTCTGTCTTGAATTACATTCAAATAAGGCGACAAAGAAGGCTGTTCTTGATCAACTTAAGAAGGTACTAGAAATCAGTGTTTATGGAATGAGTACTGAATATGATAAGAAGATTCAGGATATACGTTCTATGAGAGCTGGCCTCGATTCTTATGTAGAGAAGCTTCATGAGAGAAGAGCTTTTGGTAAGAATCTTAGAGAGCTTATTGATATCTATGAAACTATCCCTGATGAGGGACTAATGCTTAGATTTGATAGCGCTTATGCAGCAAGTGTTACTCAGAGTGACCTAGATAATCAAAGAAGAGCACTTTCACAGTTGATTGCAGCTGGAAAGGGGATTGGACATCCACAAGGACATCCCCTTACTGCAGTAGACCAAACTGTATACTCACAGACCCTTAAAATGGATCTTGAGAGTACAGTAAATGAGTATAAGTCAGCACTTGATGGGCTTAAGACGTCAGTAGACGTATTCGTAAGCATGCTATCACTTGAAGCACCAGTAAGTGAAGCAGAGTGGTTTAATATGATTACCTATGCCAAGAGTGTTATTTCGGCAGACTTTATTCCGGCATTTTTATTAGCATCGACAAATATAGACAAAGATTTTGATATACCTATCACTTACTTACAGGAGAAGGGTGCGTTAGATTCTCGTAGAGCTGCACTGCTTAATACATGGAATGAGATATTCCTCCAGATGGATATGAATTCATACCGTGCGAAATATGATGAGGCAAACAAGAAGTTTCTTGGTAAGGGCAAGGCAATTGCAAATATTGTCAACGAACTACAGAGCTTTGCTAAGATTCAAGTGGTTGCTGATCAAATTCCTGCATTACTTGCCACTGTAGAAGTGTTTCAGAAGCAGGAGCAGGTATTTGCAGCAAAGAATTCACTGCCATATGAATGGAAGCAGCTTGTAGAAAGGTATCCTGCTGAAAGGGATCTTTTAGAGTATAAGAATGAAGTACAAAGACAGCTTGAAGTTATAGCTCAGTTTGCGGATAAGATAAGAGAACTTGAAAATTCAGGAAAACTTTCAGAGTGTACAGGTACAGCAAAGACAATTATTTCTAATTTTGATGTACTTAACGAGAAGCAGAGTAAAGTATTTGAATTGTTGCAGCTTCAGTTTAATAAGTTAAATGGTAACTGGTATGAGGAAAGAAAAAATCTTTGTAACAGCTTAATAGAGCATTCAGCAATCATCAAGGATTGGATTGTATATAAGCAGGCAGAAGAACTTTGTATAAAATTGGGGCTTGGCGTGGTTTGCCATGCTTATGCAGATGGCTTAGGTCATGAGAAGGTTCTTAATGTATATCAGCGATCAATTTATCATGCAATTATTGTATCAGTAATTGAGAATGAGCCAGTACTGAATAGCTTTACTGGTAATGGATTTAATGAGCAGATAGTACAGTTTAAGAATCTTGATGCCGAATTTATGGAACTGACAAAGGAGGAGATGTACTACAAGCTGACACACCAGCTTCCAACATCTTATGAGTCAGTACAGTTTAGCAAGGAACTTAATATTCTTCGTAGAGCAATCAGTAGCAACGGACGAGGTATGTCTATTAGAAGTCTGTTCGACCAAATTCCTAATATACTTATTAGATTATGTCCATGTATGCTTATGAGTCCTATCTCAGTTGCTCAATATATTTCAGCAGATAACAAGCCTTTTGATATTGTTATTTTTGATGAAGCTTCACAGCTTCCTACATGTAAAGCAGTTGGTGTATTGGCTAGAGGAAGGAATGCTGTAATTGTAGGTGATCCTAACCAGATGCCACCTACTAGCTTCTTTGCTGGAAATACTGTTGACGAAGATAATTTGGATATTGAGGATCTTGATAGTATTCTTGATGATTGTTTGGCTCTTGGTATGCCATCAGCTCACTTGCAATGGCACTATAGAAGCAAACATGAGAGTTTAATTGCATTCAGTAATCATGAATTTTACGAGAATTCTATGCTTACTTTCCCGTCTGTAAACGATAGAGAGAAGCGCGTAAGTATGGTTAAAGTAGATAGCTTCTTTGATCGTAAGAAGGGAAGAGTAAATGAAGGCGAAGCAAAGGCTATTGTTAAGGAAATCAAACGCAGATATAAGGACGAGAACTTAGGTAAAGAATCTATTGGTGTAGTTACATTCAATATCAGCCAGCAGACATTGATTGAGGACAAGCTTCAGGAAGAGTTTTCAAAAGATATTGAGTTTGATAAGTGGGCAAACGAAAGAGAAGAAAAGCTTTTTGTTAAGAATCTCGAAAACGTACAGGGTGATGAGAGAGATATAATCCTATTTTCTATTGCTTTCGGTCCTGATGAGGAAGACAAGCTTTCTTTGAATTTTGGACCTCTTAATAAAGAGGGCGGCTGGAAGAGATTAAACGTTGCTGTATCTCGTGCTCGTAGTGAAATGGTTGTATTTACAACTATGACTGCGGATATGATTGATCTCAAGAGAACAAAGTCTAAAGGTGTTGAATCGCTTAAGAATTTTCTTGAATTTGCAGAGAAGGGAAAAATCCAACTTTCATATGCTGAAATGCAGCAAAGAAAAGAACAGGGAATTCTTGATTGTATTTGTGTAGAGCTTGACAAGGCTGGATATAAGTATCAGAAGGCTGTTGGTCATTCAAAGTTTAAGGTGGATTTGGCAGTAATTAATCCATTTAATCCAGATGAATATATTCTTGGTGTTATGCTTGATGGTGATTCTTACAAACAGTCTGCAAATACAAAAGATAGAGAAGTTGCACAGGCTTCTGTTCTTGGAACTCTTGGATGGGAATTACATCGTATCTGGACTATGGACTGGTGGGATAACAAGGATAAGGAGATTTCTAAGCTTCTTGATATTTTGGCGTATAAGAAGGCCGATTATGATGGGCCAATAATTGAGAAATCTTCAGAAGAGAAGCCGAATCAGACTGTTGATACAGAGGATACGGTTTCTAAAGAGAATGAGGAAAAAATTGTTCAGGCTGAAGGTATAATAGAGTCATCTTTAGAGGGGGTAAAGGATAATAATGCTGAAGTCGCTCTGACTTTAGAAAATGAAGTGGCTGCAGAATCTGCATTGAATCCTAAAGTATCAGAGTTTGTTGGAATGACTGAAGAAGCTGTTGGAGTACAAATGTCATTAATCAATAACACAGGTGTAAAAGAGATGCCAAAGGCTGCTGATATTATTGAAGAGAAACCTGTGTTAGTTGCAGAAAAGAAATCTCTTGAGGGTGGATATATCAGTAGGGATTACATTTCTGCAGATGTAGAGGTTACTCCAGTTTCTACAAGTGATTATGTTGGTAAATCGGCTATTATTCAGATTGTAGCTCATATGCAGAAAATTATTGATATTGAGGCTCCAATTTCATATGATAGACTAATTAGAAGAACGCTTAGAAGTTTTGATATCTCAAGAGCGAGTGCTCAGACTACTGAGTCTACAGAAAAGGCTCTTAAGAAGGCTAGGTGCAAATCAAATAAACAGAATGGGATTAAGTATTTATGGAGAGAAGATCAGGATCCAGATGCTTACAATATTTATAGAGTAGATGTAAATCTTGAAGATAAGAGATCTCTTAATGATGTAACACAGCAGGAGCTTAAGAACGCTGTATGTAAAACACTTCAGGATAATGGTCCAATGTCAAAGGATGATTTAATAAAGGGAACAATTAGAACTATGGGCTATGGTAGAAGTGGTGCGGCGCTTGTGGATGCTGTAGAAAGAGGTATTAAGTACGGAAGAAGAATCGGTGAAATTGAGATTGATGATTTTAAGAGATTTGTACTTGCAAATAACTAATTTGGCAGATAAAATCAGAAAGAGATGGATAAAATGGGAATTGAAAATGCAAGAAATGGCAAACTACTATATCATTTAACTAAGGCAGAAAACATTGATTCTATTATGAATTATGGTTTATTACCAAGAAAAGTAATACTAGAGAACAGTATAGCGTTTGGTGATGTAGCAGATAGAGAGATTATTTCTAAGAGGACAGAATTAGGATTAGATGGATATACACCTTTTCATTTTCATCCTTATTCTGCATTTGATGCTGCTGTAAAACATTCATTTAATCCTCAAAATATGCTTTACATATGTATAGATAGAGAATTAGCGCGATTAAATCATTTTAAGATACTACCAAGGCATCCTTTGTCAGAATTGGAGGTTGAACTATACGAATATGATGAGGGATATTCAATGATAGATTGGGATACAATGGAGGAAAAAGGAAGGACAGATAACGAGGCCAGAGAAGTGAAGATGGCAGAATGCTTGACCGATTTAATTGTTCCACCTAGTTGCTTTAAATGTATTTATGTGCCTAATCAAGAAGTTAAGGATATTGTTGAGGCGGCAATGGAAAAACATGATGTTACATTTTCACCACCATATGTAAACGTTCAGAAGGTTTGGTTTAATGCTGATTAGAAGTAGAAAGGAGGCTGCACATGATTAAATATGTTACAGGTAATATATTTGAATCGCAGGCACAGTGCTTAGTTAATACAGTCAACTGTGAAGGCTATATGGGCAAAGGAATTGCATATCAGTTCAAATTGAGATATCCTGAAAATAATAAGGATTATGTGCGAGCATGTAAGTCTGGTAAACTTCATATAGGCACAATTCATTATTTTACAGAAGATGGAATATGGATAGTAAACTTTCCAACGAAGGATAAATGGAGAGAAAAATCGCGGATTTCATATGTTGAAGTTGGATTGGATAGATTAGTAGAATTTATACGTGATAAAAGACCTGTGTCTGTTGCTGTTCCACCACTAGGATGTGGAAATGGTGGGTTAGATTGGAATGAGGTAAAAGGAATCATTAATGATAAATTAGCTCCGGTGAAGGAAGAATGCGATATTTCTGTATTTGAACCTTCTGTTTCATATAGAGCTGTTCCCAGAGAAGCACCTAAGGTAAGTGTTTCGGGGCTTGTATTGTTACAGACAAGAATTCAATTGCAAAAATTTAATAAGATCAGACTTCAAAAAGCTTCATTTATATTGAATTATTATCTTGGTGAGGAATATTTTAAGTTCGATAAGTGGAATTATGGTCCTTATTCGCATTCTTTAGATATTGTTGCAAGAAGCTTAGGCGAATATCAGAAATATTATAACCTTACAAATTCTGAAGACACATACAAGCAGTTATACAATGTAATTTGTAGTAAGAAAACTGAAGATAAAATGAGCAGGCTCCTTCCAGCTATCGAGAAAGCAACAAGATACGTAAACAAGATTACTACTGATAAAAAATTAGAAGGAGTTACTACCATATTATTTTTAGTTCAGCAAAATGATAAGTGCCTTGATGATGATACTATAGTTGCAAAGTTTAAGGCATGGTCAGAAGATAAAGCACAGCGTTTTTCAGAAAAGTATATTAGAGAATGTATTGCTTATCTCGAAGAAACAGGAATAATTCTTAAGAATATTTGCGGATTATATGAGATATCATATATGTACGAATAGAATGTGTTTACAGTAGGGGCAGTCGTGCTAGGCTATCCCAAGAGCGAAAGGCTCTGGTTTCTATATTAGGTAGGAATCAGGGCCTTTCTTTTTGCCTTTCAGCACGTCTGCGGGTTCATGCTGTCAACATATAGGGCAAGATTTACTTCTGGTCAACTTGACCAGAAGTTGGGATGGGAAGATTAAGATTGGGTATTAGGTCGCAAGACATCCAGTGGATGTCTGTTATGCGAGGACCGAAGTGGAACGGAGACGGAGTTTCTAAAGCACCGACGTGGGAGTGCGGAATTACTTTGCGTAAATTGCCATGCAACTTTAGGCGTATCCTGTTATCTTTTTTATCTAATGTATCCCACAGAGACGTTGTGGAACCCACAAGTTCGTTGAAGCCTTATAAATACTGGACTTAGAGGGCACAACGATGTTGTGACAGCTATTTTTAATAAGAAATGGACTGGATTCTATTGCACAAATGCGTTGCGGTATTCGCAACCAATTTGTGGGTGGAATTTTAGTCCATTTTTTGCATTCAGCTTTTTGAGGCTCCAAGTACTTAATGAGGACAAAGGATTTGTTAAGTGCTAAGTCAAGGAGGTGAGATAGCAATATGAGAGAAACAAAAAATAGAGAAACTGAAAATAGAATTGCAGTTGACATAGAAGGCTTATCTGCAATGCTTTCCTGCGGAAATGCTACAGCAAAAAAAATTGGCGAAGATGCTCATGCAAAAATTACAGTTGGAAGAAGAGTACTTTATTTCGTTCATAAGGTGGAAGAATACATGAAGAATATTTCTACATAAAAACAGAATGGATTTTGACAAATCAAATATAACAGTTGGAATGGTTTTATGGCAAGAAAAGATAATAGAGGAAGAAATCTAAAGGTTGGAGAATCCCAGAGGAAAGACGGATTGTATATGTATCGTTATACCGATGAAAAGAGCGGGAAACGATTGACCATATATGATGCAGATTTAGCGAATCTTCGGGTAAAGGAAAAACAGATAACCAAGGATATGGATGATGATATCGTAACAGATCAAGCAGTTCGTAAGATGACGGTTAATATGTTGTTCGAACGATACATGGAATCTAAGCAATTAGCACAGACCACGAAGGTAAATTATTTGAATATGTGGAATTTGCAGGTGAAAGAATCCATCGGATCTATGAAGGTAGTTCAGGTAAAACCATCTCATATCAAATTGTTTTATGCAGATTTATCCAAAAAAGAATTAGCGCACAATACCATCAAATTGATACACAATCTGTTATATCCTAGCTTTGAAATGGCAATTGAGGATGATCTGATTCGAAAGAATCCATGCAAGAATGCATTAAAGGATAATGGAGAAGCGCCAAAAGAAAAGAAGGCGTTGACAGTTGCACAGCAGATGAACATGATGCAATTTGTAAGAGAGAGTAATATCTACAGCATGTATGCACCATTGTTACAGATTATGCTTGAGACAAGCTTTCGCTGTGGTGAAATCATTGGTCTTACTTGGTCAGATGTTGATATGAAGAAGAAAGAAATATCCATCAATCATCAGCTTGTGTATAAGGATTACAAGGATGGGAATGGTTATTGCTTTCATATTACAATTCCGAAAACGGAATCAGGAATTCGTAAGTTTCCAATGACAGACAATATCTATAAGGCATTTGAACAGCAGAGAAAGCAGAACTTTCTGCTTGGTCTGAGAGGGAGTGCAGTGATTGATGGCGTAACCGGATACATTTTCAATACGAAAAATGATAATCCAATAATGCCAAGTGCGTTGAATAATGTATTATACAATATTGTAAAAGCCTATAATGCAAAAGAGTCAGAACTCGCGAAGAAAGAAAAGAGAGAACCAGATTTACTTCCTAAAATATCAGCACATATTTTAAGACATACAGGATGCACCAGAATGGCGGAAAGCGGAATGGATATGAAAGTAGTGCAGTATCTGATGGGACATGCACATATGGACGTTACGATGGATGTGTACAATCATATTACAGAACAGAGCCGTATTGAAACAGAACTTGCTAAATTAAATTCAGCAGTGGTGTAACTCTAAAAAATGAAACTGGTTTGGTGTAGTACTGGTGTAGTAACCCTCAAAAACACAGTTTATAAAGATTTTAGATACCTGCAAAGCCAGTAAAATCAAGGCTTTGCAAAAATTATCTGAAAATATTAGCACTCACCTCTTGACAATGCTAATAACAAGTGATATATTACATATAGAACAAATAAAACAATAGTAACAAAACATAAAAGGAGGAGTGTCATATGTTCGTACCAAGTATTTTTAAAAATGATTTTTTTGATGAGATGTTTAGATTTCCACTAGAAAGTCAAAGGGCAGTCACATACTTTATGAATACAGATGTGAAAGACATGGGGAACAACTATGAACTTACCATAGAGTTGCCTGGATTTGACAAAGAAGATATCAATGCAGAATTAAAGAATGGGTATCTGAATATTTCAGCAGAGCATACGCATAGTAAAGAAGATAAAGATGAAGAGGGTAACTTTATTCGCAAAGAACGATATAGTGGTAAATGCCAACGAAGTTTTTTTGTGGGTGAACATCTAACAGAAGAAGATATCAAAGGAAAATTTGAAAAAGGAGTATTAGTGTTAGAAGTACCAAAAGAAGATAAAAAACCTCAAATAGAAGAAAAAAAATATATTACAATTCAATAAGAAAGTTTGATTGTCAATTGGGGACGTAGCAAAACTCGTTTTGCTACGTCCCCAATTCAATTTTGTTATGCCCCCAATTCGTTCATACTTGTTTAATTTTATAAATTCTATTATACTTAAGAAGCAAATATTAATATAAATATGCTAAGGGATAATAAGAAATAGTTGCAATAAGGTGGCAGAGGAAGTGACGACATGCTTACAAATCAAATTTTACAGAAATCAATTAATGAAATGCAGCGAATTACCGAAAGTAATGTTTCTGTGTGGAGTCTAGAAGGGGTCTGCATTGTTACAACAGATGCTGTAGCAAAACAAGAGGAGAAACAGATACTTGAGTTTATTCGTAATACAGATAATAATACAGAGGATTTTCAGATTACAAAGGAAATTGCCGTGTTCCTTGTTAAGGAAGATTGGGAACCTAAATATGTACTGGTGTTGCATGGGAAGCTTTCAGATGCCTATATAATAGGTAGCTTATGTGTAAGCCAGTTAGAGAATTTAGTAATTGCATATAAGGAACGTTTAGATAAAAATAATTTTATTCAAAACCTTTTGCTGGACAATTTTTTACTGGTAGATATGTATAATAAGGCGAAGCGCTTGAGTATTCCTTTGGAGGCAAGGCGAATTGTACTTCTTATTGAGCCGAAAAAGGAAGAGGAATCTATTGTTATGGAAACTCTAAAAGGTCTGTATGCTACCAGTTTGAAGGATTTTATTACAGCAGTGGATGAGCATAATATTATTTTTATTAAAACATTAGAAACTACAGAAGATTATACAGATATACATCATATTGCAGAGATTATTAAGGACACATTAAGTGCAGAGACTATGATTGATGTGCGGGTTGCTTATGGAACCATTGTCCAAGAGTTGAAGGATGTTTCACAATCCTATAAAGAAGCTGCTATGGCTCTAGATGTAGGGCGTATCTTTTATGTAGAGAAAAATGTTGTAGCATATAACGAGCTTGGAATTGGGCGACTGATACATCAACTGCCGACATCATTATGTGATATGTTTTTAAAAGAGGTATTGGCAGGAGAAGCGATAGATAAATTTGATGATGAGACATTAGTAACGGTATATAAGTTTTTTGAGAACAATCTAAATGTATCGGAAACTGCAAGACAATTATACATTCATAGAAATACATTGGCTTATCGATTGGAAAAAATACAAAAAATGACGGGACTCGATGTCCGTGTATTTGAAGATGCAATGACATTTAAGATTGCATTAATGGTAACGAGCCATTTACGAGAATCAAAATAGAAAGAATGAAAGGAAATGTTGCAATCTAAAAAGTATCACTTTATAATAGTAAAGATGGAAAGCGTAGAAGTGTTGGGATTCTCCCAACAACTAACAGGAGGAAAACACAATGATAAAATTATACGATAAAG
Source organism: Lachnospiraceae bacterium LCP25S3_G4 (assembly GCA_052116865.1). Lineage (GTDB taxonomy): Bacteria > Bacillota > Clostridia > Lachnospirales > Lachnospiraceae > CAUPWF01. Next base: position 175,894 of record JBQKKG010000007.1, on the reverse strand, counting down.
GTGTGTATTTATTAAATGGAACGGATATCATTGAAGATATGAAGGATCCAAGAATCCATTTAGCACCAAAAGAAGCCGCTAAGAATACCATTGCATATGGAATTTTAGAGGCACACAATACATCATCAAATATGGAGCATTTAGAAATAAAATTCGATAAATTAACTTCCCACGATATTACATTTGTAGGAATTATACAGACAGCTAGAGCATCCGGGCTAGAAAAATTTCCAGTTCCTTATATATTAACTAATTGCCACAATAGTTTATGTGCAGTGGGAGGAACTATTAATGAAGATGATCATATGTTTGGATTGACCTGTGCTAAAAAATATGGCGGAGTATATGTACCGCCTCATCAAGCAGTCATACATCAGTATGCGAGAGAAATGCTAGCTTGTGGAGGCAGCATGATTTTGGGGTCTGATAGCCATACCCGCTATGGAGCACTTGGAACCATGGCAATGGGCGAAGGTGGGCCAGAACTGGTAAAGCAATTATTGGATAAGACGTATGACATCAATATGCCAGGAGTAGTAGGTATTTATCTAGATGGAGAACCAATGGCCGGGGTTGGTCCACAGGATGTTGCACTTGCAATTATTGGTGCAACATTTGCCAATGGTTATGTAAATAATAAAGTTATGGAATTTGTGGGTCCAGGTATCAATAAGTTGAGTGCAGATTTCCGAATAGGGATTGATGTAATGACTACGGAAACAACTTGCTTATCTTCTATTTGGAAGACAGATGAGAAGATTCAGGAATTCTATGACATACATGGAAGAACTTCAGATTATAAAGAACTTAATCCTGGTGCAGTTACGTATTATGAAGGAATGGTTTATGTTAACTTAAGTGAGATCAAGCCAATGATTGCCATGCCGTTTCATCCAAGTAATGTCTATACCATTGATGAAGTAAATGCAAATTTAAAGGACGTATTGCATGATGTGGAACAAAAGGCGTTAGTAAGCCTTGGAGGAGCAATTAACTATTCTCTTCAAGATAAAGTACAAAATGGTAAGCTTTACGTCGAACAAGGTATTATTGCAGGATGCGCCGGTGGAGGATTTGAGAATATTTGTGCAGCAGCAGATATCATTCGCGGTAAAAATATTGGTACAGATGCATTTACATTTAGTGTATACCCAGCTAGTACACCTATCTATATGGAATTAGTTAAAAATGGTGCAGTTGCAGACTTGATGGCTGCTGGCACAATTGTAAAGACTGCCTTTTGCGGGCCTTGTTTTGGGGCTGGCGATACTCCAGCCAATGATGCCTTTAGTATTCGTCATTCTACTAGGAATTTTCCGAATCGAGAAGGATCAAAGTTACAAAGTGGGCAAATATCTTCTGTTGCACTTATGGATGCGCGATCTATTGCAGCGACTGCAGCGAATAAAGGATACTTGACAGCAGCAACCCAACTAGATATGGAATATAAGAATCCAAAATACTACTTCGATAAGAGTATCTATGAGAATCGAGTATTTGATAGCAAAGGAAAAGCAGACCCATCAGTTGAAGTGAAGTTTGGTCCGAATATTAAGGATTGGCCTGCGATGCCAGCACTTCCAGAGAATGTGGTACTAAAAGTAGTATCAGAAATTCATGATCCAGTTACGACTACGGATGAATTAATTCCATCTGGGGAAACATCTTCTTATCGATCGAATCCATTAGGATTAGCAGAATTTACATTATCGAGAAAAGATCCTGCATATGTTGGACGAGCAAAAGAAGTGCAAGAAGCACAGCATGCCATAGAAGCAGGTAGATGCCCATTGGAAAGGTTGGAAGAATTAAGACCTATTATGGATAAAATTCATGAAATTTATCCAGAGGTGGGAGAAGGCAATTTAGGTGTGGGCAGTACCATCTTTGCAGTAAAGCCAGGGGATGGATCTGCACGTGAACAGGCCGCATCATGCCAAAAAGTACTCGGAGGATGGGCTAATATTGCAAATGAGTATGCAACAAAACGTTATCGTTCCAACTTAATTAACTGGGGAATGCTTCCATTCTTAACCAAAGAAGATGATAAAAAATTAAGTTTTACTAATGGAGATTACATCTTTGTGCCATCCATTCGTAAGGCAATAGAAGAAAAGGCAGAAGAGATAAAGGCCTATGTAGTAAAGGAAGATGGATTAAAAGAAATGAGCTTTCGACTTGGAGAATTAACGGATGCTGAGAGAGAGATTATCTTAAAGGGATGTTTAATTAACTATTATAAAGGATAAAAACTGTTATCGAGGGAATAAATGGAGTAGGATGAAATACATTCTACTCCATTTCTATGTTAATATATTTAAATAAAATGAAAAGTTCATGCAACAAAAGAAGGTGCAAGTGACTCTGTATATATAGGAAGCAATAAAGAGAGGGGGATATCATGTTTGATTATGCAACAAGTTCAGAACAAGAATTGGTGAAACGCGCAAAGCATCAAGATGCACATGCATTTGCAATGCTATATAAGTCTGTGTACATTGATTTATATAAATTTGCAGTCTATACATTGAAGCATCCACAAGATGCAGAAGATGCAGTAAGTGAGACAGTTGTAGCAGCATTTGAGAATATATATAAGCTAAGGCGAGCAGAGGCTTTTCGCGGTTGGATGTTTCGAATATTGACAAATAAATGCAAAAAGAAACTGATGGATACCAAAAGTAAAACACTAGAAATACAAGAGGAAGATATTATCCAAGAAGAATCATTAGCAGAATCAAAAGATATAAGAGATGCATTTGGAACGCTAGAAGTAGAGGAAAGAGTGATAATAGCTCTTTCTGTATTTGCAGGATATAGTAGTAAGGAAATTGGAGAAATGTTGCATTTAAATTCTAATACAGTAAGGTCAAAACGCAGTCGAGCTTTAGAAAAATTAAGTCAACGATTGAAAATTTAGAAAGGGGGTAACCGTATGAATAAGAATCAGGAATTCGAAGAACTTCATAGACTAATAAAAGAGCAGGACAAGGATCTTAAAGTCCCAAAGAATCTTTTGCCCGAACAAGTTGAGGATACATTGAATCAGAAAAAATCACGTAAGTGGAAACGAGGATATACGTATAGTTTAGTAGCAGCTTGCTGTTTCGTAGTCATTGGAATAGGGGCTTTGACCGTGCGGGAGAACGCTTTCGTCGAAAAATCGCAAACGAGTAGAACCAATATGCAAGTTGCAAGTGCAAAGACTTATAAAGAAATATATAAGTATCTAGAAACAAACTTGGAATCCGAACAAACTGAAATGTCTGTAAAAGAAAGTAGTGCCAGTGATACCAGCAATGCATTGGTTGCATCTTATTCGAATACTAATGTTCGTCAAGGGGGGATAGATGAAGGGGATTATGTTAAAACAGATGGCAACTATATATATGTATTAAAAGACACAGCAACAGAAATTGCAATGATAGAGGCGCGAGACAATCAGATGAAAGTTGTAGGTAAAATATCGGCGCCTAGTGGAATGCAAATATCAGAATTTTACTTTAAAAACCAAAAGCTAATAGCCTTAGGAACGGAAAGTGTTGCGGCAAATGAGGGTGGATATTGCGCAGAGAAAACAAAGACTATTACGTATGACATTTCCGATAAAAGTAATCCCAGAGAACTTGGAACAGTGACCCAAAGTGGAAGGTATGAAAGTTCCCGTTTGTCAGGTGATTATTTATATATATTTAGCCAATTTAGCTCAAATCTTACAGGGAAACCAGAAGATATAGAGCAATATATTCCCAGTGTACAGGGGGAATATATTGAAAGAGAAAAGATATATTTACCAATCATAGATCAAGGGAATAGCCAAACGGTTATATCATCCATTCATTTAGAACAACCAGATCAAGTCATTGATCGTACATCCATTTTGTCTTATTACGATAATTGCTATGTTAGTGATACTGCAATATACATGTATAGCAGTATTTACGAAGAACAAGGAAAAAGTATGAAGACTGGAATTAGAAAAATAACATATGAAAAAGGAAAGTTGAACGCCGTTGCACAATGTAAAATTAATGGTACAATTAACGATTCCTTTAGTATTGATGAATATAAAGGGAACCTCCGTGTAGTAACAACAATCAAGGATCTTAGCAATGTTCAGCAACCAAGATGGTACGATGGAGTTATGCCATTGCTGGAAAAGGATGATACAAAAAAAGACATTGGGAATATAAAGGAACCAAAGGATTCTAATTCACTTTATGTCTTGGATGAAACATTAGAGCAATTGGGGAGTATTCAAGGGCTTGCAGAGGATGAACAAGTATATTCCGCAAGATTTATGGGTGATATAGGTTACTTTGTGACCTTTAGACAAACGGATCCGCTATTTTCTGTTGATTTGAAAGACCCAACGAAGCCTAAGATACTTGGAGAATTAAAAATACCTGGATTCTCAGAGTACTTGCATCCTTATGGGGAAGGAAATTTATTGGGAATTGGTGTTGATATGGACGAAAAAGGAATAACATCCGATGGGATAAAACTATCCATGTTTCATATTGAAGATCCAACCAATGTGCAGGAGTTACAAAAACACGTAATTAAGGGGGTATATAGTTCACCGGTATTCTATGATTATAAGGCAGTATTGATTGATAATGAAAAGAATGTAATTGGTTTTTCTGCATATGGAGATTCAGAAAAATACTATCTATTTTCTTATGATGTTGAGAAGGGATTTACGTGTCAGTTAGAAGCAGAAATACAAGGGGATTCTTATCAAGAAACAAGAGGCGTATACATCAATGAGGTTCTATATATTATAAAAGGTGGCATTGTGGAATCTTATAGCTTGCAGAATTATCAAAAGATAGATGATCTCGTACTTTCATAAAAAAACAAGTGAATCCTATAAAAGAAAAGGATTCACTTGTTTTTTTATGGTAGGTCCTACGAGGAATGCTATTATAATTTTAATTGCATCACCAAGGATATATGGGATAACGCCAGCGGCCAGACCTTGTAGAAAAGTGAGATCTAGTTGCTTTGCAAGCCATATGGTACCAAATAAATAACATACGATTGTGCCTAGAACCATACCAAGAATAATGAATATTTTTTTTTCGTGAGATTTTTCAATAAAAAGTCCAGAGATAATAGTTAAAAAAATGAATCCCAACAAATATCCACCCGTTGGGCCAAAAAGTTTTCCGAGGCCACCGGTGAATCCAGAGAATACTGGAAGTCCCACCACTCCTAGTAGTAAATAAATAATATAGCTTATAGTTGCATATTTCCAACCAATTATAAAGACGCTAAGGTAAAGGACTAAATTGGTAAATGAAATAGGAACGGGACTAAAGGGAAGTGGAATACTAAAGGGGGCGAGGATACAGGTGATTGCAGTAATAAGGCTTATAACGACTAAAACTTTTGTAGAGATACGATTGGTTGTATTTGTAATTTGGTCCATGGTTGAATTCCTTTCCTTATAAAAGTGAGTAGTTTAATTTTTGAAGCAAATTTTTGTCGGATTCAATGTTACTTCCTGAGGTGGTTAACATATCGCCTGTAATAGTTCCATTGGCACCACTTAAAAAAGCAAGTTCACCATAGTTGGTTAGATTACTGCGCCCGGCTGCAAGACGAATAGTAACAGTAGGGTACACAAAGCGAAACATAGCGATGGACCGAAGAAATTCTTCTTCTGAAATTGGTTTAAACTGTTCTAGTGGTGTTCCTGGGATAGGGGTAAGTATATTTAATGGGATAGAGTCAACCTGTAATTCACGTAGGTCAAATGCCATATCAATACGATCTTGCATGGTCTCTCCAAGTCCCAATATACCACCAGAACACACTTCTAAGCCTGCCTCTTTTGCAAGTTGAATACATGATAATTTATCTTCATAGGTATGAGAAGTGCAAATTTGCGGAAAATAACGTCTGGAAGTTTCGATATTTGCATGATATCTGGTAACCCCACTTGCCTTTAATTTTTCAAAAGCATGCTTGGTTAAAAATCCATGTGATGCACATAAAGAAAAATTCGTACTTTTTGCCAAAGCGCTATAGGTGTCCAGTGCGTGAGTTAGATCCTCACCTTCTAAGGTGCGTCCGGCTGTAACAATAGAATAACGATGGATCCCTAATGTATCTAGATGTTTTGCATCTGCTAAAATCTCTTCTTGTGATAAAAAAGAATAGTTCTTGGTATTTGTATGGTAATGAGAAGACTGTGCACAAAATTTACAATTTTCGCTACATCGCCCACTTCGTCCATTAATAATAGTACAAAGATCCGCGTGGTCACTGCAGTAATATTTGCGTATCCTGTCAGCAGCACTACATAAATCATAAAGAGGTGTAGTGTGGATGAAGGAAAAGTCATCAGATTTGGATAAATAATCTCCATTTATAACGGAATTAACTAGCTGATCAATGGTATTCATAATCACGCCTCCTGTTCATATTAATCGTAGTATAAGATATATAAAAACGAATGTCAACTAAAAGAATATATGAGTTAACAATATACATTAAAAAGAAATGAAATATCAGATAATATATAATAAAAATATAAATAATGAAAATACTATAAGAAATATCTACAATAGTATTGACAAAATAAAAATACAATGATATTATATAAAAAACAAAAGAAAAACATAAGAGAAGAGAAAAGAAAAGGAGGCGTAAATCCATTGGAAAGTATAGAATCTCATAATCAATATGTTAGTGGTATGGCAAATTATAGTTTCTGTGAAGATAGCCTTACATATATAAAGTATTCCAATTTGATTTAAGATAATAGTATCGGAGTATCTTAATAGGAAATATCGAGTTTAAGATTTGCATACATATTGAACAAATACCACATAAAGTCCTAGTTAGAAGGAGATGTGTAAAGAAACATTTACTAAATTTGAAAATTGTATGATTAAAATTAGGACATGCTAACAAATTATTTGGAAAGGGAAAATAGAATCAGATTATTATTTTAGAATGAGTTTTAAAAGATAGGATTCACAGGAACTGGATTATGTTTGAATTCTCCGATTTTAAAATAGGTGAAGAATAAAGGAATAGCCATTATAATTAAAGTTGATTATAATGGCTATTTTTTTGGTGAAATGTAATACTAATAATACAGTAAATATTAGTTTCCAAGGAATAGTTTTTTTGACATAGAGAACATGGTGTGATAAACTAAGATAGAATAAGTTTACAAATCTATAAATTAGAAAAAGCAAAAAAGATAATAGAGGTGAGAGCGTTGGATAAGTACGAATATCGTATAAAAACAGAACAAATGCTAGAATACATGGAAAATAAATCTTACGACAAAGCAATTGAAATTGCAGATACCATCGACTGGCGGCGAGTGAAGAATGCATCAATGTTGTGCTCTGTAAGTGAGATATATGAATTTAACGAACAATATGAAAAAAGTAGAGATATATTATTTATCGCGTATGATCGTTCACCAGGAAGTCGAAAGATTATATATCGTTTGGGTGTTTTGGCACTAAAAGTTGGTGATGTAAATGAAGCTATGGACTGTTATGAAGAGTTTGTATCAATAGCGCCGAAAGATCCAAATCAATATATTTTAAAATTCAAAATTTTAAAAGCACAGAAGGCTCCAATTACACAACAGATTGAAGCTTTAACTGATTTTAAGAAAGCCGAATACGTTGAAAAGTGGGCGTATGAATTAGCAAAGTTGTATCATGAGGCAGGGATGACGACCGAGTGTCTTGCTGAGTGTGATGATTTGATATTATGGTTTAGTGAAGGAAGATATGTATTTCAGGCAATGGAATTAAAAATGTTATATAAACCACTGACACCTTCACAACAGGAAAAGTATGCAAGTAGGAATCAGGCTGAAAAACCTAAAAAGAGTCAATTTGTTAAGCGTGAAAGAACAGAAGGGACATCTACGTTAGCAGCAAGAATGGTACAAGCTGCAGCAGCAGGAAAGACAATAGAAGAATTAGGTGTTACGCAAGCATTTGAGCCAATCCGCGTACAGAGTAGTTTTGATTCGCAAAATGATATGTTGGGGGAGATATCCCTAGAAGAACCAATGCAAGAAATGGCTGAGACGGTAGCTGAGGAGCCCGTAAAACAACACATCAAAGAGCTGGCGAAGGAAGAAGTGGCTGAAAGTACTACCACTACTGTACAATCAGTGGTGAAAGCGGTGCAGCCTGATGTAGAAGGATTAAAGGAAGAAGATTCACAAAAGCAAATCACAGGTCAATTGAGTATTGATGACATTTTGACAGGATGGGAAGATAAGCAAAAAGAGGTTGAGGAAGCGAAAAAGGAACAACATATAGTTAGAAAGAATGAGACGGCACCTATCTTAACAGAGGACATCCGGAAATTAATGGAAGAATTAGAGAATGGTGTTCCAGAAGAGCAACCGGAGTTAGAAGAAGTTCCAATTATAGAAGAAGAGGATGAACCGGTCATTAATAAGGGACTTACGGTAGAACATTTGTCTGTAGATGAGGTAGATAATTTTGATGAGACAGAAGAGTTCTATGAAGAAATGCAAGAGAATGATTTAGATGCAGATGAACTAGATACAGATGAGGATGAATCGGAGATTTATGATGATAACGATGATTTGGACTCATATGAAGAGATAGAGGAAGAGAATCAAGAAGCGTATTATGATGAAGCAGATGCCTTAGATGAATATGAAGACATTGAAGACGAAGACGATGAATATTATGACGATGAAGACGATGAATATTATGACGATGAAGACGAAGACGAAGGCGATGAAAACGATGAGGACCAAGACGAATATGCGGATATGGATGATTACAACGATGAATTCATAGATGATGAAGATGAGGAAGCGTTGGATGAGGATGAAGAAGATACCGAATATGAAGAGATGGTAAAGGAATTACATGCAGAACGTGGGCCTTCTAGGAAAGAAATAGCAAAAGCGGTAGCAACGGGGAAGACTGCACAACTTCCTGTGGCCGAGATAGCTGCAGCAGTTGGCAAACAAGATACAGGTTTCATTGTACAAGGACGTTATGATTTGAGCGCAACAAGTGAAGTAGGGCTAAGAGCAGGTCTGACCGAAGAACAAAAGAAGTTATTTTCTTATTTTGTTCCAGTTCGTGGTATGAGTGAACAGTTGGTTGATGTCTTAGAACAAGACAAGCACTGCATTAACCGTGAGGGAACTTCTAAGACTGGTAATTTATTAATTATTGGGCGCCAAGGTTCTGGGAAAACAGTTTTAGCGGTGGATGTTGTAAAAGCAATTCAAAAGAATCGTAATATCAGACAAGGAAAAGTAGCAATTGTCACAGGTGATGCTTTGAATCGTAAAAAGGTCAGCGAAATTGTCTCAAAACTACATGGTGGGGCTTTGATTATAGAAAAGGCTAGCCAAATGAATGAAAAGACCATTATTAGGTTAAACAAGGCGATGGAAAGAGACACTGGGGAAATGCTAGTAGTGTTAGAAGAACAACGAAAACCATTGGATCAAATGTTGGCTTCTAATAAGGAGTTTAGAAGAAAATTTACTTCTAGACTAGAAGTTCCGATATTCATTAATGATGAATTGGTTACATTTGGTCAAACATATGCCAAAGAAAATGGATATAAAATCGATGAGATGGGTATTCTTGCATTGTATAGTCGCATAGATGCCGAGCAAAGAGAAGACCATGCTGTAACCGTAGCAGAAGTAAAAGAAATCATGGATGAAGCCATAGAGCATTCTCAAAAAGTAAATGTAAAAAAGATTATGAAGAAAGTGTTCGGCAAGGGTACAGATGACTCGGATCGTATTTATTTAACAGAAAAAGATTTTAATATATAGAAGAAAGCTAGAGTTTTGACAGATGGAAATCATTTGCCAAAACTCTTTCTTTTTGTGAAGGGTAAGGGTATAATAGGGATATATTTGAATAGATGAACTTGGGAAGGTGAATGTATGGCAAACGTGAAAAAGAGAAGGGAATATGTGATAGGAGAACTAGATCATTATCTGTTTGGACAAGGTACACACTACGAGATATACAAGAAATTAGGAGCACATAAAGTGAGTGATGCAGATGTTGAAGGGGTCTATTTTGCGGTATGGGCTCCACACGCTGAAGCTGTTTCAGTTGTTGGTGAGTTTAATGATTGGGATTACTTAGTTCATCCAATGGAAAGGCAGGAGCCGTTAGGAATCTATACCTGCTTTATTCCACATGTAAAAGAGGGTGCATTATATAAATACTGCATTAAGACGTGGGAGGGAAAGTATCTGTATAAAGCAGATCCTTTTGCAAATTATGCAGAGTTAAGACCTGGAACCGCTTCTCGAGTGGCTGATATTAGTCAATTGCACTGGTCGGACCAGCTTTGGATGGAAAAAAGAGAGAGCTGGAGATATGAAGAACAGCCAATGTCTATATATGAAGCACATATCGGATCCTGGAAACGTCATCCGGAAAATGAGAAGCATGTAACAGAAGACGGATTTTATACATATCGCGAATTTGCAAAGCAGGCAACCGCATATATTAAGGAAATGGGCTATACGCACATTGAGTTGATGGGGATTGCCGAACATCCATATGATGGTTCCTGGGGGTATCAGGTGACAGGGTATTATGCACCAACATCTAGGTATGGAACCCCAGAAGACTTTGCCTATATGATAAATTATTTTCATAAAAATAGAATCGGAGTGATTCTTGACTGGGTTCCAGCTCATTTTCCCAAAGATGCACATGGACTAGCTGAATTTGATGGAACTTGTTTATTTGAGTATTGTGATCCTAGAAGAGGGGAGCACCCAGATTGGGGGACCAAGATATTTGATTATTCCAAAGCTGAGGTACAAAATTTCTTAATAGCCAATGCATTGTTGTGGGTTGAACACTATCATGTGGATGGATTACGTGTGGATGCAGTGGCCTCTATGTTATATCTTGACTATGGTAAGGAAGACGGACAATGGATTGCTAATGAATATGGCAGTAATCAGAATTTAGATGCAGTACAATTCTTCAAACATCTTAATTCTGTTGTTTTAGGGAGAAATAAAGGTGCTGTTATCATTGCGGAAGAATCAACCGCGTGGCCAAAAGTTACAGCTAGACCGGAGGAAGAGGGTTTAGGATTTAGTATGAAGTGGAATATGGGCTGGATGCATGATTTTCTAGAGTATATGAAGTTAGACCCGTACTTTAGAAAAGGAAGCCATTACCAGATGACCTTTTCCATGTCATACGCATATAGCGAACGTTATATATTAGTGCTATCCCATGATGAGGTGGTGCATTTAAAGTGCTCTATGCTGAATAAAATGCCAGGACTTGGTGTGGATAAGTTCTCTAATTTGAAGGTTGGCTATGCTTATATGATTGGACATCCAGGAAAAAAATTATTATTTATGGGACAAGATTTTGCGCAATTGCAGGAATGGAGTGAAGCAAGAGAACTGGATTGGTATTTGTTGAATGAAAAGGAGCACCGTCAGTTACAAGAATTTACCAAAGACTTATTACACCTGTATAAGAATAAAAAAGCGTTATATGAATGTGAATATGAGTCGGAAGGATTCGAATGGATTAATGCTGATGATGCAGATCGAAGTATCTATAGCTTTATCAGACATTCCAAAGGAAATAAAAATAATTTGTTATTCGTATGTAACTTTACACCTGTTGAGCGTGCGAATTATAAGGTGGGAGTTCCGAGAAAAAAACAGTATAGATTACTATTTAATAGTGATAATAAAAAGTATGATGGAATTGGCCATAAGAGACAAGAGGTGTATAAAGCTGTAAAAGGTGAATGTGATGGGAGACCTTATCATATTTCTTATAAATTACCATCTTATGGAGTTGCCATATTTGAATTTTAGTTAAACAAAGAAATCCTCGTAGTATCGGCTACGAGGATTTCTGTTCTTTATAGTTATCTAAAGGAATGAGGGGGGGAGATAATTGGTGTTAATCAATTATCTAAATATAGTATACCCAATAAAAATGTCTAAAGTATGTTCTTTCTCTAAAAGAAATCGAAAATTTCTTAATTACATCTTAAGAAAGACGGAAGAAAAGCTGATGATACCAATGTTATACATGAAAATTGTCTCTCGTGGTATAGTATGCAACGGTTAGGTACATCCTAATCAAGAGGTGAGAAGCATGAATAAAAAGCAGCAAGAGCAATTAAATCAAAAGAAGAATAATGAAAAATTTAATAGCATTACTCAGAAGGTAAAACCTGAAAATCAAAATCAAAGTCATAATGCTAGAAAAGAATCTGTAGATGCAAATATAAGGCAGGTATAGGTATCTCTTAGAGATACCTATACCTGCCTTATAAAATCTATGCTTTCATTTTCTTAATAACTTTGAGCCGTGTAAATTCCTCACGCTCTTTTTCTTCTAATGCATTTGAAATAGAATATACAAGATTGGTATAAGTAGGAATCGTAATATTTTTAAGTGCATTGGCACGTTTTTGCGTCTTTTTAATATTTGTGGCTAGTCGATAGGCAGCATTTTCCACCATCGATAGTTTAACTGTTAAGTCTTTCACCATACGAAAGGCCTCTCGTGCTTTATCAATGGATTCTTTGGTCGTACTAAAAGAATAGGTTGGCTTGCTTGCATTTAGTGTATAATCAACCAAAGGGATCTCAGTACCCATAATACTTCTACTTTTAATTTTAATTCCTGTTTCAATTGGTACAGTGAGTGCTAACTGGGATACGGTGTTGATTCCATTCTCAATATTTGCATGTTGTAGACAGGTATAAGCATAAGTAAAAGTATTATCAATTTGGCCTTGAATCTCTTTGGCCTCATCAATTAAATCCATAAGTTCACGAATTAAGATATTACGCTTCTTATCCATCAAATCATAGCCTTGTTTAGCTAAGGTCAGAGAATTTTTAGCGAGTATTAAATTTCCTTTAGTAGGAAATGTACGTGGATCCATAATTTTCAATCCTTTCTATTCATTGGGAATGAGGCAGTGTACATGGTCTCACCCTCAATGAGAAGTTTAGTAGAACTGTTCAATGATTTTCGTATCAATTCTATCTAATTCTTCTTTTGGAAGAACTTTAAGCAATTTCCAGCCAAGGTCTAATGTTTCCTCCATAGAGCGGTTCTCATCTGGTCCTTGACCGATGTATTGTTCCTCGAATTGTTTTCCGAATTCTAAGTATTTTTTATCAATTGAAGATAATTCATCTTCTCCAATAACGGAAGCCAAGTTTCTTGCTTCGCCTACTTTTGCATAAGAAGAAAATAGCTGATTTGCCAAGTCTTGGTGATCAATTCGAGTGTATCCTTCACCAATACCATCCTTCATTAAACGTGATAGGGATGGCAAGATATTAATTGGTGGGTAAACGGATTGACCATGCAAACTACGATCAAGAACAATTTGTCCTTCGGTAATATAACCGGTCAGGTCGGGAATAGGGTGGGTAATATCATCGTTTGGCATGGTTAATATAGGCAGCTGTGTTACAGACCCATTTACTCCTGCTACGATGCCTGCACGTTCGTATATGGTTGCTAATTCGCTGTATAAATAGCCAGGGAATCCTTTTCTACTAGGAATCTCACCTTTGGAAGAAGAGACTTCACGCATCGCTTCTGCGAAGGAAGTCATATCAGTTAAGATTACTAGAATGTGCATATTTTTTTCAAATGCAAGGTATTCTGCCACTGTAAGAGCCACCTTAGGTGTAATTAAACGCTCTACTACAGGATCATTTGCTAAATTTAAGAACATAGCAACGTGGTCAGCTACACCACTCTCTTCAAAGGTTCGGCGAAAGAAATCAGCTACATCGTGCTTTACGCCCATGGCTGCAAATACAATCGCAAATTCTTCGGTGGATGATTCTCCTAAAGAAGCCTGACGTACAATTTGGGCAGCTAATTGATCGTGTGGAAGTCCATTTCCTGAAAAAATAGGAAGCTTTTGTCCACGAATCAAAGTGGTAAGTCCGTCAATTGCTGAGATTCCTGTGTGAATATAATTACGAGGATACTCACGGGTGACTGGATTCAATGGTAAACCGTTGATATTTCTTTTTAGATTGGAAGAGATAGGCCCTAGATTGTCAATGGGTTCTCCGATTCCGTTAAATGTACGTCCTAGCATATTAGGGGACAATGCTATTTCCATAGGATGCCCAGTAAGTTTCGTATGCGTATTCTTTAGAGACATATTTTCGGTACCTTCAAATACTTGGATCACAGCTTTGTCCTCGTATATTTCGACAATACGTCCCAACTTCTTTTCTTTTCCATCTACCACGAATTCTACGATTTCCTCGTAAAATGCGTCTTGAACGCCTTCTAATACGATTAAAGGGCCGTTTATATTACTAAGTCCTAGATATTCAATTGACATTTATAGTCCCTCCTTATGCGTTCTTATTCATGACATGATCATAAAATGCATCAATGTCACGCATGTAACTTTCAAATAATTCTAAACGGTCGTTTGGCACATCATACTTAATGGCAATTATTTTTTCAAAAATATTTTCCTCTTTTAACACAGATATTGGCATATTCATCGTGATAAGAGCTTTTGCTTTTTTATAAAGGTATAGGATAACTTCCATCATCTTATACTGCTTTTCCATAGATACACAGGTATCATCCTTGTGAAATGCGTTTTGTTGCAGAAAACCTAGACGAATAACGCGTGCAATTTCTAACACTAATTTTTGATCGTCTGGCAACACATCGCTACCAATTAATTTTACAATCTCCATTAAACTACTCTCTTGATTTAATAGAGCCATTAGCTGATTACGATAATCCACAAAGGTAGGGGAGACATAATCATTATACCATGGTGCTAGGTCGATAAAATATTCGCTGTAACTTGTAAGCCAGTGGATTGCAGGAAAATGACGTGCATAAGCGAGGCTCTTATCGAGTCCCCAAAAACAACGAACAAAACGTTTGGTATTTTGAGTAACAGGCTCCGAAAAATCTCCGCCTTGTGGAGAAACAGCTCCAATAATAGATACGGATCCATCGGTTCCATTTAAATTATGCATCATGCCTGCACGTTCATAGAACGCAGATAATCGAGAAGCTAGGTATGCAGGGAAACCTTCTTCTGCAGGCATCTCTTCTAGACGGCCAGATAATTCGCGCAAAGCTTCGGCCCAGCGAGAAGTAGAGTCTGCCATAATCGCAACATCATATCCCATATCACGATAATATTCAGCAAGTGTGAGCCCAGTATAAATACTAGCTTCACGTGCAGCTACCGGCATATTAGAAGTATTAGCAATTAGGGTAGTTCTATCCATCAATGGATTACCTGATTTAGGGTCTACCAGTTGTGTAAATTCTTCCAGTACTTGTGTCATTTCATTTCCGCGTTCACCGCAACCAATATAGATAATGATATCAGCATTCGACCATTTAGCAATCTGATGTTGCGTCATGGTTTTGCCCGTTCCAAAACCTCCTGGTACACATGCGGTACCACCTTTGGCAATTGGAAACATGGTATCAATAATACGTTGTCCAGTGATCAGTGGTTTAGAAGCAGGGAAACGGTGTTGGGTCGGACGTGGAATGCGGATTGGCCAGCGTTGTGTCATGGTCAATTCTTTCAACTCTCCACTATCAAGCTTTATTGTAACAAGCGTTTCATCGATTGTATAAGTGCCATCTGGTACAATGTTTACAATCACACCAGAAACATTTGGAGGAACCATAACTTTGTGTACGATAGCCGTGGTTTCTTGAACCTCAGCGATAATATCTCCTCCGTGAATTTCGTCCGCTATCGAGACGGTTATAGTGGTATCCCATTTCTTCGAACGATCCAGAGAGTCAACACTTACTCCACGACTAATATAAGCACCAGATGTTTCGGATATTTTTTCGAGTGGTCGTTGAATTCCATCAAAAATATTATTGAGAATACCAGGAGCAAGTGTTACAGAAATAGCATCTCCAGTTGCAGTTACTAATTCACCTGGGCAAAGACCAGTTGTTTCTTCAAATACTTGAATTGTAGTTCGATTTTTATCCAGAGCAATTACTTCTCCTACTAGCTTTTCCTTCCCAACATAGACCATTTCTGCCATCTTGAATCCTGTGTTACCTTTTAAATATACAACGGGACCATTTACACCATATATAATTCCTGATTTAACGATTTGCATTATTTTCACCTCCTGAGAATAAAAACTTGTCGTATTCTTCGGACAGACAAGCGGAGAATGAATGATCAATTAGTATACTACGGTCGTGAATTACAGCTCTGCACCCGCCCATAAAGTCTTCGGCGCTAATGGTAAGTGTAATGCCCGTACGTTCTTCAAGCTTTGGTTTTAGAGCTTCATCGGAAGAATTAATATATACGGTCATATGTTCTTCGCCTGCAAATGCCTTGGCCTTTTTTATATATTGGACTAGTAATTCTTCATACTCAGGGGTCAACATAAATGCAATTAGTAATTCGTGAACACGATCAAATAGTTTGTTTTTTAATTTGGTCTGGCACTTTCCTTGTGCACGTTTTAACTCTGTTTGAGATTTAGCCATAGCTTTGTTCAACTGTTGCTTTGCATTATTGGTTTCCGCTTTTATAGTTAATTCTGCCTGTCTAAGGGCTGCCTCTTGATGGTCTTTGTATATTTGATCTAGAGCCGCTTGGTGTTCTGCAATAATGCTGTTACCTTCAGAACGAGCGATTGCCATAGAAGCAGATTGCAGATGTTCAATTTTTTCTTCTAAAGTCAAGTACATCACCTTCTTTATTTGATTATTGTTGGTTCATTTGGCTTACAATTTTAAGCCAATAGCCTCATTAACATAGGATGTAATAAAGTCTTCTTTACGGCCGGTTCCGTGTCTATCTGGAATTTCCACCAGGAGGGGCATTTTTCTTTTCAGTTTAATTTCATCAATAATCTCAGGAAATTCTTTACCGAATTTTTCGGTAAGTAATACAATCCCAATACTTTTATCAGAAAGAACTTTCTGTAATGCCTCATGTAGTTCCTCTCTTTGATGAACGATACAGCCATCTACCCCTGCGAGGCGCATTCCTGTATAGGTGTCAACATTATCACTGATTAAATACATTTTCATAATCTATAGTTTACCTAAGATCATGAAAGAGATAATTAGTCCGTATAGACAAACACCCTCTGCAAGACCTACGAAAATTAATGACTTACCAAGTACGCTAGAATCTTCACTAATAGCGCCAAGAGCAGCACTGGCAGCACTGGCAACGGCGATACCACCACCAATACAAGACAAACCGGTTACTAAGGCTGCTGCAAGATAACCCATTCCAGTAGCTGCGCCAGATACCGCTGCTGTAGTACCAGCAGCCTGAACGTCGCCACCCAACATCATGATTCCACAGATTGCAAATGCACCAAAGAAGAAGAATGCATTCACGCCAAGGGCTTTTTTATAACGTCCCTTGTTTTTTTCCCCAATTAAATAATAACCAAATGGGATAATAATGCTTAATACCAAAGCTGTAATAAAAATTAATTTTGTTGTTAAGTTCATAATAATGACCTCCTAAAGTATAATTATAAGTTTGTTTATGTTTATTTATGTTTATTAGAATATGGTTTGAATTCACGTCCAGTCCCTTTATAGAAACGACTGAACATTTCGTAATATTCAAGACGTAATACTTGAATACCTACAATAAGACCTTCCATTCCACATACGAATAAATTACCCAAGATAATCACAATCCAATTGGGATTGCCTGATTCAACGCCACCTAACATCAATACGACTTCCATCATTGCAGCATGACTAACTGCAAATGCACCAATACGTACAAATGATAATGTGTTAGAAAAATAACTTAATAGTGTCTCGAAAAGTTCAAATAGGCCTTGAACTAAGAACATTCCTTTGCCTTCTGTCATGGTATTTGCACGCTTTTCAATTTTCCTAGAAAGTGGTTCTTTCAGTACAATTAATAGCAGTGGAATACCAAACATAAAGGTTAAAACAATAGACGCTGGTGTCTTGTGCCCTGTCATAAATAAAACTATGGTGGCTACAACCGAGCCATAAAATACGAGACCGGCAACTCCATTTGCATCAAACCAAGTGTTTTCAGTATCGTGTGCTTTTACTGCATTAATAATATGGAAAATCATAGATAGAAGGATGATTCCCATGCCAAAGGCAACAGCCACAATAAATACGGTGTTGAGTTTGCCTATAAATGGAAGGTTGGTCATAGCTGAAATTGGACGTATCCATCTTGCCTCTATAATATCTTCAAATCCAAAGATACTGCCGAACATCCATCCAAAAAACATGGAAAAAATTCCTGCTATAGCAATAATGCCAGCTAAATTAGCTTTTTTGAATTTATAAAGTAAAGATCCAACTATAAATAAACAAGCACCTTGCCCAAGATCCCCAAACATTACTCCAAAAATAAACGTATAAGTTAATGCAACAAAAATGGTAGGATCCATCTCATTATGTGCAGGTAAACCATACATACGAATAAACATTTCAAATGGCTTAAAGAACTTAGGATTCTTTAGTTTCGTAGGTGGTTCTCCAAAATAAGTATCTCGGTCATCTTCTACGACGACAAATAAATTTGCATCATCTTTGATCTCATGTAAAAAGTCTTTGACATCATGTTCGGCCATCCAGCCACATAAGATGTAGTAGTTTTCATGTTTATCTTCTACGCATGCAGCTACTTTTCTAATATCAAAGTTATTATTTAATATCTCTAAACGATTTTTGCAGTAAATGAGTTCGGAAGCTTTTTGCTGAAGTGTATCAGCAATCTCGTCGTTAATGTGATCAATTTGTTCCGTAAGACTTTGAATATTTTGCTCTAATTTCTGGCAGGCCTCTAAAGGTTTACCGTCGTACTCATCCGGGAGAAAGAGTCGTTCAAAATGCATGGACTTAAAAATGGCATCCAATTTCTCGGATTGTTCTTTTGAGACAAAGTACACACCGTATACATAGTTGCTATCACGTCCGCCTTCCAAAAAAATAACATCCAAGTCTTCATAGATATATTTTTCAAGTTTATGATAATAGTCTAAAGAAACACGGCCAAATCGAAACTTCACGTATTTGTATTGCAATACCTTGTGCAAGTCAAATTGCAATGGTTTAAAAGGTTCAATAATCTTTAACTTATCTTTGAGCGTTTCTCGCTCTGTTCGCATATTATTTTCTTTTGTCTTGATTTCCATATAATCATGGTTGGAATTACGTACTATTTCAAACATTTGCTCATTGGATAAATGAACATGTGAGATATCCACTTCTCTGTTACGTAAATATCCAACAAATTGCGTCGCTTTTGCAAAGGCATCCTTATATGGGTTAATCTCTACAAATGGACGTAGATTGTCAACTGTCTTAAGTTCAGATAAAGCATTCTCTAGTTGAATCTCATATTTGGAGAGGTACGTATCCGTGACGCGATCAAAGTCGCTTTTCGGACCGGTAATACTAATAAATTTCATCTTAACAATCACTGCGTAACACCTCCAATGTACTTTAACGTATCTCCAGGTCCAATTCCATAACGAATGCATTCTAGAGCCGTTGTTATTTTTTTTATCTCTTCTTCTTTTAAGAACAAGTATTTATTAATTGTAGCAATAGAATATGGGTTATTTCTACAATCAATGGTGTATAAATGATAGAGACAGTCAGAGTATACTGCTTCTAAGGTTAGTGGCTTTTCCATTTTATAACGTTTTCCATAATAAGTGTTATAAACGAGCGCAACATAATCATCCACCGTGGGTGCTTCCACCAATTCTTTTAATGTATCAGGATGAATATGATAGTGAATCGGTATAATCAGTGCATAGATATCAGCAGGGACCATCGTATAGTACTTTTTAGCACGGTAAATCCATTGGAGATTTAAAAAGTCCATCTTAGAGCCACAATCCCTTGTAAAAATCTCCAATTCTTTTCGTTTTAAAATTTTCTTTTTGTCTTTCCAAATAGTTGAGAAGTAATACAAGTCTAGTGCCAAGTCATAATCAAAAAGTGTGGCGGCATTTGATTCTCGTAGTGTTTTAAGAGGTTCATAGTATTCGGTACCATGTAAGTTTTCAACCAATTCTTCTATGGTTCTGGAAGTAATTAATTTTTCAATAGATATTTGCGAGTATTTATCAAAAAATGGTTTTTTATAATTTAGGTCAAAAGGTTGGTCATAATGGTTAAACACGATACGAAAACAATAATTGATTAAATCCACCTCATAACGTTTCATATACATAAGTAAAAACTTACGAATGCTTATACCGGAAAAGCTAAAAAGTTTGGAATAATCATTATATAATGACTGGCTTAATACTTTTTCTACATCGCCTCTATGAAGAAGTCGTTCGTCCAATGGAGCAAATGTTTCTTCATATGCAGGTTGCTTCTTTAAATAAGAAACAACTTCTGAAATTGTAGTAAAGTGAGAAATTTCTTCGAAATTTTCTTCGTTTAATAATTTCGCGCCCATTGCACGTACTTTTGTTACAACTCCACTATATGTTAGTAGATTGCCCATAGTTATACCTCTGTAATATGTTGAATAATATTTTGGGCATACGCTTCATGATGAAGGGTATACTCTTGTTCATAACTTTTTATTGTTTCAATGCTGGCTGCTTCTTGGCTAGATAAATCATCGCTCATTTTTTTCTCTAAATCAGCATGTATAGATGCTATTTTTTGCTGAATTTTGGCGGCTAAATCTTCGTCGAACTTAGCTGTCTTTTTGCGCATTTCTTCTTCTAACTGCTTCTTTTGTTCTTCTGCGTGGGATACAATAGATACCGCAGCAGTTTCGATTTCGGAAAGTTTATTTACAATAGAGTCCATAACAATCCTCCTAAATTAAGTATTCAGGTTCACCTTCTGGTAATATTTCACAGAGAAAACCTATGTAATTATATTACTCTTATTTTGTCAAATTACCATAGTAAAAATACCTAAAATACAAAAGAAAGAGAAGAATGTTTTTGTGGAAAATTCATTGACATGCGGTCTAAATAATACTACAATAAAACTAGCGCGTTGGACAAAGATTCTAACCGAAAAGATTTAAGGAGGCATATTAAAATGGATGCAAACAAATTAAGCAGAGTATTAAAAGCAATGGAAGAACAAGGCATGCAACAAATGATTATTTCAGATCCTACAGCAATCTTCTATTTGACAGGTGCTTGGATTCACCCAGGCGAAAGATTATTGGCTCTTTATTTAAACGTAAATGGTAATCACAAAATCATGATTAATGAACTTTTCCCTCAAGAAAAAGATTTGGGCGTAGAAATTGTATGGTACAACGATATTGAAGATGGCGTTGAAATCATGAGCAAATTTGTTGAAAAAGACAAAGTAATGGGAATTGATAAAAATTGGCCATCAAAATTCTTGTTAAGATTGCAAGAGTTAGGCGGCGGAAGTAAATTTGTTAATGGTTCAATGATTGTAGACTATGTTAGAATGATCAAAGACGAAAAAGAAATCGCTTTATTGAGAGAATCTTCAAGATTGAATGATATTGCAATGGAAAAATTAATTCCTTGGGTTGTAAAAGGCTTAACTGAAAGAGAATTAAACGAAAAATGTAGAGAAATTTACAAAGAACTTGGTGTTGAGGATGTTTCTTTTGACCCAATTACAGCTTACGCTAAGGGTGCAGCAGATCCACATCATGTAACGGATGATTCAAAAGGAAAACATGGTGACTGTGTAATCCTTGATATTGGTGGATTCAAAGATAATTACGCATCAGATATGACAAGAACTGTATTTATCGGTGAAGTATCTGAAAGACAAAAAGAAATCTACAACATTGTATTAGAAGCTCAGTTAAGAGGTATTGCAGCCTCTAAACCTGGTAACAAGATGAAAGACGTAGACTTGGCTTGTAGAAATTACATAGAAGAAAAAGGATACGGAAAGTATTTTACTCACAGAACAGGACATTCATGTGGATTGGAAGATCATGAATATGGTGATGTATCATCTGTAAATGAAGATATCATCAAAGTTGGACAATGTTTCTCTATTGAGCCTGGTATTTACTTGGCAGAAGAAGGAATTGGCGTTCGTATTGAAGACCTTGTAATCATCACGGAAGATGGATGTGAGGTATTGAACCACTTTACAAAAGACTTGATTGTAGTTGAAGATTAATAAATGGGGACGGGGGCAATGTACATTGCCCCCGTCCCCATTTAACAATTGCCCTGTCCCTTTTGGATGTGATATAATAACTTGGAATTTTAATCAAAGGAGATAGAAAGCGATGAGGCTTAGAAATATACCAAGGGCTGGGGAAATAATTGATGCTCATGCTGTTGCCATTCAAAATCCCAAAGCGCATAAGGGGTATTGGAACCAAGTATTTGAGAACCAGAATCCAGTGCATATAGAAATCGGTATGGGGAAGGGACGGTTTATCCTTAATTTGGCAAAGAGGAACCCAGATGTCAACTACATTGGCATTGAACGATATTCGAGCGTGCTGCTTAGAGCACTAGAAAAATACGATACGGAAGAGTTTCAACAGCTGACAAATATTAGGTTTATTTGTATGGATGCGAGGGAGCTTAGTGAGGTGTTCGATAAAGAAGAAGTGAAGCGAATTTATTTGAATTTTTCGGACCCTTGGCCCAAAGCGCGTCATGCAAAAAGAAGACTGACTTCGAAAGAGTTCTTGGCATGCTATGATAAAGTATTAGATAGGGATGGCATAGTGGAATTCAAGACAGATAATAAAGTACTATTTGAATTTTCATTAGAGCAAGTGGAGGCGGCAAAGTGGACCTTGATAGCATATACATTTGACTTGCATCATGATCAAAAGATGAATCAAGGGAATGTCATGACGGAATACGAAGCAAAATTCTCAGCACAGGGGAATCCTATTCATAAATTAATGATGCAACGGAAATAAGTGGCTTCTATGAGCATATGTTAATAAAAAAGGTATGTGTGTAGATGAAGAAAAAAAGAGGTTTTAAAAATTGTGTTTACTGTGCGATGTATGATAGGCCGGATACGAAAAAGCGATTATTGTGTTTGAAAAAATCATATGATGAAGTGTGTCGCGTATTAAATAGTAATGATTGCGATAGAAAACTATAGTCAATGGGGACGGGGGCAATGTGCATTGCCCCCGTCCCCATTGACTATAGTTTTTTTGATTTTTCCGATGCAACGTTAATGCAATCTATTACGGCGTAGCGCATACCGCCTTTTTCTAAGGCTTCGCAACCCTCTATGGTTGTTCCTCCTGGGGAAGTTACCATATCCTTTAATTCTCCGGGATGAATGCCGAGCTCTAGAATCATCTTAGCTGTTCCCATGACTGTTTGTGCTGCTAGGCGATATGCGGTTGCTCTTGGAAGTCCTTGCTTTACGCCACCATCTGCCATTGCTTCGATAAACATGGCAGCATACGCAGGGCCACCACCACTTAATCCACATACGGAATCGATTAAGTGTTCAGGAACCCATTCAATAATGCCAATAGACTCAAATAACTGGGTTGCAATTTCTTTTTCATCACATTTCAAATCATTGTCTTTACACAAAGCAAAGGCTCCGGCAAAGACCATGGCAGGGGTGTTTGGCATGATGCGCAAGATACGAGGTGTTCCGTTAATCATTAGTTGAAGGCGTTCAACCGTGACACCTGCCACAATAGACATCAGTGCCCTTTGGTCAAGGGCTCCATTTGTCTGTTCTAACGCCTCTGATGCGTTTTGAGGTTTTACAGCCAATAATATGATATCGCTTTTCCTACAGACGTCTTCGTTATCCGAACAAAGATGAACGCCAAATGTATTTGCTTTTTCCATCATAGCTGGGTTAATGTCATATACATACACATTCTCCTTTGCAAGTACGCTGCATTCTAATGCACCAGATAAAATGGCACCACCCATGTTACCACATCCAATCAATCCTAACTTCTTTGTTATCATTATGTAACCTCCTTATAATAGATATGAAAAAATAAAATTGTTCATATAAATCTTACGCATATACGCCTTCTAGAATATCCAGATAAATCTGACCAAATTTATCTACATATTCTTGTAAAGCTAGTTCAACAGCTTGGTTACCTTTGCTACCAAGAAGTTTTTTTAATGTTGCACCAACCGTATGTAAGATATGGGCTGTATGAAAAGTAAAGTCTTTCATACAACTGGTTCCGAGTGACTTTTTCTTAACTTCTAACTTTAAAACTTCATTAGGAAGTAGTGGCAAGCCCCAGTCAAATTCGCATTGTTTACCACCCCAACTCATGCTAGTAGTTATTGGGGTGCAGGTAAAGTCTTTGCAAAAACCTTGATAAACAGCATTGTCTACATTCACACAATAATATTTTCCATAATCTAGTAAATTATGTTTTTTCCATGCTTCGCACCAGGCACATTTACTAATAAAGGTTTGGAGCGTTGGTTCGTTTTGAAGTCGACCGAATTCCATTTGTCCATCGTAATCAGGTTTCCATTCTCCGTAAGCTTGGTTGGTCATAACGGATAATTCGTCTCCATTTGCAAGCGCATTTGCAGCCATTCGCGCACCACGCTCATTGCCATAAGAGGTCATCCCCTCTAAAATAGCGTTCTTACCATCTTCGCCACAAAGTTTAATCGCATACTTAGAAAGTAATGCAAACAGTATGGCGTGATGTTCAATGGTACAAGAAATATTGAGATCAGTTGTCATAGGTTTCACTCCTTTAATGAATTAATTGATTACATTATACGCCTCTAAAAATTAGGTGTCTATAAATATATAGAATACTAAATAAAAAATATATGAAAAAAACAAGAAAAATGCTTGCAATTTTAAAATACATATTATATAATAATTCTTGCGTTGTACAATAGCTTGTACGAATTATAAAATTAAATATGCGCGATTAGCTCAGTTGGTAGAGCACCTGACTCTTAATCAGGGTGTCCAGGGTTCGAACCCCTGATCGCGCAGTTGAAGCACTGTTTTCGATGACGAAAGAGCACCGGGGGCGGTGTTTTTTTGCATATAGAAATCTAAATACAAATGGAGATAAATGTGAAAACAAATAAGATTAAAAAGAATTCCAACTATGGTTTGAACTTTAGTCTACAAGGTGTTATAATCCAGATAAATAGTAGTTACTAATCTTATTTAAGGAGGTAATTTGAAATGACTGTTGTAGCAGAAAGAGTTGCGAAACTACGTACTTTAATGGCAGAAAAGGGGATTGATGCTTATGTTGTCCCAACTGCTGATTTTCATCAGAGTGAGTATGTAGGAGAACATTTCAAAGCAAGAAAATTTATTAGTGGATTTAGTGGTTCTTATGGAACGGTTGTAATCGCGAAAGAAGAAGCTTATCTGTGGACGGATGGTAGGTACTGGTTCCAAGCAGAAAAGGAGTTGGAAGGTAGCGGTATTGGACTGCAGAAGATGTTTGAACCGGGCGTACTTACAACAACAGAGTGGTTGGCTGCATGTGTTCCGGAGAATGGAAAGGTTGCATTTGATGGACGTGTTCTTTCTATGGAAGAAGGACAAGAATATGAAGAAGCATTAACGGCAAAACATATTTGTATTGAATATTCCGTTGACTTAATCAATGACATATGGAGTGACAGACCAGAACTTTCTACCAAGCCGGCTTTTTTCTTGGAGGAAAAATATACAGGTGAAAGCACAGCATCCAAATTAGAACGAGTACGCAGTGTTATGAAAGAACAAGGAGCAACTGTTCATGTTATTGCATCTTTGGACGATGTATGTTGGCTACTGAATGTACGTGGTGATGATATTGATTTCTTCCCGTTGTTGCTTTCATATGCGGTAGTAAAAATGGATTGCGTGGATGTGTATGTAAATGATAGCAAGCTAAATGAGGAAATACGAGGTGAATTTGCTAAAAATAATGTAATCATTCATCCATACAACGATGTATATAACGATGTAAGTAAATTAGATGCTTCAGAGACATTTATGATTGATCCAATGAAGATGAATTATGCATTATATAAAGATATTCCTGCAGGAGCAAAGACGGTACAATGTGCGAATCCAACGATTCTATTTAAAGCTATGAAAAATCCTGTGGAATTAGAAAATATTAAACGCGCTCATATTAAAGATGGTATAGCCGTTACAAAATTTATGCATTGGGTAAAGACCCGTTATGATAAAGAGACTATAACGGAGCTAAGCTCCGCTGACAAATTGACGGAGTTCCGGAAAGAGCAGGAAGGGTATGTACGCGATAGTTTTGAACCATTATGTGCGTATAAAGATCATGCGGCAATGATGCATTATTCTCCATGTGAAGAGACAGACGTGAAGTTAGAAGCGGGAGCATTCTTCTTGAATGATACGGGCGGTGGATATTTGGAAGGTTCTACAGATATTACGAGAACTTTTGTACTTGGATCAGTTGATGACGAGATGAAACAGTATTTCACAGCCGTTGTTCGGGCGATGATGAGCTTATCACGCGCAAATTTCTTGTATGGATGTTATGGATACAACTTAGATATTCTTGCACGTGGACCAATATGGGATTTGAATAAAGACTTTAAGTGTGGAACCGGACATGGAGTTGGATATCTTGCAAATATTCATGAACCACCGACAGGATTTAGATGGTATGTAGTACCGAGCAAAAATGAACATCATCAATTAGAAGAAGGTATGGTGATTACAGATGAGCCGGGAATCTATGAAGATGGATGGTTTGGTATTCGAATTGAAAATGAGTTCATAGTTCGCAAAGGCGAAAAGAATAAATATGGTCAATTTATGAACTTTGAGACGATTACATTTGCACCAATTGATTTGGACGCAATCGACCCAGAGTATATGACGAAACCAGAAAGAGAATGGCTAAATAATTACCACAAGGATGTATATGAAAAAATTTCTCCATATTTAAATGATGAGGAGAGAGCATGGCTAAAGGAATATACGAAGGCTATCTAGAACAATCTTGTGATTGATAAAAAAGCAATTATCTTAAGTCTGATGTAAAAACAGATGAAAGATGATTGCTTTTCGTCTGTAATATGCAAAAACAAAAAATAAGTGGAAACGAAACAATAGAAAATGATATACTATAAGTAAATCATACATATAGGAGGCAGAAAGATGAATCAACCAGAAAAGCAACAGTATAGATGTCCCAAATGTGGGAATACGCACTATGAGAGTGATCAATTTCAAGCTACAGGAGGAAATTTTGCAAAGGTTTTTGATGTGCAAAATAAAAAATTTGTTACAATTACTTGTACGGTCTGTGGGTATACGGAGCTTTATAAACGTCAAAATTCAGATGGATGGGATATTTTAGATTTTCTTATGGGATAACATACACCCTCTTTAATAATACTGGATAAGGTATTGTTAAAGAGGGTACTTTTTTGCTGAAAACACTAAACGTTTAGCAATTTTGAATAAATAGAAACAATTCTAAAAATATACATAATACACAAAAATATTAAACAAAAAGAATAAAGATATAAAATATAAATAAAACAATATTGACATATACTAAACATATTGATATAATTCACTTAACAAACATAGTATAGTTTAATAAAAACATACAAACTATAACTAAACAGATCAAGGAGGATAAGTATGAAAAAGAGATTGTTAAGTGTTATGTTATGTGCAGCACTAGTGGCTTCCATGGTAATTGGATGTGGGAAGACAGCGGAAAGCACCGGAGATTCAGAGAAAAAGGAGACAACGGAAAGCAAGGATTCTGGAAGTTATAAGATTGCCGTTGTACCAAAACTTACAAGTATTGCTTGGTTTCAAAGAATGGAAGTTGGTGTAAAAGAATACGCGAAAGATACAGGAGTAGATGCATTCTATACAGGCCCATCTGAAGGAGATGGTGCATTGCAAGCACAGGCAGTTGAGGATTTAATTTCACAAAAGGTTGATGCAATCTGTGTAGTTCCATTTTCTACAGAAGCGTTAGAACCAGTATTGAAAAAAGCTAGAGATGCAGGAATCCTTGTTATTACTCATGAGGCGTCTGGGATGGAAAATGTAGATTATGATATTGAAGCATTTGATAATGATGCATATGGTGAACATTTTATGGAGATTCTTGGAGAAGCAACTGGTGGAAAAGGAGAATACATATTTGAAGTAGGTTCTTTAACATCTGAATCACATAATCAATGGGTAGATGCAGCGAAAAAGCTACAAGAAGAAAAGTACCCAGACATGTCTCAATATGGAGATAAAATCGAAACAGCAGATGATCAGGATCAATCATACAATAAAGTAAAAGAAGTGTTAACAGCTAATCCAAATATTGCAGCAATTCAAGGGTCTGCAATGCCAGACGTTGCTGGAGCTGCACTTGCAGTTGAAGAGTTAGGTCTTGCGGGAAAAGTAAAAATAGCAGGAACTTCTTTGGTCTCAGTGGCAGGAAAATATGTAAAGAACGGAACAATTGATACAATTTCATTTTGGGATCCAGCGTTAGCAGGAAAGGCTATGATTGAATTAGCTGTAAGAGCTTTAGATGGAGAAGAGATTGGTGATGGTTTAGATTTAGGTATTGAAGGTTATGATAGTTTGAAGTTAAATGGAAAAGTATTATATGGTCAGGCTTGGATTGATGTAAATAAAGATAATGTAGATGATTCAGCATATAATTTCTGATAAATTCATGAAACATTCATAGGACGTTAAGTAAATACGAACCTCATAAGACCTTGGTTTACGAGGTCCATGGGGTTCGTATTTTTAGAAAAAGAATAGGATGATGATTATGGGCGAAACTTTTTTAAAGCTAGAAAATATTACAAAATCATTTGGCGGGGTGCAAGCACTAAAGGGCGTTGATCTAGAGGTTAAAACTGGAGAGATACATTGTCTGGCGGGAGAAAATGGTTGTGGGAAATCAACACTCATTAAAGTAATATCAGGAGTGCATGATGCAACTTCAGGCAGTATTTATTTAAATGGAGAAAAAATTGATAAATTAAATCCCATTGACTCCATTAACAAAGGAATTCAAGTGATATATCAAGATTTTGCAGTGTTTCCCAATCTGTCTGTGGCAGAAAATATTGCAATGAATCGAGCGTTATTAACAAATGCAAAGACAATGAATTGGAAAAAAGCAAGGCAATTAGCAATTGATGCGATGGAACAGATAGGTGCGCATATGGATCCAGATATTCTGGTAGAGAGATTATCTATTGCAAATAAGCAGATGGTAGCTATTTGCAGGGCAATTATCAATGATGCTAAATTATTGATTTTGGATGAACCAACAACAGCATTAACTGCAAATGAAGTAGAAAAATTGAATGTAATTGTGCGCAAATTAAAAGCACGTGGAATGGCGATTGTAATTGTAAATCATAAACTAAATGAAATATATGAAATTGCTGATAAATTAACTATTTTAAGGAATGGAGAAAATGTTGCAACTGGAACCATTGATGAATTTGAACGGGCAAGGTTCGTTAAGTGCCTAACGGGGCGTGAACTTGATGAAACGAGCTATCGGCCAAAAAAATCTGGAGAAACAATTTTAGAAGTAAACGAGTTGAGCAAACATGGAGCATTTGAACAGGTATCTTTTGAAGTAAGGAAAGGGGATGTTCTAGGTATAACAGGGTTGCTTGGATCAGGGCGTAGCGAGATTGGAGATGCTTTATTTGGTGTTGCTCCGGCAGATAGTGGAAAAATTGTATTAAATGGTGAAGAAATAAAAATACATAATATTGGAGATGCCATGAAACATAAGATTGGCTATGTTCCAGAAGATCGACTGACACAAGGACTATTCTTGGACCGTTCGATTCAAGACAACACGGTAGCTGCATCTATAGAAAAATACTTTAAAAGGGGAAAGCTTGATCAGTCACAAATGTATGAAGTTACAGAAATGTGGATTCGAAAAATAGGATGTATTGCACCATCTCCTACTCCGAATATTCGAACATTGTCTGGTGGAAATGCGCAGAAAATGGTAATTGCGAAATGGCTCAATACAGAACCAAAGTTATTAATTCTTAATGGCCCCACTGTTGGCGTGGATGTTGGCTCGAAGTCGGATATTCACAAGATATTACATGAATTGGCTTCCCAAGGAGTTGGCATCATTATAATTTCTGATGATTTAAGTGAGCTATTACAAAACTGTAATAAGATTTTAATTATGCAAAACGGAAAAGTCTCTGGGCAATTAGATGCAGAAGGTGTGAATGAACAAGAACTTTCGGATAAATTAAGCGAAAAGAAGGAGGTACAGCATGGGCAAGAAGTTGAAATATAAGCTAGCCTCTAACGAAATGATTGTTGTGTATATCATTGTTGCTTTGGTGGTCCTCATTTCGAGTGTAAATCCTTCATTTTTGGGGATGCCGACATTGATAACATTGTTAAGAGCTATGTTGGTTACATTAATATTTGCAATTTGTGAAATGGTCGTCATTATATCTGGCGGAATTGACGTCTCTTTCCCTGCAATTGCATGTATTGCTTTATATGGGACCGTTAATATTTGTTTAAAAACCGGGATAGATAACCCTGTTCTTGCATTTTTGATGGCAGCAGGTATTGGAATATTTTTTGGGGCAGTAAATGCATTTTTAATTGCAAAAATTCATATACCGCCGCTTATTGCAACGTTAGGCGTAAGTAGCGTTATTAACGGTGGGACATTGGCTTTTATGGGAACAAGTGAAATCTCGAATATCCCGGAAAACATCGATGCTCTTTCTAAAGTGTTTATATATACTTATACCACTAAACAAGGGATTTCTTACCAATTAACAGCACTGATCCTTGTTCCAATTCTAGTGTGTGTCATTGCGCATGTAATATTACATTATACCATGTTAGGAAGAGGAATCTATGCAATTGGCGGAGATATTAATGTAGCAAGAATAGCGGGATTCAATGTGGTAAAAATACAATTTATTATCTATATGGCAGCAGGATGTTTTGCTGGAATTGGCGGATTTATCTATATGGTTTTGATGCGTCAGGCAAGCCCGCAAGTATTAATGGGATCGGAAATGATGGTAATTGCTGCAGTGGTAATGGGAGGAACTCGTATTACTGGTGGACATGGATCGGTTTTTGGGACGATTATAGGAGTTACCCTAATTGCGCTAGTTCAGAATAACTTAATTATGCTCGGTGTACCGACCCATTTTCAGACATTTGTAGTTGGGGTTATCATTGTAATTGGTACATCAATTACTTCACTAAGATCCAAGAAAATAGCAAACAGTGCAAAGGTATAGGGGGATAAAAACATGAAAAATAAAGTTCTTTGGATTAAAAACTCCGACAAAAATACAGTGGCATTGTTCCTTCTGGCAATAGTAATCTTTCTTGTTATGGCAATATTAGAACCTGCTTCTTTTCTAGGATTTGCAAATTTGCAAGGAATGTGTGCGCAGTTTCCTGAATTTGGAATTATTTCTTTGGGAATGATGCTTGCTATGATGTCTGGAGGCATTGATCTTTCGCTAGTAGGAATTGCAAATCTTTCAGGTGTTGTTGGGTGTGTCGTTATGCTGCGTATGGGAGGTAGCAATTCTTCGGTGCTGGTAGGGATTCTGATTGGCATTTTATGTGGTATGGCTTGCGGAATATTCAATGGGTTTTTAGTTGGATATTTGCAGATACCACCAATGTTGGTTACACTAGGAGGCTTACAAGTATATACGGGGTTAGCGCTTGCAATAACAAAAGGGCCAGCACTTATTGGACTTCCTGAGCGTTTTAGTGTAGTTGGCAATGGTACATTGGCAGGCCTGCCTATTTCTACAATTATATTTGTATTACTAGCTGTTATGATTGGTTTTTTACTAAAATCTACGGTCTACGGACAGCACTTATGCTATATGGGAACCAATAGTATTACAGCAAAATACTCTGGGATTAATAACTTGAAAGTGACCATTAAGACATATGGATTATCGGGTATTTTAGGAGGGATAGCTGGAATTATTATGGCATCTCATTATAATTCAGCAAAGTCAGATTATGGATCTTCCTACACCTTGTTGTCGCTCCTGATTGTAGTATTGGGAGGAACCAATCCGGATGGTGGAAAAGGAAAGGTTATTGGAGTATCTATGGCGGTTATTGTACTGCAATTAATTTCTAGTGCATTTAATATTATGCGAGTAAATTCATTTTTAAAGACATTTATATGGGGCATTGTTTTATTGATTGTTGTATCTGGAACTGAAATAATGGCAAAGAAAAAGGAAAGAAATTAGGAGGAAAATATGCGAACAATTGAAGCGAAAAAACTAACAAAAGAAACGTTTGAACCCTATGGTAGTTACTATGATCTAATGAATCCAAGTGGAAATACATTTGGAGAATTCTTCCCAGATCACGTAATCTTTCCAGTATCTGGTCAAGTTCCTATGACATGTTCGGCGTTGCAAGTACCAAGGCGAGAATCTATGGTGGTAACATCGTCGGAATATCACGATAAGACAGGTGAGGGAATGATATGCATGGATTCTGATGTAGTGATTCATGTAGCAGTACCATCGGTAGATCCGGTGCCAGAAAAAATAGAGGCATTTTATATTCCGAGAGGAACTGTAGTATATTTAAATATAGGCGTTTGGCACTTAGCACCATTTCCAGTAGATGCTATGGTTGCCCATATGATGATTCTTTTACCACAAAGAACCTATAAAAATGACTGTGTGGTAGTGGAATATGATGAAAAAGACCAAGTAGAAATTAAATTATAAGAAAGAGGGAACGTACATGAAAAAAATAATTAATCAACCGGAGAACTATGTAAATGAAATGTTAGAGGGGCTTTATATTGCGCATAAAGATCTGATTACATATACAGGGGACGATGTAAGGTGCCTAGTATCTGCAAATAAAAAAGAGGGAAAAGTAGGAATTGCAACAGGAGGGGGATCTGGCCATTTGCCATTGTTCCTTGGGTATGTGGGCAAAGGAATGCTAGATGGATGTTCAGTTGGAGATGTGTTCCAATCTCCGAGTGCAGAGCAGATGCTGGCAGTGACAAAAGAAATTGATTCTGGTTCTGGCGTACTGTATATTTATGGAAATTATAATGGGGATATTTTTAACTTTGATATGGCTGCAGAGATGGCTGACTTTGAAGAGGATATAAGAGTAGAAAGCGTTGTGGCAGGAGAAGATGTTGCTTCCGCTGGGCCAGCGGCAGTAGGAGAAAAGAATACCAGAAGAGGCGTTGCAGGCATTGTGTTTGTATATAAATGTGCAGGAGGAGCAGCAGATGCTATGCTATCCTTGGATGAGGTAAAAAGAATTGCGGAAAAAGCAGCAGCAAATGTAAGGACAATGGGAGTAGCTTTAACACCATGTATTGTTCCACGTGTTGGAAAACCTGGATTCAGTATTGGGGAAAATGAAATGGAAATTGGAATGGGTATACACGGAGAGACTGGGATACGTCGTGGAGAGTTAGAACCGGCAGATCAGATTGTGGCGGAAATGATGGATAAAATCCTTTCGGATATTCCTTATGTATCAGGGGATGAAGTTGCTGTATTAATTAATGGTCTCGGTGCAACACCTTTAGATGAACAATATATCGTAACACGTAAAGTCGATCAGATATTAAAGGAACAAGGGATTACAGTTCATCGTTATTATGTGGGTGAGTATGCAACAGCGTTAGAAATGGCAGGATTTTCTATTTCCTTATTAAAATTGGATGAAGAATTAAAAATGTATTTGGATGTACCTGCACAAACTCCATTTTTTACACAATTGTAGAGATTAGTGGTGATGGAAAGGTGCAATAGCAACAAATAGTAAGAAGGAGACGGGCAGAATGCAAGCAGAATATATTAAAAAATTGTTGAATGAAATTGATCTACTTATGAATGAGCAACGGGAATATTTAATCACGCTAGATAGTGTAGTTGGAGACGGTGACTTAGGTCTTACTATGGGGGATGGATTTCGTGCAGCTAATCGAGCAGTAGAAGCATCAGAAATTTGTGATATAGGAAAGTTATTATATATGGGTGGAAAAGCAATGTCTACGGCAGTGCCTTCTACAATGGGAACATTAATGGCATCTGGACTTATGCAGGCGGGAAAAGCCCTTAAGGGAAAAGAAGTGCTAGAAGTGCAGGATGTGGTGGTACTTTGGCAAGCATATTTTGATGGTGTGCAGTCCAGAGGGAAAGCACAAATTGGAGATAAGACCTTCTTGGATGGGTTAGCACCAGGAATTAAAGCTCTTAGTGAGTCGTTAGAATGTGGAGAAAGTTTGCAGGAAGCAGCGGAAAAGGCAAGTGTAGCTGCAGAAAATGGATTTAAGCAAACAACTACTATGATTGCAGTACACGGAAGAGCAGCTACCCGAGGAGAGGCTTCTAGATCATTAGAAGATCCGGGGGCAGCAGTTGCAATGTATTTAATGCAGGCATTTGCAAAATCAGTAGGGACAGGGCAAATGTAAAATAGGGACGGGGGCAATGTGCATTGCCCCCGTCCCTATTTTATTTTGAACGGTATGTGGAATGTCTTATAATTAGCTTTCCGCCCACTCGTATTTTGAAATAATCAGAGGAGGGGGATTCTATTGCGTCCATTAGATGGCGTAGTGCCATGGTTCCAATGGTGCTACGAGGTACTTGCACTGTACTTAGTGATGGGGAATTAACAGCTGCAAAATGAATATCATCAAAACCAATAATTGCAATATCGTTTGGAAAAAGGAATCCACTTTCTTTTAATGCTTTTATAATCCCAATGGCAATGGTGTCGTTGTCTACAAATGCACATTGCGGCAGTGGTTTGTGTGTTGCTAAGAAAGATTTCATATCATTATAGGCACCCATCATGGTAGGGGTGACAGCAATCTTGTGTTCGGGTTTGAAAGTTATTCCCAGGTTAGAAACGGCTTGTTCAAGTCCTTTAGAACGCTCATCAAAATTTTGCACAAAAAGATTACTACAAAAGTACCCAATATCTTGATACCCTAGACTATTTAAGTGCTGTATTGCTTTAAATACCATATCCTCATTATCAATTGCAATAGAATTGCAATCAAAATGAGGCATAATGTTATCAATAACGATATATGGAATGGGTATTTCTTTTAAATGAGGATAAGAATCTTTGTCTAATTCGGTTCCCAATACAAATATCCCGTGATAATTTTCATAGTTAATAGAGGATAATGTGGATTTTATGTCCCCTACAGACACAATAATACTTAGATTGTAGCCAGTATTACGGCATTCTGCTTCGATAGAGTCCATAATTGTTTGGATAAAGCCAGCATTCTCTTCTACAATCATCCCGTGAGTACGGTATTTTAGAAAGAGTAGATTACGCATGGGTATATTGGATTTACGAGTAAT
Organism: Lachnospiraceae bacterium LCP25S3_G4; assembly: GCA_052116865.1. GTDB lineage: Bacteria > Bacillota > Clostridia > Lachnospirales > Lachnospiraceae > CAUPWF01. Next base: position 140,487 of record JBQKKG010000007.1, on the reverse strand, counting down.
TTTATAATTATATTTTTCTAAAATTTCTTTGACTTCTTTCCGTTTTTTTTCACTAACACCTTTTTTATTATTAACGACAAGAGAAATGGTTGCGGGTGAGACTCCTGCTATCTTCGCGATTTCTTTAATGTTCATAATGTATCTCCTTTGTTTACTAAATACTATTGATTATTTTATCATATTTTTACATCTGAAACAAGATGAAACGCTAAGATATATAGGTAAATGGGTACAAAACGTTTTAAAGATAAAATGAAATTATTTTAAGACAAGTGAAATATAAGCATATTTTTACTACAATTTTATTTAATGATACGCTATAATATTTATAACTATAAATCAAGAGATATCTTACGGAAAAACTGGTAAGAAGTGAAAGGGGCAAAAAATGAAGAGCATCAATGATTGTTTCACGTTACATAATGGTTTACAGATTCCATGTATTGGATTTGGTACTTATAAAGGGAATGATCCAAGTTGTAATGGTAAAGAGATGATAAAGCTAGCAATAAAAGCAGGATACCGATATTTTGACACTGCATCACTATATGGTACGGAGGAAGATCTTGGACAAGCAATCCTAGAAAGTGGGATAAAACGTGAGGAATTTTTTATTGTTTCCAAACTTTGGATAGATGAAATGGGTTATGATAATGCAAAGAAGGCATTTAAAGCGTCATTGCGAAGACTACATATGGATTATTTAGACTTATATCTCATTCATTGGCCAAGACAAGTCGAAACAGATAATGATTGGAAAACTTTGGATATTGAGACGTGGAAGGCGCTTGAGGATTTTGTGGATGAGGGGAAGGTAAAAGGAATAGGATTGAGCAATTTTTTGCCACATCATATCGAGAATCTTATAGAACACTGTAGAATTCTTCCTGTAGTTGATCAGTTGGAGATCCATCCGGGATATTCACAAGAGGCTGCTATTGCCTACTGCCAAGCCCATGATATACAGGTTCAGGCCTGGAGTCCACTGGGAAGAAGCACAATCTTACAAGACCCATATTTTCTTCAATTGGCAGAAAAGTATCAAGTATCGGTTGCGAGAATCTGTTTAAGATTCCTTTTGCAAAAAGGAATTATTCCGTTGCCAAAGGCATCAAGTTTGGAACGAATGATAGACAATCAGAATATTTTTTCTTTTGAGATTACAAAAGAAGATATGTCCATGATAGAAACAATGCCTCAGACAGCATGGCTTGGAGAACATCCAGACTTTAAAATCCCAAAGAAAAAGAGTAATAAAGATTATGAATAGATTAGAAGGATTATTATTCAGTGTAGATAGAAAAAGTTATTCGGCTTATAAAGCCTTGAAAGGTTCCTATGATTTTAAGGATTTTTCGTTGCACATCGAACACGTTCAGGGCGATCCGTTTGCATCACCTTCAAAGTTGAGTGTTTGCGTTAGGGGAAGTCGTGCGGGTTTTCCGACTTGGATGTATGGAACAAAACAAAATAAAATTGCTTTACAAGATTATCTACTACGGAACTTTTATAAGCAAGTGGGAATCTATACACATAAGGCAAAGGGTTCAGGAAAAAGTGGAGTTATATCAGTTACGAAGTGTGGGCAAGAAGTGATAGAACGAACAGGTTGCGAAGTGAATCCAAAGGATGGCACAGTGCGAGTGCGGTTAGAGGTAGGATTTCCAGCAAATGGAAGAACCATTCGAGCAAGTGAGCTTCATAAAATGTTATTTGAATATTTACCAAATTGTGTAAGAAAAGCACTGTTTTATGAGAGACTTCGGAAGGAAGAATTACAACAAACGATTAACTTGGCGGAAGATCAACAGTCTATTCGCCAGCAGATAAAGGAAAAACAACTAGTTGCATTTGTAGCTAATGGCGCAATTTTGCCAAGGGAAAGCGGTGTGTTAGATACACCTTTGAGTGACGCTATACCATTTTGCTCTCCGAAGGAAATGGAAGTAGTATTATCATTGCCTCATGCAGGAGATATTAAGGGGATGGGGATTAAACAAGGGATTACCTTGATTGTAGGGGGCGGATATCATGGCAAGTCTACATTACTCCAAGCATTAGAGCGAGGAGTCTATAATCATAGATTGCGGGATGGAAGAGAATACGTCATAACAGATCAATGTGGAATAAAAATACGTGCGGAAGATGGAAGAAGCGTATGTGGCACAAATATTAGTCCATTTATAGGAGAGCTGCCAAATAAAAAGGATACGACTGCATTCTATACAGAAGATGCTAGTGGTAGCACTTCACAGGCCGCAAATGTTATTGAGGCAATAGAGACAGGGACAACACTATTATTGTTTGATGAAGACACAAGTGCTACTAACTTTATGGTAAGGGATGCATTGATGCAACGAGTTGTTCATAAAGAGAAGGAACCAATTATTCCTTTTGTAAGTAGAGCAAAACAAATGTATGAAGAGCTTGGAATATCGACGATTATGGTAGCAGGAAGTTCAGGTGCATATTTTCATGTTGCAGATGAAATCATACAAATGGATGAATATGTTCCACGTAATATAACATTATTAGCAAAAAAAGAAAGTGAATCGTTTCCTTTGGAATTAAAACATGACGAGAAACTTTTGGTTGAAAAGGCTAAGAGAGTACCAAAGTATAACCAAGATTTGAGGGGAAATCCAAAGATAAAAATGAAAGTCTTGGGAAAAGATAGTATTGTACTACAAAAAGAAGTAGTGGATTTGAGACTCGTTGAACAAATTGTGGATGTGGAGCAAATGCAGGCATTGGGCTATATTCTTTGGTACATGGAAGCTTTTGTTTTTGATTGTAAAAAGAATATTAGTCAGTGTATAGATGATGTTATGGAATTGATAGAAAAACAGGGAATGGGAGCAATTGTTAAGACAAGTGCACTTCCAGGAAATATTGCAATACCAAGACGTGAGGAAATCTATGCTTGCCTCAATCGTTATAGAGGGCTGCAAATATAGAAAAGACAAGGAGGGGGAACCCCCCTCCTTTCATGTTATAATATAAGCTCTCCATAGTAATCAGAGATACCCCCAAGGTCCGTTACCTTTGTATATCCAATTTTTTCTAAAAATTTACAAGCACGTTTACTGCGTGAACCACTTAGACAATAAACAAAAAGAGGCGTATCTTTGTCTACAATGTGATCTTGAATAGTTGTAATTTGGTTCAAAGGAATATTCACACTTTGCGGAATATGTCCTGTATGATATTCATCCGGATTGCGAACATCAAGTATAACAGAGCCAGGTGTATTCTTAGCTAGTTCTAATTCTTGGTCCATAAAAAATCTCCTTTCTAGAGTATCTTCTATATGAAATGTTATTTTAATTATAATATTAGTATGGAAACGTTTCTGTGATAATATCACTAAAAACTCCTTCTTTAAAAGTTCATAAGATGATGGAACTTGCTTATACTACTTATCATAAGAAAGTATCAGTAAAGGTTGGGAACAAGTTAAAGAAGGAGATACATTATGAAAAGGCGTAAATGGTGTATATTTCTGTGTGTGGTGATGGTTGGCGCAATGATAATTGGATGTACCATTCAATTAGACAATCTGGACAATACAAATCCTAAAAAAAAAGAAAATAAAATAAAATTAGAAACATCAAAAATTACAGTTATGACTTCCGAGGAGGGAGCTCCATCTGTAGAATTGTTAACAGAATTTACAGATGAAACGGGAATAGAAGTTACGATTAAGAAGGTTGAGAGAGAGGATATTCGAGATAAAGTGACAATCGCTGCTTCAGGAGGGACATCCGGTGCTGATGTAATAGAGGTTGACTGGTCATGGATTGGAATGTTTAGTCGTGCAAATTGGTTGGAGCCATTAATCATAACAAAAGTAGACAAAGCAGACTTTCCGATTTTAGAATATTTTACCATTGGAAATCAGACCTTGGCAATACCATATGACAATAATTTCCAAATTGCTTATTACAATGTGGAGCAATTCCGTCAGGCTGGTATAGAAACGATTCCTACTACATGGGAAGAAGTGAGGGAAGATTTGATAAGAATAAAAGATGCTAATGTGGTAGAGTATCCATTGGCAATGGATATGGATAATGAGGAGCTAACAACAACATCTATGATTTGTATGGCATTATCTAGAAGTGGAGCGGTATTTAATGGAGACGGATCGATAAACACTGCATCTCTGGCAGATGCCTTAACATTTTCGAATCAATTAATTAATGTGGATTTGCTTGTAGATCCTATAGCAAAAACTAGTTCCGGTGCAGATGCATATCAAAAATTACGTTCTGGTGAAGCCAGTTTCATGATAGGTCCTGTCTCATGTAAGAATCCTGCCGATAGTGAACCAGAGACCCAAGCTGTTGGGCAGATTGTTCCCATTTTGTTGCCTGGTAGAAGTGGAACATCAAGGTATACAATTGGCTTGCCAAAAGGAATTGGTGTTACGACATTTTCTAAGAATAAAGCTGCAGCTACTCAGTATGTCAAATGGTATACTTCAGCGGACATACAGAATAGATTATTTGAAGAAAATCATACGATTCCAACTAGAACATCAGTGTTAGCTGAATTGGTTGGCAATGGAGCAATTGCCAATGCTGGTGCTATGATAGAAGAGTCGAAACGAGTCATATCTCCGTTCCCAAAGGGTGTACCAGATTACTATTTTAAATTGAGTCATGCTATTTATTACAATGTAAATAGAATGGTACTTGGTGAGGTGACGTCGGAAGATGCATGCAAACGTATAAACGAAAAAATATTAGCACTAGTTGCTGAGCAACGAAATAATTGACGCTCTTTAGGGGGAATGTTAGAATAAATATTGTAATAGAACATGGGGATAAGGAGAATCAATTTGAAAATATACAAAAGAAGATGGAAAAGAAATCTGGTTGTTGCACTATGCTCTATACTGGTGTGTGGTTGTGGAAATCAAGGAGGAGGGGAATCAGAAGTTCCCTTATTTGATCAACCGAAAAGTGAATTTGGAAATATTGAGGGACCCAAAGGGTTTGATTGGAAGCAGTATGATGGCATGGTGCTTAATTTTGTATGTGAAGACAATATAAGTGCAAATATACTTTCTAAAGAAAGTGAAAAATTTACAAAAGAAACAGGAATAAAGGTAAATATTAAAAGTATGGATTTTAATTCCTTAGAAGAAAAAATCAATATAGACTTTATTTCTAAAACGTCACAATATGATGTTGTCTATGTGGATCCGTATCAAACGTTGAATAGATTTTCGGATTGTCTGGAAGATTTAAATCAGTTTGAAAACAATAAAGAATTGCCACACTTGGTAGGAGGAATAGAGGCATTTGATCAACAGCAGGTAGACGTATGCTCCTACTTCAGAAATAAGGAGCATCTATACGCAATTCCATTTGATTCTACTACTATGATTCTATTTTATAGACAAGATATCTTTGATAAATATAAAAGTCAAATGCAGCAAGATTTAGGATATGCACCCGAACCTGGTGCCCCTACCTTTACTTGGGAGCAGTATATAGAGGTATCCCAGTGGATTACGGAACATGTCCCGGATGAAGAGGTAAAATATGGTAGCGTTGAGATGTCAGCGAAACACAACTCCATCTATACGGTATTTTCCACCATGCTAGATTCTAATGGTGGTATGTATTTTGAAGATAATAATGTAAGTAGTTTAGGCCTAGATACTGCGGGAGAACTTGCATCAGATACGAAGGAATTTGAAAGAAGTTTAAGATTATATAGCGAGTTGGTTGCATTGAATCCTAAGGAATATAAGGACGCCACATGGTCTCAGGTGACAAATGCTTTTGTAAGTGGAGAAGTAGCCATGATGTTAAATTGGGATGAAAATACTTCGGCTGTAGAAAATGTAGAAAGTTCGAAAGTAGCAAATAAAGTGGGATATAGTATTTTGCCTTTTGGAGATCAGAAAAGTTCAAATATTTATGGAGGATCAGGGATTGGAATTAATAAGTATGCCAGCACAGAAAAGAAATTGGCTTCCTGGCTTTTTATTGTATGGGCAACATCTCCGGATGTGCAGATGAAGGTTTTTCAGGAAGAAAATGGTGGAAACTTACCGACAAGAATAGACTTGGAAAAGTATATCAGCACAAATTATAAGGGCAACATGTTGCAAATTGAGGCCACATTAAAAGCACAACAAGAAGAGCATATATATTTTAGACCGAAGTTAAAAAAGGGATATGAGTTTGAAACAATTATTATCGGCAATTTATACGACATAACCACGCAAGACTTTCAAGTGGATAGTAGCATGATTAAGATTAGAAGTCAGTGGAATGAAGAGCGGAGAAACAATGAGATTAAAAAATAAAATACATAGTTTTCGAGGACAACTATTTATGGCAACTTCCTTATTCATAATGATACCATTATTGTTATTCATTGTGGTTTTTCAAAGCATGAAAGGAACGATTAGTAAACAGTATAGTGAAGCGGCTAGAAAATCAGTGGTAGCAATTGCAAATAATATTGATTACACCCTAAAGGATGTAGAGAATCTTTCTAATTCTATTCTATCAAACCATGAGATGATGGATACGTTAAAAAGAGGAGAAAAAAATCAATTAGAAGAACAACTTTATAGCTATTACATATCAAATTTTCACATTGAAGGTATCTATATGATTACATCCAGCGGGTATCGGTATATTGGTGCAGAATTTGTGAATGGCGTAAAAAGCTTTCCCAAGCAAGCACTAGAAGATACATCGGGAGACATTATATGGTTTTCTACAAAACAAAAAAAAGTCAAGGTACTTTCAGGGAATGACACAAAGCAGTATACATCAATGGGAAGAAAAGTGATTGATGTGAATTCTCTAGAAGAATTAGGATACATGGTGATTGAAGTAGACGAAAGTACGTTGGCAGAGTCTTTTGGGACGTTGAAAGAGAAGGAGAGCCGTATCTTTGTGTGCGATGATGAGGGAAATATTATTACCAGTTCCGATAATGACCATACTCCATTAGATTGTGAAAATACTTCATACTTTCAAAAAGTAGTAAGCGATGAAAATGCTGATTATGTTAATTATAAAGAAGATAATAAAAATTATGTGGCTATTTATGCAAGCCTAAACAATGGAAGATGGCATATTATTCAGACGATTCCCAAGTCAGTATTGTATGCAGATATTAATCGTATTCAAATGTATGTACTTGTTGGATTAGTATTACTTTTAATCGTAATCTTTATACTTTTAAGTTTCTATTCTAAAAAAATCACGCAACCAATTGAACGTATGATGTACCAGATGAAAAAGGTAGAGGCAGGACAGCTAGATGTAAAGGTGGACTCTAATGCCAATAATGAATTGGATGACCTTAGTCATAGTTTTAATCACATGGTACGAAAGGTACATCAATTAATGGACGAAATTGTAGCAGTAGAGCATAATAAGAACGAAATGGAATTGGAAGTATTACATGCCCAAATTAATCCCCACTTTTTGTATAACACATTAAATACGATTCGATGGATGGCAAAAATAAAAGGGGAAGATAGTATTAGTGATGCTTTAGTAGCGTTGGTTAAGCTATTAAGGGTTAGTATTAGTTTTGGAAAGAATATGATTTACCTACAAGAAGAAATAGCTTATATAGAAAATTATTTATTAATTCAGAGGTTGCGATTTAATCAACTTTTTGAAGTGAGTTACGATATACAAGAACAGCACCAACTAATAGAAATTCCGAAGCTAATATTACAACCAATTGTTGAGAACTCCTTGATTTACGGAATTGATGAAGCGGAGGAACGGGAAGAGCTAATTCGAATTCATATTTTTACGAGAAATGCAGGAGAAGACGTTGAGATTGTAATTCAAGATAATGGGGATGGAATTGATGAGGAAGTACTACATAATATTTTTAAAGAAGAAAAGGACATTAATCGCTTTAGCAAGGTAGGGCTTAACAATGTGAATCAAAGGATTAAGGTATACTTAGGACAGGCTTATGGACTGCAGATCGTATCGGAAAAAGGAATGGGAACCACGGTTGTTATTAGGGTCCCAAATAAAATCGAAGAAAAGGAAGTGTAGCTACATGTATAAAGTAATGATTGTAGATGATGAAATGCTAGTTCGAATTGGAATCAAGTCCTTAATCGATTGGCAAAGCTTGGGATTTGAAATTGTTGCTGAGGCTGGGAATGGTATTGTTGCTTATGAAAAGTATTTGGCACATAAACCAGATGTAGTCATTACAGACATTAAAATGCCCAAAAAAGATGGTATTTGGCTAGCCTCAAAAATCAAAGAGGACAATCAAAATACAGAAATTATATTTTTAACTTGCTACGATGATTTTTCTTATGCCAAAGAGGCAATTAGTCTGCAAGTTCTGGATTACATCTTGAAAGCAGAAATGGAAAAACAGGAACTGCAAGAGATTATGACAAAAGTGGGGATGAGACTAGAAGCTAGAATGGGTAAGGCGATTGAAACAAAGGTAGCACTGAAGAAACAGCAAGAATATTTGCTCGGATTACTATTAAGCGGTACGCGAGGTCTGAGTGTTGTCAAAGAGGAATTTTTAAAAGCAAATGTTCCTTGGAATGACAGCTCGTATTGCTTTTTACAATTTGATTTTCGAACAAGTTTAAAGAATGAAAAGAATTCCAAAGAACAAATAGCCAATATAGTAACGGCGTGTTTAGAAGTCGTAGTTAATAAATTTAGTGAAGATCCTGGAATTTGTTTTGCGAAGCAATTTGGCAAATCGATTACATGTTTTATGATATCGGATAAATTAAATGATACAAAAATCAGAAAAGAAATAGGATACTTACAGAATTCAATTAAGCAATATTTTAATATTGGATTCAAATGTGCATATTCACCCATTAGCCATACGATTGAAGAAGCTATAAGTTTAACAGAACTATTGTTCCGTGCATCTGATTATTTATTCTACATTAAGGATGGAGAATATTTACAAATGACGGATATGGCAGATGATATAAGAACGGTATTCAGTTATGATGAAAATCTTGTAAAAAAATTAAGCCAATATGTGGAAGAAGCAGATTTTAAAGCGGTTGAAATTGGAATGTATGAGCTACAAGCACAGATAGATGCAACGAGAGGAAACTCCTTTGAGGTGAAGTTGCAATTGGCACATTTGGCAAATGATATTTTGAAACGAGTGGAAATGTACATTCCGGATGATAATCATCTCCTGCTCATGCAAAAAAGCATGATGGATGCGGAGAGCCTTGAAGAAGTAATGGGAGCTATGAGGTTATTTTTTAAAGCATTGATGAATGGAATATTGGAAGGCCAGATAGATCACTCTGATATTTTGGTAAAAAAAGCAATACAATACATGCAGGATCATTATGCAGAAAAAATAACATTAGATCAAATTGCTAACTATGTAGGGCTGTCTAAATATTACTTTTCGGTACTTTTTAAAAAGGAGCAGAGTATTAATTTTTCTTCTTACTTGAATCGTATCCGGATTGAAAAAGCAAAGGAGAAATTGAAAAATACAGCAGCTACTGTTGCAGATATATATACAGATGTAGGTTTTAATGATGCTCAGTATTTTAGTAAGACTTTTAAGAAATATACAGGAATGACAATTACAGAATATAGGAATAAAGAAGAAAAGACAGTTGATAGAAGTTTATAAGCAACTGTCTTTTTTGCTGGAAAAATATTGAAATCGCAATATATTGCATATGAAACACAATATTATACATCATCAATTTATTAACAAACTTTTTCACAACATAATACCATAACAAAGAAATTCTCTTTCTTATAAAAAGTACATGCAAATGATATAGTGACGTTAATAAAAGCGCACCACTGTTAGTTGTAGGTTGTAAGTAGGGAGGAGAAAGAATGGAGCAAGAGATTAAGTTAAGAGTTTCGCAGATAGAAAAATCTTTTCCGGGTGTAAAGGCTTTGGATAAAATCGACTTTTCTGTAAGGAAAGGAACAGTTCATGCATTGTGCGGAGAAAATGGTGCGGGTAAATCTACATTAATGAAAATTATTAACGGAATTTACAAACCAGATGCTGGACAAATATTCATTGATGAAAAACCGGTTAAAATACAAAATCCAATACAGGCAAGACATCATGGAATAGCAATGATTGCACAAGAGTTAAATTACATACCAGAAATGTCTATAGAGGAAAATATTTTCTTGGGAAGACTTCCGGTTACAAAACTTGGAAATATAGATTGGAAGTTATTGAGAAAAAAGACCGTTGAGTTTCTGGAAGCAGAACATTTGCCATATAAACCGACGCAAAAATTAAAAACTCTCACAGTATCGGATATTCAAATGTTAGAAATTATAAAAGCAATTTCTAATAATGCAAAAATTATTGTAATGGATGAACCTACCTCCGCAATTACTCAGCGAGAGGTTGAAATGCTATTTAAGAAGATAGAGATACTAAAACAAAAGGGCGTTAGTATTGTATATATTTCCCATAAATTAGATGAGGTATTTCAAATTGCGGATGACATTACTGTTTTTCGGGATGGAACGGTGGTAGAAAGCCATTCTGCAAGTGAGATTGATATGGATCAAATCATTGCGTTAATGGTTGGTCGTAAAATGGAAAATGTGTATCCGAAGACAGAAGTTTCAATTGGAGAAAATTTACTAGAAATCAAAGATCTGTACAGTAAAGGGATATTTCGAGATATTGATTTCCATGTTAAGAGGGGAGAAATTGTTGGATTTGCAGGCCTTGTTGGCGCAGGAAGAACAGAGGTTATGCGTGCCATTTTTGGGCTGGATCCAATTACTTCCGGGGATATTTTCATCGATAATAAAAAAGTAGAGATTCACAAAGTAGAAGATAGTATTCGCAACAAGATGGTAATGCTTTCCGAAGATCGAAGGAGGTATGGAATTATTCCGATTCGAAGCGTCATGGAAAATGCAAGTATCTCAAGTCTTGAGAAAGTAATCTATGGTGGGTACGCCCACGAGAAAGAAGAACGTAAAGTAGTTAGTGAATATTTCGATAAGATGAAAGTGAAAACGCCATCGCTGGAAACTACAATACAGTCACTAAGTGGCGGAAATCAGCAAAAGGTATTGTTAGCAAAATGGATGCTTCGGAATCCAGAAATCCTTATTCTAGATGAACCTACCAGAGGAATTGATGTAGGTGCCAAATTCGAAATTTATAAATTAATGGTGGAGATGGCAGAACAAGGGCGAGGGGTTATTATGGTTTCATCGGAATTACCAGAGCTTATAGGTATGTGTGACAGAATTTATGTTATGAATCAGGGGAAAATCACAGGTGAATTACAACAAGAAGAATTCAGTCAAGAATTAATTATGAAGTATGCAACCAGTACAAAGTAGGAGGAAGAAAAATGAAATTAAAACTAAAAAACAATCAGGCAATGGAAAAGTATTCAATCTTTATTGTGTTATTTGTCATGATTTTACTTTGCAGCTGTTTGAATAAAAACTTTTTATCGGCAGGAAATATTTCCAATATTATGAAACAATTAGCGGTTAGTACAATCTTAGCATATGGCGAAATGCTTTTAATTGTCAGTGGAATGTTAGATCTTTCGTCAGGTGCGGTATTGGCACTTGCTGGAGTGTTGTCGATTAGTTCTTACAAATCGTCAGGTTCTTTAGTATTAGCGGTACTTGTTGCAGTCGTAGTCGCAGTTGCTTGTAACCTTGTAAATGCATTGATGGTAACAAATCTAAATGCACCTCCATTTATTGCTACATTGGCCATGCAACAAGTAGCTCGGGGGATTGCATTATTATTTACAAAAGGTCAAAATATTTTGCAGTTAGATAAATATGTTGTATTTGGGCAAGGGACAGTTGGTCCAGTACCGGTATCTATTATTATCATGGTAATTGTAACTGTCATTATATGGTATGTATTACGACATACAAGATTTGGACGTTCTCTTTATGCAATTGGTGGAAATGAAGAGGCTTCCATAGCATCGGGTATTAATGTAAGAAAAGTAAAGTATATTGTGTTTGCTATTAATGGAGTACTAGTTGGATTATCAGGTGTATTGTTCATGTCTCGTGTAAATGCAGGCTTACCAAATGGTGCAGTAGGATATGAGATGGAGGGACTAACAGCAGCGATCGTTGGAGGAACTAGTTTTTCAGGTGGTGTCGGTACTACAATGGGGACTCTTGCTGGAGCATTTATTATTGGGTGCCTTAATAATATTATGAACCTTATTGGGGTGGATTCTTATGTACAACAGATTGTAAAAGGTGCAATTATTGCGCTGGCCGTTATTTGGGATATTCGATCTAAATCTAAAAAAACACAAAAAGTAATCTTGGTTGAGGATAAGGCTGAAAAGGCCAATTCGTAACTTGGAACTCCATGTATTTGACATAAATAATCAATAAATTAAGAAAGAGAGGAAAAAGAAATGAAAAAGAAATTAGTAAGTGTACTATTATGTACGGCAATGGTGGCAACGATGGTTGTAGGATGCGGTGGAGCAGATAAATCAGCTTCGTCAACAGGAGATAAAAAGAGTGAAAAATCTTCTGATGGGTATAAGGTGGCTTATATTGCCAGAGCGCAGTCTGATTCATTTGCAGCTTGGTTAGCAAACGAAATGACATCCGCAGCAGATGAATACGATGATATAACGTTGGATGTATTTGATGGTCAAGCAGATGATGAGAAAGAGAATGCAGCAATCGAAAATGCAATTACAAGTGGATATGATGCAATTATTGTGCAACCAAATAACGGAGAAGCGCAAAGACCGTATGTAGAAAAAATTGTAAAAGCGGGAATCGTCGCAATTACAACAAATGCACGTATTGACGGAATTGATGGAGCATCTTCTGTAGATGCTGATCCATATGAGCAAGCGGCAGTAAATGCAAAAGTAGCAGTAGAGCAAGTGCCAAAGAATGCAAAAGTAGTTGTATTAGATGGACCATCTGGTAACTTCCATGCAGACCAGAGACGAAAAGCATGGGAAACAGAATTCTTCAAAAAACGTACAGATGTAAAAATCGTTGGAGAACAAATTGCAAACTGGAACAAAGATGAAGCGGTTCAATATATGGAAGACTGGATTACATCGAATGATCAGATTGATGCGATTATTTCAATGAATGATAACATGGCAGCCGGTGCACTAGAGGTAGTGTCTGGAAAAGATAAATTTAAAGATATCTTATCTTACGGTGTTGATGGAACTGCAGAAGCATGTCTTTTAATTGAAGAAGGAAAGATGACATCAACATGTTTACAATCTGCGATCGATTTGGCATCTCTTAATTTAGAGACAGTACATAAGTTATTGACAGGTGAAGAAAAACAGATTGACACGAATATTGAAGCTCCATTGATCAATAAGGATAATGCCAGTGAATATGTAAAAATGTACAAAGATAGAGGATTAATTACGGAATAAAACCAAGGGTCTCGGCGTTTGTAACGCCGGGACATACTATTATTTTCAGAGGAAAAGGAGAGAATATCATGGAAAATAAAGCAGTATATATGACAGGATTAAACAAAATGGAAACAAGAGAGATTCCGGTACCAACAGTAAAGGATGCGGATGTATTAGTAAAACTAGAGTATGTTGGAATCTGTGGTTCTGATGTTCACTATTTGGAACATGGTGCAATTGGAGACTTTGTAGTCAATGGCGATTTTATTCTAGGACATGAATGTGCTGGAGAGATTGTAAAGGTTGGTAAAGATGTCACATCTCTTCAAATTGGAGATAAAGTTGCACTAGAACCAGGATGTACCTGTGGACAATGTGAATTCTGTAAAGAAGGAAAATACAATTTGTGCCCAGACGTAGAATTCTTGGCGACACCACCATATCATGGATGTTTAGAAAATTATATTGCTTTTCCTGCTAATATGTGCTTTAAATTACCGGATAATATTACGACTAAAGAAGGAGCTTTGGTGGAACCATTAGCTGTAGGAATGCATGCAGCAGCTCAGGGTGAGGTAAAGTTAGGAGATTCTGTTGTAATCTTAGGTGCTGGTTGTATCGGTCTAGTGACCCTTCTTGCATGTAAAGCATATGGAGCAACTGATATCACGGTAGTAGATGTGATGCAGAAACGACTGGATTATGCTTTGAAACTCGGAGCAACTAGGGTTATAAATGCAATGGAAGAGTCTGCAACTGAAGTGTTGGATGAATTGACAGATGGAGCAGGGATTGATGTTGTAATTGAGACTGCCGGAAATAAAATAACGATCAAACAGACTCCTTATTTGGTAAAACGTGGTGGAACGATTGTGTTAGTTGGTTTAGCAGCAGATGATATTATAGAATACAATTTTGCAAAAATTATGGCGAAGGAGGCAACGATCAAATCTGTATTCCGTTATAGAAATATTTATCCAAAAGCAATCAATGCTATTGCAAAAGGGATGATTGATGTTTCGGGAATTGTAACTCATGAATTTGATTTTGCAGATACAGATCAAGCATTTGATTTTGTAATAAATCATAAAGATGATGTTGTAAAAGCAGTAATTAAAATAGGATAGGTGATGTGTATGTATTATATTGGAATTGATTTAGGAACATCAGCGGTAAAGCTTCTTCTCATGAAGGGCAACGGGACTATTCTCAATAGTATTTCAAAGGGATATAAATTATCTTTTCCTCATCCTGGATGGTCAGAACAAAACCCAGAAGATTGGTGGCAAGCAGTAACGAGGGGGATTGTGGAATTAACAGAAGGCTTTGATAAATCAAAAGTTGCAGGAATTAGCTTTGGAGGGCAGATGCATGGACTGGTCATATTAGATGACGCGGACCGAGTAATCCGACCAGCAATTCTTTGGAATGATGGCAGAACTGTTAAGGAGACAGAGTATCTAAATACAGTCATTGGTAGGGAAGTATTATCTTCCTATACAGCCAATATAGCATTTGCAGGATTTACAGCACCAAAAATCTTGTGGGTAAAAAATAATGAGCCAGAACATTTTGAAAAAATTCAAAAAATTATGTTACCAAAGGATTATTTGACCTATGGGTTATCAGGGGTATTTGCAACAGATGTGTCGGATGCTTCGGGTACGTTATTGTTCGATGTTAAAAATAGAAGATGGTCAAAGGAAATGCTTGCAATCTGTGGGGTAGGAGAAGAGCAACTACCGAAGGCATTTGAAAGCTTTGAAGTAGTGGGCGAATTAAAACCCGAACTAGCAACATTCTTTGGATTTAATCCAGGAGTAAAAATAGTAGCTGGCGCAGGGGACAACGCAGCAGCAGCTGTTGGAACAGGGACAGTTGGAGATGGAAGATGTAATATTTCCCTTGGAACCTCTGGAACAATATTTATCTCCAGTAAGACATTTGGGGTAGATAGGAATAATGCGTTGCATGCATTTGATCATGCAGATGGTCAATATCACCTTATGGGATGTATGTTAAGTGCAGCATCTTGCAATCAGTGGTGGATGGATAACATCATAGGAACCAAGGAGTACCAAAAGGAGCAAGATATAATCACTAATTTAGGAAATAATCAGGTCTATTTTTTACCATATCTTATGGGAGAACGTTCACCACATAATGATCCGTGTGCGAGGGGTATGTTTATTGGGATGTCTATGGATACAACCAGAGCAGATATGACGCAAGCAATCCTAGAAGGGGTGGCCTTTGCAATTCGGGATTCCTTTGAAGTTGCAAAATCATTAGGAATACAAGTAGAGCGAACAAAAATATGTGGTGGTGGAGCGAAAAGCCGACTTTGGAAAAAACTCATTGCTAATATATTAAATATAAAGGTGGATGTCATTGAGGTAGAAGAAGGTCCGGCTATGGGTGGAGCTATGCTAGCAGCAGTAGCATGTGGAGAATACAAAAGTGTAGAAGATGCAGCAGAACACATGATAAGGGTGGTAGAAACGATTGATCCGGACCCAACATTAGCGGCTTTATATGAAGATAAATATGTAAAATTTAAAAAATTATATCCAACAGTAAAAGAATTATTCAGCTTATCTTAAGAAACGGTTCATAGTATCTTCAAATTCATTTGTTATTATTCTCCTTAGAAGGGAGTGATTCTATGGTAATAACAAATAGGACCAATAAAATAATTAATACGGCGTCTGTAGTGGGAGTGCTAGCAACAGTAGGGTTGTTGATATATAACATCGTAAGATAAGAAATTTGACTTTGGGGACGGGGGCAATGTTACATTGCCCCCGTCCCCAAAGTAGTTGACATCCAAAGTTTGGCACCGTAGAATAGAGAAAGAATGATGGAATAAAAGGAATGGTGGAGGTGGATTATGAGCGTATTAGAACAATATGAACCACAGGCAGTGTGGAAGTACTTTGAAGAGATCAGTAGCATTCCAAGGGGTTCAGGAAATATGGATGCAATTAGCAATTATTGTGTTGCGTTTGCCAAGAAGCATCAGCTAGAGTGTATTCAGGATGCGCATAAAAATGTAATTATTATCAAAGAGGCGACAGAAGGGTTTGAAGAGGAAGAACCGATCATATTGCAGGGACATTTGGATATGGTATGCGAAAAAAGAATCGATAGTACGTTCAACTTTTTAACAGATTCTTTGGAATTGGAAACGGATGGTGAATCTGTCTGGGCGAAGGACACAACTCTTGGGGGTGACGATGGAATTGCAGTCGCATATGCGCTTGCAATCTTAGAGTCAAAGGATATAGAACATCCAAGACTAGAAGTTGTATTAACGGTAGATGAAGAGGTGGGTCTTGATGGAGCATTTGCCATTGACCTTTCTATGCTAAAAGGAAAACAGCTTATTAATCTGGATTCAGAGGAAGAAGGAGTTGTATGGATTAGCTGTGCTGGCGGTATGCGGTTTGAGGGAAGACTACCAATGGCGTATGAATCGAGGGAAGGAATAGCCTGTAATATCGCAGTGACTGGCTTGGTAGGAGGGCATTCTGGGGCAGAGATTCATCTTGGTCGGGCTAATTCTAATGCATTAATGGGGCGAGTACTATTTGCATTAAAGAAAGAAATATCTTACGGAATTGCCGAACTTGACTGCGGAAGTAAGGATAATGCGATTCCAAGGCATACAACTGCTACATTAGTGCTTCAGAAAGAAGATATTGCTAAGTTTCAAAATATGATGAAGTGTTTGGAGGCAGAAGTAAAAAAAGAATATGAATCGAGTGAACCGCATATTCAATTCTTAGGAGACATAGGTAGCCAAGTATCCCTACAATGTTTAACGCAAGAATCTGCAAGCAGATTATGGAATACGTTAATAAATTTTCCAAATGGAATTCAAGCAATGAGTATGGATATTCCTGGAATGGTTGAAACTTCTTTAAATCTTGGGACGGTTACATTAGATCAAAGTGAATTAGTAATAGGAGTGTGTATTAGAAGTTCTAAGGATTCAGCGAAACATTACCTTAGTGACCGTGCTATAGCATTCATAGAAGGGATGGGTGGAAGCTATGAAACCAGTGGAAGCTATCCTGGATGGGCATACAAGAAAGATTCTGTATTACGAGAAACCATTGTGGAGGCATATGAAGAGTTACATGGAGTAAAACCATCCGTGGAGGCTATTCATGCAGGATTAGAATGTGGAATATTATCAGATAAAATCGAGGGACTTGATTGTGTATCCATTGGTCCAGAGATGAGTGGCGTTCATACCTATGAAGAAAAGCTCAGTATAAAATCGACAAAACGTACTTGGGATTTATTGCTTACTGTTTTAAAAAAGAAAACAAAGTAATTGCTAGAACAATATAGTGTATATAATAAAAAGAAGCGGCATCCTTTTGGTTGTCGTTTCTTTTTATGTTCTTTTAAACTTCAACAGATCCTGTGGTGTATGTAGACGCCAGGTTGCTCCCAATTCTTTCGGTTTTTCTAATCCCCACAGTACTAAGGCACTATCAACATGAGCAGATTTTGCACAAGCTAAATCATTACTGGTATCACCAATATATATGGTGCTGCGTGCCGTGGATTTCAACTGTTCCATACATAGCAATAAGGGGCTGGGATCTGGCTTGTGTAGGAGCGCTTCATCTTGACAAATACTACAATCAAAAAGGGAGGCAATTGGGTAGTTTGCAAATGAATGTTCGTATTGCATTCGAGTTTTAGAAGTGACAATTCCTAGTTTGCAATCCCTGGCTTTTAAGGTTCTTAAGGTATCTTCTATTCCGGGAAATATAGGAATGTTTGTCTCATCTGGCTGGTAGTATTTTTTCCCTATTTGGATAGCCTCCGCCCACCGATCACCAGTTAATATTTTCATAGATTCAGACAAAGGCAGTCCGAGACAAAATTGTAGGTCATGTAAGTCGTACTGTTTGTTGAGGATTTCTTTTAATGTTTTCTGTAAAGCATTTAATATTAGAAATTCGCTATTAATAAGGGTACCATCAATATCAAAAATATAGGTATTGTATTTTAACATCGTTCTCCTCTTTCTATCAAACCAATGTGTCAATGTATAGTTACTTTATCATGAAATAAAAATAAGGTCAATTGGTATTGGAAGAATTGCACAAACTCTAAAACAGATAAATGTTAGAAATATACAAAATATTAAAATGTCTTGACAAAAAAACAATGTAGGTATAGCATATACATATAAGTTACATATGTAATGTGCACGTTACATATGTAACGGGACAACAAACAGATAGTTAGGAAAGGAAAGACAAACATGGAAAATTCAACAACAACTCAAAGAATGAATCATATTTTTAGACCTGATGGAAGAGCATTTATTATGGCTATGGATCATGGAGCAAATTTTAATGTATTACCTGCTATGAAAGATACAGGAACATTAATTCGTGATGTTGCTATGGCAGGAGCAGATGCTTTTTTATCTACAGTTGGTATGGCAGATAAATTTGCAGACTCTTTCTTAGGAAAAGGTATTATCTTAAGAATCGACGGAGGAGTATCATTTTTAGGAGATAGATCAAAACCAATGCAAATAGTTGCAACTGCAGAAGATGCGTTAAGAGTGGGTGCGGATTCTGTAATTACAATGTCATTTCCAGGATCAAAATTCGAGAATGAAGTATTAAGTAATTTACAACGAGTAGTATTTGATTGCCATAAATGGGGACTTCCAGTAACAGCAGAAGCACTTCCAAGAGGTTTTGAACCTGCAGAGGATTCTAGAACACCTGAAAATGTAACATTTGCATGTAGACAAAGCGTGGAACTAGGCGCAGATATTGTAAAGACTGTTTACACTGGTGATCAAGATAGCTTTAGAAAATTAACAGAAAGTGTATATGCGCCAGTTGTAATCTTAGGAGGATCTAAAAAGGTACCTGAGGAACAACTACTTCGTGAAATTAAAGATGCATTGGAAGCAGGAGCATCTGGAATTGCAATGGGACGTAATATTTGGGGCCATGAGAATCCAGCAGCATATGCATCTGCAATTGCAAAAATTATTCATGAAGACTGTAGTGTTGAGGTAGCCTTAAAAGAAATGAATAAGAAATTTGCAGTTTAACCAGATGTTAGAAAGGAAAAATAATGAGTACATATAAAGTTAGTGTTCTAGAAGGAACTAAAAAAATAGTAATGCATGATGTTGAGAAAAAGCAACCGGTAGATAAGCAAGTATTGATTAAAATAGACTCTTGTGCCATTTGTACTTTGGAACAAAGATTCTATACTGGTGTAATGAATCGATATCCATTTGCAGGAGGACATGAGGCAGCAGGTATCGTGGAATCGGTAGGAAGCGATGTTAAGAATATAAAGCCAGGCGATAAAGTAGCAGTGAGATTATTGAATTCATGTGGTGAGTGCTATTATTGCCGAAACGGTCATGAGAATCAATGTGTGGTTTCATTCATTGCAGAGACACAAGAATGTGCAATGGGACCTGGTGGCTTATCTGAATATATGATGGTAGATGCAAAGAATGTATACAAAATGGCAGATGATGTGGATTTATCTTATGCGGCACTGTCTGAACCAGTAGCATGCTGTGTACATAGCATCGGAAATGGTCAAGTTGGACTCGGTGATGATGTAGTAGTTGTAGGTGTTGGAATTATGGGAGCATTGCATATTCAACTTGCTAAACTACGCGGTGCACGAGTAATTGCTTGTGAAGTAGATGACGCTAGACTAGAAGTTGCAAAAAAAATGGGTGCTGATATTGTTATTAATTCTAAAAATGAAGACCCAATTGCCAAAGTAAAGGAATATACAGAAGGCCGAGGAGCAGACGTAGTATTCTGTACAGTAGCAATTTCTGCTATAGCAGAAGATTGTGTAGCAATGGCAGGAAAAGTGGGAAGAGTAGTATTTTATTCTTCATTCCATCCAGATACACCAATTGAAATGAGTCCAAATAAGATTCATTCAACGGAACAAGTTATTACTGGTTCTGTAAACCCACAAACAAAAGACTTTTTAATTGCAACAAAATTATTATCAAATAAAATATTGGATGTATCCGCGTTGATTTCGGATACGGTTCCATTAGCAAATATCGAGCAAGCCTTTGAAAAGGCCATTGATCCAAATACATACCGTATTATTGTGAAATGCTAAAATAAGTTGCTAAATCAGGGCGAATTCAGTAGAATTATACCTATCAGATAAAACTTTCGAAAGGGATGATGGGTATATGAATAAAAGTAAATTATCACCAGAACAAATTAGTGAATATACAAGAGTCGCGTACTACTATTATAAAATTGGACTAACACAAGAAGATATCGCAAAGAAAATGAATATGTCAAGACAACGTGTGAATCGTATTATTCGTGATTGTGCTGAAGTAGGAATAGTAGAAATTAATATTACAGGATTGAACCAAAGTAATATTGAATTAGAAGCGAGCTTAGAAAAGAAATATCAGTTAAAAGGCGTTAGAGTTATAGAAAATGTAATAGAAGAAGATATTCATAAGGATTTGGGCATAGCGGCAGGACAGTATTTAGAATCTATCATTTGTGATGGGGACGTAGTTGGCTTTTCCCGCGGGCGAAGTACGTCAGCATTAGTAGATTATATGCCACAAATTAGAAAGAACAATTTAACGGTAACCCAATTATTGGGGAGCGAAAACAAAGATAGCAGACATATAGGAGTAGATGATATTGTATATCGATTCTCAGAAAAGTTGCAAGCATCTGCAACGATGCTCTATGCACCTGTTATTGTTCAGGATGAAACGTTAAAGGGTTCGATTATGAAAGAGGAATTCTTTGTAGAAGCATACAATGTAGTAAAAGCTTGTAGTATCGCAATTGTTGGTATTGGTACGGCTCAAAGCCAATGGAAGCATATGACTGGATTGTATGAATCAGATATGAAAGAACAGGATGGTTGGGGAGAACGGGTAAGTGGTGAGGTAGCAACACACTTTTTTGATCAAGAAGGAAACCCAGTCATACCACCTTTCAGGGAAAGAATTATTGCTATTACATTAGAAGATTATTTTAAAATACCAATACGCATTGGGGTAGCAGGTGAAATCACGAAAGCAAGTGCAATAAAAGCAGCGCTTAAGGGTGGGTACATCAATGTGTTGGTAACAGATTTAGAAACTGCACGAATACTAAGTGAGCAGTAAAATTAGTCTATATTGTAAAAGCATAGTTATGAATCCACTGATAAATATGACATAGACTAATTTTCGCTCGAGAAAGGAGAGAATGATAAGTTTGACAAACTTATCATCACGTAAATACTATGTCAGATAATAAACAAGGTGGATCATTAGGATTAGTAACGTGTGTTACAATGATTGTTGGAGGAATGATTGGAAGCGCCATATTTTCTTTGACAGGATTAACCATATTTAACGCAGGCCCTTCTGCACTTTTAAGTTGGGGAATTGCGGCTGTAATTATGTTATGTTACGGACTTATTGTAGCAGAATTATCGACCATTTTTCCAAAATCAGGAGGGGTATTTGTATTCCCAGCCAAAGCACTAGGGAAAAAAGAAAGTACTGGAAAGCTTTGGGGATGGATTTCTACATGGGGATATATCAATTCTAACATTGTGGCAATTGCTTTTGCAGCTATTTATGTAGGAACATATTTAGGAGTAGGATTCCCTATATTTGCAAATAAACAAATTCCGCTTGCGATTGCATCAGTTGCCATTATTTTTATATTGAATACATTGAAATTCTCAGTTGCTGGGAAGGCGAATACGATTCTAGTAATCGGACTTGCAATTACACTATTAATTTATGCAGGTGTTGGATTATTCACAGGGCATTGGGATTCTGCGATGCTAGTACCATTTTTTGATCAAGGTGCAGCAGGAGGTAGTGGATTTTTAGCAGCAGTACCAACAGCAATGGTAGGATATGGATCTATTGTAGCAATTGCCTTTATGGTTTCAGAAGTAAAGGATCCTAATAAAAATGTACCAAAATCCATTTTAATAGCAATGTGTATTGTATTTACATTATATCTATTAGTTATTTTATCTACAGTTGGGTTAATTTCAGCAGAGTACTTAAAAGAAAATCCAGGTATGCAATTTATTCCTTTGTATGCAGCAGCATTTACAAAATTAATGTCTATCCCATGGTTAGCAAAATTAATATCAATTTCTGCTGTATTAGCATTGTTTACCACTATGTTAGTTGTAATGGCATTAACATCTAGAGCAATTGCAGCAACAGCAGAAGGCGGGATGCTACCAGAGAAACTTGCAGAAAATGGAAAAACTGGAACTCCAATTTATGCGACAATCGTTGTAACAGTTTTAAGTGTAGTGATATCTTGCTTCCCACAATTTACTTCACAAATTGTTGGATTGGCAGCAATTTTTGCATCCTTAACAATTATAATTAACTGTGTTTCACTCATTCAGGCACGTAAAAAAAATGAACATGTACAGGGAGCATTTAGGGCACCAGGAGGAACATTTTTACCTATTTTTGCGTTAGTTGTTATCGTGCTTTGTTATATTCCGGACATTATAAAAGGTGGATGGGTATTATGGGCTTATACGTTAGGGTGGTATGCGTTAGGACTTGTAATATACCAATTTAGAAGAAAAGATAAATAACAGGAGTAAAAATAGAAAGGTGAAGGAAATGGAGCACAAATTTAGCATTGAGAATACAGGAGATGTGTGCGTTGCATTCGGGAATTTTGAGTCCATGCATAAAGGACATATCTCTGTGATAAGAACATTGGCTGAGCAGGCAGAAAAATTAAATATGAAATCTGTAGTAGTTAGCGTTTGTAATACACAAAAAAAAGAGATTCTTTCCACGGAGGAAGAAAAAGCCTATTACATAAGAAATATAGGAGTGGATGAATTTATTACGTATGAATGTGAAGAAGATATTCAACTACAATCTTTTATTCCAGAAGTACTGATAAAACAATTAGGCGCTAAGGTCATTGTTACAGGAAAAGACGAGAAGTTCGACAATATTTCAGCAATTGCAAAAGAGCAAGATGTACAAGTCATAGCGTGTGATTTGGTAGAGGAAAATGGAATAGTAATCACAACTGATGACATAAAGCTTGCATTTGAAGTTTGTAATTTTGAAAAGATCACTCAATTATGTGGTCATCCATATACCATGATAGGAACAGTGGAACATGGAAAGGCATTAGGGAGAACCGTCGGTATGCCAACAGCTAACCTAGGAGTGGGACCAAACAAGCGTCGACCACCCAGCGGTGTATATGCAACGCTTACACGTATCGAAGATGAAACATACAAAGGACTTACCAATATTGGGAAAAGACCTTCTGTTGACGATGATAACCGCATTACTATTGAAACATTTTTGCTTGATTTTTCAAAAGACATTTATGGGAAAAAATTGATAATGGAAGTGCAATTATTTATTCGTGGAGTGGTAAAATTTGATAACCTTGAAGAAGTCCAAAATCAAGTACAAAAGGATCTAGATAAGACTAGAAGATTTTTAGAACATATTCAGTAGTCAGGGGGCGCAGTCGTAGGACTGCGCTTTCTTTTAAAACAGGAGGATTGCTATAGATGAAAGAACAATATGCATTACTACATACCCCACAATTTGTAGTGGGACGGGGATCACTTTCCTTTTTTTCTACTCTAGGGAAAAAAAGAATTGGTATTATTAAAGGTGGAAAAAGTTATAATGAAGAGGTGCAGCAAACAATTGAATCATTGGCAAAAAAAACTGACGCAGAAATTTGCTATTTGGCGCAAGTGAGAAATGAACCATATATAGATGATATTTTTAACTGTATGGAAAAGGTGAGAGCTTTTGAACCGGATATGATATTGGCAATTGGTGGGGGAAGTGTTCTGGATACGGCAAAGGCAATACATTTATTCTATGAAAACCCGGAGTTATCATTTGAAGAAGCTTTGATTCCATTTACTTTGCCAAGGTTAGGAAAACGGGCAGTTCATATTTCTATACCAACGACAAGTGGAACCGGTTCTGAGACTACTTCTGTTGCTGTATTTATTGATCCGATAACGCAGACAAAAAAGCTAATCATGGATAATACTATCATCCCCCATTATGCTATTTTAGATGCAAATTTAACGGATACTTTACCGGATTCTATTCGAGTTGCCACAGGAATGGATGCATTAACGCATGCAATAGAAGCAAGTGTGGCTCAAAATGCTTCTGCTATGACAAAAAGTATAGCCATAGAAGCTGCAATGGATATTCTTGAGAACTTACCAAAAACAATTGATACATCCTGTACAGAAAAGGAACAGTTAATTGCTAGAGAGAAAGTTCATATCGCATCTGCTATGGCAGGTGTAGCAATTACAAATTCTTGTACGGGTATTGTACATTCTTATGATCATCCCGGACCCGCATTTGGAATTGCCCATGGTGTAGTGTGCGGATTAATGCTGCCTTATACAATTTCACTCTGCGGCGTACAAGATGCTTATATTACATTGGCAAAACGGTTAGGGTATTCAGGGAGTGAGGAAGAGCTAGTCTTGCAGTTGAAGGCGCATTTGATTGGTCTGATTAAGCAGTTACAAATGAAATCATCGTTTAAAGAATTAGGAATAGACCAGGAGCTGTATTACGAACAAAGTAAAACATGGGCCTTACAGTCACTAGATGCATTTGCCACAGTAGTTTCGCCAGCAGAGATGACGGTAGAAAAGGGATTAGAGTTGTATCGAATGTGCTATGAGGGATAGAGTAAAATAAAAATTGGTTTATAGTTAAGAGCAAAGGTGCTTCCAGTCGGGGGTACCTTTTTTGATTAGAATACCCCGTATAAACATAAAAGTCATATGTGTGTAAAGGAAAAACGGTTTATTAAGTATATATTATATACAAAATTAAAACACAGAATTTAGATATAACACAGAATTAATAGAAATAAATAGTTAAAATTACTAAAAATCAGTATGAAATATAATGAAAAATGCTATATTGACAAATATATCCTCTGAGGGTATCATCAATACAAGAGATAAAATAATTTGTTTTATTTTTTTTAATAATTTGGAAAATCGTTTTACCAAATTATTTACAAGGGAAAAAGATACTAATCAACCAAAGAAAAAGGAGGAATATATTATGAAAAAATTAAGCAAGCTAACCATTTTTTTGATACCAATTGGTATTGCAGTTAACGTAGTAGGAGGACAATTGGCAATTCTATTAAAATTACCTTTGTTTTTAGACAGTATTGGTACAATTGTTGTAGGAGCTGTGTGCGGTGGCTTACCAGGTGCATTAGTAGGTCTGGGGTGTGGATTAATAAACGCAATCTCGTTACCTACACTATTACCGTATACAATTATAGGCATAATTTTTGGCTTTGTTGCATCATTCTTTGCAAAGAAAAAAATGTTTACTGCTTTTTGGAAAGCACCAATAAATGGGGTTATATTTGCAATTATAGCGACCTGCTTAGCAGTTCCGATTACGGCAACATTATATGGTGGATTTGTGGGAACTGGTGCCAGTGTAATAGTAACTACATTAATGGCAGCTGGATGGGGAGTTTTGCCAGCAACCTTTGTAAGTGAGTTATCAAGTGAATTGATGGATAAGCTCACATGCTTAATTATTATTTTCTTCATCTTGAAAGCAATGCCAGCACGTCTTCTTGTAAAATTGCCAAATGGAAAATATTTTGTAAAAGAAGACTAATAGTTTTTCTGTGCATTTGTAATGGTATATTGCAAGGGTATCATTACAAATGCATGACTTTTACAAGCGGGAGTAGAAATGGAGGAAGTATGGACTACGAATTTATAAATCAGTTTTTAGAAGCAAAGAAAACAGGAAATTGTATTCAGGATCTAAATCCAATCAGCAAATTTAATTTAATGTTTGTCTTTGGATTGGCACCATTTATTATACAAAATTACTTTTTTGGATTTGGGATGGTTGCTTTTTTTATAATAATGTCAATCTTCGCAGGGCAGTTTAAATCATTTTTTTCTTTATATTGGAAAGTGTTAGTTTTATTTGGAATATTTCTTTTTGTAGTAAAGTGTGCCTTTTCCCCGGGCGAAAGAGTAATTTTTCAATGGTGGGGAATATGTGTAACTCAAGAAAGTATTCAGTCTGGATTAAATATTGTATCTTTGGTATTGGCATTTAGTGGTGCATTTATTCTTTTTATAAAAACCACCCCGATGGAGGATTTAACTTATTCTTTAGAAAAAAAGGGAGTGTCACACGTTATTTCATTTGTAATTTTATCTTCTTTTCAAACAATAAGTGATTTGGGAAATAATGCAAAAATTATTATGGAGTCACAAAAAGCAC
Source organism: Lachnospiraceae bacterium LCP25S3_G4 (assembly GCA_052116865.1). Taxonomy (GTDB): domain Bacteria; phylum Bacillota; class Clostridia; order Lachnospirales; family Lachnospiraceae; genus CAUPWF01. The sequence goes on along the minus strand of JBQKKG010000007.1, from coordinate 113,737 downwards.
GTGGAATTGAGACGGAAGGAAATGTATTTCAACGTGGAAAGGCATACATTCCTGTTATGGGGCCGTTAGTATTAAATGCAATTTCTAGCACTGAGGAAAAGTCAATTGCTATGGATGCAAGGGCATTTTCGGCACCAGTAGAACATACATTTTTAACGGATTTGCCAGAAGTATCAAAATTAGAAAAACGGATGGTTCTCTTGCTTGACTTATTATTTTTAGCACTAATTATAGGGAGGATCGTATTATGGGTTTTATAGAATTTAAAGATGTCACATACACGTATCCATTATCAAAGAAGCCAGCACTAAAAAATATCACATGCACCTTGGAACGAGGTAAATTCTATGGCGTAATTGGTGAAAATGCTGGTGGAAAGACAACATTTTGTAATTTAATTAGAGGATTAATACCACATTTTTATCAAGGGAAATTAAAAGGAGAAGCTTTGGTAGAGGGGGTTCCAATACAAGATGCAGATGTTGATGTTCTGTCAACAAAGATTGGGTATATCTTCCAAAATCCATTTACTCAAATCAGTGGCGTAAGAAAAACGGTATTTGAGGAAATTGCTCTTGGACTTGAAAACCTGGGAGTACCAAAATCGGAAATGATCGATAGAGTGATAGAGGTCGTAAAGCTGCTAAATATTGAACACCTCATAAAAAATGATCCCAATCGTCTATCTGGTGGACAAAGACAACGGGTTGCATTCGCATCGATTATTGCAATGGACTCGGATGTATTTGTTATTGATGAACCTACATCGCAGCTGGATCCAGATGGTACGGAGGGGGTATTTGAAATCATTCATATGTTAAAGGAAAAGGGGAAAACGATTGTATTAGTAGAACATAAAATAGACCTTATGGCTGAATATGCTGATGAAATGATTGTAATTAGTAATGGAGAGTTAATAGCAAAGGGACCAACAAAAACAATTTTAAGTGATTTGTCTTTGATGGAAAAGGGAGCAATGCTCCCACAAAGTGTTTTACTTAATAGAGTGTTAAAGGAACATGGAATTGTATTACCAGAGGTCCCAGTTACCAAAATGGAATGTATCAATATGTTGAAAGAAAGGATGGGATAAAATGAAAGAAATAGTATTAGAAAATGCCTCTTTTACCTATCCCAATGGATTTCTAGCAAATGAAGAGTTAAATTTGCGTATCAAACAGGGAGAACGAGTTGCAATTGTGGGGCAGAATGGTGCGGGAAAAACGACGGCTGTAAAAATGATGAATGCTCTTCATAAACCATCTAGTGGGAATGTGTATGTAAATCAAAAAAATACCAAAGATTATACTACGGCTCAGATTGCAAGAGATGTAGGATATGTATTTCAAAATCCAGATGATCAAATTTTTAATCAAACAGTTTACTCTGAAATTGCATACATGCCAAAATATTTTAAATTTCCAGAAAACGAAGTGAAACAATTGGTTACTCATGCGACACAACTTTTAGATATAGAAGAATTTTTAGATAAAAATCCATTTGAAATTCCATATGTTACAAGAAAGTTTGTGACAATTGCAGCGATATTGGTTACAAAACCAAAGTATATTATTTTGGATGAACCAACGGCTGGACAAGATTTAAAAGGAATTAAAATACTTTCAAAGCTACTTGATTATTTAGAGGAACATGAAATAGGCGTTATTACAATTACACATGACATGGAATTTGTAGCAGATAATTTTACAAGAGTGGTAGCAATGGCAAATAAACATATTATAGCAGACAGGACAGCAAAAGAAATTTTTGCAGATGATAATGTCTTGCAACAAAGTAAGATTAAACGTACTCAAATCGGAACAATTGCAAAGGAATTAGGATTAGGTGGTGACATACTGAATGCCGAAGAATTGGTAAGCTGCCTAATTTAAAAATGGTGAAAAGTTGAAGTCGATATTATGTTTTGGAGATTCCAATACTTGGGGATACAATGCGTGTCATGATGAAAGATTTGCATGGAATGTTAGATGGACGGGAACATTGCAAAAACTGCTTGGAGCAAATTATCATATTATAGAACATGGAGTTTGCGGAAGAACGACCAGATGGAATACGAAAGAAGAACCATGGGTGAATGGGTTGAAAGAAGTGCCACGTGTGGTAAGGGAACATGCTCCTATAGATTTGTGTATTGTCATGCTTGGTACGAATGATATCAAGGAGGAGTATCAGGCAACCATATCTGATATTGTAGGTGGATTAGAAGAGGTGGCATGTTCTTTTCAAAAAGAATATATGTGGAATGCAGCGTTAAATCAGAAACCACAAATACTAATTGTAGCGCCACCTCGGATCTGTAATCTTCGCAACAGCCCATTTTTAAAAGAATTTGGAATAGCAGCAGAAGCAAAAAGTTCACAGTTAGCACCTGGATATAAAGAATTGGCAAGGAAACATAACTGGATGTTTTTAGATGCGGATTTAGTTACAAAGGTTGGGATATATGATGGAATTCACTTAGATGAAAAAGGGCATTCATTGCTGGCAAAGGCAATGTATGAACATATAAAATAGAGGAAGGATTGCTATGGACAGAAGAATTGAACAGGCGTTAGAAGTAAATAAAAAAAAGTACTTAGATTGTTTATTAAAATTAGTTAGTATAGATACTCATGATATTGGGCATGGAATCGAAGGTGGTCTAGAAGCAAACGGTCAAGAATATTTGGCAGAACTTTTTAAAGAATTAGGTGCAGATGAAATTGTACGGGACCCTTTAAAGGAAGAAAGCATTATAAAATGTAAAGAATTATATCGGGAGGGTAATCTAGGACACGATTATACAAATAGGTATAACTTATATGGAACATTTGAAGGTGAAAGAGAACAATCCATTCTATTTAATGGACATATAGACCATATGCCAGCAGATAACGTGGAACATTGGGATATTAATCCTTTGGAGCCCCAGATTATAGATGGTAAGATTGTGGGACTTGGAGTGGCTGATATGAAAGCGGGGCTTATGGCATCGATTATGTCAGTGGCATTGTTAAAAGATGCAGGGATTCCACTTCCTATTACAGTACAATTTGCATCTGTATGCGATGAAGAAGGTGGGGGGAATGGATCCTTATGTGCAGCTGTAAGTGGAGTAAAAGCTGATGCAGTAGTGGTATGTGAACCAACTAATTATGAATTAATAGCAGCGCATATGGGATGGGTATTCTTTCAAGTTGAGGTAGAAGGTATTGCAGTGCATTCGGGCCTTAAATTGGCTGGAGTCAATGCAATTGAAAAGGCAACAAAATTGATGCATGCCATTGATGAATTGGAACATCACTGGTTACTAAAATACAAGCATCAATTATTACCACCGCCATCCAGTAATGTGGGCGTTATCTATGGTGGGGAAGCAGGTTCTACTATTCCAGATTACTGTTGCTTCAAAACATGCGTTCATTATCTACCTGGATTGATGAGCCATGAACAGGTGGTAGAAGAGTATACAAATGCTATACTAAAATGCTGTGAAGGTGATGAGTGGCTGAGTAATCATAATCCCAAAATTACAATTTATCAAACAGGAAACCCGTTTGAAATGGATGTAAAACATCCATTTGTTGATTCTTTCAAAGAAGCATATAAGCTGGCCATAGGAGAAGAGGTTAAAATAGTAGGTTCACCGGCTGGGTGTGATTCTCGAACATGGCACAATATTGTAAAATGTCCAACTCTACAATATGGCCCGGGATCTTTAGAACAATGCCATGCTGTGAATGAATACGTGACCGTAGAACAATACTTGGATGCCATCAAAATATATGCCAATTTAATTTTGGAATGGGCTCAAAATGTATAGTAAAATAAGTGAAAAGATAGATCGGATTACACATATTCACAATGGAATACATTATGAAAGTAAAAACAACTCATCATCTAGAATTATATTAAAACATGGTTTAATTATAGATCCTAAGAATCATGTAGAATCACAGATGGATATTGCAATACAAGGAGATGAGATTTGTGAAATGAATGCGAGTATTCTTCCTGAAAAAGGAGATTCTGTAATTGAATGTGCAGAACTTCAAGTATGGCCAGGATTAATTGATATGCATTTACATATTGGGGATTTATTTGAGATTACAACTAACTCTATTTTTTGTGCAGCAGAAGATGGTGTTACAACCGGATTATCCCCAGGAGCTGGAAATACATTTATGGCACCTGCATTGTTAGGAGCTGAGATGGATCGCGGACTTCCAATTAGCACGGGCGTATATTTAGGTGCTGCCAATATCTTAGGATCCATGTTAAATACCGAAGAATTGATTGATTTATTTAATGGGAAGCTTTCACCCGAAGTTGCAGGCATTAAAATGACTCGAAATGTAATAACGAATCAAACTGCACCTTTTATTATGGGAATCAAAGACCATATAGGCCATTTTATATTATCAGATGATAATATTGAAAAAATATTTCATATTACGGATCAAGCGGATTTACTTTTAGTGTCACATACTCAAGATCCCGAGCATGCGTATAGAATGGAAGAAATGTCAAAAGGAAGAGGATTTCATTTAGGACATGCAAATGCTGTGGGATGTGGTACGCATGGAGATGCATGTCGGGGAATGGAAGAAATCATTCAATTATGTAAGAAGACACATATTACAGGAGAATTTGTCACTACGATGCTTCGAGATAATCGTGGAAGCAGAGAGGGACTAAAAATGACGAAAAGAGCATGGGAAAAGGCACGAAGTGCTTTGGCTGATGGTAGTGTGGACATTTTAGTCTCAGATGGACAGAATCAGTCTACCATGAAAGGATTCGGAGATACAAGGGACAATGTTCCTTGCATTTTGGAACTAATGGAGCAGGGAGTGTTAGGAAAAAGTAAAGCAGTAGCTACAATGACATCAAATCCGGCCAGACTCATAGCCAATAAGACAAAGAGTGGTGTGTGGGCGGATAAAATGGGACATTTGGGGAAGGGAGCATATGCAAATGTAACGGTCGTGGATCCAAAGAAAGAGCAAGCGACATGTGTAATTGTAAATGGAAATATAGCATCATTTGAAAATAGACTTGTTCGTTCCTATGGAAATGCGGGATATTGGGTAAGTAAATTCGGTGTTACCAAAAGTATGGGAATAGGACAATTATCAATGTTTGATATATCGTAAAAAAGAAAGGTGGAACAAATATGAAAAAAGTATTACTAGCAGGAGAGTCATGGATGAGCTATACAACTCACGTAAAGGGGGTAGATAGTTTTTATACATCCGTATATGAAACAGGAGAAAAATGGCTAAAGGCAGCGATAGAAGAAGGAGGCTATGAAGTTACATTTATGCCAAATCATCTGGCAACTGAAGAGTTTCCTTTTACAGTAGAGGAATTACAAGCGTATGATTGCGTTATATTATCAGATATCGGAGCTAATACACTCCTATTGCCAGTACCTACTTTTACAAAAAGCGTAAAGATGCCAAATCGTGCAAAAGTAATTAGAGATTATGTATTACAAGGTGGTAACTTAATGATGGTAGGTGGATATCTGACATTTTCCGGTGTAGATGCAAAAGGAAAGTGGCATGATACAGCAGTACAGGAAGTGTTACCAGTAGAGGTTCTAACGGTAGATGACCGTATAGAGCATTGTGAAGGGGTTAAGCCGGTAACTGTATTAGATCATGAGGTTCTAAAGGATATCAAAGGAGAATGGCCGGATATATTGGGATATAATAAGACTGTAGCGAAACCTGAAGCAATCGTACCTGTTCTAGTAGAAGATCATCCATTTATTGCATTGGGAGAATATGGAAAAGGAAAAAGTGCTGTATTTACCAGCGACTGTGCGCCACATTGGGCACCGCCAGAGTTTTGTAATTGGGAATATTATAATAAGATCTGGCAAGGAATTTTAAAATGGATGGAACAATAAGATGGATGAATACAGTGCTTTAGAATTCTTAAAGCAAGTACTATCTATACCAAGTGTAAACGGTGTGGATGATGAAGGTCGAGTAGCAGAATTTCTGTGTGAGTACTTACGGGCATGTCATGTGGAATCCAGTGTTCAACGGATAGATGCAACACACGCCAATGTAGTGGCTATTCTACCAGGGGAGTCTGAAAAAGTAGTCATATGGAATGGACACCTTGACACGGTTCCTTATGGAGATTTTGACGAATGGACGCATTTACCTTATGAGGTTCATGATGAAGGTGGACTTCTATTTGTTAGAGGGGCAAGTGACATGAAAAGTGGTCTGGCGGCTATGGTATATACCCTCGGTCAGATGAAAAAGGCACACAGGATACCAAGGGATACGATATATTTTCTTGGGACCTGTGATGAAGAGAAAAATGGACTAGGGGCAAGGAAAGCATTAGAAAAAGAGTTTGTAAAAGAGGCAGATTTGCTTTTTATTGGGGAGCCAACAGGATGCAAGCTAGGAGTGGCACAAAAAGGTTGTATGTGGATTGCGCTATTGGTAGAAGGTATTACAAGCCATGGCGCCTATCCCGAAGAAGGAATCAATGCAATTGAATATGGAATGGACGTATGTGGTCAATTCAAAAAATATATAACCCAATTTTTCCATCCTGTATTAGGGAATGCAACGGCACAGGTTACTATGATCCATGGAGGCATTACTCCGAATATGACCCCTGACAGGGCAGAGATTTTAATGGATATCCGTGTTGTACCGGGCATTTCTTCAGATGATATAATCACCAAATTAAAAGAGATCTGCCACACATACAAAAGCAAATCTAACAACAAAGTTAAGTTTGAAATAGAAGTAAGAAATGATAGAATAGCGATTGAAATCAATTCGAATAATTATTGGGTCAAAGCATGTAAAAAAGTGCTGAAGAATCTAGCAATTCCGTCAGAAGAAATAGGTATTAATTATTTTACAGATGGGTCCATACTATCCAAAGCGGTTCAGATGCCAGTTCTGTTATTAGGACCAGGAAACCCTAATATGGCACATAAGCCGGATGAATATGTAGAGAAAAGTAAATATTTGGAGTATCTGGAGATTTTACAAAATGTTTTTTGGAGAAATTAACAAAATTTACCATATTAAATAAAAATAAGGTATAATAAAAAATAAAAATAAGCGACGGAGTAGAGTGCATTGAGAACTACAATAAAAGATATTGCTAATTATACAGGGTTTTCTGTTACAACCATTTCTTTAGTATTAAATGGAAAAGCGCATAAGATCCCTAAGAGTACAAAAGATATTATATTTGATGCAGTAGAAAAATTGAATTATAGACCAAATCAATTAGCGGTGGGGCTGGTTAAGAAGCGTACAAAAACAATCGGTCTTGTTATTTCTGATGTAAGCAATGTGTTTTTTTCTAATTTAGCCAAAGGTGTTGAAGATGAATGCAGAAGAAATGGTTGGAATCTTATACTATGCAATACGAACGACATGCATAAACGAGATCTGGAGTATATACAAGTGCTGGCTGATAAAGGAGTAGATGGAATTCTTTTTTGTATGGCGCTTGATAGTAATAAAGAAAAAGCTTTGGAAAGCGTTAAATTAATGGAGAAGCTAAAGGTACCATTTGTTATGATTGACCGATTTTTGGAGGAGGCAGATTGCTGTACGGTATTGGTGAACCATAGACTTGGTGGGTATATTGCTACGAAGCATTTAATTGAATTAGGTCATAAGAAAATCGCTTGTGTTGCAGGGCCATTATCACTGGAAGATTGTAAGGCAAGATTAAAAGGATACATAGAAGCTTTGGAGGAAGCAAATATTTCCTATGATAAGTCTCTAATATATGAAGGGAATTATGATAGGGAAAGTGGTGTGGAAGCTGTAGAATACTTGTTACCTAAGAAATGCACGGCTATCTTTGCATTTAATGACATGTCTGCATATGGTGTCTATAATGGATTAAAGAGGCATAAACTTCTTGTACCAGATGATATGTCTTTGGTTGGATATGATGATATTTTCTTTTCGGAAATATTGGACGTGCCTTTAACTACAATTAATCAACCAGTTTATGAGATGGGGGTAGAGGCTGTTCAACAGTTAATAACAGAGATTGATACAGAAGTAAATTCGCAAAAGTGTATTACATTTCAGCCTAAATTAGTATTGAGAGAAAGCACAAAAGAGTTAATAAAATAAATGAGGGATGGTGTTGAAATTAAATTTGACACCATCTTTTTTAGTTGATCTATTTTAATGCTTGGCAAATGTGGCTTATACTGTTATAATGTGAAAAGAATAATTTAATGGTTTAAAGCGTTCTAGCATTAATCTGTAAAATAATATTTTAATAAGCAAAAAGAGGTGTATCATGGAACAAAAGGACTTTTCAACTCATAAAAATGGGAATTTTAGTAGTACGATTGGATTTGTACTAGCTTGCGTAGGATCAGCAGTAGGACTAGGGAATATTTGGCTATTTCCTTATCGTTTAGGACAATATGGTGGTGCAGCTTTCTTAATTCCTTATTTATTATTTGTATTCTTATTTGGTTACGTTGGACTTTCAGCAGAGTTTGGAATCGGACGAATGGCAAAGACAGGGACTTTAGGGTCTTATGATTTGTGCTGGAAGGAACGAAAGGGTAGTCGGCTTGGAGCGGCAATGGGTTGGATACCACTACTTGGCTCACTTGGAATTGCTACAGGATATGCAGTCATTATTGGATGGGTGCTTCGTTCGTTAGGAGGAGCCGCTACAGGTGCATTGTTAACAACACCTAGCAAGGAGTATTTTGCTCAAGCTACAGGAGACTTTGGAAGTTGGCCATGGCATGTTATTGTTATTGCAATTACCGTAATACTTCTAATTACCGGAGCAGTAAAAAGAATTGAACAAGTAAATAAGATTTTAATACCAGTATTCTTTTTTCTATTTGCATTTTTAGCTATTCGAGTAATGTTTCTTCCGGGGGCAATTGAAGGATATAAATTTTTATTAATTCCCCATTGGGAATCATTGGCCAAAATTGATACTTGGGTAATGGCAATGGGACAGGCCTTTTTCACTTTATCAATTACAGGCTCGGGAATGATTGTATATGGATCTTACTTAAATAGCGATGAGGATATTCCAAAGGCGTCTCTTAGAACAGCGATTTTTGATACCTTAGCAGCGTTATTATCCGCCTTTGCAATTATGCCAGCAGTATTCGCATTTGGAATCGAGCCAAGTGCGGGACCATCCCTAATGTTTATTACCATTCCTGAAATATTTAAGAAAATTCCAATGGGAAAATTACTTGCTTGTATTTTCTTTATCTCTGTTTTATTTGCAGGGATTACCTCATTGATCAATATGTTTGAAGCAGTGATTGAAAGTGCACAACATAAATTTAAACTGCCAAGAAAAATAGCGGTAGCAATTTGTGGTGGGATATGTCTATTAGTAGGTCTGTTCATTGAAGCGGAACCAAAGGTAGGAAGCTTCATGGACTTTATTACGATTATTGTGGTACCATTTGGTGCTGTGTTTGGAGCGATTTCTATCTACTATGCGCTTGGAAAAGGAAAAATTGAAGAAGAATTGAATCAAGGGAAAAAGAAAAAACTGACAGCAGCATTTTCACTTGTGGCAAGGTATATTTATGTACCTCTTACGATTCTGATATTTATATTGGGATTAGTTTATAAAGGAATTGGCTAAAACTGTAAGATGGGGACGGGGGCAATGTTACATTGCCCCCGTCCCCATCTTACAGTTCTTGGTATAAGCGTCCGAGTGGTAATCCCACTACATTGTTATAATCTCCTTGAATCTTCTGAATATGTTTTGCAAATATGCCCTGTATTCCATAGGAACCGGCCTTATCCATTGGGTCACCCGTGGAAATATATTGGTAGATTTCTGCATCAGTCATTGGATAACAGGTAACTGCAGTTGATTCCACAAAAGAATGTACTGTCTTGGAGGCATCTTTTTTAGATATGATGGTAACTCCGGTGTATACAGTATGAGTGCGTCCCTGCAACATTTTTAACATCGAAAAGGCATGTGTTTCGTCCTTTGGTTTACCAAGAATAGAATCTTGATAAGTTACAATTGTATCGGCGCCTATAATTGTAGCATCATAGGAAATCTTATCGCAGATGTCCTTTGCCTTTTGGTATGATAATTCTAATACGATTTCAGAGGGAATACTAGATGTAATCACCTCTTCTTTCTGGCTAGGCATGATGATAATGTCTAGCCCAATTTGTTCTAATAACTCTTTTCTGCGTGGCGATGCAGATGCAAGAATGATGGGATGTAATATCTCATTTTTGTTATGATCCATATAAAAACTCCTTGTTTAATTTTCCTTTGTAAAAGTGAGAAGGAATCTTAAGCACCTTCGTCTTCTATCATTCTATACCCGATTCCTATCTCAGTAAAGATATAGTTCGGTTCTGCTGGGTTTTCTTCTATCTTCCGCCTTATGTTTGCCATGTTGACACGTAAAATTCGATTATTATTATCAGAGTATGGTCCCCAAATATGAATCATAATAGAGTCATAGGTCATTACCTTACCTGAATTTTTCGCTAATAACGCTAAAATTTTAAATTCTATCTGTGTTAGATGTATTTCTTCACCGTGTATGGTAGTAAGATGTTTTTCAAAATCAATTCGTAGTCCATCTGCTTCGTATGGACGTTGGTAGAGCATGGCAGCACTATTGAGTTTATTACTATGTCTTAAGGCGGTCCGCATGCGTGCCAATAATTCAGAGGTTCCAAAAGGTTTTGTAATATAATCATCTGCACCATAGTCTAGAGCGGTCACTTTTTCACGCTCTTGTGTCCGTGCTGATATTACAATAATTGGTATACTTGCCCAGGTCCGTACTTCCTTTATAATTTCAAGACCATCCATATCAGGAAGACCTAGATCAAGTAAGACAATTTCTGGACATTTGGAACTAATAAGCGATAACCCCTCTTTTGCTGTAAAGGCAGTTTCTACCTTATAGTTATGGGATGATAATGTGGTAGTAATAAAGTTACTAATATTCTTTTCATCTTCAATCAGTAAGACTAGGATTTTAGCTTTCATACACATACTCCTCCTTTGGAAGTGTAAAGACAAATTCAGCACCATCTGAATGATTTTTAGCTTTGATGATACCCCCATGTACAATAACAATTGTCTTGCAAATGGATAAACCAATGCCCATACCCCTTCGACCATCGGTAACATATTCATCTAACACGGTAGATGCATCAAACAATGAATCGATTTTGTCTTCGGGTATCCCAATACCAAAATCCCGGATGTGGAAGTACACGAATAGCCGATCAAAGGTTACCGTACATTCAATGGGTTTTTTACTGTAAGAATGAATCACAGCATTTTCTAATAAGTTAATTAAAACTTGTTCTATTAAAACGGCATCCATTGGTATCATTAAAAGCTCAGAGGGAACATCTACGGTAATTTGAGCATTAGGAAGTCGTTTTTTTAAACGATGTACAGATTCTGCCAGTACTTCCTCTACAGGCTCTAATGACTTTGTAACGGAAGTAGAATCACTATTGATTCGGGTAACTGATAAAAGGTTTTCTACCATATTAAGTAACCAATTGGAATCTTCATATATGTGCTTTACTAAATCTTTTTTTTCATTTTTTTTTAAAATACTCTCATTCTCCAAATAAGTAGAACTAGAACCAATAATACTAGTTAAAGGAGTGCGCAAATCATGAGATACAGCTCTTAGAAGATTGGCACGTATTTTTTCTTTCTCTGCTTCCATCAGCAATTTTTCGCGTTCAGAAATGATCATTGCCTGGCGCTTCAAATGTGTGGTAGTAGTACTTGTTAGTAAGGAAATGGCTAACATTAATACAAAGGCAATTGGGTATCCTGATAATGTGAAATTTAAAGAGTAATATGGATATGTAAATAAAAAATTGACACAAATCACGCAGATCACGGAGGCTATGATACCAAGGGCATACCCGGAGGTCATCTGAGCAATTAATAGTAAAGCTAAGATATAAGCCAATGCCACATTCACAGTATTGCCAGGAAGTACGTGGTAACAAAGATAAGAAATAAGTGTAGCAACTAGTAATAATGTACCTGTAATCAGTATATCCACTGTTTTTGTATGTTGTTTAAAGGAAACATGTTTCAATTTATTCACCTCGTTTTCTGTCTCTATTATACATACTTCCAGACAAATGACCAATAGAAATCTTGCTAAGAAAGTGTTAAGAAAGCTTTGTAAATATTGAGTAAATGATATGCAAATGATAAATTGATTTTATCCATCAGATTATAATGGAAGGAAACATAGGAGGATTATGCGATGAAGACGAAGAAAAGAAGTATCTGGATTGTAGTCGGCATTATTTGTGCATTTGTCCTACTCGCGTTGTTTGGTTTAGGAAAGGATATAAAGGGGCTTCAGAATATGCGCCTTGGAATTGATATCCGAGGAGGGGTTGAGGCTGTCTTTGAGCCAGAAGGAGTTCAGAAAGCTCCCACTAAATCACAATTAGAAATTGCCCGCAACGTAATAGAGAGTAGATTGGACGCAAAAAATATTCTGGATAGAGAAGTAACAGTTGATCAAAAAAGTGGAAATATCATAGTACGATTCCCATGGAAGTCAGATGAAAAAGATTTTAATCCTGAACAAGCAATTTTAGAACTTGGTGAAACTGCTAAATTAACATTTCAAAATGAAAATGGAGATGTACTGCTAGAAGGCCAAGAAGTAACAAATAGTACGGTGCAAAGGGATTCTAAGACAAATGAATACGTAGTTGCATTGACATTTAATAAAAAAGGCACCAAAGATTTTGCACAGGCCACGGAAGAACAACTAGGGAAAAAAATAGGTATTTACATGGATGATGAGCTGATTTCAAATCCAGTGGTGCAAGATAAAATAGAAGGTGGAGAAGCAGTAATCAATGGAATGTCCTCTAGTGATGAGGCGAAGGCGTTATCTGAAAAAATCAATGCAGGTTCCCTTCCATTTTCGTTAAAAACGACCAACTATAACACGATTAGCCCAACACTTGGCAATTATGCTTTAAGAGCTATGGTTATGGCGGGAATTCTAGCATTTATTCTAGTATGTCTATTTATGATCGTCTATTATAAATTACCAGGAATTATTAGTTGTATGACACTTATTTTGCAAATGTCCTTACAATTATTGGCATTATCAGTCCCACAATTTACATTAACATTACCAGGAATTGCAGGATTAATACTTTCCCTAGGAATGGCAGTAGATGCCAATGTTATTACCAGTGAAAGAATTAGCGAAGAACTGAAATCAACAAAGAGTATAAAAACAGCAGTTAAAAAAGGCTATGCGCATGCATTTTCTTCCGTAATAGATGGCAATATTACCAGTGCAATTGTTGCTATCATATTGATGATATTTGGTTCTGGAACAATGTTGAGCTTTGGCTATACGCTATTGACTGGCGTTTTGATTAATATAGGGGTAGGTGTATTTGTATCGAGAAAAATGCTACAGTCTATCATACTATATCCAAAATTCAATCAAAATAAAATGTTTCGGCAGAAAAAAGAAAAGAAAATCATTGCATTTTCTCATAAGAGAAAGCTTATTTTTGGATTGACAGCCAGCGTTCTTACGATTGGATTGATTATTAGTTTTACCAATGGTATCCGCTTAGATACACAATTTACTGGTGGAGTTATCTTAAAGTATAATTATGAAGGAAATGTAGATAGCAGTAGTATTGATAATAAAGTAGAAGAGATTCTGGGAAGACCAACAAACGTACAATTATCAGAAGACGGGGTCACTGGAAATAAAAAATTGGTACTTACACTAGCCGGGAATCAGGGAATCGATCCAGGGGATCAGCAGAAGGTAGGAGAAGAACTAAACAAACTTTCAGATGCAAAGTATGAATTGGCGGAGACTTATGTTGTAGAACCATATATTGGTGCAAAAGCCTTACATAATTCTATATTAGCTATTGTATTATCGGCGGTATTTATTGTGATTTATGTTTGGATTCGATTTAAAGTGTTGTCAGGGTTGTCCGCAGGGATTTCTGCAATTATAGCATTGTTACACGATGTACTGATGGTATTTATTGTCTTTGGTGTCTTTAAGATTCCACTCAATGACGCATTTGTTGCGGTTACACTTACGATTATAGGATACTCTATTAATGATACCATTGTATTGTATGATCGAATTCGTGAAAATATTAGGAATTCTAAAAAGAAATGGTTAGCAGGAGAATTAGTGGATATCAGTATTACTGAGACGCTAGGAAGAACGATTAATACAGCATTTACCACAGTAATGTGTATTTTAATTGTATGTATCTTCGCGTTAGTATATGGAATAGATTCCATTATTGTATTCGCAGTGCCTATGTTAGTTGGTATGGTATGTGGGTGCTATTCGACCATTTGTATTGCTGGGCCAATTTGGTCTATTTGGAAAGATCATAAAGGGAAAGGGAAATAATCATTTATGAAAACAGATGAGATATTAATGTTGATTGGAGGACTTGCGCTTTTCTTATACGGTATGCAAGAGATGAGTAGTGGGTTAGAAGGTGCGGCAGCGGATAAGATGAAAGCCTTGTTGGAACGCTTTACTTCGAATCGGTTCAAAGGAGTTCTGGTAGGTGCAATAATAACGGCAATTATTCAATCGTCATCAGCGACAACCGTTATGGTGGTTGGATTTGTTAACTCTGGTTTAATGACATTAAATCAGGCAGTTTGGATCATCATGGGTGCTAATATCGGAACTACAATTACAGGACAATTAATAGCAATGGATATTGGGGCAATTGCCCCAGTTATTGCTTTTGTAGGGGTTGCGATTGTTATGTTTGCAAAGAAGCAAAGGATACATTACATAGGAGAAATTATTGCGGGATTAGGTATACTTTTTGTGGGAATGGAGATGATGGGAAATTCCATGGCATCATTACAAAATTCACCACAATTCATTTCTGTTATTTCTAACTTTGATTCTCCTTTTGTCGGAATATTAGCTGGAGCAATATTTACAGCAGTTATTCAATCATCTTCTGCCTCTGTTGGAATACTACAGGCATTGGTTGGCAACCATGTACTTGGTTTTTCCCATGCAGTGTTCGTTTTGTTTGGGCAAAATATTGGAACATGTATTACAGCAGTTCTGGCGGCAATTGGAGCAAAAACAGCGGCTAAGAGAACCACGATTATTCATTTAATGTTTAATATATTTGGAACCCTTGTATTCACATTCTTGTGTTTAACAACTCCACTATCTATGATAGTAGAAAATTTTTCGCCAAATAATCCAATTGCTCAGGTTGCAAATATGCATACTCTATTTAATGTAGTCACTACGTTACTACTATTGCCATTTGGAAACTATATGGTTAAAATAGCTACCAAAATTCTTCCAGGGAAGAAGGAGGAAGCGGATGAAGTACAACAATTAGAGTTTATTACGCCAATTGATCCAAGGGCATATCATAAATTAGGTCAGGTGACAGTGACACTTACACAAATAGGATTGGAAATACAACGAATGCATAGGTTTGCATGGAAGAATATTAATAATAGCTTTGATATTGTAAAAAATTATCATGAGGAAATGTATCAGAAGATTGTAGAACAAGAAGAATACTTAGATTATATGAATGCAAAGATATCCGTTTGTATTGGACAAGTAGCTACTATGCCAATGACGGAACAAGAGTCCTTAGAAATCACAGCTTATTATGGTATTATTGGAAATTTTGAACGCGTGGGAGATCATGCAATGAATATTGCGGGGTATGCAAAATCATTGCATCATAAAAAACTAGAGTTATCTAAGGAGGCGATCAAAGAGGTGAAAGTAATGAAGACAGTTTCCCTTCAATTATTAGAGTCTATTGAGTTGCCAAATGGGATGCTAGATCAGTTGCGATTGGAGGAAACAAGAGACTTGGAGCAAAAGACTGATGAGCTAAATGCGCAGTTTCGTAAGAAACAGCTGAGCAGATTGAAAAGTGGAGGATGCGTAGCTGAAACAAGTGTACTTTATTCAGAGATGCTAACGGATTTTGAACGTATAGGAGATCATGTATTAAATATTGCGGAGAGCTACCACTCTATTGCGGTTGGAAAAAGAGAAGTTTTATAAACATTGTTTGAGAAGGGAGGCGTATCTATGAAAGAGATATATCAAAATACAAAAGCCGAGGTACTGGAACAGTTACAGACAACGGTGAAGGGGATTAGTAGTGAAGAAGCAGAAAAAAGACTGACCGAGTATGGACCGAACCAATTAGAAGAAAAAAAGGGAAAAAGTCTTTTACGAATATTTGTAGATCAATTTTGTGACTTCTTAGTTATCATACTTATTATTTCAGCATTTATATCTGGAATACTAGGAGATTTAGAAAGTGCAATTGTCATTGTTGTGGTTATCACAATTAATGCAATATTAGGCACTTATCAGACCGTGAAAGCGGAGGCCTCTCTGAAAAGTTTAAAGTCCCTTGCAACACCAAACATACAGGTAGTGCGTAATGGTGAGACTATAATTTTAGCACCAGAACAAGTAACGGTTGGTGATGTTGTTATGCTGGAGGCTGGGAATTATGTATGTGCAGATGGGCGAATTATTGTAAATAAAAATTTAAAAGTAGATGAAAGTTCGTTGACTGGTGAAAGTGTACCAGTAGAAAAAGAAGATAAAATCTTATATGAAGAAACACCACTAGGGGATCGCTGTAATATGGTCTTTGCTGGGAGCTATGTAACATATGGTCGAGGAAGTTATATAGTAACGGACATTGGTATGCAGACACAGTTAGGCGAAATTGCGGGTCTTCTAAATGCGACAGCAGAGAAAAAGACACCATTACAAGTGACCCTGGATCGTTTGGGAAAAACTCTTTCTTATATTATTATTGGAATTTGTGCGGTGGTATTTGGATTGAGCATGTGGAGAGGAGAAGCATTTGTCGATGCTTTTATCTTTGCAGTTGCGTTGGCTGTAGCGGCCATTCCAGAAGCATTGAGTTCTATTATTACGATTATGTTGTCTATGGGAACACAGACGCTAGCAAAAGAACATGCTATTATCCGAAAGCTTCAAGCGGTAGAAGCGTTAGGAAGTGTATCGGTTATTTGTTCGGATAAAACGGGAACGCTAACGCAGAATAAGATGACTGTACAAAGAATATATGTAGATGGTAATACGCAAACCAAAGATCAACCACTATCAGAGTTGGGGAAACAATTAGTAATAGATAGTATCTTATGTAATGATGCAATCCGTGTAGATGGAAAGGAAGTAGGGGATCCCACAGAGACGGCACTGTTAGTATTTGCCAGTGATAAAGAGGTAGAGAATTCTAAGGAAGCAAACGAAAAGCGTGTGAGTGAGATCCCATTTGATTCCGATCGTAAAATCATGTCTATTGTCATTATGCACGAGTCCAATTATAAAATGATTTCCAAAGGTGCAGTGGATGTACTGTTACCCCTTATTCATAACATTCAAATGTCTGATGGAATCAGAGACATTAATGATGAGGACAAGGAAAAAATCAGACGGGGAAATCAAGCATTTTCAGAGTCAGGACTTCGCGTACTGGCGATTTGCGAAAGGTGCCTAGAGACAGCTGAAATAGATGAAAGTTACGAAAATTCCTATACTTTTATAGGGTTGATTGCGATGCAGGATCCTCCAAGGGAAGAAGCTTTTGAGGCAGTGGCTACCTGTAAAAAGGCTGGAATCAGACCAGTTATGATAACTGGAGACCACCTATTGACAGCTGCAGCAATTGCAAAGGATATCGGGATTCTAGAAGAAGGTGACAAAGCGATTGAGGGTGCTGATATCGAACACTTAACAGTTAAAGAATTAGAAGAGTTAGTACCTCAAGTTGCAGTGTATGCGCGTGTAAGTCCTGAGCATAAGATCAGAATCGTAAAGACATGGCAAAGACTAAATTATATTGTATCAATGACTGGAGACGGAGTGAATGATGCACCAGCTTTAAAACAGGCGGATATTGGTGTGGCAATGGGCATCACGGGAAGCGAAGTTGCAAAAGAAAGTGCAGATATGGTTTTGGCAGATGATAATTTTGCTACTATAGTAAAAGCGGTAGAGTATGGGCGTAATTTATATGCGAATATTCAAAGAGCATTACAATTTTTGTTATCAGGGAATACAGCAGGTATTATTGTTGTGATGATTGCTTCTATCTTTGCACTACCAGTACCATTTGCAGCAGTACACTTATTGTTCATTAATCTTTTGACGGATAGCTTGCCAGCAATTGCGTTAGGATTGGAGCCACATGATAAGATGATTATGGAAGAGAAGCCAAGGATGAAATCAGAGGACATTCTAACGAAGCAAATATTAAAAACGATCGCTTGTGAAGGAGCTATTATTGCTGTCACTGTTATTATTGCATTTTATATCGGTATGCAGGATAATGTAGCAACAGCTAGAACTATGGCGTTTGCCACACTTTGTTTAGGTAGATTGGTACATGGATTTAATTGTAAGTCTCAATATAGAACATTAGGCTCGTCACGCTTTTTCAATAACAAGGCGCTATTGGGAGCATTTGCAATTGGAGTTTGCTTACTTATGAGTGTTCTATGGATTCCGGTTTTCAGACAGGCATTTCAAGTAGTCATGTTAAATGCAGTGCAAATGATCGCAATTGTTGCATTAGCATTTAGTAATTTATTTATAATACAGGCAAAGAAAAAGTTCGTTTATTGCGAATCTAAAAAGGAACATTAATAAAAGGAACCACTGAGTGTCAGTTAATATACACCCAGTGGTTCTAAATATTTATCAATGCGTTTCAAGCGCTCTCCAATTGGTTTTCCAACTTTATAGCTAATGGTATCACATAGGGTTTCTGTGACAAACTGGACACCTACATATGAGTTAAAAAAGGTATTGCTATCGATATTCACTGTTAGTAATACAGTTGCGTATTGTGCAGGCAATGAACTTTGCTTGTCTGTAATGACAACAATCTTGGCACCAACCTCTAATGCAAGTTCTAACGCTAGCTTATCCATTTGGGAATATCTGGGAAAAGAAAATAAAATTAGACAATCTTCTGAGGTAATGTCACTAATATGGTCAATCGTGCTAACGGCACCATAACTAGCTGAATGAACATTATCGACCATATGCTTCATTAACATATAAAAAAAATCGCCTTGACCTGTATTCATTCTGGAAGCTATGATAAATTTCTGTTTACTGCGAATAATAATATCAGCGGCTTTGTCATATAGTTCTTGTCGGTTATTAATAATAGCAGATTCTAAATTGCTTAACACATTCTGGAAATGTGTTTCAATATAACTATCTTCGGAGCTATTTACAATTAATTCTTCTAGACGATCAGCTGGTGTAGTAATGGCTCTAGAGATACTATTTACTTTTTTTTGATAATGCTTTTGCAACATTTTTTGAAAATCCATATATCCTTTAAAGCCCAGCGTTCTACAAAATCTAATCACAGATGATTCACTTACATTTAAACGAAGTGCAATATCAGTAGAGGTCATAAAACAGGCTTCCGCATAATTATCTAACATAAAATCAGCGATAATACCTTCTGTCTTTGTAAGTGTTGCATTACGAATTGCTTCTCTTAAGGCTTTCAATATAATCCTCCTTTGCTTTAAATATGTATAGATAATGCATAGTTACATTATCTATTCCCATTTAAGCATACTATATGAGGAATATCAATAGACAACATTTAAAGAAAATTGGTATTGTTAAAGAAATATTTATAATGTTAAAGAATTATTTTATATTGCACATGAAAATGAGATATGTTAATCTGTAAACAGATAAATGAATAATATTCTTCACAATAATAAAAAGATGAAGAAAATATTCCGTTCAATTAAGAGCGGGATAAAAACTGGCGAAAAAACAAAAAATAGGAGGAAGTAACATGAGAGTAGGATGTGTAACAGAAATTAAAAATAATGAGTTCCGAGTTGGTATGACACCAGATAATGTGAAAAGTTATGTGCAGGCAGGACATGAAGTATGGATTCAAAAGGATGCTGGTATTGGTTCGGGATTTAAAACGGAGGAATATGAAGTAGCAGGTGCTAAGATTATTGAGACTGCAAAAGAAATATGGGACAATGTTGAGATGCTAATTAAGGTAAAAGAACCATTGCCAGAAGAATATCCATTATTCCGGGAAGGATTGATTCTGTACACATATCTACACCTCGCAGCAGACAGACCACAGACAGATGCATTGTTACAAGCAAGAGTAAAAGGTGTTGCATATGAAACATTGATGGAGAAAAATCATACCATACCACTTTTGGCGCCAATGAGCCAGATTGCTGGACGATTAAGTGTACAAGAGGGAGCAAAGTATTTAGAGAAGCCATTTGGTGGCTCTGGTATGTTATTATCAGGCGTTCCAGGAACACCGAAGGCAAATGTTGTGATTTTGGGAGCGGGTTCGGTAGGAACCAATGCGTGCAAAATTGCAGTAGGTATGGGAGCAAATGTAACCATTATGGATATTAATTTAGAACGACTTGCATACTTAGATGATATTTTTGGTGCTAGGATTCAGACGTTAGTAAGTACTGATGCGAATATTGAAAATGCGGTAGCAGCTGCAGACTTAGTAATAGGAAGTGTTTTAATTCCAGGGAAGGCTGCACCAAAGATCATGAAAAGAGCATATCTGAAAAATATGCGTCCAGGAAGTGTAGTTGTGGATGTGGCAGTAGACCAAGGGGGATGTTGTGAAACTACAAAGGTGACATATCATGACGACCCAGTATATGTGGTAGATGGTGTAGTTCATTATTGCGTAGGGAATATGCCAGGAGCAGTTCCGAGAACTTCTACTATTGCCCTTACAAATGCAACATTAAAATATGGTCTTCAGATTGCAAACAATGGATTGGAAGAAGCATGTAAAAGAAATGATGTCATGTATTCTGCGATTAATACTTACGATGGAAAATTAACATGTAAGAATGTAGCAGATAGTTTTGATATGGAATATGTAGATCCAAGTAGTTTGATATAATATAAGATGGGGACGGGGGCAATGTTACATTGCCCCCGTCCCCATCTTTGTGATATAATTCATTTGTAATTAGGATAAAATAGAGGATAAACAAATGAAAGATTTAAGAAAATTAATAGTAATGATTGGTACTGCAATGCTGCTTCTAGGCTTGGGGTTTGGGAGAATATGGGGAATGAACGCACAAGACAAGGGGCAGAAAATGACTATGGAAAAGCCGGAGGATATTAAAGAGGCTAGTGCACATGTGGACGCAGGCCCTAAAGTAGAAGCAAATGTGAAGAGTGGTTCGGAGAATCCCACACAGGTGAATGAACAAGTACAACAACCACAAGAAATACCATGGAATTTAATATTAGTAAATAGTTCACATCCATTACAAGAAGGATATATTCCAGAATTGGGAGCGGTAGTGGATGGATATAATGTAGATGTAAGAATTGTGGACCCTTTGCAAAGAATGTTAGCAGCCGCACAGCAGGAGGGTATGTCCATGCATATTTGCTCTGCCTATCGAAGTGTAGAACGGCAAAAAGAGGTGTTCAATCAGACAATGCAAGACCATATTGCCAATGGAGCAACTTACTTGGATGCTTATAATATTACAAAACAATCAGTTGCTGTGCCAGGAACAAGTGAACATGAACTGGGATTAGCAGTAGACATTGTTTCGGATGATTATGCGCTCCTAGACGATGGGCAGGCAAATACCAAGGAGGCCAGATGGCTACAGGATAATTGTTATAAATTCGGATTTATATTACGATATCCGCCAGAGAAGACAAATGAGACAGGCATTATATATGAGTCATGGCATTATCGATATGTTGGTGAAGAGATAGCAACTCAAATTATGCAATCTGGAGTAACATTTGAAGAATTTTTGGGGGAAGAAGAATAAGGATATTATCATTGCTTTTCGGGTAAAATGTTAAATATATATTTGTAATTTTCATAAAAACTTAAACTTTGCGTAATTGACGGGTATTATATTCTTTGTTAAAATAGAAAATAGGGACTTTACTGAGAAGTTTTTTAGTTTACAAGAGATGTTATAAGCAACTAAGGAGGAGCGTATAGATGATTAGTTTGTCATTTGGGGAGCAAGTAAAGATTGTATTGAGCCGTAAGAATATGACCATTAAAGAATTGGCTGAAATTATAGAAGCAAGAACTGGAAAGAAAATGTCGCGGCAGAACCTGACACAACGTTTGGGAAGGGATAATTTCCAAGAGCAAGACATGCGTATGATAGCAGATATACTTGGTTGTTCTTTTCAACTAAGTATTTTAACTACGCATGAAATGGTAGAAAAAGTACCAGCGGTAGAGCAAATTACACCAACGGATAAAGAGTTGGAAAAATTAGCTAAGAAGAAAGAAAAAAGATTAGCTATAGAAGTTGAAGAAGTAGAGGTGGATTCAGAATCTGAAAGAGATATGACTATTGGTGAGTTGGCTGATATTTTTGAAGAAGTGAATGAACTCATGGGAGACGAGACAGTCACAGATGATGAGACCGCCATAGAAATGGAAGAGAATGCAATTGATGAAATCCCTTCCAATCAACCAGAAAAGGAAATTGCTGAATCTCAAGATACCGTTGCGGAATGTGAAGAGGTACAGGCTGTGGATACATGTATAAGTGAAGATAGAATGGAGCAAGATACTCAATATAATGAATTAACAAGCACACCAAAGCAGAGGAATGATGATGTTGAAACATATTCAGGTTCACCGATCCAGAATACTCACGTTGAAGGTGAGGATGGAATTTCAAGATATGCAAGAACTGAAATGTCAACAAAGGAAGCTGGAAGTGAATCAAAAGAGGAAGTCGTAGGGGAAGTGAATCCTTACACTGGCAGAGAGTATCAAAGTAATAGTGTTCGGATGCATCCGAAAAGAATCGGTTATGTCCAGGTATATGATCGAGGAGAACATAAATGGACTGATATGACAGAATGGGCATTCCTTGGATATCAAGAGCGTAAAAAGGCTTTGCTTGGCAAGGAATATGAGCCACCTATTTATTTAGACTAGTTGCATTAGCATTGAGAAGGAGTTATACCATGGAGCAATATAAGGAATTATTGAAAGAAGAAGTAAGGGGATTCCGTGAAGCAGGGCATCGATTCTTGGCGGGGGAATTAACCAAGAATGAATTCAAGGGAATGTCTGGCGGAATGGGAGTATATGCCCAACAAGACCAGAAATCTTTTATGATTCGCTTACGGACGCCGTCCGGGATTATCACAAGAGAGCATTTAAAATTAATTTTAAATTATACTAAAATATATCAGTTAAAAAAGGTGCATCTAACAACAAGACAAGCTGTTCAATTGCATGATTTGAGTATTGATGACGTGTGTGATATTATGCTGGATGCTATCGAACATCATTTATTTACGCGTGGAGGAGGCGGGAATTTTCCGAGAAATGTAGCATTGTCTCCATTGGCAGGCGTAGAGAGAGGCGAGGCTTTTGATGTTACCCCATATGCGTTACAAGTGGGAGAGTATTTTTTGCGCAATGCGACATCATATAAGCTACCAAGAAAGTTAAAAGTTGCTTTTTCTTCTAGCAATAGAGACACAGCATGTGCTACTATTAATGATATAGGCTTCTTAGCTATTATCGAAAATGGGACACCTCTGTTGCGTATGTGGTTGGCTGGCGGCTTAGGCGGTGGTCCTGCATTAGCGATTCCATATCCTGAACTTGTTCGACCAGAAGAGGTGCTTTATTATGTAGAAGCAATGGTACAGACATTTATCACAGAAGGAGATTATGAGCATAAGGCAAAAGCAAGAACAAGGTTTATTCCACGTCGTATGGGGGAAAAAGCCTTTTTAGAAGCGTATGGTAAGCAACTAGAATTGGTAAGGGAAAAGTATCATTTTGAAGGACATAAGCCTGTAATTGATTCCATAAAAGAATGGAAAGAGGAAGGCATTATAACGAAAAATTCAGTGTGTATAGGACAAAAACAAGAGGGACTATTTACCGTAGTATTGCATCCTATATGTGGACAGCTTGCGACGGAGGATCTGGAATTAATTACAGAATTTGTAAATAAGGTTCCAAGGGCTGAAGTGAGAATTAGTATGGAAGAAGATATGTATCTTCGCAATCTAACGAACGAAGAAGCAATTGAACTCTTAGACAAGGTTGGAAATCATATGATGAAAACGCCTATCCAGATGACACTTGCTTGTGTTGGCACACCAACTTGTCAAATGGGGATTTTACAAAGTCAGAAATTATGTAAAGAGATAATTGCGGCAGTTAATCTTGCAGAGCTAAGTGAAAGTAGATTGCCTATGATTCACATTAGTGGTTGTCCAAATAGCTGCTCAAGGCATCAGGTTGCAGAGATTGGATTTGCTGGTAGAAAAGTTAAAGTTCATGGAGAATTAGAAGATGCCTTTGAGATGCATATTGGCGGAAAAACCAGTGCAGAAGAGACACGTATGGGAGTTGTTGCAGGTGTATTGTTAGCAAAAAGGATACCTGATTTTATTGTGGAATTAGGACAAATGTTGAAAAAAACAGGAAAGCATGCAGCGGAAATATTTGATACGGAAGAATTCGAGAGTTTAGTGAATCAATATAAAATATCATAAATGCGGAAGGGGGCGGAGTATATATCATATTCCGCCCCTATTTAACAAAGGAGAATGTATGAATTGGGAACAATTATTGTCGACAAAGAGACAACGTGAGTATGCAACTAAACACAATTATAAGACGACTGATTTAAGAAGTGAGTTCGAAAAGGATTATCATCGAATTATTGGAAGTGCATCTTTTCGGAGGTTGCAGGATAAGACCCAGGTATTTCCACTGGATAAAAGTGATTTTATTCGCACACGACTGACGCATTCGTTAGAAGTATCATCATTAGCAAAATCAATTGGTCAAAATGTTGGTCAAAATATTATAGAAGAGAAAAGAGACCTATCTTTTACCTTACAAATGAAAGAAGATATTTGCAATATATTATCGTGTGCAGGATTGATTCACGATATTGGAAATCCACCGTTTGGACATTTTGGTGAAACTGCAATTAGAGAATGGTTTCAACGGAATCTAGAAGTTTTAACATGGGGAGGAAAGCCACTTTCAGAAAGTTTAACCGCTCAAATGAGAGAAGATTTTTATAATTTTGAAGGAAATGCACAGGCGCTTAGACTGGTGAGTAAACTGCACTTTTTAGTAGATGAAAATGGGATGAATCTTACCTATGCATTACTAAATACCATTGTCAAATATCCGGTGTCCTCATTAGGTATTAATAAGAATTCGGGGAATATTAAAGATAAGAAAATGGGTTATTATTATGCAGATTATGATATTTTTGAAGATATTCAACATGCAACGGGAACAAAGGGAAGTCGTCATCCGTTAACATTCATCCTAGAGGCTGCAGATGACATTGCTTATAAAACAGCAGATATTGAGGATGCATTTGTGAAGGGATTTCTCTCATATTATCAATTAAGGGAAGAACTTGGCCAACTGCAGGCAGAAGGCGCTGAGAGAGGAATACAGCCTCAAAAAATATTGGATGAGATTTACGAAAAGGGAAAGCAGAAAGGGGTCACAAAACCGGAGCAATATGCCGTGAAAAATTGGATTGTGCGAATGCAAGGATATCTTATTTATTGTGCAACAACTGGATTTACCAATCATTATACCAAGATTATGGATGGAACATATGGGGCGGACTTATTTGCAGGTACATTTGGGGAAAAGATAATGTACTTATTAGGAAGTATTGCATATCGGAATGTGTTTTCCTCTCGAACCATTTATAAATTAGAGGTAACTGAGGCAGTAATGATTGATTATTTAATGACCCAATTTGTCAAATCCGCTATAAAGTATGATACAAAGGAGTTATTAGATTCTATTGATATACGGATGATTTCTTTTATATCTGATAATTACAAAAATGCATATAATTATCATGCGAAAGGAAAAAGTGATGCAGAAAAATTGTATCTTAGATTACTTCTTGTAACAGATTTTATTTGTGGTATGACAGATAGTTACGCAAAACGGCTTTATCAGGAGTTAAAAGGAATGATATAATCTTTCCACCCAGTTCTTTTTCTTCTTATTCTGGAATAGATTAGAGGTAAAAAGACAAGGTGAGGAGTTGAATTATGAACCAAATGGTTTGCTATTTATATGAGTATAAAGAAAATCAAAGAGTACGTAATGTGGGGTTTATAAAAAGAATACCTGGGCAGGGAAAAGAAAAGCTACATATATATGGAAAAGGAATTCAAGTTGTAGCAGATGAACAGGTGAAAGTGGCACTTTTTTACATGCGAGAAGGGACTTGTTGCATTACAGAACTAGGTGAAGTAAGTGAAACAAATCAATATATTAATTGTCAGATTGAGTTGACTGATGAACAACTGCCAAATGGATTCACCTTAGAACAGATGCAAGGGATTATGCTCATATATAGGAATCAAAGGTTCCTTGCGTATTGGAAGAATGTAACAATTAATCTAAAGAGTATTGAGAAAATTCGACCGGTTATAGCAGAGGAACCGAGGGAAGAACATTCAGAGGAAGTAGAAGAACCAGAAGAAGTAGAAGAGCCAGAGGAAGAAGAACCAGAAGAAGTGGAAGAATCACAGATTGCAAATGAGGAAAAGGCTGTCGATGAAGGTGAGGAGGTAAAGGAAACAGAAGAACCTCCATTGCCTACTAATGTTCGGAAGATTACGAGACAAGAAATCGCACAGTTACCACGTCGAGAATGGAAGTTAGCAAATAATAGTTTTTTGTTACATGGATACTATAATTATCATCATTTAGTAATTATAGAGGAAGAAGGTACCCTTCTTTTGGGTGTACCGGGTGTTTATCATGAAAGAGAAGAAATGGCAGCCAGATCTTTTGGCTTCCCAAATTTCCGAAGGAAGGAAGATATGCAAATTCAGTTAGATAGTGAAGAAAAAAATGATTACGAAGAATTTGGATATTGGTGTAGGAAAGTATCCCAGATGCAAGTATAAAAATAGAAAGCGGTATCTGGATTATTGTATGAAAAAGGGATAAAGGTGTATAATGAACATAGATGAAATATATATGCGTCAAGCATTGAAGCAAGCCCGTAAGGCATATGATCTTGATGAGGTTCCTATAGGGTGTGTGGTTGAATATGAGGGCAAAATAATTGGACGTGGATACAACAGAAGAACGATAGATAAGAACCCCTTAGCGCATGCAGAGTTAATTGCAATACGAAAGGCAAGTAAGAAGATGGGGGACTGGCGTTTGGAAGATTGCACCATGTACGTTACGCTGGAGCCTTGTCAGATGTGTTCCGGTGCGATTGTCCAATCGAGAATAAAAAAAGTGGTAGTAGGATGCATGAACCCGAAAGCGGGATGTGCAGGATCCATTATGAATCTATTACAAGTAGATGAGTTTAACCACCAAGTAGCAGTAGAGAGTGGCGTATTAGAAGCGGAATGTAGTACGATGTTAAAAACTTTTTTTAAAGAATTAAGGGAAAAAAAGAAACAGTAGAAATGGTTTCGTTATATTTGACAATATTGGAAAAATCGTGTATAATAATGACTCGTGCAGCCGGGGTGTTAGCGGTACCTTGAACCTACAATCCGCTATAGTAGGGGTGATATTGTGCAGAGGGCTTTGTCTTGTGAGGCTGCCCTTAGAAAGTGGCGTCGATACTTGGGTCTTACGCGACGGAAATCTATGAACCGTGTCAGGTCGGGAACGAAGCAGCACTAAGTAGAATCTTTCGGGTGCCGTAAGGGTGCCTGGGTTGAGTTAACTACTAAGGTAACGCTCATGAGAGAAGTTCGAAGCACAATGCACGTAAAGAAAATAGTAATGCCCTTGCAACTATAGTTGTGAGGGCTTTTTTAGAAAAGAGGAGCAATATGAACATTGTATTAGCGGCGATTAATGCGAAATATATTCATTCCAATTTAGCGGTATATAGTTTGAAATCTTATGCCCATGAATATAAAGATGATATATCGATTGTTGAATATACAATTAATCAACAGGTTGATGATATTTTAATGGATTTATTTAAGCAAAAGGCGGATGTTATTTGCTTTTCTTGTTATATTTGGAATTTAAAATTTGTAGAAGCAATTGTTCGTGAACTGTCAAAGATTCTTCCACATGTACCGATTTGGCTTGGAGGTCCAGAAGTATCTTATGATGCGAAAGATGTAATGGAACGATTACCAGAGATTGAGGGCGTCATGTTCGGTGAGGGAGAAGAAACATTTTTGGAATTGGTTCGATATTATAAAAGGGAAATCCTTAAATTAGAATCCATAACAGGGATTGCATACCGTAGTGAAAAGGGTGAAATCAAAGTGCAAAAATGGAGACCTGTATTGGATCTTAGTACAGTGCCCTTTGTATATCGAGATATGCAAGTGTTTCAACATAAGATTATATATTATGAGACAAGCCGTGGCTGTCCATTTTCTTGTAGTTATTGCCTTTCATCCATTGATAAATGTTTGCGATTTCGGGACTTGGATTTGGTGAAAGAAGAATTGCAATTTTTTATTGATCAAAGAGTTCCACAGGTCAAATTTGTGGATAGAACGTTTAATTGTAATCACAAGCACTCTATGGCTATCTGGAGATATTTACTGGATCATGATAATGGAATCACCAATTTTCATTTTGAAATAGCAGCGGATTTGTTGACGGATGAAGAACTGGATTTGATGAGTCAGATGCGGCCCGGTCTGATACAGTTGGAAATAGGGGTACAGTCTACAAATGTAAAGACAGTGAAAGAAATCCGCAGGACTATGGATTTTCAAAAGGTGCAAACCATTGTGAGTAAGGTCAAGAAGATGAAGAATATACACCAGCATTTAGACTTGATTGCGGGGCTGCCTTTTGAGGATTATCAAAGCTTTCAAACATCCTTTAATGAAGTATATGCATTGCATCCAGAGCAATTGCAATTAGGATTCTTGAAAGTACTGAAGGGGTCTTATATGGAAGAACAAAAAGAAGTGTATGGATTGGTCTATAAAGAGATGCCTCCATATGAGGTTTTGTTCACCAACTGGTTATCTTATGAAGAGGTAATGAAGTTAAAACAAGTGGAAGAGATGGTGGAACTTTATTATAATAGTGGACAGTTTGAAGTCAGCATACAAGCTTTGGAAAAGGAATTCTCATCATCCTTTGAACTTTATGAACAACTAGGTGATTATTACGAGATGCACGACTTACACTTGATAAATCATTCGCGTGTTGCTAGGTATGAGATTTTGTTTGATTTTATATGCAAGTATCAACCAGAAAAGATGGAGTATTATAAGGAATTGTTGACATATGATTTGTATTTGCGAGAAAATTTAAAGAATAGGCCACTGTTTATAGAAGAGAATCAGGCGGATAAAAATATAGTGACAGAGTTCTATGAACGAGAAGCAAGAGAACATGAAGTGTTGGTTGGATATGAGCAGTACGATAAGAGACAAATGCGAAAAATGACACACATAGAGAAGTTCCACTATCATGTCCAGGGTAATGGCGCATCAAAGATGTGCTATATTGTATTTGATTATCAGAACCGCAATCCACTTACGAATCAAGCATCCACATATATGTGGGAGGTGTAATAAATGAAAAAAAGAACAAAGGAAATTCTTGATATATTAGATGCACAGTATGGAACGGAATATGTATGTTACCTAAATCATGAGACTCCATGGCAATTATTAATTGCTACTATGCTCAGTGCGCAGTGTACGGATGCGAGAGTCAATATTGTAACGAAAGAACTTTTCAAAAAGTACGACAGTGTAGAAAAATTTGCACATGCAAATCTAAAGGAATTAGAGCAAGATATTAAACCCACAGGGTTCTATCATAACAAAGCTAAGAATATTATTGCATGTACGAAAGAATTGATTGATAAATACCAGGGAGAGGTTCCAAGCACCATAGAAGAGTTAACTGCTTTAGCTGGTGTAGGAAGAAAAACAGCAAATGTTATCAGAGGTAACATTTTTCACGAACCAAGCGTAGTCGTAGATACACATGTGAAAAGAATATCGAAAAGATTAGGGCTTACAAAGCAAGATGATCCGGAGAAGATAGAATATGAATTGATGAAAGAGCTACCGAAGGACCATTGGATACTTTATAATATTCAGATTATAACTTTCGGAAGGGCGATTTGCACAGCACGAAGTCCGAAATGTAGTGAATGTTTCTTGCAAAAATACTGTAAAGAGTATAAAATATAATGAAGTTTAAAGAACACGAGGTGGTTATATGAATTTTTATAATAAAAAAGTAAGAAGAATTATTTCGATTATTATTATTTTAGTAGTGGTAGCTATGATCGGAACAGCAATTATTCCATACTTGGTATAAAGCATGGAAGTTATGTGAGGGTGTTCAATGAAGAGGAAGATTAGTCGTCATAAAAATCAAATAAAACGTCAAAAAATCATTTTGATAAGTGGTTTTGTTTTGTTGTGCATACTCATGATAACAGGGATCGTATTTTTTAATCTCCAACGATATGTGAACCAATTTGATAAGAAAACCATTTGTAAGGGAATATATATTGGGGATACGGAAGTCTCTTATATGAAAAAGGATGAGGCTGTAAAAGTGGTAGAGAAAACACTTGCGAAGTATCAGGAACAAAGTGTGGTATTAAAGGTTGATGCGCACGAGATATCCGTGACGTTGCAAGAACTGGGATTCGGCGTGAATAAAATAGAGAAGTTAGCGGACCAGGCAGTAAACTATGGAAAGACAGGAAGCCTTTGGAAACGTTACGTAGCTATGAAAAAGCTGAATAAGGTGAAAAAGGTTATCCAACCAACATATGTCATCGATAAAGAAGTGACAGCTACACTGATTACAGAACAATGTCTTCCATATGCAACGCCAGCTACAAATGCAACTATTTCAAGGCAAAATAATGCCTTTGTAGTAACAGAAGAGCAACAAGGAGAATCATTAGATATCAAAGCGTCGGTTAAAAAGATAGAAACTTTTTTGAATAATGATTGGCATGGCGAGACGGGTAAAATTGATATGGTAACTACGATTGATGAGCCTACCATAACTGCAAAACAGTTGCAGGATATTAAGGATAACCTAGGAAGTTTTACTACATACTGTGGTTACGGTGGAGGAAGGGTTCAAAATGTCGAATCCGGGGCCACTCATATCAATGGTTCTATTGTAATGCCTGGTGAAGAGTATTCTGCAAATGCAGCCATGGAACCATATACGGAAGAAAATGGTTTTACAGAGGCGGGCTCCTACGAGAGTGGTCAGGTGGTACAGTCCATGGGAGGCGGTATCTGCCAAGTATCTACCACACTATACAATGCAGTTCTTTTTGCAGAACTTGAAATTACACAACGGCAACCGCATTCGATGCTGGTTGAGTATGTGAAGCCATCCATGGATGCCGCAATTGCTGGTGATTATAAAGATTTAAAATTTAAGAACACCACAGAAGTACCTATTTATATAGAAAGTATTATGGCGGATGGAAATATTACATTTAATATATATGGGAAAGAGACAAGGGATCCAAACCGTAAGCTGGAATTCAAGAGTGAGACGACTCAGACCATAGAGCCGGAGGGGAAAAAGTTTGTTACAGAAGAGAGTGAGGACATTGGGAGCATGTATACAAGTACTTCACCTCATAAAGGAATCACTGCACAACTGTGGAAGATTATATATGAAAATGGCGCGGAAGTAAGTAGAGATGTGATGAATCACAGTACATATCAGGCATCTCCTACGGTAGTATCTGTTGGGATACGTTCAGACAATAAAGATGCCACAATGATGATTCAAAATGCGGTAAAAAGCCAAGATGAGGCAACCATTCAGGAGGCAATTAATAAAGCGTTGGCATTACTTGCAGGAACAACAAATGAAAGTGAAGGGGCAACGGCCACGCAGGCGGAAGAGGCTACCCCAGAGGCATTACCACAATAATAATAGGGAAGAGGCAGCTTTCGCCGTTAAGGAAAATAGATAAGAGGGTATTATGAAAATTGGAAATGTATCTCAGACGGTATTAAAACGTTCTATATTACAACAATTGCATACAAATAGAAGTGAATCAATCATAAGTCCTGCAGTGGAAGAAATGTGTGCAGGTATTGAATTGCAGGACAATCAGCAAGTGATCTTTACAAGTACATCTGTTTTTGGTAATGAAAAGGATTTGGGGATATTTGGAATTGCAAAAATAGTGAATGATTTGGCCACAAGAGGTGCCGAACCAATCGGGATCGTTATACAGATTCATCTACCTCCCTATGCATATGAATCAAGGTTAAAGACCATGGTTGGCTATATGGAACAAGTATGTGAAACCCATGGATTGCAAATATTTACAGCAAGGGCGGAAGTAAATCCTGTGATTGAGCAGTCAATCGTATATCTTACTGGAGTTGGTGCAGTGGAAAAGGGACACTTAATGCAAAGTCATATGACAAAGCCAGGGGATGATATTGTTTTACTGAAGTGGATTGCAGTGGAAGGGATGCTTCGTATTGCGAGAGCAAAAGAAGCAGAACTCAACAACCGTTTCGTTCCAAGCTTTATGCAGCAAGTGTTGAAGCTAGAAGAGGAATTATTTTCGCTAAATGAAATCAGATATGCAAGAGAATTTTCTGTATCTGCTATGCATCAGATAGGAAGTGGAGGAATTTTAGCGGCGCTTTGGGAAGTGGCTGAAGCCGCGGATGTTGGATTAGAAGTAGAGATTAAGAAGATGTCTTTGAAACAAGAAACCATAGAAGTATGTGAGTTTTACCGTGTGAACCCTTATCAACTGACATCTACAGGAAGTATATTAGTAATGTGTAAGCAAGGGGAGCAGATTGTCGACGCTATGCAGGCAAGAGGAATGCATGCGAAGATGATAGGTAGAACAACAAGCGGGAAAGAGCGAGTCATCTTAGGCGGCGAAGAAAAACGTTATATTGACCGACCGCAACAGGATGAACTTGTTAAAATATATCATACCAAATGTAACTAACAATAGGAGAGTTCTATGTCAGATAGGAGGCAATATGAGAAAGCAAATTTTACGTTATATTGAGAAGAATAGCAGGGCTGATTTAAAAGAGCTGGCAATTTTGCTTGGCACAGATGAGGTGACAGTCGCAAATGAGATGACTAATATGGAAAAAGAAGG
Source organism: Lachnospiraceae bacterium LCP25S3_G4 (assembly GCA_052116865.1). Lineage (GTDB taxonomy): Bacteria > Bacillota > Clostridia > Lachnospirales > Lachnospiraceae > CAUPWF01. The sequence goes on along the minus strand of JBQKKG010000007.1, from coordinate 80,461 downwards.
AATTATTTGTGGATATCATACTTTGATTGATTGGGATAAGGCGGGAGAAGAATCGGTGAATGCATTGATAGAGGTGCGTGTGACGCCTCAAAGGAATCAAGGGTTTGACCGTATTGCAGAACGTATTTACAAATATCCGGAAGTTCATTCAGCATATTTAATCTCTGGTGGATATGATATCTTAGTTAGTATTGAAGGAAAAACACTCAAAGAGGTATCACAATTCGTATCCGATAAATTATCACCAATTGAATCAGTTATAAGTACTGCAACATATTTTATTTTAAAGAAATATAAAGACCATGGAACGATTCTGGCTAAAAAATCAGAATCAGAAAGGATGTTGGTGACGCCGTAATGAGAAATCCATTATCTGAAAAAGTTACCGGCATCGAACCATCGGGAATTCGTAAGTTTTTTGATATTGTAAGTGAAATGAAAGATGCGATATCTTTGGGAGTTGGGGAACCTGATTTTGATACGCCCTGGAGAATTCGTGAAGAAGGAATATATAGCTTAGAGAAGGGACGTACATTTTACACTTCCAATGCCGGCTTAAAAGAATTAAAAATTGAAATTTGTAAATACTTAGAGCGAAAAGTGGACGTCCTATATGATGATAATCATGAGGTTATTGTAACAGTAGGTGGGAGCGAAGGAATAGATATTGCATTGCGAGCTATGCTCAATCCTGGGGATGAAGTGCTTATTCCACAACCAAGTTATGTATCTTATTTGCCGTGTACGATTCTAGCAGATGGAGTGCCTATCGTGATTCCACTCAAAGAAGAAAATGATTTTAAATTAACCGCACAGGAATTAGAAGAATCGATTACTGCAAAGACAAAAGTTCTGGTATTACCGTTTCCAAATAATCCGACAGGTTCTATCATGACCAAGGAGGACTTGGAGCCAATTGCCAAACTGGTTGAAACATATGATTTGTTTGTTATTTCAGATGAAATTTATTCAGAATTAAGCTATCAAGGGAAACATGTTTCAATAGCAAGTTTGCCAGGTATGAAGGAGCGGACAATTCTTATTAATGGATTTTCTAAAGGATTTGCAATGACTGGGTGGAGACTTGGATATGCTTGTGGACCTAGAATCATTGTAGAGCAAATGGTGAAAATTCATCAATTTGCAATTATGTGTGCACCTACAAATAGTCAATACGCAGCCGTAGAAGGGCTTCGCCATTGTGACAAAGAAGTAGAGGAAATGAGGGAAGCATATAATCAAAGAAGGCGTTTTTTGCTACATGAATTTAAGCGTATGAAAATTGATTGTTTTGAGCCTTTTGGAGCATTTTACATGTTCCCTAATATTCAAGAATTTGGAATGACTTCTGAAGAGTTTGCTACTCGTTTTTTAGAAGAAGAAAAAGTAGCGGTCGTACCAGGAACAGCATTTGGAGCATGTGGAGAAGGATTTCTACGAATATCCTATGCATATTCTTTGGAAGATTTAAAAGAAGCCATTGGACGATTGGGTCGTTTTGTTCAAAGGTTACGTAATGAGACTGTATAGCAATTATGATATGTTATTAACTACACCTCGTGCATTGCACGAGGTGTAGTTGAGAAAACAGGTAGCGTAAAGGTACCTGTATAGATACAATATGAAAAGGAAGGAAAGCGTAAGAAGGAATTTTCGAACGACTTTCAAAGTAGGAGGGATCATGAACGAGAAAATCGTAGGCAGCAGAAAGGTTGTATTAGGCTTGCAACATGTAGTAGCAATGTTTGGTGCGACTGTATTAGTACCTTTATTAACCGGATTAAATTCATCAATTGCATTATTTTGTGCAGGGGTGGGGACATTAATTTTTCATTCAGTTACGAAAGGAATTGTACCAGTATTTCTAGGATCTAGTTTTGCATTTATCGGGGCCATTTCTTTAGTGCTACAGCAGCAAGGATTAGGAGCTGTTAAGGGTGGATTGATTGTAGCAGGAATGGTATATATGATCTTTTCTTTGGGAATTAAGATTATAGGGTATGAAAAAGTAAATAAGTTATTACCCCCTATTGTAACAGGGCCAATGATTATTGTAATCGGGCTTCGTCTAAGCGGAACAGCTATTTCATCAGCATTTTACGTAGATGGTAACATCAATGGAAAAAGCGTTATCGTATCTTTGATTGTAATTCTTATTATGATTTTTGTCTCAGTATTCACAAAAGGATTTCTAAACTTGTTACCAGTTATGGTTGCTTTAATTGTAGGATATATTGTTTGTATACCAATGGGGCTTGTTGATTTTTCGGGAATTGCAAGTGCATCATGGTTATCATTTATGGACAATAATGTGATGGATCAAGTGTTGACATTGCCGGAGTTTAATCTGACTGCAATTGCTGCAATCGCACCAGTTGCACTCGTTACTGTCATTGAACATGTGGGGGATATTACAACCAATGGTGCGGTTGTAGGAAAGAATTTTATGAAAGAACCAGGTGTTCATCGGACATTATTAGGTGATGGTCTTGCGACTGCGGTTGCAGGATTCTTAGGGGGACCAGCGAATACAACTTATGGTGAGAATACAGGTGTACTTGCAGTTACAAAGGTATATGATCCGAGCGTAATTAGAGTGGCTGCATTATTTGCAATGCTGCTAGGTGTGATTGGAAAATTTGGAGCATTTATAAGTAGCATACCAGAGGCCGTTCGCGGAGGTATCAGTATCATTTTATTTGGTATGATAGCAAGTGTTGGTGTTCGTATTATTATTAATGCAAGATTAAACTTTGGAAATAGTAGAAATCTTATGATTTCTTCACTTATTTTTGTACTGGGTATTGGGATTGGAACAGATATTCCGATTACAGAGTCTGTTAGTATATCGGGCCTTGCAATCGCAGCTTTTGTAGGAATTGTATTAGCGGCAGTATTGCCAGAAAAAGAAGATGGTGTGTTAAATGATTAATATTGTATTATTTGAGCCAGAGATACCTGCAAATACAGGAAATATAGGGCGTACGTGTGTTGCAACGGGATGTAAGTTGCATTTGATAGAACCATTGGGGTTTCGGCTTAATGAAAAAGCGATTAAACGAGCAGGTATGGATTATTGGAATGAGTTAGATGTTACTACTTATATAGATTATCAGGATTTTATAGAGAAAAATCCGGGAGCAAAGATCTATATGGCAACTACCAAGGCACCTAATGTATATACGGAAGTGCAATATGAAGCAGACTGTTATATCATGTTTGGAAAAGAAAGTGCCGGAATACCGGAAGAGATTTTAGTAGAACATAAAGAAGATAGTATTAGAATACCAATGATGGGAGATATACGGTCTCTAAATCTAGGGAACTCGGTAGCCGTTGTATTATATGAGGCGTTAAGACAAAATGGGTTTGCGCACATGGAGATGGAAGGACAGCTACATCGATTACAGTGGTAATTAGGGACAGGGCAAATGTAAGATGGGGACGGGGGCAATGCACATTGCCCCCGTCCCCATCTTTTAAAAGTTAATATAATAACGCAATAAACGACTAGACATTCTATAATAAAATGATATAATAGAAAAATAGATGGTATATATAGATAGGGAGAGAGTTTATGGGATATAAGAGAAGTGTACATCGAACATTTGCATTAATTACACAATTGGGTCTCAGTATGCTTGCTCCTATTTTTTTATGTACATTTCTAGGTGTTTATTTGGAGGACAGATTTTCTCTTCCAGTGTTCATCCCGCTACTAATATTGGGTATTTTAGCAGGAGGGCGCAATACTTATATGCTAGCAAAACGGGCAAATGAAGATAAGGAAGATAAGGAACAATAGAAAATGAGTGAAATGGACAAAAATCAGGATACACTGATAAAAGAGTTAATATATGGTATAATAGTATTCGGAGTTGTTGCACAGACACTTCTTATCGTTTTTTCTGACATGCTCATGTTCCGAACGATTGGTCTTTGGATAGGTATTATGACTGCATCTGGTATGGCAATACATATGAAGAGATCAATTGAAGATGCTCTTGATATGGGTGAGGCAGGTGCATTAACACATATTAGAAAGACATATGTAATTCGAGTATTAGTAGTAGCTATCATATTTTGTGTTGTGTATTTTCTAAAAATAGGAAGCGTGCTAACAGCTTTTATTGGTATTATGGGGTTGAAAATATCGGCTTATTTACAGCCGCATATGCATAAAATCTATGTAAGATTTCAAAAATCTAAGTAAAGGAGGGTGATAATGTGGGAAACGGCTTAGGATTACTGCTGGCAGGTGGCGGTGATGTGGATTTTATGATTCATGGTTTGATTAAGTTTCACTTATTTGGTCAAGAACTGTGGATTACAACTACACATGTTAGTGTTTTAATTGTTAGTGTTTTACTTGTTATATTTGCAAGTGTAGTAAGAAGCAAATTAAAAGACACCACCGAAAAGCCGGGAATGCTCCAAAATATTGCTGAGTATATTGTAGAAATGTTAGACAATATGGTACAAGGCGGTATGGGAAAAAGTGCAAAGAAGTTTCAAAATTATATTGGAACAATCTTTATTTTTATTCTTGTGAGTAATATTTCCGGACTGTTAGGATTACGTCCCCCAACAGCTGATTATGGTGTGACTCTGGCATTAGGTCTTATTACATTTGGGATGATACAATTTAATAATGTAAAGTATAATAAGGTTGGAGCTTTCACAGGTTTATTTAAACCATTACCATTTTTATTCCCGATTAATCTTATCGGAGAAATTGCAGTGCCATTTTCATTGTCATTGCGTTTGTTTGGTAACATTTTATCAGGAACAGTTATGATGGCATTAATCTATGGGTTGCTATCTAAGATCGCAATAGGTTGGCCGGCATTTTTACACGTATACTTTGACATATTCTCTGGATGTATTCAAGCATACGTATTCTGCATGTTAACGATGGTATTTGTTAACGACAAAATTGGAGATTAGACATGAATTAAATTAAAAATTAGGAGGATTACTATTATGAGTCAAATTACAAACGAAGCTTTAGTATTAGCATGCTCAGCAATTGGAGCAGGAATCGCAATGATCGCAGGTGTTGGTCCTGGTGTTGGACAGGGTTACGCAGCAGGACAAGGTGCAGCAGCAGTAGGAAGAAATCCAGGAGCAAAATCTGATATTACATCTACCATGCTTTTAGGACAAGCAGTAGCAGAGACAACTGGTCTTTACAGTTTGGCTATTGCCTTTATTCTATTATTTGCGAATCCATTACTTGGAAAATTATAAGATACAGTGATATATAAGTAAAAAAGAATAGAGGAAGGAGGCTGAACCTTGGAACGTTTATTTAACCTGGACCTACAGTTGCTTTTTGATGCTGCTTTATTAGCCATTAGTGTATTTGTGCTATTTACGTTTCTATCTTATATGTTATTTGAACCAATACGTAATGTCCTAGAAAAGCGTAGACAACGTGTTGTGGATGATCAAGAAACTGCAAAGAAGGAAAAAGAAGAAGCAATTAGTTATAAAGAACAATACCAATCAAAGTTAAAAGAAGTAGACAAAGAAGCAGAAACCATCTTAAGTGAAGCAAGAAAGAAAGCGATTCGAAATGAAGCGCAGATTATTGCGGAAGCGAAAGAGGAAGCAGTCCGTATTATAGAACGTGCAAATGCAGAAATAGAATTAGATAAAAAACGCGCTTTGGACGATATGAAACAAGAAATGATTGCTGTCGCATCGATGATGGCAGGTAAAGTTGTTACAGCTTCTATTGATACGACGATACAGGAAAGCTTAATCAACGACACTTTGAAAGAAATGGGTGAAAGTACATGGCTAAGTTAGTTTCTAAAACATATGGGGATGCATTGTTTGGAGTGGCTATGGACGAACAGCGTTTGGATGAGATCTACGGTGAGGTACAAAGTGTCATAGAGGTGCTTCGTACCAATGAAGAGCTGACCAAACTTATGAATCATCCCAAAATTATAAAAGAAGATAAGGTCAAAATAATTGAGGAGACATTCAAGGACCGTGTGTGCAGAGAGATCATTGGATTGATGACATTGTTAATAACCAAAGGGCATTTCGCAGACTTAGAGAGTGTTTTTGCATATTTTGTTGGTCTTGTCAAAGAAGAAAAGAAAATTGGAATTGCGTATGTAACCACAGCAATACCACTCGTAGATACACAAAAGGAAGCTATCGTAGAACGATTACTTCGAACAACTCGATACGAGAGTTTTGAAATGCAATATTCTGTAGATGAGAGCTTAATCGGCGGCATGATTATTCGCATTGGAGATCGTGTAGTTGATAGTAGTATCAAAACCAAACTGAATGAATTGTCAAGAAATCTAAAGAAGATTCAAGTTGGTGTATAATATAGAAGAAAATTAAAGGAAAGAAGGTGGATTCGCTCCATGAATTTGAAACCAGAAGAAATCAGTTCCGTGATTAAAGAACAGATTAAAAGATATGCGTCAGAATTAGAAGTATCTGATGTTGGTACCGTGATTCAAGTAGCCGATGGTATTGCGCGTATCCACGGTCTAGAAAATGCAATGCAAGGCGAATTGTTAGAATTCCCTGGTGAAGTATATGGTATGGTATTGAACTTAGAAGAAGACAACGTTGGTGCTGTACTTCTTGGAGATCATAAGAATATCAATGAAGGAGATACTGTAAAGACAACTGGAAGAGTAGTAGAAGTACCAGTTGGAGATTGTATGCTAGGTCGTGTAGTAAATGCGCTGGGTCAACCAATCGATGGGAAAGGGCCAATTCAAGCAACTCAATATCGTCAGATTGAGAGAGTAGCTTCCGGAGTAATTGCTCGTAAGTCAGTGGATACCCCACTACAAACTGGAATGAAAGCAATTGATTCTATGGTACCTATTGGAAGAGGTCAACGTGAGTTGATTATTGGTGATAGACAGACTGGTAAAACCGCAATTGCGATTGATACTATTATTAACCAAAAGGGACAAGGCGTTAAATGTATATATGTTGCAATTGGGCAAAAAGCATCTACTGTTGCAAGTATTGTACAAACACTCGAAAAATTTGGTGCAATGGATTATACAACGATTGTTGCATCTACAGCAAGTGAACTTGCACCACTTCAATATATAGCACCATACGCAGGATGTGCTATGGGTGAGGAATGGATGGAAAATGGTCAGGATGTTTTAGTTGTATATGATGATTTATCTAAACATGCGACCGCTTATCGTACGCTGTCATTACTATTACGTAGACCGCCAGGACGTGAAGCATATCCAGGTGATGTATTCTACTTACATTCAAGATTGTTAGAAAGAGCAGCGAGATTATCAGATAAATTAGGTGGAGGTTCACTTACGGCACTTCCGATTATCGAAACTCAAGCAGGCGATGTATCTGCATATATCCCGACGAATGTTATTTCTATTACTGATGGTCAGATATTCCTAGAAACAGAGATGTTTAACTCAGGCTTTAGACCAGCTATTAATCCTGGTATTTCTGTATCACGTGTTGGTGGTGCAGCTCAGATTAAAGCTATGAAAAAGATTGCTGGTCCAATTCGTATCGACTTAGCTCAATACCGTGAACTAGCATCTTTTGCCCAATTTGGGTCAGAACTTGACGCTGATACAACGGAACGTTTGGCACAAGGAGTACGAATTAAAGAAGTTTTAAAGCAGCCTCAATATCAGCCAATGCCAGTTGAATATCAAGTAATCATTATCTATGCAGCAACAAAGAAATTTTTACTTGATATTGAAGTGGATGATATATTGCGCTTTGAAAAAGAATTATTTGAATTTATCAAAACTAAATATCCAGAAATCCCAGAAGGTATTAAAAATGAAAAGGTGATTTCAGATGAGAATGAAAAGGCACTTGTAAAAGCGATTGAAGAATTTAAAGCTGAATTCAAGTAAAGGAGAGAACTGTCATGGCAACAATGAGAGATATTAAAAGGCGTCGCAATAGTATTCAAAGCACGCAACAGATTACCAAAGCCATGAAACTCGTTTCTACTGTTAAACTACAAAAAGCAAGAACTCGCGCTGAGAATTCTAAGGCATATTTTGATTGTATGTATAAAACGGTCACTTCCATGCTTGCGAAAGCAGGGAAAGTGGACCACCGCTATTTGCGACCAAGTGATTCGAAGAAAATAGGAATCGTAGTCGTGACATCGAATAGAGGATTAGCGGGTGGTTACAATTCAAATGTCGTAAAGCTTATTACAGGTAGTGAATTCCCAAAAGAAGATATTTGCCTTTATACGGTAGGTTCTAAAGGAGCTGATACCCTTGAAAGAAGAGGTTATACAGTCGTGAAAGATTATTCTGAAATGATAGAAGAACCAACCTATGCAAATGCTCAAGTGCTCAGCAGACAGTTGCTTGAGGATTTTGAAAAAGGCGAAATCGGTGAAATCTATTTGGCATATACATTTTTTAAGAATACAGTAAGTCATATTCCTACTTTTATGAAGCTGCTTCCAGTTGATCCTTCTAATATGGAAGTGGAAGAGGAGCAAGGGGTAAGTGAATTGGATAAGTTGACACTTATGAACTTCGAACCAGCGGAAGAAGTAGCGATTGATTTGTTGGTTCCCAAATATATGACAAGTATTTTATATGGCGCTTTTGTAGAGGCGGTTGCCAGTGAAAATGGTGCGCGTATGCAAGCCATGGATTCTGCAACAAGCAATGCGGAAGAAATGATTGATGATTTGGCATTGAAATATAATAGGGCTCGTCAAAGCTCTATTACACAAGAGTTAACTGAAATTATAGCAGGAGCGGAGGCATTGAACTAGCTATAATAATAAAAGAAATAAGGAGTGAGAAAAAGCGAATGACAGATAAAAATATAGGTAAAATCACTCAAATTATCGGCGCCGTTTTAGATATCAAGTTCGCCGAAGGTCAACTTCCAGAAATCAACCAAGCGATTGACATCAAGACAAAAGATGACAGTACACTGGTAGTAGAAGTTGCCCAACATTTGGGAGATGATACGGTAAGATGTATTGCTATGGGTCCAACAGATGGTCTTGTGCGCGGTATGGATGCGGTAGCAACAGGTGCTCCGATTACGGTACCGGTTGGAGAACATACACTTGGACGTATCTTTAATGTCTTAGGGGAGGCTATTGACGAAAAGCCTGCTCCAACAGATGTTGAATATGCACCAATCCATAGAAAAGCACCAGCATTTGAAGAACAAGCAACCACTACAGAGATGTTAGAGACAGGTATTAAGGTTGTAGACTTATTATGTCCATATCAAAAAGGTGGTAAGATTGGTCTATTTGGAGGTGCGGGGGTAGGTAAAACGGTACTTATCCAAGAACTTATTACCAATATTGCAACAGAACACGGTGGATATTCTGTTTTTACTGGTGTAGGTGAAAGAACCCGTGAGGGAAACGATTTATATTATGAAATGACAGAGTCTGGCGTTATTAATAAAACTGCCATGGTATTTGGACAGATGAATGAACCCCCTGGAGCTCGTATGCGTGTTGGACTGACAGGTCTTACAATGGCTGAATATTTCCGAGACAAATCAGGAAAAGATGTATTGTTATTTATTGACAATATTTTCCGATTTACACAAGCTGGATCTGAGGTATCTGCGTTACTTGGACGTATGCCTTCAGCTGTAGGATACCAACCTACATTACAGACTGAAATGGGTAATCTGCAAGAACGTATTACATCTACAAAAAGTGGTTCTATTACATCTGTACAGGCTGTTTATGTACCTGCGGATGACTTGACTGACCCGGCACCAGCAACCACATTTGCCCACTTGGATGCAACGACGGTATTGTCTCGTGCGATTACAGAACTAGGTATTTACCCAGCAGTAGATCCATTGGAATCTTCTTCTAGAATTTTGGATCCACATATCTTGGGCGATGAACATTATGCTGTAGCCAGAGGGGTACAAGAAATTCTTCAAAAGTACAAAGAACTTCAAGATATTATTGCAATCCTTGGTATGGATGAATTATCAGAAGATGATAAATTATTGGTATCACGTGCACGAAAGGTACAAAGATTTTTATCACAACCATTCCATGTTGCTACACAATTTACAGGTCTAGAAGGACGTTATGTCCCAGTTAGTGAAACTATCCAAGGCTTCAAAGAAATTCTCGAAGGAAAGCATGATGATATTCCAGAGGGACATTTCTTGAATGCAGGAAATATTGATGACGTGTTGGCTCGCGTGAAATAGGAGGGATGTCCTATGGCAGAGAACACATTTAAATTAACAATCATCCAGCCAGATGGTGTGTTTTATGAAGGAGAATCTTCTTTTCTGGAGTTTGTATCTGTAGAAGGAGAGATGGGTGTATATAAAGAACATATTCCTCTTACTACCATACTTGAACCATGTGTAATGAAGATTCATCTTGCAGATGAAGTAAAGAAAGCTGCTGTTCTAGGAGGATTTGTTGAGATATTAAAGGAAAAAATCACTGTGTTAGCGGAAGATGCACAATGGCCAGATGACATTGATGTTGTTCGTGCACAGGAAGCGAAAAAGCGTGCAGAAGAAAGATTGAATAAGAAAGACAACAATATAGATGATGTGCGTGCAGAAGCGGCACTAAAAAGAGCCATGGCTCGACTAGGTGCTGTAAAATAAAACGAGACATCCTCCTCTTCCTGAGGGGGGTGTCTCGTCTATTATCCAAATATTTTATTTGTGATATCAGCAACCGTTATGTGGTCTAGCCGCTCACGGCAGATATTATCTAAATCCTCATAGAGTTCATCCATAATATTTGCCATTCCAGAAGCAACGAGGCATTCCATGTCTGAATCACCAGAGTGCCAAGAAGAGGAGACGATCTTCGAATCTAAAGCATCGATAACGTTGCGAAGGGTAAGAGTCTCTGGATTGTGATGCAAGGAATAGCCGCCATCAATTCCTTCTTTAGTTGTGATGAATCCCGGCTTCTTTAATTTAGACATAATTTTACGAACTCTTGCTGGGTTAGTGCAGATATTTTCAGCAAGCAATTCACTGGATAATGTACATTCTTTATGGTGTAAATAAACCAAAGCGTGTACAGCAATTGAAAATTCCCCTGTCATAATGTATCATCCTTTCCAATAACCATAGTTTAGCAATGCTTTTGATGAGTAATCTACTCACAGGTAACACCTCATCCAACAAATACATGTTCTTGAGGTATTCCAACTTCCCTTTCCACTATTCTATAAATTCCGTTATCTAATGGGCCAATATCGAACACATTTGTGTAATCCAAAGCTACTAACCTTTGTGTATTTTGCTGGCTACAATCAAAGGAGTCACAATAGATATATATTTCGGCGTCTAAATCTGGAAGTATTGTAGGCCATTGATTAGTTAATTTTTCTAGTGGAAGTGTGATGGCATTAGCTATCCGCTTTTCAGTATACGCCTCTTTGAAACGAACATCAACTATTACTGCATTCGTAGCATTCTCTATTCTTTTTCTAGTCTCGATTGAAGTAGTGGTACGGTGGGTAGTGGTAAATGTCTTCATACAAACCTCCTTCCAATTAATGATTTATACTGTAACAATGTATGTAACAGTACGTAAAGTCAATATAAAAATAGACAGATTTGAAAATTTGTGTCCGATTGAGATGAATTTGCATATGATAAATTAGAATTGTATGTAGAATGGAAGTGGATATATGGACTACAAAATGCCATACTATATGGCTTATCCTATGCCTTTGCAATATGATGATGAACGCTTAGAACGCAGAGACTATGAATATATGAAAAGCATGTACCCAGATATGGCAAAAAAAATATTGCCATATGTGGAAGATGAGTGCGAAAGATTAGAGTATGATAACAGCATGATCTTTGATGAATATCCAGATAAATTAATGCTAAAAATGTTGTGTAGAAGAATTTATCGTAAAGTGATAGAAAAAGATGTCATGGAACTGGAAACCATTATGGAAAGTCAAAGTAGTTGCAGTAATGGGCAATGTAATTGGTTAAATGAATTAATCGAAGTATTAGTATATCAAGAATTATGTAAAAGGCGTTGCAATCGTCGAAGAGGTAGAAGAAGATACTATTGATAAAATGATATAGAAGTGATAAAATACCATCATATGTAAGGAGAAGATACTGATGAAAAATAATGTAATATTAATAGGTATGCCTGCAGTAGGCAAAAGCACCATAGGTGTTGTCGTTGCAAAGCGATTAGGATATGAATTTATTGACACAGACTTACTTATACAAAGACAAGAGAACTGTTTATTAAAGGATATTATTGAAACAGAGGGAATTGAACGATTTTTAGAAATAGAAAATCAGGTAAATCGTGATTTGGAAGTGGAAAATACGGTGATAGCACCTGGCGGAAGTGTAGTCTATTGTGAAGAGGCTATGCAACATTTTGCAGAAATTGGAACTATAATTTACCTAAAGGTTTCTTTCGAAATAATAAATCAAAGAATTAATAATGCAAAAACCCGGGGTGTTGTTTTAAAAGATGGTCAAACACTTCAAGATTTGTATAATGAGCGGGTAATATTATTTGAGAAGTATGCACAAATCACTGTTTGTGAAGATGGTCTTGAATTAGAGGAGACCATTGAACAGGTTTTAAAAACATTAAAAAGTAGGAGGAAATAACCTCCTATTTTTCAGTAAAAAGGATGGTTTCCCATAAAAAATATTTTACAAACAGAAGATTTGTGTTATAATACCTTGAAAGTGTGTGCAAAATAATTGACATAATTTGATATAAATTCATGAAAAAAAAGTCGAAGTAATCGAGGTGCAAAATGGAGCAATATATTATAAAGGGTGGTAATCCGCTTGTTGGGGAAGTTGAGATAGGTGGTGCTAAAAATGCAGCGTTAGCTATTTTAGCGGCAGGGATTATGACAGATGAAACAGTTACGATTGATAATTTGCCTGATGTGAATGACATTAATGTCTTATTGGAAGCAATGAGTGGAATTGGTGCAAGTGTACAGCGTGTTGATAGACATACCGTTAAGATTAATGGCAAAAATGTTGGCGATCTTAGTATTGAATATGATTGTATTAAAAAAATTAGAGCCTCTTATTATTTCTTGGGTGCGTTACTAGGAAAATTCGGTAGAGCTGAAGTTGCTTTGCCAGGTGGATGCAATATAGGGAGTAGACCAATTGATCAACATTTAAAAGGCTTTCGAGCGTTAGGTGCTGAGGTTGAGATTGAACATGGAAAGATTATTGCGGAAGCAGAACATTTAACCGGTACACATATGTATTTTGATGTTGTAACAGTAGGAGCAACCATTAATGTGATGATGGCCGCGTCTATGGCAGATGGAATGACTATACTAGAAAATGTTGCCAAAGAACCTCATGTTGTAGATGTTGCAAACTTCTTGAATAGTATGGGTGCCAATATAAAGGGTGCAGGTACAGATGTTATTAAGATTAAAGGAGTTAAAAAACTTCATAAGACGGAATATTCCATTATTCCGGATCAAATAGAAGCTGGAACCTTTATGTTTGCAGCTGCAGCAACGATGGGTGATGTTACAGTTTTAAATGTTATACCAAAGCATTTAGAGGCTACGATTGCAAAGTTAGTTGAAATTGGGTGTGATGTAGAGGAATTTGATGATGCTGTTCGAGTAGTTGCAAGAAAGAGACTGGGGCACACGCAAGTAAAAACATTGCCTTATCCAGGGTTCCCAACGGATATGCAACCGCAGATAGGAGTGACTTTAGCATTAAGTAATGGAACAAGTACGATTACTGAGAATTTATTTGAGAACAGATTTAAGTACTTGGATGAATTGGCACGAATGGGGGCATCTGTAAAAATAGAAGGAAATACAGCTGTCATTGTTGGAGTGGAAGGACTACAAGGGGCAAGGGTAAGTGCACCGGATTTAAGAGCAGGAGCAGCACTTGTAATTGCAGGGCTTTCAGCAGATGGAATTACCATTGTGGATGATATTGTATACATTCAACGTGGATATGAACAATTCGAACATAAGTTACAGGGACTTGGCGCGGTTATAGAGAAGGTTGCAAGTGAAAAGGAAATACAAAAATTTACATTAAAGGTAAGTTAATGTAGAATGGGGACGGGGGCAATGCACATTGCCCCCGTCCCCATTCTACACCTAGGAGGGGCTGGGATGAAGAAAATTCCAAAAAGATATGTGATTTTGGTTATTGCTACACTTGTAAATTTTGTACATGGATGCGCTTATATTTGGACTGTTTTCCAGCCATATGTAAAATTGGAATATGGGTTGAGTACAGCTCAATCCAGTCAACCATTTACAGTTATTATTGGCGTGTTTGCTTTGGGAAACATGTTGGGAGGATGGCTACAACATAAAATCGGCTCAAAATATACAGTTATTTTTGGAAGTGGGTTAATGTGTGCGGGATTCTTACTGGCAGCCTTTGCCCCTATTCAGAATCCTTGGATGCTAACTGTTGGATATGGATTGCTAGGAGGTATTGGTTCCGGTTGTGCATATAGCATGCTGGTAGCCATTCCACAGGCATGGTTTCCAGATAAACTTGGGATGGTTACAGGAATTACCATAGGTGTGGTAGGAATCTCAGGTGTAATTATGAATCCGATTTGCGATTGGATGTTACATTTATATGGTTATAGAACAGCCATGCTTTGTGTGACTATATTTTATGCCGTGCTGAGCTTTTCGGGGGGATGGTTTATTGTAGGACCGTCTAACGAACAAATGAAAACATATCAGATACAAACCAAAAAGCAGAATCAGAATACTTCTGAGCAACGGCAATTTACAACAAAAGAGATGGTTGGCACGACATCCTATTATCTCATAAGCTGTTCTATGGCACTGGCAGTTCCGGCATACGTATTGGTAAATCCATTGATGAAATCCTTGGGAATGGAACGGGGTCTTAGTGATGAGGTTGCACTATTGGGTGTATTGATTGCTTCTGTTGCAAATATTATGGGACGATTTGCAGCACCTTATCTATCGGATAAGGTAGGACGAAAGCAAATGTTACTTGGATTGTATGCTATTACAATATTATCAGTAATTGGAGTCGGAGTTGCAAAGGGATCCCTTTTTATTTTGTTAATTACATTGGTATCATTTACTTATGGAGGCTTTGTAGGAGTATATCCTGCATTAACCGTAGATTATTTTGGGACGAAGTATCAAGGAATGAATTTTGGAGCTGTGATGATCGGCTACGGAGTAATTTCTATGCTATGTCCTTACATAATTTCATTGGCCGAACATACTGCTATGGGAACCAAATTGTCGTTCATAATCGCAGGAGTGGTATCTGTTATTGGTATCGTTATAACGTTAAAAATTAATAAAAATCTTGACAATAACTAAAGAACAGTATATTGTAATATACGAAACAAAATATAATAAAAAACTTTCTCTTATTCAGAGTAGTGGAGATACAAAGGATCTAGGAAGCTACGGCAACCCCATGTATGGAAGGTGCCAACCTGAGCGAGTAATCGAGCAATAAGAGGATTGGTTTATGTCATATAAAACAGTCCACTTTTTAGCGGGCTGCTTTTTGTTTACAGAGATATACAGCTATTAAAATGGATGTATAGCATGTAAACATTGCCCGAAGAGAAAGAAGAAAGGATAGGTAAAATGGAAAAATTATTATTTACATCGGAATCAGTAACGGAAGGGCATCCAGATAAAATGTGTGATCAAATTTCTGATGCGATTTTAGATGCGTTGTTAGCACAGGATCCAATGAGCCGCGTTGCATGTGAGACATGTACTACAACTGGTATGGTTATGGTGATGGGAGAAATTAGCACAAATGCATATGTGGATATTCAAAAAATTGTTCGTGAGACAGTAAAAGAAATTGGATATGATAGAGCGAAGTATGGATTTGATGCAGATACATGTGGTGTACTTACGGCAATCGATGAACAATCAGCAGATATTGCGTTGGGTGTTGATAAAGCATTAGAAGCGAAAGAAAATGGAATGTCGGAAGAGGAGATAGACGCCATAGGTGCAGGAGATCAAGGTATGATGTTTGGATATGCATCGGATGAAACCGATACATTTATGCCATACCCAATTGCATTGGCACATCGTCTTGCATTGCAACTTACGAAAGTTCGTAAAGATGGAACCTTATCGTATTTACGTCCAGATGGAAAAACGCAAGTATCAGTAGAATATGATAAGTGTGGAATTCCGAAAAGATTAGATGCGGTTGTATTATCGACACAGCATGATCCAGATGTATCTCAAGAGCAGATTCATGCAGATGTTAAAAAGCATATTTTTGATGTGATTATTCCAAAGGAAATGATTGATGAAAAGACAAAATTCTTTATAAATCCAACAGGGAGATTCGTCATTGGTGGACCACAGGGAGATAGCGGACTAACTGGACGTAAAATAATTGTGGATACCTATGGTGGAATGGCACGCCATGGTGGCGGTGCATTTTCAGGAAAGGACTGTACAAAAGTAGATCGTTCTGCAGCATATGCTGCTCGTTATGTGGCAAAGAATATAGTGGCGGCTGGAATTGCGAAAAAATGTGAAATTCAACTATCTTATGCAATCGGTGTTGCACATCCAACATCTATTATGATTGATACATTTGGAACTGGGAAAATTGCAGAAGACAAGTTGGTTGATATAGTAAGAGAACATTTCGATCTTCGTCCAGCCGGAATAATTAAGATGTTAGATTTAAGACGACCAATTTACAAGCAAACAGCCGCTTATGGGCATTTCGGACGCAATGACTTAGATTTACCTTGGGAAAAGCTAGATAAAGTGGTAGAATTGAAAAAATATTTGTAACAACATGATTATGAAAATAAAGAAGAGAGTTCCAGATATTACGAAGTGCAGTAATACCTGGAACTTTTTTCTACTTTACGAAAATTTTAGAATTCTTTATCTGTGTTTGCGTGTGATTTACCTCACTGCATGGTATAATATTATAATTATGGAAAAAGGAAGTGGAGTATGAAACTTAGGACAAGACTAATTATTGCATTTGTCACAATTATTACTTTGCCGATTCTACTGACGGCTGCAGTTATTTTGGGCTTTGGTCAACATCAAATCAATTCCATTGAACAGACATATGGTATTACTGGAACCACTTATAAAAGTTTTTCGAATTCGATTCAAGTTCTAAATCGATTGACGGAAGATTCTTATCATGAGTTGTCAAAGGTGGCTGCTATCACACCGGAGCAATTAGACAATGAAGATTTTTTGAAAAAATTTAATCAGCAATTAAAGACGAAAAATTCATTTCTTCTTATAAGAAAGAATCAAGATATTGTATATATGGGATGTGAAGTGGGAAAAGAAACCGATATTATTAGTCAACTTCCAGAGTATGGAGATTACGATTCCGCATCAGAAAATGGAGTCTATTTGGGAGGAGATTCTCAAAGTTTAGTGAAACAAGTAGATTTTATCTGTGGTTCGGGAGATCCGGGGAGTGCATTTATTGTTACAGATGTAAGTGATGTTATTCCGGAGGTGCGTCAATTTTTAGCCGATGTTATCATTGCCGTGATTGTGATACTAATCTTTACAGGTGCGTTATTAATCTGGTGGATCCAACATGGTATTTTAATTCCGCTTGGGAAGATGAGAGTGGCAGCCCAAAGTATTAAAGAGGGCAATTTGAATTTCCAATTGGAAGCTGAGACGGATGATGAACTAGGACAGTTATGTCAAGACTTTGAGGAGATGCGTCTTAGGCTTAAAGATAATGCAGAAGAAAAACTAAGATATGATAAAGAAAATAAAGAATTAATCAGTAATATTTCACATGATTTAAAGACTCCGATTACAGCTATTAAGGGATATGTGGAGGGGATCATGGATGGGGTCGCGGATACACCAGAGAAGGTGGATAAATATATTCGAACCATATATAATAAGGCAAATGAAATGGACAGACTTATTAATGAGCTAACATTGTACTCTAAGATTGACACGAATCGCATTCCATATAATTTTAGTACGATTTCAGTGAAAGCATACTTTAATGATTGTGCAGAAGACTTATCGTTAGAATTAGAGTCTAAAAATGTGGTTTTCGGTTATCATAACTATGTGGAAGGGGAACCAAAAGTAATTGCAGACCCAGAGCAAATGAGCAGAGTCATCCATAACATTGTTAATAATTCTTTGAAATATATGGATAAAAAGCAAGCATTGATTAATTTGAGAATAAAAGATGTAGGAGATTTTATTCAAGTTGAGATAGAGGATAATGGAAAAGGAATTGCAGCAAAAGATTTATCCAACATTTTTGATCGATTTTATCGTACGGATGCATCTAGAAATTCTTCCAAAGGGGGGAGTGGCATCGGGCTTTCCATTGTGAAAAAGATAGTGGAAGAACACGGTGGAAAGATCTGGGCAAATAGTAAAGAAGGCACAGGTACAGTGATGTACTTTGTTATAAGAAAATATCAGGAGGTACCAACAAATGAGTAACATTCTTATTGTAGAAGATGAGGAATCAATTGCAGATTTAGAAAAGGATTATCTAGAATTAAGTGGTTTTGATGTAGAAGTGGCTAATGATGGAGAGATTGGATTGAAAAAGGCGTTGAATGAGGAATATGATTTACTAATTCTAGACTTGATGCTTCCAGGTGTAGATGGATTTGAAATATGCAAAAAAGTGCGTGAAGTTCAAAATACACCTATCATTATGGTTTCCGCAAAGAAAGATGATATTGATAAAATTAGAGGGCTTGGATTGGGAGCAGATGATTACATGACGAAACCTTTTAGCCCAAGTGAACTTGTTGCTAGAGTAAAGGCTCATTTAGCAAGATATGAACGTCTAATAGGGAGTAATATAGAGGAAAATAAAGTAATTGAAATCCGAGGGTTGAAGATAGACACAACGGCAAGGCGTGTATGGATCAATGGGGAAGAAAAATCTTTCACTACGAAAGAATTTGATCTGTTGACATTTTTAGCTAGTCATCCAAATCATGTGTATACGAAGGATGAGCTATTTAGTGAAATCTGGGATATGGAATCCATAGGAGATATTGCAACGGTTACCGTTCACATTAAAAAAATAAGAGAAAAAATAGAATTTGATACCTCAAATCCACAATATATTGAGACAATTTGGGGTGTGGGGTATAGATTCAAAATGTAGTGCTTGCATTTACCTAAAAATGATGTATACTAAGGGATGATATTAATAATTTAGGAACGTTATTCTAGGGAAATCGAGGATAGAAAAGTGTTAGAAACATATCAAGAAGAACATAAGAAAAGTCTTAGGCTTACTACCATGCAACAGCTGGCAGTGGGCTTTTTAGGTACCATTTTTATTGGTGGAGTGCTACTGTGGCTACCTATTAGTAACGTGGATGGGAGCATTCCATTTGTGGATGCATTATTTACCTCCACTTCGGCTGTTTGTGTGACTGGTCTAATGACCATAGTTCCGGCCGTGCAATTTACCATATTTGGGAAAGTCGTCTTACTACTATTAATTCAAGTAGGGGGATTGGGCGTAATTGCATGTACGACCGCTTTCTTCATTATGATTGGAAAGAAGATTACGGTGCGTGAACGTATTGTAATTCAAGAAACTTATAACTTGGACACGCTGGCTGGAATGGTACAATTAATTATCAAAATATTAAAGGGGACTTTTCTAGTGGAAGGAATAGGAGCGCTTTTCTTTTCGTTTCAATTCATTCCAGAGTATGGATTTATTAAGGGAATCGTATATTCAATTTTTCATGCTATTTCCGCTTTTTGTAATGCAGGAATTGATATTTTGGGAGCAACTAGTTTTATGGAATATACTACGAATCCGATTGTCAATTTTACTACGATGGCTTTGATTATTATGGGAGGAATTGGATTCACAGTATGGTTTGATGTAATTGGTGTGTTCCGTAGAGATAGACGGATACAAAACCCACATAAATTAGTGTTTGGTCGTTTGACACTACATTCCAAGATGGTTATTGTGGTAACGGTAGTCTTATTAGTAGGAGGGACAATTGCATTTCTAATTGCAGAGTGGAATAATCCAGAGACTTTTGGTGGGTTAAGTATACCACAAAAAATTATGGCATCTGCATTTCAATCTACAACCACAAGAACTGCAGGATTTGCAACTGTTTCACAAAGTGCATTGAAAGACGAATCTGCATTTATCACATGTCTTCTCATGTTTATCGGTGGGTCACCAGCAGGTACCGCAGGTGGTGTTAAGACTTCAACTGTAGCATTATTAATCTTGACGTGTTTGACCGTGTTACGCGGAGGTCATGATACGGAATGTTTTGGAAGAAGGATTCCAACGGCTAATATTAGGACTGGGATTTCAATTATTATAGTTTCCTTTACAGCAATGTTGCTTGGAACTATCTTTATGACTTCGTTGGAAGATGTAAGTTTTTTATCCGTAATATTTGAAACAAATTCGGCATTAGGAACTGTAGGATTGTCCCAAGATTTGACACCAACCCTTGGAACTCCTTCTAAGTTTATAGATATGGCACTTATGTATATAGGAAGAATTGGGCCTATTACAATGGCTCTAGCCTTTGGATATAGAAAAAATCCAAAAGACACGTATAGGGAACTACCAACAAAACGTATTATGGTAGGTTAGGAGAGTAGAGATGGCAAAGACAAAAAAACAATATGCAGTATTTGGTTTAGGAAAGTTTGGACATAGTGTAGCTATTACACTAGAGAATCTAGGGTGCGATGTAATCGTAGTTGATAACTCATCTGAGAAGATTCAGGAGATTGCCGATTCGGTTACGTATGCTATTAAGGCTGATATTGAAGAGCCAGAAATTATTCGATCATTGGGAATTCGTAATCTGGATGGTGTTATTATAGGTGTGGCTGAAAATCTAGAAGCTAGTATTATGGCAACTATTGTTGCGAAAGAGATGGGCATTCCATATATCCTTGCAAAGGCACAAAACGATTTACATGCGACAATCTTGCGTAAAGTTGGAGCGGACGCAATTGTATATCCAGAGAAAGAAATGGGAAGCAGAATTGCGAAAAGTTTGGTGTCTACTAATTTTGCCGATTGGATTGAATTATCTACAGACTATAGCTTGGTCGAGACAGAAGTTCCAAAGGCTTGGGTAGGAAGAAATTTGGTAGAGTTGCGTGTGAGAGAAAGATTCGGACTTAATGTTGTGGGAGTGATTGAAGATGGCATTGTTGATATTAATATGAATCCTAAGAAACCAATGCCAGATCGAGGAATTTTAATTTTAATTGGATCTAATAAATCATTACAAAAATTCAAAAATGAATAAGAGGTTTTTATGATTACAAGTACTAGTAATCCACAAGTAAAATATTTGCTTCAGTTACAAAAGAAAAGTAAAGTTCGAAATGAACAACAAGTCTTTATAGTTGAGGGCGTTCGCATGTTTTTAGAAGTACCAAAAGAGCGAGTGGAGAAGGTCTATCTGTCAGAAACATTTTATAATAAGAACAAACAGGAATTAACATTAGAAGATATTAGCTACGAAATTTTATCAGATAACGTTTTTGCACATGTTTCAGATACTAAAACACCACAAGGTATTTTATGCATTGTTCGTCAGCTACATTATGAGTCAAAGGCTCTACTAGAACGAGAGCAAGTACATATTCTTGTGTTAGATAAATTACAAGATCCGGGGAATCTGGGAACTATTTTAAGGGTTAGTGAAGGTGCAGGGGTCACTGGGATTGTGATGAGTAAAGATTGTGTCGACATTTATAATCCGAAGGTGATTCGGTCTACCATGGGATCTATTTACCGCGTACCATTTTTATACGTCGATGATACATTAGAATTTGTGGATAAGATAAAACAACACGGAGTGCGGGTATATGCTGCCCACCTGGAAGGTGCGGTCTTTTATGATCAAGAAGACTACACAAAGGATATTGCATTTTTGATTGGAAATGAAGGAAATGGTTTGAGTGAAGAGTTAGCAAACAGAGCAGATTGCTTTATTAAAATTCCCATGCAAGGGCAAGTGGAATCGTTAAATGCAGCAATAGCCACATCTATATTAGTCTATGAAGCTTACCGCCAAAGGCGGTAAGCTTCATTTTTTATATTTAAAAGCTTCTATTTTTTGGTAACTATTTTGTTGCTTGACAAAGAAATGTAATAGTGTTAGAATATGCGTGTTACAAATTGTAACATTTTTGTAACATTTGTAATAGAAAATAATTATTTACGTATACTATTAGTAAATGATTAGAAAAGTAATTGCAATAACTATGATTGCAATAAAATTAGGAGGTTTTTCATTATGAGACGAGAGGTAAAGAGAGTGCTTGCAGGCTTACTAGCAGCTATGTTTGTATTAGCTACAGTTGGATTTGCTAGTCTTGCAGCAGACACATCATCGGAAGCTCAACCAGTAGATAATAATAAAACAAAAAATACAACAGATAAATTTATTTCACCAATTGCAGATATCTTAGATGCGATTCCAGATGCAGCTGCAATTGCAGTAAACACGCAGGAATGGTATGGAAAAGCATTGGCCAATACGGATACGGAGGCTGACATTTTAACAGAAGCTGTAGACGGTAGTGCAATTGCAGGGAAAATGTATAGCAATACGATTGTTGTAGTTCAAGAAAAAGGTGATATGTGGTCTAAGGTTTCTTCTGGCGATGTGAATGGATATGTAAAGAATGAATCCCTAGTATTTGGACAGGATGCTGTAGAACGTGCAAAAGCAGTATGTCCAAGTATCGCAACACCGATATCTCAAGGAGTAGATATTCATGTGATACCTGATTCAAATGGCGGGGTGAAGGGGGTTGCCGAGGTCGCAACATCTTATCCAGTCATAGAAGATATGGGAAAATGGGTAAAAGTTCAAGATACAGATAGTTCACAGGCTTATATAGAAAAGAGCACAGTTTCTATTAGCCGGAATACCCAGGACGCAAAGTCTATGGAGCAATTGGCAGCAGAAGAAGCAGCAAGAATAGCAGCGGAACAGGAAGCAGCTAGAATTGCAGAAGAAGCTCGTATACAAGAAGAAGCAGCAAACGCAGTAGAGACCATAAGTCCAGCCATGTCTGCTTCTGTAGATGAACAGACGTTACTAGCGGCAATTATTCACTGCGAGGCTGGTGGGGAACCTTATGAAGGTCAGGTTGCAGTTGGTGCGGTTATTTTAAATCGTGTAAGAAGCGGAGTATTTCCAAATAGTATTAGTGAAGTGATTTACCAATCAGGACAATTTGGTCCGGCCATTACAGGTAAATTAGATCGTGTATTAGCAAGCGGTAATATTTATTCAAGCTGTTACGAAGCGGCAGGGGATGCCTTGGCAGGTGCCAACCCAATTGGAGATGCGTTGTATTTTGGTTGTGGTGATTATGGACAATTAATTGGTGGACACTGGTTCCATTAAGAGGAACGTAAAAACTTCTTTTTATATAGGGGTTGATATGAAAGTATAAATATCAACCCCTATATAGGGAGAAGTTTTTGTTGTTATTTATAGAAATATAAAATTGCATTTATCCTAGAAGTATAGTAAGATATAGAAAATAGAAAAGGGGAATGCATATGAAAGCAATATATTGGTTAGTACTCTTTATTATCTTATTGGTTATTGAGATTTTCACCATGGGACTTACAACAATTTGGTTTGCAGGTGGAGCATTATGTAGTTTTATTGCAGCATTATTAGGATTTGGGGTACCGGTGCAGATCGCAGTATTTCTTATCATATCCATTTTATTGTTGGTAATAACCAGGCCGATTGTGATGAAATATTTTAATCAAGAGAGAGAAAAGACAAATGCAGAAAGCTTGATTGGGCAAAATGCAATTGTCTTAGAAGATGTGGAAGATATACAAGGAGTTGGCCGTGTCATAGTGAATGGGCAGGAGTGGTCGGCAAAACTAGATGAGATAAATGAAAAGTTAAAAAAAGATGATGTCGTTTCCATTATTGGGATTCAAGGAGTAAAACTAATTGTAACTAAGAAGGAATCAGAACCAGAGGACTAAGAGGAAAGGGTGAAGCAAATGATGTTAGGTACTATTTTAATGTGGATTATTGTAGCGATTATTGTGCTACTATTGATTTCGTGTGTAAAGGTTGTGCAACAAGCACAGGCGTTAGTAGTTGAAAGACTTGGAGCTTATCAAGCAACATGGGGAGTAGGATTACATTTTAAAATTCCAATTATTGACCGTGTAGCTAAAAGAGTGGATTTGAAAGAACAAGTGGTAGATTTTGCACCTCAGCCAGTTATTACAAAAGATAATGTAACGATGAGAATTGATACTGTAGTCTACTATCAGATTACGGATCCAAAGCTATTTTGCTATGGTGTGGCAAGTCCTTTAATGGCGATTGAGAATTTAACAGCTACCACACTACGTAATATTATTGGTGATTTGGAACTTGATCAAACATTAACATCTCGAGAAACCATTAATACAAAGATGAGAGCTTCGTTAGATGTGGCGACAGACCCTTGGGGAATCAAGGTGAATCGTGTAGAACTTAAAAATATTATTCCACCTGCTGCAATCCAAGATGCAATGGAGAAGCAGATGAAAGCAGAGCGTGAACGAAGAGAAGCCATTTTAAGAGCTGAAGGTGAAAAAAAATCAACAGTTCTTGTGGCAGAAGGTAAAAAGGATGCGCTAATTCTGGATGCAGAAGCGGAGAAACAAGCTGCTATTTTAAGAGCAGAGGCAGAAAAAGAAAAGAGAATTCAAGAAGCTGAAGGTGAGGCAGAAGCTATTCTAAAGGTGCAACAAGCAAATGCAGATGGTATTCGATTCTTAAAAGAGGCAGGTGCTGACCAGTCTGTACTTACAATTAAGAGCTTGGAAGCATTTGAAAAGGCTGCCAACGGACAGGCAACAAAGATCATTATTCCATCCGAAATCCAAGGAATGGCAGGATTAGTAAAGTCATTAGTTGAAGTAGGAAAAGAGGAAGTAAAATAGAAATATATAGGAAATAGTAACTTCATAACCAAGTGCAAAGAAACTTTAGAAGAAGCAGGGGCTTCTTCTAAAGTTTTTCTGAATATGAATACGAAAGAAAGGATTATCTTATGAATTTAAAAGGAAGAAGCTTTTTAACGCTCAAAGATTTTACCCCGGAAGAGATAGGCTATTTATTGGAATTGGCCGCAGACTTAAAGGCAAAAAAGAAGAAAGGAATTACAGAGGAACATTTAAAAGGGAAAAATATTGCACTTATTTTTGAAAAACCTTCCACACGAACCAGATGTGCTTTTACGGTTGCAGCAGCTGATGAAGGGGGTATTCCTACATATTTAGCAGGTAACGAAATACAGTTGGGGCATAAAGAAAGCATCCAAGATACCGCGCGTGTATTGGGGCGTATGTTTGATGGGATAGAATTCAGAGGATTTAAACATGAACATGTTGAGGCACTTGCTCAGTACAGTGGTGTGCCAGTATGGAATGGGCTGACGGATGACTTTCATCCAACACAGATCTTAGCGGACTTATTGACCATGAAGGAACATTTCGGGTATGTCAAAGGGTTAAAATTCATATATCTGGGTGATGGTAGGAATAATATGGCGAATAGTCTCATGATTGGGTGCGCTAAAATGGGCGTTGAATTTGTAATTATTGCGCCAGAATGCCTATGGCCATCGAAAGAGTTAATAGATCTATGTGAAGGATATGCTAAGGAAGCAGGTTCTTCTATCTTGGTGACTGCGGATGTAAATGCAGTGGAAGGAGCAGACGTATTGTATACGGATGTATGGTGCTCTATGGGCGAGGAGCAAAAAGCAGCGGAGCATATTGCTCTATTGCAGCCATATCAGATTAATACGGAACTTATGAAGCGCACTGGAAAAGAATCTACTATTTTTATGCACTGTTTGCCGGCTGTTAAGGGAAAAGAAGTAACGGAAGAGGTGTTTGAAGGAACTGCTTCGGTGGTATTTGATGAGGCGGAAAACCGTTTGCATACAATCAAAGCGGTTATGGTAGCAACGCTAGGGAAATAAATCTAGAGGTGACAAAGTGAAAACGAAAATATTAAAAAAGCTTCGAGAACATAAAGGGTATATTTCGGGGCAGGAATTATGTGACGAATTCCAAGTCTCAAGAACCGCCATATGGAAAGTGATCCACCAATTGGAGGCAGATGGATACGTCATAGAAGCTGTACGTAATAAAGGCTATCGTATTGTATCATGTCCAGATGTATTATCCAGAGAAGAGATTAAAAGCTTACTTCATACAACGTGGGCAGGTAATGAAGTTTATTATTATGATGAAATTGACTCTACTAATACAAAAATAAAGCAACTGGCAGATGAAGGAAAGCCCCATGGAAGTTTGGTGGTTGCAGACAAGCAATCTGCTGGGAAGGGACGTAGGGGAAGGAGTTGGGACTCTCCAGCCGGAACTGGAATCTGGATGTCTATTTTGCTGCGCCCAGATATGATGCCGGATAAAGCTCCAATGCTTACCTTAGTCATGGCTTATAGTGTGGGTTGTGCTATACGAAAGAGTGAGGAGTTGGATGCCAATATAAAATGGCCTAATGATATTGTGATTGCTAAGAAGAAAGTATGCGGGATCTTAACGGAAATGAGTGCTGAAATAGATTATATTAATCACGTCGTAATTGGAGTGGGGATTAATGCAAATGCAATGGAATTTCCAAATGAAATTGCAGATAAGGCTACTTCTTTGAGATGTCAAAAAGGTGCTCCAATTAAACGGGCAAAATTAATTGCAGATATTATGGACGAGTTCGAAAAAAATTATGCAGATTTCATGCAATTGGGCAACCTATCTGGAATGATAGAAGGATATAATGAACTTTTAGTGAATCGGGGGCAAGAGGTGAGAGTCATACAGCCGGGGCATGAGTACGTAGCGCAAGCGTTAGGGATTAATGAGTTAGGTGAATTGATCGTGGATCAGGCAGATGGAACCAGAGAATATGTATTTGCGGGAGAAGTATCGGTTCGTGGCATTTACGATTATGTTTAGAAAATAATAAGAAATAAAGATAACATATTAAGAATAGGTAAGGAGAAACTATGTATCAGGATAAGGTAGTGTTGTGTGGAGCTAATTCATATGAAAAAAAATATTATTTGAATCCGGATTTTGAATCGTTGCCAAGCGACATTCAAGATGAATTAAAGATCATGTGTGTATTGTATACAGAGGATGTTGGAGGAATTTTGACACTGGTATTTGATGAAGAGGGCGTGCTATCTTTTGAAGTAACGACAGAGGAAATGGATCTGCTATTTGATGAAATAGGAAGCCAATTGAAGATCAAAGAGTTACAGCGTACAAAAGGGGAATTGCTACAATCTTTAGAACTATTTTTTAAAGTATTCTTTCTAGGGGAGGAACTATAATGCTATTAGCGATTGATGTGGGAAATACGAATATAACAATTGGAATCTTTGATGCAGAAGAGTTATTAGCAAAATTTCGATTGACAACAAAGCAACCAAGAACTTCAGATGAATATGGCATTTCCCTTTGTGAATTAATTGAACACAAAGGATATGAAGTGAGTGATATTGATGCGGTAATCATTGCATCTGTCGTTCCAGATATTATGCATTCGTTAACGAACTCCATTAAAAAATACTTTGCTCAGAATCCATTGATTGTATCAGCGGGTATTAAAACTGGGATTAAGATTGTAACGGATAACCCAAGGGAGACCGGCGCTGATCGCATTGTAGATGCTGTTGCAGCCTTTGAGTTGTATGGTGGTCCCGTTATTGTAGTGGATTTTGGGACTGCAACTACACATGATTTGATTGGAGAAAAGGGAGAATTTTTGGCAGGAGTCACTTCTCCGGGGATTCGGACCTCTGCACGTGCTTTGTGGAGTGGGGCGGCAATGCTTCCAGAGATCGAAATTAAGAAGCCGGATTCAATCTTAGCAAAGAATACTATTACCAGTATGCAGGCGGGTTTGGTCTATGGGTATATTGGACAAACTGAATTTATTGTAAATGCTATGAAAAAAGCTTCCGGATTAGAGCATATAAAAGTGGTGGCAACAGGGGGACTTGGTAAAATCATTGCAAATGAAACAGAGGTAATCGATATCTACGATCCAACCTTGACATTAGTTGGGCTTCAGTTAATTTATGAAAAAAATAAAAAACAGCAGTAAAGTAAGGGCAGAAGTATGAGTAAATTAGTAATTGGTAATGTAACGTTAGATAATCCCTATATATTAGCACCCATGGCAGGAGTTACGGACCTGCCTTTTCGATTGCTTTGCAAGGAGCAAGGAGCTGGTCTGCTTTGTATGGAAATGGTAAGTGCAAAAGCAATACAGTTTAAAAATCGGAATACACAAAGTCTACTGCGAATTCATCCGGAAGAACAACCAGTGTCATTGCAAATATTTGGCTCTGATCCGGATGTTATGAGTGAAATAGCAAAAGAAATAGAGGAGTTACCATTTGATATATTAGATATTAATATGGGATGTCCAGTTCCTAAAATTGTACGTAACGGTGAAGGATCAGCATTGATGAAAGATCCTAAATTAGTGGAAAAAATTGTTTCCAAAACAGTGCGGGCTATCCAAAAACCTGTGACAGTCAAAATAAGAAAAGGTTTTGATGATTCATGTATAAATGCGGTAGAGATTGCAAAAATTATTGAGCAAGCAGGTGGTGCAGCTGTAGCAGTACATGGCAGAACTAGAGAACAATATTATGCGGGGAAAGCAGATTGGGACATCATTAGACGGGTAAAAGAGGCGGTTCAGATACCTGTCATTGGGAATGGAGATGTCACATCGCCAAAGAAGGCTTTGGAGATGCGTAGAGAGACTGGATGCGATGGAATTATGATTGGACGTGGTGCTCAAGGAAATCCGTGGATATTTTCCGAACTACTTGCGTATGATAGTACAGGTACTTTGATAGAAAGACCTTCGAAAGAAGAAATCAGAGAAACGATGTTAAGACATGCGAAACTTCAAATAGAATGGAAGGGTGATTATCTTGGGATTAGAGAGATGCGTAAACATGTAGCATGGTATACTACAGGGTTGCCTCATGCTGCAAATTTGCGGAATCAGATTAACCAGGTGGAAAGTTATGAGGAGCTTCAAGAATTATTGACATCACTGCTGTGATAAGGTATAATAGCATGATTGTGAAACCAGTTTTAAACAAGAGGGATCTTGTGAAGATAGAGATAAAGGAAGGTAGAAGGATATGGAAGCGAAGAAGACAATACTTACTTATGCGGGACTAAAATCACTAGAAGAAGAGTTGGAAAACTTAAAAGTTGTAAAACGTAAAGAGGTAGCGGGTAAGATTAAAGAAGCTAGAGAACAGGGCGATTTATCTGAAAATGCGGAATATGATGCTGCCAAGGATGAACAAAGAGATATTGAAGCGCGTATTGATGAACTTGAGAAAATTCTTAAGAATGCGGAAGTGGTCGTTGAGGATGAAGTAGACTTAAAGAAAATCAATATTGGGTGTACGGTACGTGTATTTGACATTGAATATGATGAAGAAATTGAATTTAAAATTGTGGGTTCGACGGAAGCAAATAGCTTGCAAGGGAAAATATCCAATGAGTCTCCAGTGGGTCAGGCTTTAATTGGAAAGAAAGTTGGAAGTAATGTTGTGGTAGAAACACAAGCAGGAATTGTAGAATATAAAGTATTAAAAATTGATAGATCAATCTAAGGGGTGAAAAAAGTGTCTGAACAAAAGAATGTACAAGAACAAGATATGAATCAGCTAAGAAAGGTTCGTCGCGAGAAGTTGGCTGATTTGCAAGAAAACGGAAAAAATCCATTTGAAATCATGAAATATGATGTGACTCATCATAGCGTGGATATCAAAGAAAATTTTGACGCATTGGAAGGACAGTCTGTATCAATTGCAGGTAGAATCATGTCTAAACGAGTGATGGGGAAAGCGTCTTTTTGTAATGTACAGGATCTAAAAGGTAATATTCAGTCTTACGTTGCTAGAGATAGTGTAGGAGAGGAATCCTATAAAGATTTTAAAAAATTTGATATTGGGGATATTATCGGGTTAAAGGGAGAAGTCTTTAAAACGAAAACAGGAGAAATTTCCATCCATGCATCAGCGGTTGTTCTGTTGACTAAGAGTTTACAGATTCTTCCTGAAAAGTTCCATGGGTTAACCAATACAGATTTACGCTATCGTCAAAGATATGTGGATTTGATTATGAACCAAGAAGTGAAAGATACTTTTGTAAAGCGTTCACAAATTATTAGTGCTATTCGCCGTTATTTGGATCAGGATGGATTCATGGAAGTGGAAACCCCAGTACTAGTTCCAAATGCAGGTGGAGCTGCAGCTAGACCATTTGATACGCATTACAATGCCCTAGATGAAGATGTTCATTTAAGAATTTCTTTGGAGCTATATTTGAAAAGACTTATTGTAGGCGGATTAGAAAGAGTCTATGAGATAGGACGTGTATTTAGAAATGAGGGATTGTCGGTAAGACATAATCCGGAATTTACGCTACTAGAGCTTTATCAAGCGTATACGGATTATTATGGAATGATGGACTTGGCAGAGAATCTTTATCGTCATGTTGCTCAAGAAGTATTAGGAACTACAAAGATTAGTTATGATGGTGTAGAAATTGATCTTGCAAAGCCGTTTGATCGCTTGACGATGGTGGAAGCGGTGAAGAAGTATGCTAACATAGATTTTACAGAGATTAAAACAGAAGAAGAAGCCAAAGCATTGGCTGACAAATATGAAGTTCATTATGAAGCAAGACACAAAAAAGGTGATATTCTAAATCTACTATTTGAAGAATTTGTAGAGGAGAAATTGGTACAACCTACATTTATTATGGACCATCCTGTGGAAGTATCTCCACTTGCGAAGAGAAAGCCAGAGGATTCAGAATATACAGAACGTTTTGAACTATTCATTACGAAAAGGGAAATGGCAAATGCATTCTCAGAATTGAATGACCCGATCGATCAAAGAGGTCGTTTTGAAGCACAAGAAGAATTGAAGGCTCTTGGGGATGAAGAAGCAAATAGTGTTGATGAAGACTTCTTAAATGCGCTAGAGCATGGTATGCCGCCAACAGGTGGTATTGGAATCGGTATTGACCGAATGGTTATGCTGTTAACCGATGCAGCAGCGATTCGTGATGTATTGTTATTTCCGACGATGAAGAGTCTGGATAAATAAAGCCAGTGTTTATACGGCTTTTGAGAGATTCAGATGTCCAAAGGACATCAAAAGGACATCAAAAAGATGGTCAAGTCCGAATGAGTTCGAATGAGCTGGAATTTTGGTAAATGAAGTTGAATTTAATAAAAGCACTATTTTAGGGCACTTTTCTAGAGAAATTTAGAAAAGTGTCCTTTTTGCGTTATGGAGAAAATGATGTCCTTTTCAGGAAAGAGGTGTAATAGCATGAAGCAGGATAAGAGATTTAATTATAAGGAAGCAGAAGAGAGTGGAAAAAAGTTTGTGAGATATAAGGATGGATGCAAAGTCTATGGAATGGGTATCTCAAAGTTTCAGGAAATAGCTAAGAAAGCAAATGCAGTATACAAAGTGAATCAGATGGTACTGGTAAATACAGAGATTCTAGATCGTTATCTAGAACGATATAGAGTATTAAGTAAAGAGGTGGAGCTGGATGGCGAATAAGTTACAGACATCAATCAGGGCATATGCAGCGGATAATATTCAGATAAAAAGGTTTCTTAGGGTTGAGGATGCACAACAACTTTTTCATATAGAAGATGAAGTCTTATTGATAGTAGCGTTATCTGCGGATGCATTATATCAGTTGCCGAGAACAACATTGATACATCAAAAGAAGATGGAGGATTATATGAAGCATTTATATAAGGTACCCAATACATCAAAATATGTGCAGAAAAAATATGTCAGAATAGGAGAGGGTTCGATCACATATAGCATTGGTCATCATAGGTTTATTGAAATGGCAAGGGCTGCGGGAGCTGTATATAAGATAAATGAGGGAACTGGTGGGACTGTTCTTATAAACATTGATATCTTTGACGAATACATGGAGCAATTTCGGGAAGAGGCAATTCCAATGAAACATCCATTATTTGGCCCAGCGAAAGGAGAGTAACTATGGGGTATTCATATAAGACTTATACAGATACAAAAGAAGTGATGAAAAAGTATGTTAATGCGAGAGAAGGTGAAATCATCTACAGTATTGGAAAAACAAGGTTTATGGCATTAGCAGGTGAAGCAGGTGCAATCTACAAAGTAGGCAATTCAGCACTTGTAAATACTGAGGTTTTTGAAACATATTTGGAACAGTTTCATGAGCCATCAAGATCACTGCCAAAGCATATCTGGAAAAAGTTGCAAGAATCAGATGGTGATAGAGATAGTCCACATAAATAAAACACACCAATAATTGGTGTGAAATAAGTAAAATACACCAGTATAGTTTCTATCCAGATAATTGCATTGAAGTTATTATATACATGTTCCCAGCGAAAGCAAGGAACATACAACTTAATATCAGTTACAAAGTTAGAGTAAAAGTTCGGGGTATCTGCCTGGAAGGTTCAAGACCACTGTTATCACATTAGTAGTTCGAAGGATTGAAAAATGAAGAACGAGAAGCAGGGCACAAGCACGGTAAAAGGATTACAGATATTGCGAATGGATAATAAACCATGAAGGTTGAGAGGTTCAACCTTATCCTCGAAATGGCAATAGAGGAGATAGTGTTACTTGCAAAATAGTAAGGCGTCATGAACGCATTAGGCGGCTCATTTGTAACTCCCGGGATGAGAACATTCCTTAGTGTACGGGGCAATAGGGACTTGAAACAGTCAACGTACACCTTACATAGCAAAAGCTATGAAAGATAAGGAGAATGCAAAATGATAGGAATTATTGTTATAGCTATTATCATTATTATTCCACTATTTTCATGTGCTAAATCAGCGGGTATTGCAGACCAAAGATTAGAAGAATTTCATGATGCATTAATCTTCAAAATGGAGGATAGTGCGTATGAAGGTCAAGGAGAAATCTAATAGCAGAGATAGTGATGCAGAAAAGAAGATAGAAAAGGATTTGAAGTCATGTATGAAATGTCATTTCTTTTGGGGGAATGATAGTCGATGCATAACCAATCAGTGTTATAAGGAAAAGAAAGAAACAGTTACAAATAAGCAAAAGAGTGAATGTGATGATTGTCCTTATAAACAAAACGATTCTTACTGTTTCCCATGTATGAAGAAAATAATGGGGATGAAGGCAGATGAAACAGATGTGGAAAATCAAAGAAAATATTAGGAGGAAGAGACGAATGAATATTAGTAATTTAGAAGTGATTGGCATTGATCATGGCTGGTCAATGATGAAGACAGTATCGCAGGTATTTGTTACTGGAGCAAAAGAAATAAGAACAGAGCCAGCCGTATTCGATGATGTTTTGGAATTGGATGGTAAGTACTACAAGGTTGGAACTCAGAGACAGGAAGTTAAAGATAGAAAGACAGATGATGAATCATTCTTACTATTGACTTACGCATCCATTGCAAAAGAACTAAAGCGTAGAGGAAAAACAAGTGCAGATGTATTCCTTGCAGTTGGACTTCCACTCACAAGATTTGGAAGTGAAAAAGCGGACTTCATTCATTATCTTACAGCAAGAAAAGAAGTTACTTTCTATTATGAGACAGTTTGCTACACAATCAGAATTGTGAATGCGGCAGTATTTCCACAGTGTTATGCAGCAGTAGCAGATAGGATTCTTGCTTTCAAGAAAAAGACACTGATTGTTGATATAGGTTCTTGGACAATAGATATTATGCCAGTGATTAACAAATCTCCGGATGAATCCAATTGCATTACGATTCAAAGAGGGTTGATAACCTGCATGAGGGCAATAAACGAGAAATGTGTCAGGCTCTATAATGGAGAGATTGATGAAAGCGAGTTGCAGAATCTTATGCGATATGGTGCAGATTATGCGAAAGATGAAGAATACTATCAGGTTGCAAAAGACGAGATTGAAGCTTTTGTAGAGAAAGTATACAACTCCATCCGAGAATATGGCTACAACCTAAAAACCACACCAATAATCTTTGTGGGTGGGGGTGCAGTAGTTATGAAGAATTTTGGCAATTATGATGAAAAGAATATTTCTTATATTCTTGATATCAAGGCTAATGCAAGAGGATATGAGGAACTTGCTGATATTGGTCTTAGAAATATGAGAAAGAAAGCTTAGAGGAGGTGCATATGGCTAATAATGTTGTTTTCAATAGTATTCGTATGAATATGAATAATCCTCAACACGTAAAGGTAAATGCAGTTCTTAGCAATCTGGATAACAATGTATGTAAATCAAAAAATCAAATGATTATTGATGCGATAGAGTTTTATATTGATCATTTCGGAAAGGAAGAATTTACGGCAATATCTGAAGAAAAAGCTTCAAGATTTATTACAGTAGATGATTTAGAGAAAGTGAAGGCAGAACTTACTGAAAGTGTTTTGACAGAAGCAAGAAGAGAAGTAATAAGACTTCTTGGTACTGCTGTTTCTGGAAGAGTGATTATAGATTCAGAAAGAATAACAGTTCCAGTAGAAGAAAGCCCAAAGGTTAAGGATGATGTGGTTGTATCAGATTTAGCGACTGGTTGGATGGAACAGTCTTTTGAAGGAATGGATGAATAGGAGGGAATGCAAATGTTAAGAAGATTTTTCGCCGGATTAGGCATGATATTGTTAGCAATATTAAAAGGAATCGCTTGGATTTTATTAAGCATATTAAACCTTGCGCTAGGAGTGGCAAAAATCTTCCTTCTTTTGCTTGGATTAGTTGCAAGATTATTTCTAGCATTTGTCAGAATTGGTACACCCTGAGAGGAGGTGAGACTATGAAGATTATGACTTTTGCTGCATACAAAAAGTATCGTCATTTGATGAAATACTTTTTTGCAATGCGTAAACTAAGTGCAGTATAATAAGGAGGAAGACATGAACAGAATACGGGATGTACCTTAGAAGTGTCCCGTGCAACTTAATAGATGTTCACATTTGTAAGTGTGGACAGGCACGGAACACAGAGCCTATCCCACTTACGGAGAGGATAGGTGAAGCAGATGAAAAAGATGATGATTATCATTTTATCCGTAATGGTTTTGATACTTGCAGGATGTTCAAGTAAGAATGCAGAAAATGTGGCTACTCAGAAGGAAAGTGTTACAGAAATACCAGCCTCCACGGAAGAACCTACAGAGAAGCCTACTGTGGAAGAAAAGAAAGAAACGGAACAGCTTACAGAAACAGAACCACCAAAGCAAGAAGAAAAAACAACTGTAGCAGATAATTCTAATACAGAAAGTACCAAGATAAAGACTGATAGCACTCAATCAGACAATAAGAGCAACGAGGCAGAACAGCCAAAGGATGAACCGAAAGAAGAACCAAAAGTAGAACAGCAAGCTCCAGTACAGCCAGCAAAAGCAGATTACAGTCCAGCAAATGTTGTCAGTTTGGCAACAGCTAAGACAAAGGCTGCTGGTAAAATACTTCTTACTGATAATCTTGATAGCTTGTTAGCAAATGGAAGTATTTCGCAGGAAGAGTACAATTCATATTATCCTTATGATGGAGCAGGCTATTACAGCGTGTATGTGCAGACCGACTTAAATACGGCAAGTACAACATCAGGAAGACTTCTAGGTTCGGAAGATGGAATTGCTCAGTATATTGCTGAAATGTTAGCGTGCGAGTCTGGACCATACTTTTTGATTGAATACGTCGGTGTCTATACCAATGGAAGTGGAGACTTTTATGAGTTTAGGTGCTACAGAGCATAGTGACAATTAAATGAACAATATATAACAGGTTAAAGCCAAATACTTTAACCTGTTATTTTTTTGCTCAAAAACAAGGAGGTAACAATTTTATGAAACAGAAATGGAAGCGAATTATGGCAGGTTTCCTTGCTATATTAACTATTTTCACAACCCTGTTTTCAAATGGTACAACTGCATTTGCAGCGAGTGCCAGTGCAAAGATTTCATTCTGGAATGCATCTACAAATTCATCGGGTGAAGTCAGCGAATTGAAAGCAGGATATAATCATGGAAAAGTCTTGTATGCCATGATTGATGGGCACACGGGGTATTGCATGAACTTCGGTTTATCAGCTTCGGGTGGTCAGTTAATGAACAGTTATGATAATGCAAGTACAAGTTTAAGTGCCCAGCAGGAGAAGTATTTATCTTACTGCCTTTATTATGGCTTTAGTTCAACGGATGTATCAGCACCAAGCAATGGTCAGTGTAATGAGTATATTGCAACACAGGCTATGGTTTGGATTATTGCAAACGGTATTTTCGGGACAGCGAGTGCAGATTCGGCAGCTAGTAAACTGTGTGCAACAGCACCAGACTCAACAGCTTCTTATAATTACTACACGTCATTAAAGAACAATATCAGTGCATCTTACAATGCGATTATTCCAAGTTTTGCAGCATCTACACAAAGCGGTGCACCAACTTACGAGTTGAAATGGAACGAAGGTAATCAGAGATTTGAACAGACATTATCAGACAGTAATGGTGTGTTATCCGGTTATGATTTTTCAATCAGTGGTTACAGCATTGATAAGAATGGCAACAGTATGACAATCTATTCTAATTCAGTAAATACAACAGCTACAGCAGGTTCATTTACTTCTAATACTGGCAAAGTCAGTGTAGACGACAGCTGTGTATTCTGGCTGACTGGCAAAGCTGGAGATCAGGAATTTGTATCAGAAGTTCCAAGAGCTGATCCACTTCATGCGTATCTGAAAGTAAAAACAGAAAACATCGGATATGGAGAAATCTATAAAAAAGATGTGGCAAGTGGTGTTTTACTTTCAGGTGCAGTATATGGAATCTATTCTGATAGTGGATGCACAAATAAGGTGCAGGAATTAACTACAGATAGTAATGGGTATGCGAAGTCAAAGGCACTTGTTGCTGGGACCTATTATCTGAAAGAAATTAAAGCACCAAACAAATATGTGATCAGCAATAAAGTCCATACCTTAACTGTAAAAGCAGGCAAGACAACAGGTGTGACAGCTACTGATAAGGAACAGCTAGGGGCAATCACCATCTGTAAGGAAGGCGAAGTACTTTCTGGATGGAATGGCAGCAACTTCACTTATGAGAAAAAGTATTTACCTGGTGCTACTTTTAAAGTGACAGCTGGTGCAGATATTTACAAGGCAGATGGAACAAAGGTTTATAACAAGGACGATGTAATCAAAGAAGCTGTGACAACAGGCATTGATGGCAAAGTCATTGTGACAGACCTTCATCTTGGAACTTATGTGGTAATAGAGACAGGTACGATTGATGGTTACACAATCAATACAACACCTCAGACTGTAGATATTCAGTATAAGGACCAGACAGTAGATATCCAGTATGAAGCAACAAGCATTTACAATACCAGACAGAAAGGACAGGTATCAGTAGTGAAAAAGGATTCTGATACAGAGAATCCGCTAGATGGTGGTAAATACACTTTATACGCAGCAAATGATATTAAGAATTATGCAGGCAGTGTCATTGTAACAAAAGGCACAGCACTCCAGACAGTTACTACTGGGGAAAATGGTGTGGCAGCTTATACAGTAGATATTCCAATTGCAAATGGCTACTATATCACAGAAACACAAGCACCATATGCTTACACGAGAAACCAGAGAGACACTTATAGCTTCAATTTCAATTACTTGTCAAACACAACACCTACAGCAACATTTAGCCATACTTTCAAGAATGACAGAACAACTGCAAAGATTCATATCTATAAAGTAGATAAGGAAACAGGAAAAGCAGTTCCACAGGGAGATGCGAAGTTAGAGGGTGCAGTTTACGGTCTTTATGCAAGAAATGATATTTCACATCCAGATGGAGCAACAGGTATCATTTTCAAAGCAGGAGACTTGATAGCAACACTTACAACAGACAGTAAAGGCGAAGCAGAGGTAAAGAACCTTTATCTTGGCAATTACTATGTAAAAGAGATTGAACCATCAGAAGGTTATCTGTTAGATGAAGAGGAACATGATGTTATCTGTGATTATGAGAATGATCTGGTAGCAGAGGTTTCAAGAAGTACAAAGTCAACGGAGCAGGTTATCAAACAGCCATTCCAGTTAATCAAGGTATCTGATAATGGGGATGATACAGAAGAACCACTTCTTTCAGGAGCAGGCTTTACTGCATTTCTGAAATCATCATTGAAGGTATTAGAGAATGGCAGCTATGATTATGACAATGCAACAAAAGTTCTGATTGGCTCTAATGGAGAGACAACTTTGTTTACGGACGATAAGGGACATCTTGTAACACAGCCAATTCCTTATGGAACTTATATTGTATTGGAAACAGTAACACCTCACAACATGGAAACAATCAAACCATTTGAAGTGAAGATTGTAGAGAACCATCCAACAGAGCCACAGACATGGCGTGTATTCGTGGATCGAGAATTTACAGCGAAGCTTCGTGTGGTAAAGCAGGATTCCAAAACTGGAAAGACTGTATTAGTTCCAAATGCAACATTTAAGATTTACAACATGGATAAGAAAGAATATATAGAACAGATTACAACTTATCCTACCAAAGTAAAACACAACACATTTTCAACAGATGAAGATGGAGATTTGATTCTTCCTGAGAGTTTGAAGTTAGGCAACTATCGTATTGAAGAAATTGCTGCACCTTTTGGTTATGTGATTAACGAAACTTATATCAAAGTAGTGGTGGATTCTGATACAGCATATGAAGTAGATAGTGACACTTATGAAGCAATCATTGATGCAGTGTATGAAGATGCACCAGCACTTGGAGAATTGACAGTAGAGAAAAAGGGTGATGTTCTTACTTCTTATGAAGGTGGACTATTTGCGTCTGAAAATGAGAAAGCCTTTATCTACAAAGAAAGTTCTCTTGCAGGAGCTAAGTTTGAAGTATATGCGGCGGAAGACATTTACACCAATGATTATCAGTTAGATGAGAATGGTGTAAGAACCAAGTATTATACAAATGGCGAGTTGGTAGCAACACTTGTTACAGGTGAGGATGGCAAAGCCAAACTTGGAGATTTACCAATGGGAAGCTACAAAGTAGTAGAGGTAGAAGCACCATATGGCTATGTTTTAAACAAAGAAGCACAGGTGGTCACATTCACTTATGTGGATGATAAGACACCAGTAATTTATGAATCTGTCACATTCACAAACGAGCGTCAGAAATTGTCATTATTTGTTGACAAGAAAGATTCTGAAACGGAAGAAGGTATTCCGGGAGCAGTATTCGGACTATATGCAGATGAAGACATTAAGAATGTGGACGGTAAAGTCATTGTAAGTGCAGGTTCTTTACTAGAAACAGTAGTATCCGATGAAAATGGTCATATTTCGTTCACGAAGGATTATCTATTTGGCAAGTATTATGCAAAAGAAATGGAAACACCAGCGGGATATGTATCTTCTGAGGAAGTAGTGACTTTTGATGCACAGTACAAAGGTCAGGAAGTTAGTATTGCAGAGTATGGTTCGGTATTCTTAAATACACCAACTACTTTTGAATTTACCAAAGAGGATATCGCAAGTGGAGCAGAAATTAGCGGAGCAACCCTTACTGTTACAGATGCAAAGGGTAATGTCATTGATACTTGGACATCGAAATCAGGAGAGGCTCATGTGATTAAGAGACTTGTTGTAGGAAAAACTTATACAATTCGTGAAGACTATGCACCTTACGGATATTTAAAGGCAGCGGAATCTACTTTTACAGTAGAAGACACAGAGAAGATTCAGTGTGTTGTTATGAAGGACGAAGTTCCAACTGGAACAATCATTCTTAACAAGGATGGAGAATTTGTAACAGATACCACTCTTGTAAAAGAACATTGGTATGATTTCGTGTTCAATTACTTTAAAAAGAGTCTTGCTGGAGTCACCTTTGAAGTATATGCAAAGGAAGATGTGGTAAGTGCCGATGGGCTTGGAACAATCAGCTACAAGAAAGATGAATTAGTGGCTACCATTGTTACCAATGAAAAGGGATATGCAACCTTAGAGAACCTTCCACTTGGTAAATACTATGTGGTAGAAACCAAGACAATTGAAGGATTTGTTTTAGATTCCACACCAAAGGATGCAGAACTTTCTTATGTGGATCAGAATACAGCTGTCGTATATGCTGGAATGTCTGTAACCAATGAAAGACAGAAGGTACAGATAACTGTTATTAAGAAAGATGCAGAAACAAAGGAAGTATTAAGCGGAGCAGCATTTGGATTGTTTGCAAAAGTTGACATTGTAAATGCGGATGGTGAAGTAATTGTAAAGGCTGACACCGAGATTGAAAGAGCAGTAACGGGAAAAGACGGTAAGGTAACATTTGTATCAGACCTTCCACTTGGAAAGTATTATGTAAAAGAAGTGGAAGCACCAAAGGGATATGTGAAATCAGACATTACCTATGATGTGAATGCCTCTTATCAGGGAGATTCTATTAAGGTATTAGAATTTGAAGCTGAATTTACAAATGCGCCAATTAAGGTATACTTCACGAAGACAGATATTACAGGAGAGCATGAATTAGAAGGAGCAGTACTTTCTATAATTGATGCAGATGGAAAAGTAGTAGAGAAATGGACTTCTGGAAAGAAAGCACATCTTATCGAAAGACTTCCTATTGGCAAGTATATCTTAAGAGAAGAAACTGCTCCATTTGGTTATGTAATCGCCAAAGATGTTGAGTTCACAGTAACGGAGACAGCAGATATTCAGAAGGTTTCTATGAAAGATGAAGCAGCTGTTGGAAAGATTATCATTGAGAAAACGAATGCGGATACTGGCAAGGCTTTAGCTGGTGCTAAGTTCGAGATTCGTGATAAGGATGGTAAAGTAATTGAAACCTTAATCACTGACAAAAACGGTCATGCAGAATCACAAGAACTTGCTATTGGCACATTTAAAGATGGCAAGTATGAAGCGGCAATCACTTATTATGTGGTTGAAGTTGAGGCTCCAAAGGGTTATATCCTTGATGAAACAGTAAAGGAAGTAACTTTTGAGTATAGAGATGGCAAGGTTGGGGTAATAGAATACAAGCTTGCTGTCAGCAACAAACCAACCGAACCGAAGTTACCACAGACAGGCGATAACTTCAATCCTTGGCTTTATGGAGGTATCGGGGCAGTTGCACTTACGCTTGGTGTAGCGGCACTCTTTTGGAAAAAGAAAGAGGATAAGGAAGAAGCGTAGAAAGAAATAGGAACTATTCACACAGGGAGTTACAGGCCATTGCTTGTAGCTCCCTATTTCAATGTCAGGAGGTTAATTATGTCAGACAACATTAGTATTTATCTTCGTAGTAATGCAGAAGGTGTAATCAGTATCAGCATTGATATTCCGATTGGCCTAGTTCAGTCAATGAAGACAAAGAGCGTGGCAGAACCAACGGAAGTATTAATGAGTCAATTAGCAGAGAATTGGATGAGTTCAGAACCATCCAACAACAATTAGGAGGATTTTATTATGATGAATTATGAGATTTTTAAAGAGGTAGTAAAAGAGAAGTTTATGGATTTTTTACCAGAACAGTACCAGAATATGAAGCTGGCAGTAAATCCCACAGAAAAGGTGAATCATACAGTAGATGGACTGACATTAATGGGAGAAGGGGTAAGAGTTTCGCCTACCATCTATATCAACAACATGTATAAGCATTACAAAGATACAGACAATCTTGAGTTGGTATTAACTGATGCAGCAGCCATGATGGAAAAAGCCATGAGAGAAGCTCCAGATAATGTCCCTTCCCTTGATATGGAAAGTGCAAAGGATAACATCGTATTCCAGCTTGTAAATACTGAGCAGAATAAAGCGCTTCTTGAAGATGCACCAAACAGAGCCTTTCAGGATTTGTCCATTATTTATCGCTGGATAGTGAAGGTAGAAGATTCTGGCATTCAAAGTACTGTGGTTCATAATTCTCTAGCAAAGCAGCTTGGCATGAGTGAAGATGAAATGTTTAAGGCTGCGGTAGAGAATACCAGACGAATTTTCCCGCCAAGAATCAGAAACATGAATGAGGTAATTAAGGATATGTTTATGAAGGATGGAATGCCACTTGAAATTGCAGAAATGATGATTGGAGAAATTCCTCCTGAACAGTCTATGTATGTGATTTCTAATGAGCAGGGTATCAATGGAGCAATCTCCATGCTGTATGAAGATAAGCTTCATGCATTGGCAGAAGACTTAGAAACAGACCTCTATATTATGCCTTCATCTGTGCATGAAGTCATCGCAGTAAGTTCTAATATGGGTGATCCAAATGAACTTGCTCAGATGGTAGCGGAAATCAATATGGATCAGGTATCGTTAGAGGAAAGATTATCGAATCAGGTATATCACTATGATAAAGATTTGAGAAAACTTTCTCTTGCAACAGATACTCCAAATAAGCGTTTGGATGGAATTGTAGCAGAGCCTAAGTTGATTTACTCAGCAACAGAAAAGTCCAGATAAGGAGGTCATAATGGAGCAGGAGATGACAATGCAGGAACTGATTGCTCTGATGAATGACACGGATGGAGAACTTTTAATCCATGTTGAGTTCGGAGAGGAGGCTGATGCGGATGGGGAAGAAACCAGAAGTACAGAATGAATTTGGACTTGATGTGGTATCAGTAAGATTAGTAAAGGATGCGCCTATTTTCTCGGAGCATCCTTTTACTTCTCCAACAGAGGCAGTTGCAGTTCTAGGGGAATTAATGTCGGAATTTGACCGAGAGGTGGTATGCGTAATTAACCTTCGTTCAGACCTAAAACCAATCAATGTACACTTCGCAAGTATTGGAGCATTGAATGAAGCAATGGCACATCCGAGAGAGCTGCTAAAAGCAAGTATATTGTCAAACGCAGCTAGTATCATGCTGGTCCACTCGCATCCAACTGGAAACCTCACACCAAGTAAGGCAGACACAATGATGACAGACAGGATGAATTCTGTATGTGAAATGATGGGAATCCCGTTAGTGGATCATATTATTGTTGGTGGCAAGAATTGTGAGTTCTTTAGCTTTAAGGAAAAGGGAATGATTAAGAATCCCAATATTCATCTTGCAACAGACTATAAAACATTTGATATGAACTCATCATTAGTTGCGGAAAAGGAAAGAGGCAGGTGATAAGGATGGATGATAGATTTACAGAGGAAGAACTTCGAGTGGCGAAAAGTGTTGACCTTACAGCGGTTGCTTCACAGTTAGGCTATACGGTAAATCGTGTTGGAAAGTATTACACTTTGAAAGAAATGGATTCCATAAGAATCTATGATAAGAGTCACTGGTATCGCTGGTCGAGACAGTATGACAAAGGGAATAATGGTGGTTCTCAGATTGATTTCTTACGAGT
The DNA here is from genome assembly GCA_052116865.1 of Lachnospiraceae bacterium LCP25S3_G4. Classification (GTDB taxonomy): domain Bacteria; phylum Bacillota; class Clostridia; order Lachnospirales; family Lachnospiraceae; genus CAUPWF01. Next base: position 36,946 of record JBQKKG010000007.1, on the reverse strand, counting down.
GTTCTGTGGTATGGATGTTAAAGAAGCAGTCTTTTGGTTATTGGATTTTGCAGGGTATAGAAGAATACCAAATGCTATTGAAAAACCAAAACTAAAATATCAGGTGCCCACTCAAAAAACAGAAGAGAGAAAGCCATTTGTTTTGCCTGAACCATCTGCTGATAATTCATACCTGTATGATTACTTGAATCGGGATCGCGCTATTGGTAAGGCAGTTATAGACTATTTTGTAAGTCAGGGGCTGATATACGAAAGTAGGCATCATCATAATGTAGTATTTCGAGGAAATGATAAAGAAGGAGTCACTAGATTTGCCAGTATGAGAGGTGTTTTTGACAAAGAAGGAAAACCATTTAAGTGTGACGTTGCAGGCAATGATAAACGATATGGTTTCAATGTTTCTAACGAGGACAGTACGCAGCTGATTGTTTTTGAAGCTGCAATAGACCTTATGAGCTATGTTGATATGTTTGGCGATTACGAGAGTAATAAACTAGCACTTGGAATGCTGTCTGATGCACCTCTAGAAATATTTTTGGAAGAACATCCAAAGGTAAGTTCTATCAGATTTTGCTTAGATGCAGATGTGCCAGGGCGAAAGGCAAGCGACGAATTAACAGTCAAATACTACGGTTTAGGGTATGATGTGGAAGATTGTCCTCCGCCAAAAGGCTTTAAAGACTATAATGAATGGCTTGTTGCATCAAAGGTGAAAGTGAACTCAAAAAGTACGACCATTTCTGGTAGGTGAACTTAAAAAGTAAGACCACTATACCAAAAAGAACTTAAAATATGCGACCACTTTAAGAAGGCTTGATATAAATATCTTTTTATTTTTAGAAAGTGAACTTAAAAAGTGAGACCATTATGGGCAGGTGAACTTAAAAAGTAAGACCACAAGCACAAAATGAACTTAAAAAGTGCGACCATGTGGAGATATAAAGGGGTTTTAGGGGGATTTTTCCCCTAACTAGGAAGCAGAATGGATGGATATCCAATCTGCGTATCTAGCCATGCTCAGGGTATTAGCACTGGGCAAGAGAGCCATGATAATTTTAACTAAACACGGATAAGGAGGTGTACTTGTAGCGATGGACAGAGAAGATTTACAAGGAACAAAACCAGTAGAATTATCTACAGTAGAATCACTACTAGAATTCCAAAGGAACTTTGAGACAGGATTTCATTTTACAGATAAAGAGGCAGAGATTATTATTGATTACTTTGAAGGCCATGATTATGTGCTTGGTCATGTGGAGGGTGTTCATTTTAGAGGAGACTTAGCTGACAAAAAAGAGGAGACTGTTTGGGAAGAATATTCAATGGATGATGTTATTGATCTTGTATGTGAATGGAATTATGAGTTTATCTTGGATATTGATGCCGAAAGGCAAAATGCTAGGGATATGATTGAATTTGGAAACATGCAGAGCCGCTATGACAACTTGAAATCGGAAGAACAGGTGCTTGATAAGCTATTTGATCAGACGAAGTATGGAAAACAAGTAGAAGAGTTAGCGGTGAAACTTGCGGATGAATTGATTACTAATTTGTCACAAGGGAAGGACATTAGCGATACAGTACAAAATATTACGACTGCATTTCCAAAGCAGGAAGTAAGTGCGAGAGCGAGGTGATTAGATGGCGGGAAGACAGCACAGCATTGATAAGCTGCTTAGACTGACTCCAGAGGAAGCAAAGGTGTTAGCGATAAAGGCAAAAGAGGCAGGTATGTCTGAGTCCGCTTATCTTAGACTTCTTATTGACCAGAAACCAAATGATTATCCAGAAATACGCAAGATGCTAAAGGAATTGATTAATGAGGTCAATCGAATTGGTGTGAATATTAACCAGATTACTTACAATAACAATACGGAACTTTACTCAAAGGAAGATAAAGATAGCTTAACAGCGTATATGCGAAAGCTGAATTTGGAGGTTAAAAAGGTGGTGGAGCAGATTGGCAATTAGCAAGATACTATATATGAAAGACTGTGGTTCTGGTTTTCATGGCAGACATTTAAAGACAGCACTTGAGTATGTTATGAATCCAGAGAAAACACGGGATGGAAGGCTGATTGGAGGAATCAACTGCCAGCCAGACAATGCTTTTGAACAAATGAAAGCAACAAAAAGAAAGTTTGGAAAGATTGATAAGCGTCAGGGTTATCATATTATTTTATCTTTTAAGGAAGGTGAAATTGATTCTGATAAAGCTTATGAAATAACCAGACGATTTGTGGAAGAATACTTGGGCAAAGAGTATGAGGCAGTGTTCTGTGTTCACGATAACACGGACCATATTCATTCTCATACAGTATTTAACAGTGTTAGCTTTGTAGATGGGAAAAAGTATCGTTATGAAAAAGGGGACTGGGCTAAAGAAATACAGCCTATAACCAATCGCTTATGTGAGGAATTTGGCTTATCTACGATTGATATTGAAACAGATAAGAATGAAAAGCACGAATACTATCATGAATGGAATGAGTATCGAGATGGTAAATTCGTGTGGTCAGATATGATAGTAAGAGATTTAGATGCATGTATTTTGCAGGCTGGTGATTTTGAACAGTTTTTAGAATTGCTTCATGATAAAGGGTATGAAGTGAAGCAAGGAAAATATCTTGCCGTAAAGCCACCGGGGATGAATCGTTTTAAGCGATGCAAGACACTCGGCGAGAATTATTCGGAGGAGAGGATTCGTGAAAGAATACCCACCGAAGATTTAGCTTTCTATCAAGCTATGAAACAAGAGATACAGCCAGAAATTGTGAAGTGCTATGTGAGACGGTATCGCAGAGCAAAGATGTCTGGTATTCAGAAAAGATATTATGCGAAGCTATATCGAATCGGAAAACTAAAGAAAAAACCTTATAGTCAGGCTTGGAAATATAAGAATGACATAAAAAAAATGCAGAAGTTACAACAGCAGTATTTGTTTTTAGTAAGGCATAATGTTCATAATGTAGTAGAACTAGCAGCAACAGTTGATAATTTGACTGGTAAGAAGAAGGAGGCATCCACAGAAAAAAGCAGAGTATATCGTTCTAGAGAAAAGTGTAAAACGATTTTTGCGATTGCTGATGATTTAGAGGAGTTAAAAACAGCGGAAAATAGTTATCTGAATGGGGATAAGTTCTTTGAGGAAGAGCATAATCAGTGGATAAATCTAATGAGTCAGTTACAACAAGAGGGATATTCCTTAGAAGAGGTGGAGCAGCTTAAAGAGTATTACAGGGAACAGTATTCGATTGTCAGTAGCAAGGAGAAAGTAGTATTTAAAGAACTTAATCTTGGAAAGTCGATAGTGAAAGATATGATTTCTGATAACGAGGATAGAACTATGATTGAGGATAATACAAAGAACAAAATAACAGAAAGAACTAAGCAGAAGCAGCCAATTCGTTAGGCTGTTTTTTTAGTTGAAGGAGGTTTTAGAATGGACAACATTAGGAGAGGTAACATACTTAAAGAAATCAAAAATGCAAACCGTTTTGAAGATGATGTGTATCTTCTTGTTGAAGAGGATTTGACTTTTGGACTTGAAAAGGATCAGATTGATTTGTATTTGAAAAAGAACTTCAAGCTATCTCAAATGAAGGTGTTATCTAGTTATTTGAGAAAGGGAATAGATGTGGAATTTGTGGAACTGGTTGCAAATCATCCAGAATTGACAGGATATCAGGTGCAGGTTGCTTTGGATTTCTTTCAAAAGGGTGTTCCCATAGCAACAATAGAAAGCTCGGTTGGAAATAAAAGTAATGTTGCTGAAATGAAGGAATTATTTCAGTCGGTGTTAGAAAAGGCAAAAGCAGCCAGGGTAGGAGCAGAGGATGCTCCTGCATATGTAAAGGAAATGATGGAGCAAATGGCAGCATCTATTGAGAAGATTCAGTATCAGGAGCAACGCTATGATGAACTGAATAAGAAGCTGACAATCTTTGAAAGCACTAAGCGAGATGAGGAAGTCAGAGATAATCTGCTACAGAAGTACAACGATGCGGAGTCGTTGCTTAATTCACAGCAGAACAAGTTAAATCAAGCAGATTCTACGATAGCAAGACTTCGTGAACAAATCACGGATAAAGAAAAGGAGATGAAAAGAATGCAGACACGCATAGATACTTTAGAGGATAAACTGCTTGCAAGAGCAGATAAGCCAGAAAAAGATACACCAGTTGTCGCAAAAAAAGCGATAGCAGACAGCGAACCAGAGGATACAACTGTAAAAGAGGAAAAACAGGCTGCATCTAATATCACAGCTCCAATTCCAGAAATGTTTACAGGTAGCAATGCAATCCCAGTTTATTATCAGATGCCAGTAGTTGATGCTCAGGGAAGAATGGTGCAGAGAGTTCCAGTAGAGAAAATTATTAGAAAAAGTGAAACAGGTGTTGCTGCACTGATCGGAAGGCTTGGTTTTAAGAAAAAGAGCAGACAGGATATTGTGAAACTTGTTGCATCGGGAGATTTAGTTCCAGCACAGCTTATCCAGATAAAGACTGGTATGGAACGAGGACTTACTGAGGGGCAGCTTGTAGAACTAATTAACAACAATGTATCAGCAGAAAAGATGAAGGAAATCATTGAAATTGCTGTACTTGAAAACAGTATGGATTATTAGGAGGATACTATGGGATTATTGATGATAAGCGAAACCATAAATGATATATGTAAGGTATCACATTCATTTTCTAATGAAGAAAAGGAATTTATCGTGCAGTTTGCTTTCAAGACTTCGGACAAAGAACTTACAAATAAGTTGATTGATGAACTGGTAGAATCGGTGGATGAAACGGATTCCATACGCATTATGGAGAAATATTCTGTGATGTATGATGTGAAGCCAACTTGGGTAAGCCAGATTGAGAATTTGTTAGTTTCTATTGAGATGTATCGTATCCAGGAGCAAAAAGCGATAACAAGACTTTCGGAAGTATTGGGTGCGTATGGAATTGATGTATCTGAAGATGAGGTAAGAACGGCAGATTCTGAAAGTATCAAGGCAAAGATTGCTGAAAGTCAGAGAGAAACAGAGGAACAGGAGGAAGAAGAAGCAGACAAAAAGTCTGTTGAATCTGAACCGAGATGCACATTGAGAGAACCAGTATTGTAGGAGGGATGACAGATGGCAGAAGAAATTCAAGAGGCGGTACAGATTATCCGTGTCGCATATGATGGTGTAGAGATTGCTATGAAAGTAGGCAGTGGTGGTATTAGCGCCATGCAGAAAGCAATTGATGTCTTAAAGGGACTTCTCGATTATGAGAAATCTTTAGGAAAAACATCAATGAGAAAGTTATTGATGAAGGGTGGAGATTTGCAGGTATTGCAGTTTGAAACCAAAGATATGAAAAAAGTTCAAAAACTGGCTAAGAAATATGGGATTCTATATTCTGTATTACCGGATTTGAATCATAAGGATGGTATGAGCGAGGTTATTTTCCACACGGAAGCAGTTCCTAGAGTAAATATGATCCTTCAGAAACTCAGTTCAGGACGTATTGCCACCTTTGATGATTACTTGAAAAACGGGGATGAAAAGCAGCTGGGAAAGTTGATGGATTTTCTTAAGAATCAAAAAATGGGAAACGACATGGTCCACAGTGAGGATGGAGTGAAAGTAAGTACTGTTATGGATGGTCTAATTGAAAAAGTTGGATTATTTGCGATGGGCAAACAGAGTATCAGTGTGGACAGTGTAAAGGAGAATTTCAGTATTGATAATTCTCAGGCAGAAAGTGTTATTAAGCAGCTTGAAACCATTGGTGTTCTTGGTACAAAGAATGCTTCTGGTGAGCATAAGGTCATTATGGACAAGGAAGCGTTCTTAAATCGAGTGAGAGGATATCAGTGCCTTGCCGAAAGAATGAGAGCAGTTTCTGCTTCTAAGAATATGAACTTATCCGATGTCACAATCAGCAAGAATCTTATTGTTGAGGAAAATGAACATGCAGTAAAAACCAGAGTACCAGGCACTTGGGGAGATAACGCAAGATTCGTGTGGCTGAATAAGGAAAACATTATGGAGATTCATAATGGAAAGACAATGCTTACCTTTATCGACAGCAATAAGAACTATAAGATGTACGATTCACAGAATCGAGTGGTAGAGACGAAGCGAGGGGAAGAACTATATACACATTATGATAAAGTGGAATCCAATTTGCGTGAGAAGTATGAGCAGACTAAGACAGAAACTAGAGGCGAGCGTGGAAAGGCGGGAGAAACTAAGACTACCACGAAGTCCACTACTACGAAGACAACCACAACAAGAAAGAGGTAGAGCCTATGCAGACAAGTAAAAAGAAACCATCGGTTCTCTTTCTTCTACTTGGAGCATTAGCAGCATGGTATCTTGGATATCTGATAGGTGGAGCATGGGAAGATGGCATAGAGTTTAATGCCTTCCTAAGTAGATTCAATGAAGTATGTGCTGTACCATATGGCAATTACTTCAATCAATATACAGTAAAAGCAGTAGCCATTGTGTTGGGAATATACGCAATGGCTATTGTTATGTATTACACCAGTCAAAGAAATATGATGCCGGGAAAGGAATTTGGTACAGCAAAACTAGAGACACCACAGAGAGTCAATAAGGTTCTTGCAGATAAGGATGAGAATTTCAATCGTATTCTAAGCCAGAATGTAAGAATGTCACTTGATTTCAGAAGATTGAAACTGAATGGAAACATTTTGATATGTGGTGGTTCTGGTGCTGGTAAAACTTTTTATGAAGTAAAGCCAAATCTGATGCAGATGCCTCATAACTGTTCTTTTATCTGCACCGATCCAAAGGGAGAAATCCTTAGAAGTACAGGTGGAATGTTAAAAAAGAACGGGTACAATGTGAAAGTTATTAACCTATTGGAGATGGATAAGTCAGACTGTTACAATCCATTTTCCTATATCAGAGAAGAAACAGATGTTGTAAAACTGATTACTAATATTATCAGTAATACCACACCAAAAGGTGCTACACCATCTGATCCATTTTGGGAGAAGGCAGAGGGGTTATTTCTTCAGTCCATTTTCTATTATGTTTGGCTAGAAGAAAAACCGAGTAAGCGTAATTTTGAAACAGTGTTAAAACTGATTGGGGAAGCAGAGGTTGTAGAACAAGGAAAACAGTCGATGCTAGACCAGAGAATGTCCTATTTACAAAAAAATTCACCATTAGGTGCAAATCATCCAGCAGTTAAACAGTATAACAAGTGTATGCGTGGTGCAGGAGATACAGTTCGTTCCATTATTATCAGTGCAAACTCAAGACTTGCCTTCCTTGAGAATCAGCAGGTATTACGATTGCTATCGAAGGATGAGCTAAACCTTGCAGATATAGGCATTGGTGTAAATGGAGATGGGGAAACAAAGACAGCTCTATTTTGTGTAATACCAGATTCAGATAAGTCCTATAACTTCATTATCGGTATGCTTTATACGCAGATATTTCAGGAATTGTACTATCAGGCAGATTTTAACTGTGGTGGCAGACTTCCAATCCATGTCACCTTTATGTTAGACGAATTTGCGAATGTTGCATTACCAGATGATTACTGTTCGCTGCTTTCTACTATGCGAAGCAGGGAAATTTCAAGTATTATCATCATTCAGAACTTTGCACAGCTAAAGGCTTTGTTTAAGGATACTTGGGAAACAATCCCCGGCAATTGTGATACTTTTATCTATTTGGGTGGAAACGAACAATCCACTCACAAATATGTGTCAGAACTGCTTGGAAAAAGCACGATTGATAAGAAGTCGAGTGGAGAAACTAGAGGCAGACAAGGAAGCTCTTCAAGGAATTTTGATGTGTTAGGAAGAGAGATATTTACTCCTGATGAGGTAAGAAAGCTGGATAACAAGAAATGTATTATCTTTATCCGTGGTTTTGATCCAATTCTTGATAATAAGTATATTCCTTTCGCACATCCAATGTTCGACCAGACATCAGATGGAAAAGGTGAGCCTTATGTTCATGATGTTAAAGCGAATCAGAATCTGATTGGTCCACCTTTTGAAATTCTGTCTCAAAAGGCAATTGCACATTTTGAAAAGATGAAGGAAAAGGGAGAGAATATTTATATTGACGATTTGAAGTATGAGGAATTTATGCTGCTTGGAGAGGTTGAACTGAACCGAAGATTTAGCAGTCTGGAAGAAAAAGTTCAGAAGAATAAGTTAAATGAGGAGCAGGGAAACGAATTGGAGTATGCAGAGGAAATGACGGAGAATCAAAGAGTTCGTCCTAAACCTAAAGCAAGAAGGGAAGTTCCAGAATGGGAAGATAAGATTTCAAATCGAATCGTTCATTGGCATTATTCTGATGAACAGATACACGAGATGCAACAGGCACTTGAAGCAAAAGTATCAAAAGCATTGGTAATGCAGTATTTTTATCCTGATTATAGTGTGAAAGAAATGCGGGAAGTTTGGTATAGGAACGCTTAGATATGAAGGAGGTGGTTATCGCAGTAACGCATCAGGAAAAGCCTGATTAACCTAGGTACCAGGAGTAATCCTGTTTTGATAGAAACTAATAACAACGCAGATATGAGTAGATGAATGTTATCTATTCGGTCATTTTAGCCGGATAGATGATGTTCATCTTTTTATATCCGGCGTGACCTCTGCACCAGACTTTTAAGGAGATTTTATTATGCGTAAAAAAAGCACAGCAGTAACAGCAAACACATCAAACAAAGTAAACGGAGGTAACACAATGAAAGGATTTTATGGAAATGTTAAAAAGAAACTGATTCCAACAGTATTTGGAAGTGTAATGGCAGTCAGCCTTATGAGCACACAGTGTTTTGCAGCAGCAACAGGAACATCAGCTGTAACCCAGCCACTCGATAACTTAAAGACACTTGTAATCGCAGTCATCGGTGCAGTCGGTGTCATTATCTTGGCAAAAAACGTAATGGAGTTCGCTCAGGCATATCAGCAGCAGGATTCCTCTACTATGAACTCAGCATTAAAGGGAATTGTAGCAGGTGTTATGATGGCAGGTATCTCTACTGTATTAACATTCCTTGGCTTTTAGGAATTATGGGAAAAGCAAATGCGGGGCAGTCATGCCTCGCAGATATTAAGAAGGAAGGTGAATTACAAGTATGGATATATTCAAACTTGGAGACAAAATATTGTCTCTATTAGAAATGGTATTCGGCTTTTGGAACAACCAGATTTCACTTGTATTTTCAATGCTTGGACAGTCACCGGTTAACTTTAAGGGCGGAGGTCCCTGGGCAATTATTGAAGGGATAGAACCAATCTTTGTAGCGGTTGGTTCATCTCTGGTCGTCTTGTTCTTTGTTATCGGTTTCTGTTCGGAGAGTGTGGATGTAAAAGAGGATATGCGATTTGAAGTAATCTTAAGAATGCTGATTCGAGTGGGACTGGCAGAATGGTTTGTTGCCAATAATGTCACGATTATGAAGGCGTTTTTTACTTCCATTGGAAATTTGGTTAATCTGCTGACAGCAGGCACAACAACGACACTAAGTATTGATAGTGCACAGGCAGATATTATTAAGAATTTAGGATTTGGAGAGAGTCTAGTCATGTTAATTCTGGCAGCATTACTTTCCATTATTATCATTATCTGTGGCTTTTTCATTATTTACACAGTGTATTTCAGATTCTTAAAGATACTGATTATCGTGCCGATGGGAGCGATAGCGTTTTCTACAATGGGTGGAAACAGAACAGTAAGTCATACCGTAGTATCTTATTGCAAATATTTCTTATCTGTTGTCTTTGAGGCAGTCACTATGGCACTTGCAATTATTGTGTGTAATGCTTTTGTTAGTGCGGGACTTCCATCTTTTACAGGAAGTTATGCAGACTGGGCACAGACGCTCATTTATCTGTGTGAAATGACATTTACGATTGCAATGACAGTTGGAAGTGTTAAGGGAGCGCAGTCACTCACAAGCAAGGCATTTGGCTTGTAGAAAGGAGCGGCAATGGAATTAGATTATAAGACACAATGGGGAAGTACAGAAAAGGTAACGATTGATATTAACAGTTATCTGAATAATGGATGTCTTTATATTGGCTTGGTAAGCCATGAAGAAGGTTATCCAGAACCATTTGGTGATTTGACAGTCAATTTAGATGGACAAGTCCCTGATTACTGTGCCTATGTAGATTTAAACAATATGCCAGAACTTGAGAAGTTTATTGAAGAGAATCATATGGGCGAGTTTTCAGGACTTGTGAAACAGAGTGGATTTAGTCAGTATCCACTTTATATGTTTGATGCTGAAAAATTACGAGAATTATGTCCAGAGGGCATGAAGATGTATGAAGACAGTATCGGAGTAAAAAAGACACCAGAAGTAAAAGAGAAAGTGAGGTAGAAAGTAATGGTAATTGAGATTAACAAAGATATTGATCGTTATCAGGAATCAGTTGCACTTGGTCTTTCTGCAAAACAGCTTATCTTTTCTGTAGCAAGTGTGGCAGTTGGAGGCACATTGGTACTTCTTTTGTACCGATATATTGGTCTTACAGGAGCAGCTTATGTTGCAATTCCTTGTGTTGCACCAATCGCACTTGGCGGATTCTATTCCTATAACGGAATGGACTTCTATGAGTATATGGGAAAAAAGCTGAAGTTTATGTTTTCTAATAAACCTCTTACTTATCTGTCCACAGAGGGAGAACTTGCGATTGCAGAATATCGCATGGAGGAACTCTCCACAGGTAGGAAGAAAAAGGGGAAGCAGAAAGCTGTTAAGAAAGATACAGCAAAGGTAACTGAGGATAATAACACAAAGCAACAGGCAAAGAATACGGAGGAATTTGAAGCTATGAAGAAAAAGACGAAGAGAATGTTATTTGGACTGATTGGCGTTATCGTAGCAGCGGTAGCAGGAATCATGGCATATAAGTATATGCAGTAGTAACTAGAAGGAATACCTGACTTTTTAGTCGGGGTAATGTTGGCACTTGCCGGGATTACTCCGGCGGTGCTATATGCGAAAGCAGAAAGGAAGGTAAGAGCGAATGGGCTTATTTGGAGACGGATTCAAGGTGTTAAAGAAAGCAAGTGAACCTCTTTACAAGGCACCGAAATCCATACAGGAAACCATTGAAATTATGGCGGTAGCAGAGAATGGAATCTTTGAAGTGGCAAAGAATAGATATTCAAAGTGTTATCGTTTTCAGGATATTAACTACACCACAGCAACAGAGGATGAACAAATTGGAGTATTTGAGAGATATTGTAAGTTCCTTAATTCTTTGGATTGTAACTTCAAAATTACAATCAACAATAAGAATAAGAACATGATTGATCTGAGAGACAAAGTTCTGCTTGCTTACTGTGATGATGGTTATGACAGTTTCCGTAAGATTTACAATGACATCATTGAAGAAAAGATTCATGAGGGCAGACAGGGGATTGAGCAGGAAAGATACCTGACTGTCACGATCGAAAGAAAGAATTTCGAGGAGGCAAAGGCACAGTTTGCAACCCTTGAAGCAACCATTCATAAGGCATTTGTAGAACTTGGAGCAGAGATTGTTCCTCTTTCTGGAAATGAAAGAATTAAGGTGCTTTATGATTATTACCACTTAGGAGATGAGAACAGTTTCAACTTTGATTTGAAGGAAGCAAAGAAGGTAGGAGCGGATTTTAAGAATGATTTATGCAATGGCATGATTAAGTTCTTCCCAGACCACTTTGAAGATGAGAGCAAGTTCTGCAGAGCATTGTTTATTAAGAAGTATCCAAGCAGCTTGTCAGACCGATTCATCAATGAGATTACGTCACTTCCAGTACACTCTATGACGAGTATTGATGTTGTTCCAGTTCCAAAGGACTTGACCACAAAGACACTTCAGAAGAAATACTTAGGTATTGAATCTGACATTATCAAACAGCAGAGAGTTCGTAATAAGAACAATGACTTTTCTACTGAAATCTCATATGCAAAGAGAACAGAGAAAAAGGAAATTGAAGCAATTATGGATGATGTGCGTGAGAATGACCAGTGCCTGTTCTATGTGGGAGTCACCATTATTGTTATGGCGGAGAGCAAAAAGGAATTAGAAAGCATCTGCGAAACCATTGAAACCATTGGAAAGCGTAACAGTTGTACCATTGATGTGCATTATTTGAAACAGAGAGAAGCACTAAATACTACACTTCCAATTGGAGTGAGACAGGTAGAAACCATGAGAACTATGCTTACACAGTCACTAGCTGTTCTTATGCCATTTAATGTGCAGGAATTAAATGATGCTGGAGGTAATTACTACGGCATCAATCAGATTTCAAAGAACATCAATGTAGGGAATCGTAAGAAACTGATTAACGGAAACGGATTCGTATTTGGAGTACCTGGTTCTGGAAAGTCCTTCTTCTGTAAGATGGAGATGGGAAATGTATTCTTATCGGGTGATGATGAAATCATCGTAATTGATCCAATGAACGAGTATTTTGATATTGCACAGACCTATGGTGGAACTGTAGTAAATATGTCTACCTACACAGACAACTATGTGAATCCCCTTGCGATGGATGTATGGAACTTAGACCAGAACGATTCTAAGGGTTGGGTAAGAGAAAAGGGCGAGTTTATGCTTGGTCTTTGTGAACAGTGTATTGGAGATACTTTAAATTCCAGACAGAAATCAATCATTGATAGATGTGTAAGAAAACTCTATATCGACATTGCAAGAAGCAAAGAAAAGTATATCCCTGTTATGTCAGACTTCTATGATTTACTGTTACAGCAACCAGAAGATGAAGCGAAGGATATTGCATTGTCACTTGAGTTATTTGTATCTGGTTCCTTAAATATCTTCAATCACCAGTCAAATGTGGATGTAGATAACAGATTTACTGTATATGGAATCAGAGACTTAGGTGCAGAACTTAGTCCTATTACTATGCTTGTTATGATGGAGAGTATTCAGCAGAGAATTGTAGAGAATGGAAAAGCAGGTAAGGCAACTTGGCTTTATATTGATGAATTCCACGTTTTGCTTAACTCAGAATATTCTGCGAAGTATTTACAGCAGTTATGGAAAAAAGTGCGTAAGCAGGGAGGTTTATGTACTGGTATCACACAGAATGTCGTGGATTTATTACAGAACTATACAGCTACCACAATGCTTGCTAACTCAGAATTTGTAGCCTTATTAAAACAGGCAAATACAGACAGTTCTAAGATGGCAGAAGTAGTTGGTGTATCAGAAGCACAGCTTCGATTTGTAACAAACACTTCATCAGGTATGGGACTGATTAAATGTGGTTCAGTAGTTATTCCATTTGATAATCAGATCAGTAAGGATACCAACCTCTATAAACTTTATAACACCAATATCCATGAAAAGATTGCGGAACAGAAAGCAAAAGAGGCAGCACTTGCGAGAGCAAAAGGAATTGAAGAATAAGAAGGATATGCCACTAGGAGTAATCATGGTGGCATGTTTTATTTGGCAGGGAGGTAAGAACATTGAACATCAAAAAGGTTGATGATAAGCCGATGGTGATTCATACCAAAGAGAAAGCGAAGATTCACAGCCATGTTCCCAAAGGTGCATCCATCAAAGGTAGTAATATATACACTGTTGACCGTTCTCCCAAGATTAAGGGTAGTGCGGTTGCTAATGAGAAGCAAAGTAAGTCATATCGAAAGAGCACCATTCATAAGACAAAGGCTGATAGAACAGGACGTATTTCTAAATTCTGTAAAGGGATACAGAATAGTAACCAGCCCATTAAGGTCAAGAAGACTACACTTCGGAATGCAGGAGTTGTAGGTGCAAAGACTGCAACAGACCATATGGAAGGTGGTAGAGAAGTACAACAGGCTGCTGGAATTATGTATGAAGCATCGAAACCGGTAACAGGTACTGCGTCGAGAGGTGCGGCATTGTTTAAAAGGCAGGCAATCGCAGCAAAGCAAAGAAAGATTAAGCAGGTTCAGGCAGGTAAGAAGATTGCAAAGAAAGCAGCGAAAAAGACTGTAAAAGATGTGTCGAAAAAAGTCGCTAAAGAGACTACAAAAGAGACTGCAAAGAAAACAGCTAAGATTACGGCTAAGGTTACAACAAAAGTTGCAGCTTCGGCAGCAGGCACAGCAGTTGCGCCGGGAGTTGGTACAGCAATAGGTTTTGCGGCAGGAGAAGTAGTTGGAGCAAAGATAGAACATGACGATATGGTGCGTAGTAATCGTGCAAGAAAAGTGAAATTCTTTTTAGATAAGATGAAAGCACAGAATGATCAGCAGGATTCTCTTGCAAAACTTGTAAAAGATTTGGTGTTTCGTAGAGCATCAATGGTGATTAAGCAGATTATCGCAGTGATTGGTCCGTTTCTATTGCTGTTGGTTCTTTTGATAGCGCTGATATGTGTGCCTGTGATTGCAGTAGTTGCAACGATTTACAATTCACCATTTGCTTTATTTTTACCACCACTTGAAGCGGGTGATACAGTCCAGACAGTTACAAGTGCTTATGTTGCAGAGTTCAATCGTGATGTGAATACTCTGGCAAATGACCATACGGGATATGACAGTGGAGAAGTGGTCTATGTGGATTACGAAGGTACGGATGCTAATCCATCTAATTACTACGACATTATGTGCGTGTATATGGTGAAGCATGGAATTGGGGATGCTGCGACTATAATGAATGATACTTCTAAGGGGTGGCTTCAGGATGTGGTAGATGACATGTGTTCCTATACAACGAGTTCAAGAACAGAATCACATGATAATGGAGATGGAACAACAAGTTCTGAGACAATCCTAAGTGTAAATGTATCAATAAAGAGTTATCGGGATATGATTACCATATATGGTTTTTCTTCGGAACAGATAGCACTTCTTAATGAAATGATGAGTCCAGAGAATCTTGCAATGATTGGCTACTCTGGTGGAGGTGGTGGCGGAGGAAACAGTGTTTCTTCGCTGACACAGGCAGAGATAAATGCCATCTTAAATACGATTAGTGATAGTACGCAAAAGTCAGTATTAAGTTATGCACTGACAAAAGTAGGTTATCCATACAGTCAGGATTTAAGAGATACAGGCAATTA
Source organism: Lachnospiraceae bacterium LCP25S3_G4 (assembly GCA_052116865.1). GTDB lineage: Bacteria > Bacillota > Clostridia > Lachnospirales > Lachnospiraceae > CAUPWF01. The sequence continues at coordinate 21,879 of JBQKKG010000007.1, read as the reverse complement.
TTATGATTGCAGTTCACTGGCATATTATTCATGGAGAGCTGCGGGAGTGGATATCAGTTATGGTGGTGCAACCACAGCAGCTGCGGAAGCACAGGGACTTAACGAAGCAGGAAAGTCCGTAACAGAAGCAGAACTTCAACCGGGCGATCTGATTTTCTACAGTTATACAAATAACGGCAGATATATGAATATCAGTCATGTTGGTATTTATGCTGGAAATGGAAAGATGGTTGAAGCGAAAAACGAAGCAGAGGGTGTTGTATATGGGGACTTCCATAGTGGAAGTGCTGTGTTATATGCAAGACCAAATAAGTAGACAAAGGACAAGGGTGAAGCCAAGAAAGTTTCGCCCTTCTTTTGTAGAATGGAGGAATTTATGAAGTTAGAAGAGATTGTGCTTGTGAAAGAGCATTTAAAAGGAAAAACAATGAATTATCTTTTATCGTTGGATGATTTCATGCAGATTCATGTTGGAAGAAAAACGGATTCGCTGGTCATGGGTGGTCAGATTGCATTAGCACTGGCAAAGACCTTGTCAGAGGATAAGAACTGGATGCAGATTGAGTTTTCAGAGCATAAAAGAGTGGAAGCAAGATTTTGTTCTAGTGAAATGCAGCTAAGAGGATTTCTTGGTGGCAGATTTGATGAGATTGATGTAAAGACAGTATTTGCAGAGGATGTATGTAACGCTTACTGCCTTGATAAAGTAACCAATCTTGGTCTGAGAATTGATGGAAGTACCAATACTAAGTTTCAATTCACTTACAAACCAGTGGACAGCCATTTTGAGCAGGGAGATATTCTTCACAATTTCAATGGCTCGGACTACAGAGTATTAGAGAAGCTATCTGCTAGAAACTTACTTCTTATGGATGTAAAGCAGGGAAGTATGGTAGTTGCAATCGGTTCTGGAATGTACACCAAGTATCCAAAGGGCGAAGAACCTACTGAGGATAATCAGACAATCGGTTTGGAGTGGGATCATGGAGTATATCTTGGGAATACACCGAGCCTTGTAGATTTTTCAATCATCAGAGAAAAGTACGGTGAAGTGAAAGAGATTGAAACCATTGATGATTTCAGAAGCAGTCAGGAGGATTTGTTCAACTTCTATAAGAAGATTGCAGAGAGTCCAATCCTTGAAACCTCTGTGAAAGAGGCTGCTACGAATGCAATGTATGATGTCTTTTGCACTGGCAGACAGGAAGTGTTCTTAAATAATCTATCAGGTGGCAAGTATGATAGTAATTTTATTGGAGCAGCACCTGTGCAGAAAGAGATGGTGAGATAGATGGCAACAAAGGTATTTGAGATAGAGATTAGTGAGCAGCTTTCAAGAGTGGAGAAGATAGAAGCAGAAACACTTGGAGATGCCATTGATAAGGCAATGGAACTTTATTATGGGCAGAAGGTAATCCTCGATGCAGATGATATGAAGGGCGTAGAATTTCAACCTATAGAACAACAAAAAGAGAAAACACGATAAGCGGAGGATAAGGCAATGAAAAAAACTAACAGTATTGACAAAACAATGGAATTTTTAATGAGTGAACTTCATAAGGAATGGGACAGAACTGGTGCTACGAAAGCATCCGTTCTTATTTCTTTAGAGGAAGTAGAGGAAGTGAATAAAACACTTGTAGCTACAATTATGAAAAGACAGGAACAGGCTGACAAAGCTATTGATTTCAAGGAATGTGTCAGACTTTCCAAAGAGAACTATATTCTCTTACGCCTTGCTAGAAAGATTAAGAAAGAAGAAGACCGAACCAATAAATTAGCGTTGGGGTTGGAATTTGAAGTGGCATTGGACAAAGAGGAATTAAAACTATTTAAGGGAATATTCAAAAGCAAAGTTCAGTAAATAATACGGAGGTGATGGAATGAGCGTAGATTATAAAGTAAGAGCAATCTATGAAGAAGAAATTCACGATGTTACAAAGTCAGCGGACAAATGGAAAACTGTACTTCGTCTGGCTGGTAATCTGTATCGTTATGAATTTGATAACATTATTATGATTTATGCCCAGAAGCCACGAGCAACATTATGTGCTGATTATGATACTTGGAAGTTAGTGGACCGATTTGTTAAGAGGGGAAGTAAAGGCATTGCCATCTTCCCTTCAAGAGCATTAAATCCACGAATGAGATATGTGTTTGATATTAGCGATACGGGTGGCAAAAACAAGAACCTGACATGGACATTAGAGGGAGATTTCTTAAAGGATTATCTGGATATGCTTGTGTCAGAAGGGCAGATTAAGCAGTATGATGGAACAGACAGAAACACGATGATGACTTCGCTAAAACACTTTACAAAGACCGAGATCAGAGGCATAATAGAAGAGGAATTCGAAGATCGAATGTCCGAATTAATGCAACTATCAGGTAGTGTGATAAAGGAATTTTTTACAAAACGCAAGGGCTTACCAGAAGATATGAGCATTTCTGAACAGTTAGTATTTCAGAGTGTTATGTATGTGGTAGGTACGAGATGTGGATTTGACTTATCTATGCAAGAACAGGATTTTAGTCAAATCGTAAATGTAACTGATGAAGATACGATTTACCGTCTTGGTTCTCTTGTATGCGATGTCTCCTGTAGTGTTCTGAAAAGTTTTAATCGTAACTTGAAGACCATTGAAAACGAAAGGAGATTATCATATGGCAGAGATGGCGTTAATGTATCACGAAGTGGACGGACTACTATATCCGAACATTCAGATGGAGAAACAGAACCTTCAGAATCTGGGCAAATACGGGAGAATGGCGATGAAGTATCTACAGGAGAACAATCTAAGCAGATACAAGACACTGTTCCGATTCGGGATGCTAGAGGAGAAGATGAAGGAAGTGGAAGAGGAAGCGAACCAGTTGCTAGACCAGCTGATGGAGAGTTATCTTCAGAAACACAAACCAGAGAATCCATCCTCAACAATGGAGATGTGGAAAATCAGAGAACAGGCGAAGATGCAGGCAGAGGAAGTAGTGCTTCATCAAGTAGTGATGACCTTTCATTAAATAGAACATCGGAAGATGAAGAACTGAATAGAGAACTGAATGAATTAAATTCATTTGGAAATAGTGCGGAAGCCGAGTATCATCAGGCTTCCTTTTTTGATGCGGATTTCGGACTAGAACGAAAGGGGCAGGAAGTAACAAAGAAAGCGGCTGGAGGATATCAGTACACTTATATCGAACCAAAGAAAGAATTGGTAGTACCAGCGGAATATGTGAAACAGACCTTAATTCGGGGTTCGGGATTTGAGAATGGAAGAACTCGTATCTGTAAGATATATGAAACAGAGATTGATGCAGGTACAAGAGCTAGACTGGTAAAGAAGGAATATGGTCAAGGCGGAGCAGGGTGGCCATTAGAAGGATATGGACTTCATGGCTATGATACTTTCCATTCACAGGGACTTCGTTTTCAGTGGAGAGATGAGGAAGGCGAAAAAGAAGGTTATATTTCTTGGAAGACAGTAGAAAAAGAGATTGGTGTTCTCATTATGACAGGAGAATATCAGCCAGAGAGACAATCTCTTGATGAAATAGCAATGGATGGTGACAGGGAAGATATTATAGATGCAGATTTTAGAGAAGTGGAAGATATCGAACCTGAGGAAGTAGAAATAATTGATTCCTTTGCTATTCCTGATGAACCAGAAAGTTATGAGAGCAACAGAGTACAGGCAGAAGCGGATAGTTCCCATGAAATGACACCAGAGGAATTAGCAGAAGAAGATCATATGGTTACAATGGCTGAGTATGGTGCAGAGATGAAGGCAGAAGCTGAGAAGCTAGAAGTAATTCCTACAGATTATGCACAGGTCATTGCAGATATGGATGAGGATAAAAGGGATGCAATGGAGATACTTGTAACAGAGTGTTCCATTTATAGTCCGTTTCATCCATTCTTACAGGACTTAGCAGCTTCAACAAGTTTGCTAATGCCAAATCGCTTGGAGTTCTTGTCGGGTATAGCATTAGGTGATAAGGAAGAACGCACAGGATACTGTAATAATCGTTATGGATTGGTTGAATATGTCATGAAACCATTTGAAGTTCAGTTAAATTACAAGAACCGACATGGCGAGCGAGTGAAGGACAGTACGGGATACCGAGAATTATATGAAGTCTTATCCTATATGTCGAAGCAGCCATTTTATTGTGGGGAAGATGCGAAAGCAAGATACTTTGAAATGCTTATCGGTGATAAGGAAAAGATGAAGCCTATTTATCGTGATTTCTTAGATAAGCAGAAAGCATTTGTCGAGAACCAGGAGAAACAGAAAGCTTGGAGTGATAGTTTTCATGGTGGTGCTACTAATGCTGAAGTATCTAGGTCAGAACCAGTTGAAACACCTGTGGATGGAGAAAAGCACAACTTCCATTTCAATCTATGGGAAGTACCAAAAGGTGGAGCTAAGACCAGATATCAGTGGAATGTGGATGCGATTCATACACTAAAACTTGTGGAATCAGAGGGCAGACTTGCTACAACAGAAGAGCAGAAAACTTTGTCAAATTATGTCGGATGGGGCGGTTTATCTCAAGTATTTGACGAGAAAAACGAGAACTGGAAAAAGGAATTTGCAGAGTTAAAGGAATTACTTTCCGAGGATGAATACACAGCAGCCAGAGCAACTGTTAATAATGCATTTTATACAGCACCAGAAGTGGCAAGCTGCATGAGTCAGGCATTGGTACAGTTTGGCTTTCGAGGTGGCAATGTATTAGAGCCATCTATGGGTATTGGTAATTTCTTTGGGACAATTCCGACACCATTACAAAGAAGTAACTTATATGGAGTGGAGCTAGATAGCATTTCAGGAAGAATTGCAGGGCAGTTATATCAGAAAGCCAACATCAGTATTACAGGTTTTGAAAAAACGAATTATCCAGATAACTTCTTTGATGCAGTCATAGGAAATGTGCCTTTTGGTGATTATAAGGTATTTGATCCAAAGTACAATAAGTACAACTTCCGTATCCATGATTACTTTATCGCAAAAGCATTAGATCAGGTAAGACCGGGTGGAGTGGTTGCAGTAATTACCACAAAGGGAACGCTTGATAAAAGCAATCCTACCATCCGAAAGTATCTTGCAGAACGAGCAGAACTAGTGGGTGCAGTAAGACTTCCGAATACTGCATTTAAGGATAGTGCTGGTACAGAAGTAACTTCCGATATTCTGTTTCTTCAAAAGAGAGAACGAAAGATTGACATTGAACCTGACTGGGTGCATTTAGGTTATACCGAGAATGGCATTGCAGTAAACAGCTATTTCACAGAACATCCAGAAATGATATTAGGTCGTATGGAGTATGATACTAGAATTTATGGGCAGGACAGCAGATATACAGTCTGTGTAAATGACGATGAGGACTTCAATCTTTATGCAGCGCTTAATCAGGCAATCAGCAATATCAAAGCAGAAATGACAGATTTCGATAGGGCAGTCGATGCAGAGGAAGTATCGGAAGATACCATCCCAGCAAATCCTGATGTAAGAAATTTCACTTACACATTCTTTGAAGGAAAGCTCTATTACAGAGAAAATTCCGAGATGGTAAGACAAAATGTTTCAGATTCAGCGGAGGAGAGAATCAGACTGTTAGATGAAATCAGACAGGTAACAAGAGAACTGATTGATTTGCAGATGGAAGGATGCAGCGATGAGGAACTTGCAAACAGCCAAAGAACACTAAATAAGAAATATGATAATTTCGTGGAGAAGTATGGCTATGTAACATCGAAAGCAAATAAAACAGCATTTCGTGATGATAGTGATTATCCTTTGCTTTGCTCTTTAGAAGAGGTAAATGAAGATGGGGAGGTCAAGAAAGCGGATATGTTTTATAAGCAGACGATTAAGGCAAAAACTGTGATTGATCGAGTGGAGACAGCTGTGGAAGCTCTCAATATCTCAGTAAATGAGTTTGGTGGAGTAAATCTTCCCTATATGCTCAGTATCTATGAACCAGATATCGAAGAAATGAGACAGAATGTGACAGAGGATATGGATGTTCCATTTCCAGAAGTAGAGTTCTCGGATGAACAGACATCAGAATTTAAGAGAGCTGCACTTGTACAGGAATTAGAGGGAGTAATCTTTTTAAACCCTGCCAGCTTCAATGAGAACAATCCAAATGCAGGATGGGAAACATCAGATGAATACCTGTCTGGGAATGTAAGAGATAAGTTTCGTGTAGCAAAGGCAGCAGTTAGTGATAATCCATCCTTTGCCGTGAATGTGGCTGCACTTGAAAAGGTTCAGCCCGTAGATATTGAAGCGAGCGATATTGATGTAAGAATTGGTTCTACTTGGGTGGAACCTACGGATTACGAGCAGTTTATTTATGAACTGGTTAATACGCCAAGAAGAGCAAGGGCAGTCAGAACGGAGTGGTACAATTCAGGCATTCAGGTACACTTAAATAAAATGAGTATGGAATGGTTTATTGAAAACAAAACGATGGATAAGCGTTCTGTGGCAGCTACGAAGACCTATGGTACAAGCCGCATGGATGCTTATTCTATTTTTGAGGATACCTTGAATCTAAAGATTGTAACAGTTAGGGACAGAGTGGATGATGGGGATGGCAAGTATCATTATGTGGTTAATAAGAATGAGACAATGCTTGCTAGAGAAAAGCAGTCCCAGATTAAGGAGAAGTTCAAAGACTGGTTATTCTCAGATCCAGAACGCAGAGCGAAGTATGTGGAGTATTACAACGAGACTTTCAACAACAGCAGACTTCGTGAATATGATGGCAGTCATTTACAGTTTCCGGGGATGAATCCTGAGATTGATTTAAAGCCACATCAGAGAAATGCCATAGCTAGAATACTTCTTGGTGGAAATACTCTGTTGGCACACTGCGTAGGAGCTGGAAAGTCCTTTGAAATGATGGCAGCCTGTATGGAGCAGAAAAGACTAGGACTTGCGAATAAGACCATTATGGTTGTACCAAAACCTTTGATTGGACAGACAGCTTCTGAGTTTCTAAGACTTTATCCTTCTGCGAATATCTTGGTTGCAAGGGAACGAGACTTTGAAAAGAGCAGGAGAAAACAGTTTGTATCCCGTATTGCAACTGGGGATTATGACTGTATTATCATGTCCCACTCGCAGTTTGAAAAGATTCCTATTTCTGCGGAACGTAAGGAGCGAATGCTGAATCAGAAGATTGATGAAATCACCTATGCCATTGATGAAATGAAGTCGCAAAATGGCGAAAGGTGGACTGTTAAGCAGATGGAGTCAGCCAGAAAGAAGTTAGAGGAACAGCTGAAAACCTTAACTGATGAAAGCAGAAAAGATGATTTGATTACCTTTGAAGAGCTAGGTGTAGATTCCATTATGGTTGACGAAGCGCATAATTTTAAGAACCTTGCGATATTTTCTAAGATGAACAATGTATCTGGTATTAGTTCTACAGGTGCAAAGAAGTCTACGGATATGCAGTTAAAGTGTCAGTATCTAAGCGAGATTAACCAGGGCAGAGGTATTGTATTTGCTACGGGTACACCAATTAGTAATACCATGTGTGAAATGTATGTTATGCAGTTGTATTTGCAGAAAGAAGCATTAGAGCAGATGGGAATCTATCACTTTGATTCTTGGGCGGCGAACTTTGGTGAGGTAACAACAGCACTAGAATTAACCGTTGAGGGAAGTGGTTTCCGTTTTAAGAGCAGATTTAATAAGTTTACCAATTTGCCAGAACTGATGAATATTTTCAGGGAAGTAGCAGATGTGCAGACATCGGATATGCTTGACCTTGATGTGCCAGCACTTCGAGGTGGCAAGGCAATGATTGTAGAAAGTGAACCAGACTGGTATGTAAAACAGGTGATGGAAGATTTTGTGGTAAGAGCAGAGAGGATTCGTAATGGCGGAGTAGATCCATCGGAAGATAACTTCTTAAAGATTACTCATGAAGCGAGACTTCTTGGAACGGATGCAAGGCTGTTAGATAAGGATGCACCGAACAATCCTGATGGCAAGCTGAATAAGGTTGCAGAGAATGTATTTGTAGAATATGAAAAAGCGAAAGCTGATGGCCGTATTGGTTGTCAGCTTATTTTTTCGGACATTGGAACGCCTTCAGCAGAGAAGGACTTTACTGTTTATGATTATTTGAAACAGTCCCTTATCCAGTATGGAATACCAGAGGAAGAAATAGCTTTTATTCATGATGCAAAGACTGACGCACAGAGAGATGTCTTGTTTAAAGAAATGCGAGCAGGCAAAAAGAAAGTACTGATTGGTTCGACTGACAAATGTGGAACTGGTGTAAATGTACAGACTCATCTTGTAGCTCTGCATCATGTGGACTGTCCTTGGAAGCCTTCTAGTATCGAACAGCGAGAAGGAAGGGGAATCAGACAGGGAAATGAGAATGATGAGATAGCCGTTTACCGCTATGTCACGAAGGGAACTTTTGATGCGTATAACTGGAGTCTGGTGGAGAATAAACAGCGATTTATTAGTCAAGTAATGACCAGTAAAGCTATCAGCCGAAGTTGTGAGGATATTGATGAAGCAACACTCTCCTATGCAGAGATTAAGGCAGTTGCTACAGGCAATCCGCTTATTAAAGAGAAGATGCAGCTTGATAATGATGTGCAGAGATTGAAACTATTAAAGGCATCTTATGATAATCAGAGGTATGGATTGCAGGATAACTTCATGATTCGTTATCCAAAACTGATTAAGGCAGCTAATGAAAAACTTGCCTGTGTGAAAGAAGATATTAAAGCCAGAGATGCAGAGCTTATCAATAATCCTGATTTTTCGCTTGTTGTTGGCAAGATCACTTTTACAGAGCGTGTGGATGGTGGGACAAATCTTCTGGAAACCATCAGTAAATGTAAGACTGGAGAAACAACGGCAATTGGTGCTTTTCATGGTTTTGAACTCTTAGTAGAGAAAAACTTCTTAGGAGTGAATTATCTGATTCTAAGAGGAAAAACCGAGTATAAGATGGAACTGTCCACCAGTCCTGTAGGAAATATGGTGAAGCTTGAGAATACCTTTGCTGGAATATCGGAGAATGAGGATTTCCTTGATAAGAAGATTGAACAGTATGAGAATGATTTAGCTTCTTCCAAAGAGGAATATGAGAAACCATTTGCTCATGAGGAAGAATTGCAGGTGAAATTAGCTAGACAGTTTGAACTCAATGCAGAACTTGACCTAGAAAATGCAAAGAGTGTGGATGCAGATTTAGGCAGAGTAGACCAGTCTGAGGAGGAAGAGAAGAACATCGGTGTTGCGGAAAGAGATGTACCTTACCTGACGGATAACAGAATAAGATAATGTGATGCCCTGTCAAAAGATGGGTATTTTGTAACTAAGAGAGGATGTGATGCAAGTTGGACAGAAGAAAACTGATAGCGGGAATATGCATTGTGGTGGGAATTGCTTTTATGGCAGTTCCTTTTTATTACCACAACAAAGGATCAAATGAAACAGAAAGGCTGCTAGAGGATTTTACGCAGGCAGTAGAGGAAGAACAGGATGAAGAGACAGCAGATGAAAAGGAAGAGCAAACCACCCTTAGTGAAACGGATGCATCCTTATTTGCGGAAGGCGATGTTATTGCCATTCTTGAAATTAAAGAATTAGGCATTAAATATCCCGTAGTAGAGGGAGCAACTTCTAGCAATTTGAATATTGCAGTAGGTCATTTGACTGAAACAGCAGGGATTGGAGTATCAGGAAATTGCGTCATTGCTGGTCATAATGGTAGCAGATATGGGGAATATTTCACGAATTTAAACGAAGTGTGTATTGGTAGTGAAGTCACACTACTTGATAGAGGAGGTATTATCTACACCTATGAAGTGGCAGACAGCTTTGTGACCAATCCTTATGACAATTCCATAAAAGTACAGGGAGAAGAAACAGAATTAACTCTTTTTACCTGTGCGAATAAGGGCACGATGCGTTTCGTTGTGAAATGTGTTTTGAGAGAGTAGGTGAGGATATGGAAGAAAAGAAGATGTACCGACTCGGCGATATTGAAGAGGTGATTGCTGAAATGGATTTTTCAGACACAGATGATGATATTGCTGAGATTGATGCTGATCTAGAGTTCTGGATCAGCGGATGGTATGTTGTGATACCAAGTCTTGGTATCCATGTCAGAGAAGGGGTGGCATGTACTTTTGATGAAGAAGAAAACATGTTTATGCCAGACTTTGATGTAACTGTAGTTTGCGAAGGAGAAATTGCTTCTGAAACATGGATGTACTATGAGCAGGACGGGATTTTAATAACTTTGGCAAACTGGCTGAATGGCAGAATGCCAATAGATGCAATCGAGAAGCTAGAGTGCTATATCGAGATTGCAAATGTAACTAATTAACTTATATTTGTCGGCAAGAAGCAGACAGAAAGTGAGGTACTATATGAAATATTCAATTAAAGTAAATGAAGTGAAACAAAAAGAAGGAAAAGAAAGTAATATCCGTGGCTTTGCAACTGTTGTGTTTGGTGATTCATTTAAGATTACCAACATTGCAATCCTTGAGAATAAAAACAAGGAGCAGTTGTTTGTATCTATGCCTCGTTATCGTTCTAATGAGCGTGATGAGGATGGTGGGGCAATCTATAAAGATGTATGCAATCCAGTAACAGCAGAATTTCGTGAGGAACTCTATGGAAATATCTTGGAAGCATACTATCAGGAGATTACCAAAGGAAAAGGACAGGATTCATCAGAGAAGTCCGAGATAGAAATGCCTGAGTTTTCTGTATCCGTTACTCCTTATGAAAAAGAAGGAAGCAGTGTTCGTGGACTAGCCCGTATTTATTTTGATGACAGCTTTATTGTCAACAATGTGAGTATCTTACAGGGGAAAGATAAGTTGTTTGTTGCAATGCCAGCTTATAAGACCAAACAAGTGGATGAGCAGGGGAAAGCCATTTATCAGGATGTGTGCTATCCGGTTACAAAGGAGTTTCGTGAGAAGCTTTATAGCCAGATTATCAACGAATATGATAAGGCAAAGGAGCAGACACAAACACAGGCACAGGAACGAGCATCACAAGTACCTGAACGAGCACCAGAGAAGGAAGCAACACCCTTTCGATAAACAATAAACATTAGGGGACAGGCCATTGCTTGTCCCCGCACTATGATTGGAGGAATGAAAGATGGATACAACACCAGAAGTAACAAAGAAAAAAGCACTTACAAGAAGGATTTATATTGGATGTGCTTCAGAACTACATGACTTACAATACCTGCTTTAAGATTGCTAAAACAACGGAGGACAATCCTGATGTTCCTTCAAGTAGAGCAGCAAAGATTATTCGTAAGTATCAAGAATTACACCCATACAATATTAGCCAAAAAGCAGAGATTATTGTGGAAACTTTTCTTGATACTACAAGTACAAAAATTGGTGGAAGAGGAAAGATGATGGTTATCACTTCTTCCAGATTGGCAGCAGTACGATACTATCATGAAGTGAAGAGATATATACGAGAGAAGAAGTATGAGAATGTTGATATTCTTACTGCTTTTTCAGGTGTAGTACATGATGGTGATGAAGAATATACAGAACCTAAGTTGAATGTTCGTAAGGATGGTACTCATATTTCAGAATCACAGACTAAGGCAGAGTTTCATGATAACTTCAATGTGTTGATTGTAGCTGAAAAGTATCAAACCGGTTTTGATGAACCACTGCTTCATACAATGATAGTTGACAAAAAGTTAAAGAGTGTGAAAGCTGTACAGACATTATCAAGATTAAATCGTACTTGTGCTGGAAAAGTTGACACATTTGTTCTCGATTTTGTTAATACAAAAGAAGATATTTTAGAGGCATTCCAACCATTTTATCAAGAAACCTATTTGCAGCAAGAAGTTAATGTTGACCTTATATATCAGACGCAGAAAGAACTCCGTGGATACGGAATATATTCAGAAGATGATATAGAGGCATTTGCAAAAGAGTATTTTAGATATGATAAGCAAGATTCCAGAGCAATGGGACGAATGACAAGTGTGCTTTTACCAGTTGCGGGAAGATATAACAAGAAAACTCCTGATGAGCGTTACCAATTCAGACGTCAGTTACGAAGCTTAATTAAGTGGTATGGATACATATCACAGATAGTAAGAATGTTTGACAAAGACTTACATAAAGAATTTGTTTTCTGTTCCTACCTAATCAATTTATTACCAGTTGAAAAGGTGGATATGATTGATTTGGAAGGAAAATTGAAGCTTGAATACTACAAACTCCAAAAGACATATGACGGAGCAATAATGCTTAGCGAACAAAAAGGTGTATATGAGCCAGCAAAACAAAAAGGTGCAATGGGATTTGATGAGAAAGAACCATTGGATGAAATCATTGATAAAATCAATGAGAAATTCAAGGGCAATTTTACGGATGGCGATAAAGTATTATTGACTGCACTTCGTGATAAGCTGATGAATGATCAAAGATTATCTAGTATGGCAAAGTCATCTGATCCACAGATATTTACAGAAAGTATTTTCCCTAAAGCATTCGATGATGCAGCATTGGAGAGTTATACAGAATCACAAGATACATATACCTCTTTATTTGAGGATAGAAATAAATACAATGCAATCATGGGTGCATTAGCTGAAGTTATTTATAGGGAAATGCGAAAATAAGGAGAAGTGAAATGGCAGATTTCAAATATGAAATAGTAGAAGAACTAGGTGTTTTATCAGAAAACACAAAAGGCTGGAGAAAAGAACTTAATCTCATTAGCTGGAATGGGGCAGCTCCAAAGTATGACATTAGAGATTGGTCACCAGAGCATGAGAAGATGGGTAAAGGCGTAACTTTGTCAGAAGAAGAATATGAATCACTTAAAAAATTGATGTAGAAAAAACTAAGATGGAGGAGGTGAGCAAATGGCATCAATAGCTTATGGAATAGATGGAAACGGAAAGAAAATATACGCAGAAGATGCGTATAGTGGACGAACGTATATATGTCCATATTGTTTTGAAGATATAAATGTTAGAAAGTGTACAGACAGAGATGATTATTTTGCTCACAAATCTATACATAATAGAACTCCTCAACAGATGCTTTGCCCAGGATATACTGGAGGCGAAGGAAGAATAGAAACAGATAGCGATAAAATATGTGTTATTAACGGTGGAGTTCCTCTTCATCTAGTTGCAAAGAATAATGAATATGAGTTGATCGCTGTATTTCCACCATTATCATTAGCGAGTTTAAATAAGCTGACATCATGGAATACGATGGTTGAAATAACAAATGACGGACAAAAAGAAGTATTTAGCGCATTTAATTTACACAGGTATAGAGTAAAAACAACGAATGATTAAGGTGTTTGTTTATTTCGAGAAGGAGAACATCAACACCGGTGATATGGAAAGCGAACTACTTCTTACAATTTTCAGTAGCCTTGCAGAAAGTGAATCAGTTTCCATTGCTGAGAATGAGTCATGGGCCATTCAGAAAAGGTTCCAAAACGGCACCTTCAAAATTGGATATCCGCCATACGGTTATAAGAACGTAAGTGGCAAGATGGTTATCGATGAAGCAGAAGCAGAGATTGTAAGGTTTATTTTTGCAGAATGCCTTTCTGGAAAAGGCAGCTATAAAATAGCAAAAGCACTTAGAGAGAAAAAGGCACTGACAAAGCGAGGCGGCAAATGGAGCTCAACGGTAGTTAAAGAAATCCTGAAAAATGAGAAATATACGGGTGATGTGCTCTTTCAGAAAACATTCACTGATTCGCAGTTTAACAGGCATACCAATCGGGGTGAAAAGCCGCAGTACTATGTCAAAGGTCATCATGACGCAATAATTAGCACCGAGGACTTTGAAGCGGCACAGGCGATTATTGTCCAGCGTGCTAAAGAAAAGAATATTGTGGCGGATGATGAGAAGTACCTGAGCCGATACCCATTCTCAGGAAAAATAATATGCGCTGAATGCGGTGCTACTTGGAAAAGAAGAACACATACCGCTTGTAAGGCTAAATACTATGCTTACACCTGCAACACTCACCTGAAGGACAAAAATAAGTGCGGCCAGCTTTTTATCAACGAGACGGATTTTGAGGTCGCCTTTGTAAATATGGTGAACAAGCTGATTTTTAGCAAAAAGGTTCTTTTACAACCGTTCCTTAATAGCCTTAAAAGCATTGACCAAGCTAATGCACTTACTCGAATTAACGAGCTTGAGACGGCTTTGGAACAGAACTTTGACCGAAGGCAGGTTCTTACAAACCTTCTTTCAAAGCAGTACATCGAGCCTGCACTATATGCCAAACAGAATAGTGAACTTTTAGCTGAAGCTGAGGAGTTGAGAAATGAAAAGGAAGCCTTGTACCGCTCGGTAAATGGTGAGCTTGAGAATTCGAAAGCAGTAAGCAGGCTCTTAAAGTATGTAAACAATAGTGCAGGACTTGCAGAATTTGATGCAGTTGCCTTTGAGGCACATGTTGACCACATTACTGTTTACACCAGAAGTGAAATAGGCTTCGCACTAAAGTGCGGTTTAACCCTTAAGGAAAGGTTGTGAGAATATGAGTCATGTCCCATACGGATACAGAATCGAAAATGGTAAAGCGGTGATTGATGAAGAAAAAGCAAAGCAAGTAAAGAAGATCTATAAAGCATACCTCTCTGGCCTTGCCTACGTGCCAGCAGCAGAAGCCGCCGGACTTAAGCTTTACCACACAGGTGCAAAGAAGATGATGCAAAATAAGCATTACCTCGGAGACGACTATTACCCGGCGATTATTGATAATGAGACCTTTGTCGCGGCAGAAGCCGAGCGTGTAAAACGACAGGCTAAGCTTGGAAGAGTATTTGATGATAAGCCAGCCAAAGTGAGCAAGATTGCTACAGGTTTTAAGATGCCAAAGGTTCAAATAAAATATGATGATCCTTTTACACAGGCAGAATACGTCTACAGCTTGATAGAAAGCGAGGTGGATGTATGATTTCCTTAGCCAGCAATGTTACGGTTATTCCTGCAAAGAAAACAATCGGTACACAGAAAACAACCGATAAAGTCCAGAAAACACGAGTAGCTGCTTATTGCCGTGTTTCCACTGATAGTGATGAGCAGGAAACCAGCTATGAAACACAGATTGAGCATTACACTTCGTTTATCAATAGTCACCCGGATTGGGTGCTGGCCGGGATATATGCCGATGACGGCATTTCTGGAATGAATACGAAAAAGCGTGATGAATTCCAGCGCATGATTAATGACTGTAACGAAGGCAAGATAGATATGGTTATTACCAAGTCCATCAGCCGATTTGCAAGGAATACGGTTGATTGTCTGAATTATACCAGAGCCCTTAAGAATAAGAACATCGGCGTTTACTTCGAAAAAGAAAATATCAATACGCTCGATGCTAAAGGTGAAGTTCTAATGACAATTATGGCTTCTCTTGCACAGCAAGAAAGTGAGTCATTATCGGCTAACGTTCGTCTGGGTTTGCAGTTCCGATACCAACAAGGAAAAGTTCAGGTCAATCACAACTGGTTCTTGGGATATACCAAAGATGCAGACGGGCACCTCATCATTGATCCAGAGCAAGCTGAAGTCGTTAAGCGCATCTATAGAGAGTACCTTAGCGGTAAGAGCTTCTTACAGATAAAAAGGTCGCTTGAAGCCGATGGAATTCTGAACGGTGCCGGTAATGCAAAATGGCATGAAAGCAATATAAAGCAGATACTTACAAACGAGAAGTACATCGGAGACGCTTTGCTTCAGAAGACCTATACGGTGGATATTCTTGAAAAGAAGCGTGAAGCTAATAAGGGTCAGGTTCCTAAATATTATGTAGAGGACAGTCATGAAGCTATTATTCCAAAGGATATCTTCCTAAAGGTACAGGAGGAAATCGCAAGACGCGCAAACCTTACCAAAGGCACCACAAAGCGCAAACGAATCTATAGTGGCCGCTACGCTTTATCTGGAATAGTGTTCTGCGCTCACTGCGGTGACATCTTCCGCAGAATTAAATGGAACAATCGTGGGTGTAAGTCCACCGTTTGGCGCTGCGTCAGCAGGGTAGAAAAAGATGGTCCAGATTGTACCGCAAGGACTGTTCATGAAGAATTTCTCCATGAGGTAGTTATCAAGGCCATAAACGAAGCGTTCCGGGAAAAGAAAGCAATCCTTCATCTTTTGCGAGAGAATATCGAGAGTAGTCTGGAGGAAGTCACTTCAAATCAGATTGCAGCGATTGATGAACAGATGAAGTCAATGCAGCAGGAGCTATTGGCAACCGTTAATTCTAAGAATACCGGTGATGAGCTTGGTATGGAGATTAGAAGGCTGCGTGATGAGAAGCAGGCCCTTCAAAATGAGCAGGCATCCCGACAGGATCTGAAAAAGCGAATTGATGAGTTGATGCGTTTTCTTAACGACCTGCCTTGTGAGCTGATTGATTATGAAGAAGATTATGTGAGGACTCTCCTGGAAAAGATAACGGTTTACGACGACCACATTATAGTTGAATTTAAGTCCGGAATTGAAATACAAATAGACAAAGAGATATAGAATATTGAGCCGCCGCCAATAGAGGGAACCAACACCCTTTGGCGGTTTTTCCACTTTTAAATGTTGATTATATCAATTCGTTATGTTATAATAATCGCTGACACAAATAAGAGTTTAGGAGGAACCGAAACTATGACAGCATCAATGCGTTTAAGATAAGCTGGCAATAAAAAAGGCAGAATCTATCCCGATGATAGGCTTTTTTGTTGTGCTTATTTATACGATATTGAGCATTCATTAGTTAAGGTGAGATTTAAACTATTTTACTATAGTTTTATTTAACTATGTCTTTTTAAAGAATGTTTCCATATTGTATGTTATGCAGACCAAAGCCACATTGTGGATTATGGCCTGCATTTTTTATTGCCTAGAATACTATTTAAAATAGAAATTCAAGCAAAAATAATATGCAGGAGATAATAAAGATGGAAAAATATATAAATTGGAAACTTAAGTTTTATACTATATGGGCAGGGCAGGCGGTTTCTTTAATCACTAGTGCCATCCTGCAAATGGCGATTATTTTTTACCTTACAGAAAAAACAGGATCTGCAATGGTCTTGTCTATGGCTTCACTAGTAGGTTTTTTACCCTATGCGGTCTTTGGACCAGCCATTGGTGTATTAGTGGATCGTCATGACAGGAAAAAGATAATGATAGGTGCTGATTTAATTATCGCAGCAGCTGGGGCAATGCTAGCTATTGTAGCATTGTATATGGAATTACCTGTATGGATGGTTATGGTAGTATTATTTATCCGCAGCATTGGAACGGCTTTTCATTCTCCAGCTCTCAATGCGGTTACGCCACTTTTAGTACCAGAAGAACAGCTTACGAAATGCGCAGGTTATAGTCAGTCTTTGCAGTCAATAAGCTATATTATTAGTCCGGCGGCTGCAGCATTGTTATACTCCGTTTGGGAATTGAATGCAATTATTGCCATCGATGTATTGGGCGCCGTGATTGCATCTATTACGGTAGCAATTGTAAGTATTCCCAAGCTGGACGATCCAGTGAAAAATTTGAAACCAAATTTCATAAGAGAAATGAAAGAAGGAATTGTCGAATTGAGACAAAACAAAGGCTTATTTGCCTTATTACTCTTAGGAACGCTATATACGTTTGTGTATATGCCAATTAATGCACTATTTCCTTTAATTAGCATGGAATACTTTAATGGAACACCTGTGCATATTTCCATTACCGAAATCGCTTTTGCATCTGGAATGCTAGTAGGCGGTCTACTATTAGGAAGGTTGGGGAACTTTGAAAAGCGTGTATTACTAATAACAGGTTCATTCTTTATAATGGGAGCCAGTTTAGCCGTTTCAGGATTACTTCCTCCAAGTGGATTTGTTATATTTGTAGCTTGCTGTGCAGTAATGGGGCTTTCGGTGCCATTTTATAGCGGTGTGCAAACAGCTCTTTTTCAGGAGAAGATTAAGCCTGAATATTTAGGACGTGTATTTTCTTTGACCGGAAGTATTATGTCATTTGCTATGCCAATTGGATTAATTCTTTCTGGATTCTTTGCTGATAGAATTGGTGTAAATCATTGGTTTTTACTATCAGGTATTTTAATTATTGGCATTGCTATAGTGTGCCCCATGATAACAGAGGTTAGAAAATTAGATTTAAAATAAAATAATATTGGAGGGATATTTATGTATCTTATTTTCATGTAATTCTTCCTGCTAAAATCGCAGGGTTTTCCCTGCGTACAAGCAAATGAAAGCATGCGATTATAGACAGGAGGAAATAAGATGGAATTGATATTAAAAGCTAAAGACATTCGTGTGGAATTCACAGGGCGAGATGTTTTAGATATAGATGAATTAGAAGTATATGATTATGACCGTATTGGTTTAGTAGGAGCAAATGGTGCAGGGAAAAGCACTTTACTCAGGGTGCTTTTAGGGGAATTAACTCCAGCAGGATGTAAAATGAATCGTCTGGGTGAACTTGCTTATATCCCTCAGTTGGACGAAGTAAGTTTGCAGGAGGAAAAAGATTTTGCACTTGTAGGCAAGCTGGGTGTTGAGCAATTAGATATACAGACCATGAGCGGTGGTGAAGAAACAAGACTTAAAATAGCACAGGCTTTATCAGCACAAGTACATGGTATTTTAGCCGATGAACCTACCAGTCATTTAGACCGTGAAGGAATTGATTTTCTAATTGGACAGCTAAAATATTTTACAGGTGCACTGTTAGTTATTAGCCATGACCGATATTTTCTTGATGAGGTAGTAGATAAAATATGGGAACTGAAAGATGGAAAAATCACTGAGTATTGGGGAAACTATTCTGATTTTCTTCGCCAGAAAGAGGAAGAACGCAAGAGCCAGGCAGCAGAATACGAACAATTTGTTGCGGAACGTGGCCGATTGGAAAGGGCTGCGGAGGAAAAGCGAAAACAGGCTCGTAAAATAGAACAGAAGGCAAAAGGTGCTTCAAAAAAACAAAACACTGAAGGCGGAGGACGTTTAGCTCATCAAAAATCAATAGGAAGTAAGGAAAAAAAGTTGCATAATGCCGCTAAATCCCTAGACCATAGGATTGCGGCCTTAGGAAATGTAGAAGCTCCAGAAGACATTCGCAGGATTCGTTTCAGGCAAAGTGATGCATTGGCACTCTACAATCCATATCCTATTGTCGGTACGGAAATTACTAAAATATTTGGGGATAAGATACTGTTTGAAAAAGCATCTTTTCATATTCCCCTAGGAGCAAAAGTGGCGCTAACTGGTGGCAATGGAACAGGAAAAACAACTTTAATCCAAATGATGTTAAACCATGAAGATGGAATTTCTATTTCACCTAAGGCAAAAATAGGTTACTTTGCACAAAATAGTTACAAGTACAACGGTAATCAGAAAGTCCTAGAGTTTATGCAGGAGGATTGTGATTACAATGTTTCAGAAATTCGTTCAGTTCTAGCATCAATGGGGCTTAAACAAAACGATATTGGAAAAAGCTTATCTGCTTTAAGCGGCGGAGAAATTATTAAATTGTTGCTGGCTAAAATGCTTATGGGTAGATATAACATCCTGCTAATGGATGAACCGAGCAACTTCCTTGACATACCAAGCTTAGAGGCTTTGGAAATATTAATGAAGGAGTATGCTGGAACTATAGTGTTTATCACACATGACAAACGGCTACTCGATAATGTGGCTGATGTGGTTTATGAAATTAGCGATAAGAAAATAAATCTGAAACATTAAATTTAAGGTAGTCGCCGGTCAATGTAGTCTATACTGGCTGGCGGCTCCATTGTTAAAAAGTATAAAGACTTTTTTTCTTTGGCAAGAATTAATGTATACTAAAATAATTTTAATAAGGAGTATTAAAATCAATGAGAGATATCGAAATAAAAGAGAATATACTATTTCAGATAGACATGTGCTGGCAACTTTATCTTTATCACACAGAGAATCTAAAGGAGACAGAGGCACTTTGGACATTCAGTCCCATGGGTCTGCAGATACGAAGGCAAGACGATGGATGGAGTATAGATTGGCCTGAAATCGAAAGTTACGAGATTGGACCGTCCAGTATTGCATGGATTATGTGGCATATTATATATTGGTGGCGCACTACGTTAGATTACAATTTTGGAGATGGTACCTTGAAAAAGGAAGACATTACTTGGCCTGGAAGTGTTGAAAAAGCAAAAGAAGAAATAAAAACTCTTCATGATAAATGGGTTGAAAAATTAATCAATATGTCGGATGCAGAATATCAATCACAGCAGTATGCAAAATGGCCACTTGAGGGTAGAAGCTTTGCTGATACTGCATTATGGTTAAATGGAGAATTGATGAAAAATGTAGCCGAAATAGGTTATGGACGATTTCTATATGCAGCTTGTAAAAAATAGAGATAGCGATAAATACGAGAATAATTTTTTTAAAGAAGGAGACTACCAATGAATAGTATAATAGAAAACATATTAACAAGAAGAAGCATACGAACTTTTAGAGAGACTCAGCTATCGGAGGAGGATTTAAATACCATTCTAACAGCGGGAAGCTATGCGCCTAACGGGATGGGAACACAGAGCTGGAAGTTTACAGCCATTCAAAAAACCAGTGTACTTGCAAAAGTGAATGAGGCTATTCGCCTAACCCTTATATCTATACCTGTTGTAGCAGAAACGCATCCTTATGTTGTGAGCCTTGTTGAAAAAGCGAAAGACGAGAGTTCAAATTTCCTGTATCATGCCCCCACCTTTATTATTGTTTCTAACTTAAAGGACAACGGAAACTCTATGCCGGATTCAGCATTAGCCATCGGGAATATGATGCTGGCAGCACACTCACTCGGTATTGGTTCCTGCTGGCTAAATCAGCTGCCAGGACTCACACACATGCCCTTAATCCGTGAGCTTTTGTCAGATCTTGATGTTCCCGTAAATCATATTGTTTACGGATCTGTCGTTATGGGTTATGCTGCAGAGGAGCCGAAACAGGCTGCCCCTCGTAAAAATGTCGTAAATATTATTCGTTGAGAACGAGATTGGAGGTTTAATATTGTTTATACGAGTAGTTCCGTATGACCCCTTTTGGGAAGTAGAGTATGAAAATGAATCACAGAAGATAAGTGGTATTTTGAAGGACGTATTGGTGGATATTTACCATATTGGCAGTACAGCAGTTAAAGGGTTACATGCTAAATCAATCATTGATATAATGCCCGTAGTGACAAATATTAGTTTAGTTGATAAGTATAATGAGGAATTTGTAGCCATTGGATATGAGTGTATGGGTGAGTTTGGTATTGAAGGACGGAGATATTTCCGCAAGGGTGGCGATAATAGAACACACCAGATTCATATTTTTGAGCAAAGCAATCACAAAGATATTAATAGGCATATAGCAGTAAGGGATTTTCTGCGTACACATCCTGACATCGCTTTAGAGTATGGTGAATTAAAGATGGAGCTGGCTAATCGATTCCCGGAGGATATTGAAGGCTACTGCGCTGGTAAGGATGCATTTGTAAAGCAACTAGAAAAGGATGCTTTGCGATGGTGGCAAACTGTCTGTTAGGAGGTTATTCTCAAAGGATTGCAAGAAGCAGTTGAGGATAATCCGTATAACTAACTATTACATATCATGCTGATTCGTATTGGTAGAATAACACGAATTAACAAAGGATATATTTGTAGTAGCAAGTGTATTTGTTTTATATTCTATCAGCACTGAAAGGTAAATATTTTTCGCACTAATAAATTAAAAACTACTGCATTCTTCTCTTTGAAAGTGTATAATAAAAGAAAACTTTTTCGCAGAGGAGAAAAAATGACG
>JBQKKG010000006.1:0-246673 GCA_052116865.1 Lachnospiraceae bacterium LCP25S3_G4 | reverse complement strand
GACAGACGTGTAAACAACAGTAACTAATCAATCAGCTGAGCTCCGCTCAGTTTCAAGCGGAATAGCGCTCCGTTCCTTTGGAACGGATGCGCAGATTTCGCGGAATATGCATAAATCTATTATTATATAATTTAACTGCTTTATCATGTAATAATTCTGTACACCCATTTATACATTCATAAGCACTACTATACTTATATTCCGTAATATCCTTTACCATATTTGCTTTTACTGGATTTAAATGTATATATTGAAGACAAGTCCAAAAATAACTTTCATCTTCTATACATTCACTTTTGAATCGATTTTGAAAGACATGACCATTTCTGTTATGTTTATAATTGTAATATCCTGCGTATTTTGCTAAGACCTTCGCCATAAATGCCGACAGCATTTTGATATCCGCTTTAATAATTAAATGCAGATGATTAGACATAAAACAGTAACTATAGATTTCAACTGTATAAGTATCAAGAATTTCTTTTATAATTTTTTTTAAATAATATCTTTCCTCAAATCCTGAAAAGATACTTTCATTATTAATTCCCTTTGCCATTACATGGTATATCCCCGTAATACTTTCCTTTCGTAAAGATTTTGGCATGGACCCTCCGTTTCTTTAAGTAGGGGCACAGTGATTTCCAAAAGGGGCACAAGTTTTTTTAATTGGGGACGTAGCAAAACTTATTTTGCTACGTCCCCAATTGTATTTAAAATTCAAATTTAGATTCTAAATAATTTTTTAAATCTTCTATTTTTATTCTTTCTTGTTCCATTGTATCTCTATCGCGAACGGTTACTGCTCCATCTTCTTCTGATTCAAAGTCGTATGTGATACAGAAAGGTGTACCAATTTCGTCCTGGCGGCGATAACGCTTACCTATATTTCCGCGATCATCAAATTCACAATTATATTTTTTAGATAATTCTTTAAATACCTTTTCTGCGCCTTCATTTAGTTTTTTAGAAAGAGGCAAAACCCCCACTTTTATTGGAGCCAATGCTGGATGGAAATGCATTACTGTACGTACATCCCCTCCCTCTAATTCTTCCTCATCGTATGCACTACACAAAAATGCAAGTACCATTCTATCTGCTCCTAACGAAGGTTCAATTACGTATGGAATATATTTTTCTTTCTTTTCATCATCAAAATATGTCATATCTTGTTTGGACACCTCTTGATGTTGAGATAAATCATAATCTGTTCTATCGGCAATTCCCCAAAGCTCTCCCCAACCAAATGGGAATTTAAATTCTACATCTGTAGTTGCTTTGCTATAGAAACAAAGTTCTTCTGGTGAATGATCCCTTGCTCTCACTTCTTCGTCTTTTAAGCCCAAAGAATATAACCAATCTAAACAAAACTTCTTCCAATATGCAAACCACTCTAAATCTGTCCCTGGTTCACAAAAGAACTCTAATTCCATTTGTTCAAATTCTCTGGTGCGGAAAGTAAAATTACCAGGTGTAATCTCATTTCTAAAAGATTTACCAATTTGACCAATTCCAAAAGGAATTTTTTTTCTAGAAGTTCGTTGCACATTTTTGAAATTAACAAAAATACCTTGTGCAGTTTCTGGTCGTAAATAAACCACATTTTTGGCATCTTCTGTAACTCCTTGAAAAGTTTTAAACATTAGATTAAATTCTCTAATATCAGTAAAATCTTTCTTCCCACAAGATGGGCATACGATATCATGTTCATCAATATATGCCTTCATCTGCTCCTTTGACCACGCATCAACGCTCTCATTAAGAGTAATATCATTCTTAAATGCATAATCTTCAATCAATTTATCCGCTCTAAATCTTTCTTTACAAGATTTACAATCCATCAATGGATCGCTAAATCCTCCCAAATGTCCAGAAGCAATCCATGTTTGAGGATTCATTAGAATTGCACAATCTACACCTACATTGTATGGATTCTCCATGATAAATTTTTGCCACCATGCTTTTTTTACGTTATTTTTTAGCTCTACCCCTAAATTTCCATAATCCCATGTATTTGCAAGTCCCCCATAAATATCAGACCCAGGATACACGAATCCTCTTGATTTTGCCAGGGCTACTACTTTTTCCATTGTTTTTTCCATACTTTGTACCTCACCTTCATATTATTAAATAGCAAGTCGGTTAGCCGTTGTAACGCTTACTATTTATCGATTGTTAATCATTATACCTTTTACTTCCACATTTTTCAAGTACCATTAAATTTATTTTGTATTACAACTAAAAACATTTGTTTTTGTATTGTGTACATTTACATTTCCCACTTCTTATATTATGATAATAAAGATTAGAAAATAGAAAGGATAACATATATTATGGAAATAGAACGAAAGTTTTTAATCTCACAGCTTCCACCTGATTTAGAACAATATACCTGCCGTAACATAGAGCAAGGTTATCTTTGTACTGACCCAGTAGTTCGCATTCGTCAAGATAATACCAACTACGAACTCACTTACAAATCTAAAGGAGCCATGATCCGCGAAGAATACACCCTTCCACTGACCAAAGATTCTTATGAACACATGCGAACAAAAATAGATGGAAACCTTATCTCAAAAAAGAGATATATGATTCCTATTAAAGATGAGCTAACTGTAGAACTTGACATATTTGCTGGAAATCTATCTTTCCTTATATTAGCAGAGGTTGAGTTTAAAACACCAGAAGAAGCAAATGATTTCATTCCACCGTTATGGTTTGGTGAAGAAGTAACATATTCATCACGCTATCATAATAGTGCTCTTAGCAAACAAGGGCTCTAATAGGGGCACAGTAATTTTCAAAAGGGGCATACTAATTTTTATTTAGGACGTAGCAAATCTCAATTTGCTACGTCCCCAATATGGTTTTTCGCACCTTTAGTACATCGTTAGGGGATACGGATAGTTCGTCTACCCCCATATCTAGAAATGTCTTGGTCAAGCTTGTATCTGCCGCTAATTCACCGCAGATTCCAACCCAGCATCCCGCTTTGTGTCCATTTTCTATTGTCATTTTTATCATGCTTAAAATTGCTGGATGATGTGCATTGTAAAATTTGTCAAGTTTTGGATTTTGGCGATCTAATGCCAATGTATATTGTGTTAAATCATTGGTACCGATACTAAAGAAATCTACTTCTTTTGCAAGTTCCTCGCTTACCATAACCGCTGCTGGTGTTTCTATCATAATTCCAAATTCTACTTCTCCATATTGGATTCCGTCTTCCTGCAATTCTTTTTTTACAGTTTCAATTATTTCTTTTACTGCTCTGACTTCTTCTATTGCAATAATCATAGGAATCATAATTGCTATCTCCCCATATGCACTTGCACGATACAATGCTCTAAGCTGAGTCTTGAACACTTCTTTATGTTCTAGGCAAAAGCGTATCGCTCGATATCCCATTGCTGGGTTTTCCTCGTCCGTCATTTGAAAATAATCTACTTTCTTATCTGCACCAGCATCTAAGGTACGAATAATCACTTTTTTACCAGCCATATTCTCTGCGACTGTCTTGTAGGCTTGAAATTGTTCTTCCTCCGTTGGATAAGTTTCCTTTTCTAGATATAGGAATTCACTTCTAAAAAGACCGATACCTCCCGCATCATTTTTCAATGCATTTGCTACATCCGCAATGCTCCCTATATTTGCATACAATTCTATTTTTTCTCCACTTTTAGTCACATTTTCTTTTCCCTTTACTTCTTGAAGCAGTTCTAATTCGCACAAATCTGTTTCCTTTTTCAATTGTAATGCTCTTATAATCTCTTCTTCCGGTTCGATATAGAGAATCCCATGATGACCATCGATAGCTGCAAATTTACCGTTCCATTCAGGCTTTATATCAACCCCAATAAGTGCAGGGATATTCATGGTTCGAGCAAGAATAGCTGTATGGGAATTGGCAGAGCCTAAACGCGTAACAAACCCTTGTAATTTTTTTTTGTCCATTTGTACCGTTTCACTAGGAGCTAAGTCATCTGCTACTATGATAGCAGGCACATCATCTACACTACACTCGTCCTTATTTCCATTAAGAACTGCTATGACCCTTTCCGAAATATCCTTTACATCAATTGCTCTAGCTTTAAAGTAATCATCGTCCATTTCTGTAAACATCTGAGAAAAATCATCTCCGGTTGTTGCAACAGCATATGCCGCATTTACACCTTGCATTTCTATCACATTATGCACCGAATCGTTATAGTCATCATCTTCTAACATCATGGTATGAATTTCAAAAATCGCTGCATTTATTTCGCCAACCTCTTTTACCGCCTTTTCCTGCAGCTCTTTCAATTCACAAATAGCTTGAGCCTTAGCTACTTCATAGCGCTTAATTTCATCTTCCACACATTCTATTTTCTCACGCTTTACCTGTTGTTGACTTTTGGAATAGAATTGTATTTTCCCAATTGCAATTCCATTATATATTGATGTCCCTTGGAATTTCTCCATTACAGTTTTTCCTCTCCTTACACGTTCAATTGACCTTTATAAATTATTCTTAAAAAACGCTTCCATAGCTGCAGTGGCCAAGTCTTCATCAGCACCTTCTATCGTTACAGTCACCTCTGTTTGTTTTTTTATTCCCATCCCCATAATCGCCATAAGTTTAGATGATTGTTTCAGAATTAATCTTAGGAAGTATAACTCCAATCAATTTGGTTTTCTTTGTTCTTAATGTTTGGGCATGAGTGGACGGTTTAACCGTTGATCTGGACACACCTGCTATTTTTGCTATCTCATTAATATTCATGTGCCTCCCCCATTCCTAATAATTCTAATACTTCTAAGGACTTAAATTCTTTGTCCACATAAATCATCATATAACGCTTCATAATTTGTTTTAACTTTTCGAGCACTTCCGGCTTTACCGTAAATGTATAAAGCTTTTCAATTGGTGAACTAATAATATACTGCAACGTATAAAGAGTTGATGTGTCAAGCCCAATTCCATCTATCACATCTCCATCACATTGCTGACAGACCACTCCACCTTTACTTGCGCTAAATACTACCGGATGTTCCGTGTCCCCGCAAGCAACACATTGAAATACTTGTGGTGCTTCCCCATTGATGGTGATAGCTTTGAGTTCGAAAATATAGCGAACCAATGAATATGGCACTTTTTTTTTCACTAATACTCTTAATGTCTGATATAATAATTTCAACATTGCTACTTCATCGGTATACTCTTTTCCATAGTAATTAGCAATTTCCATAAAATACATACCATAATAAGCACCTTCTACATCACTACGAAGTTCCGTAAAATAATTCGATATCTGAGCTTGTACTAATGTGTAAGAATTTCGTCCTTCATATACTATGAATTCTCCAAAGGAAAAGGGATTTGTCACTCCCATTAGCTGACTAGTTGGCCTTCTAGCACCTTTGGCAAATGCCGATATTTTCCCTCTTTCTTTTGTAAGCAATACTACTCTCCTGTCATACTCTCCTATGGGGCCGGACGACAAGACCATACCCGTTACCGTTATCTGATTCATCTTTGATTCACCTATTCAATCACCTATTCGTCTTTTGTATATCCAAAATTGCGAATTAAGAAATCACTATCCCGCCAATCTTTCTTTACTTTTACCCAAACCTGTAAATTCACCTTACAATCTAACATCTGTTCAATCTCATAGCGCGCAGTACTTCCTATTTTCTTTAACATTGCACCTTGCTTTCCAATGATAATTCCCTTATGCGATTCCCGCTCACATATTATAGTAGCCTCAATATCCATCATTTTCTTACGTGGTTTCATTTTATCGATGGATACCGCAATCCCATGCGGAATCTCTTCATTTAAACAATGTAGTGCCTTTTCTCTTATCAATTCTGCAACGATTTGACGCTCAGGCTGATCCGTAACTGTATCCTCATCATAAAACTGAGGTCCATATGGAAGGTGTTGCATAATCACTTTTATTAGCTCCTGCGTATTCTCTCCACTGCGTGCTGATACAGGTACAATAGCTGCGAAATCATATATTTTTTGATAGGAATCTATAAATGCAAAAACGTCTTCCTTTTTCACCATATCTGTTTTATTAATTACAAGAATAACAGGTGTGTGAACCTTTTTCAATTGCTCCGCTATATGTTTATCTCCTACCCCTATATAGGTAGAAGGTTCCACAAGCCAAAGAACCACATCTACCTCATTTAATGTACGCTCTGCGACACTTACCATATACTCCCCTAATTTATTTTTTGCCTTATGAATCCCCGGAGTGTCTACAAAGACAATTTGTCCATCTTCTGTCGTAAGAACTGTCTGAATTCGATTGCGGGTTGTCTGCGGTTTGTTTGATGTAATTGCAATCTTCTGGCCAATTAAATAATTCATTAGCGTAGACTTCCCTACATTGGGCCTTCCTATTAAAGTTACAAAACCTGATTTAAAATCTCTTTTCATTTTCCCTCCATCTAATTGGGGACGGGGGCAATGTGCAACGCCCCCGTCCCCAATTGACTAAAAATTTACTTGTTCAAAATTAATTGTTTCTTTTTTCTTATGTATTCTATTTGCAATAACAATGGTTATAATTGTTAGTGTAATCGTTACTATCATTGGCACTACAAAGCTATTTAAGATTCCCATTAGTAAATACCCAATTGCTGAACAACCTGCTACCACACTTGCGTATATCAGTTGTGTTGAAACATGGTCAATGTGATTACATCCTGCTCCAGTAGAAGATAAAATTGTGGTATCTGAGATTGGTGAAATATGATCTCCGTATACAGCGCCCGCTAAGATAGCGCCTAATACTGGCAATAGCAAATGTGCCGTCTGAGGTGTTGTGGTCACGGCTACTCCTATTGGTATAAGAAGTGCCATCGTTCCCCATGATGTTCCCGTTGAAAATCCCAGAAAACCTGCAACTAAGAAGATTATCATTGGTAATAAAAAAACTGGGAAAGAAGAATTATTTACTAAGTTTCCAACAAAACCACCTGTATTTAAATAGTCCATACTGCAAATACCACCTATCGTCCATGCAAGAATCAAGATAGTAAATGCTGGAACCATAGATTTGATCCCCTCCGTAATTCCATTCATAAAGTCCTTAAATGTAAGTACTTTACGTGGAATAAATAAAAGAAACGTAAATACAAGTGCAACAAAACTTCCTAGCACCAAGGAAAGTGATGCATCACAGTTACCGAAAGAAGCTGCAATACTTCCAAATGAAATACCATGATCAAAACCACCACCTGTATATACCATAGCAACTATAGTACAAAAAATCAATGCAATAATCGGCAAAATTAAATCGCTAACTTTTCCTTTCGAGCCTTTTCCACCTTTTAAACCAAAATCTTCTGTCACAACATCTTCATCATTTGAAAATAAATCGCCATTCTCTATTGCATTCTTTTCAAATTTAGCCATTGGGCCAAAATTAATCTTGGTAGAGCAAATGATTAATATCATAATAATGGTAACAATTGCGTACAAATTATATGGTATCGTTTTTACAAATGTTGTCATACCATTTTCTACACCTGCATCTTGCATATAACTTGCAACAGAAGCTCCCCAACTTGAAATGGGTGCAATAATGCACACCGGTGCTGCTGTAGCATCTAGCAAATATGCAAGCTTGGCTCTAGAAATTCTATGCTTATCAGTAACTGGTCTCATAACTGTACCTACTGTCAAGCAGTTAAAGTAATCATCAATAAAGATGAGACAACCCAGGGCACTTGTTGCCAAAGATGCCCCTCGTCTTGTCTTAATCTTTTGAACTGCCCATTCACCATAGGCTGCAGACCCTCCTGCCTTAGTGACAATTACAACAATTGCTCCCAGCAATCCAAGGAAAATCAATATATTCGCATTTCCGCCAATTTTTTCTCCCATAACACCAAATGCATTTACTACCATTCCAACAATATTGCCTTTACTATAAATCAATGCACCTGCAAGAATCCCTACCAGTAAAGAGGATATTACCTCTTTTGTAATCAATGCTAGTATAATGGCAATCAACGGTGGCAATACTGACCACCAACCATAATTTAGTACTTCTAACGCCTCCATTTGTAACTTCCTCCTCTTCTCTTTTGACAACTACATCACTGCATACTATTTAAAATAAATCTTTTACTTCTTTAAATAAATAGCTCTGTGCATTAATCTTCTCCTCACTACCTATGACACAAATACAATCTTCTTTTAAAATAGCCACAACTAATTCAGACAAATTGCGAATGTCCTGTTCTGTTGCATTTAGTATTTGCATCCGTTCTTTTTCTATCATTTCTTTTGAAACATGATTCATATATAGATTCATAGAACGGTCACCCTTTGCAGCTGGCGTCATTGGTTGATCGATATTACTAATTGTTCCAATAATATATTTTGTCATGTCCCTTTCACCAACTGAAAATTCTTGTAAATAATTCGCAATTCCCTGATACACATCATTGGTTTTTTCTAAATTGGGATCTCTATATGAGACAAAGAATCCTTCGCCGATACGATTGAAACTGCTCATACACCCATAGGCGCCACCTTTTACACGAACATTCTGCCATAGATAATCATAACTCAAAATAACTTTTAGGATGTGTAATGCTCCTGTATATGCACATCCTGCATCTAAGAAATTACCAGTTCTTGCAACATATTGCACTTTAGATGATGTTTTAAATCCTTCATTTTTCTTTTCACAAATAAGATGATACGGATGTGCATCCACTTTTTCTGTATACAATTCTTGCTTAAATGAACCGATTAAATCAGAAACTCCATCTAAACCTTCCTCTGATGCTGTGTAACTAATCATTAAATTTTCAGATCTGAATAACAGTTTCACTAACCCTTGTAATTTCTTGATTAAGTCTGCTTTTTCTGCCTCAAAATTCGCCTCTAACTCACTTACCTTTTGATAAAATTCAATTCCACTTGTCATATCTTTAAATTTAGAAATAGGTGATGTATAAGACATCGAACGTAATACTGCTGTCGTATGACCAGATGATTGAAACTTCATCTGCAACCTCGATTTTAACATAGACAAAATCTCCAACAACCTTTTCTCATCATCTAACTTAGATTCTAGCAGAATTTCTTTCATCATATCACAAGCAAACGGCAACTTATGATAAAGTGCTTTTGTCTTGATTTCAAACGTAGATTTAAATACCTTTTCTTCCACCTTAGTCACATCTGGATAAAGTTCCAGGGAGGTCATAATACCTCCTGTATGCACATTGATTTCATTAAATAGTGCGCCATACTCATGTTGACTTGTATCAATCACACCTAGGACTGATTGCAAAATTCCTACATACGGTAACAGTTCCGTAGATACTTTTCCCATGTCAAACAAGAAGTCTAGATATCCAATCCCATTGGTCTCAATTTCATGAAATATTACAGAGGTATCATCCATCCTAAGTTCTTGGTTATAGATTGGTGCAATCTCCTTCGATATATCTTCTCTTTTTAAAACTGGAATCTTTTCTAAATCTTCCATCGATGATGGTTCTTCTTGATAAGCAATTAATTCCTTTGTATCAAAAACTAACTGTTCCACTTCTGATTCACTTAAAGATTCCTTATATAACTTTAGCTTTTCCTCCAAGGCTTGCTCTAATCTTGCAGTTCTCCCCTTTTGTGGCTTTACTGTTACAATCGATGCATGGGTATTGTCTAACAAGTAGTTTTGAACCAAATCTTCAAAATATCTCGTTGTAAGCTTAGATTTTAAAAATGTGAATGTCTCAAGGGCCTCCACATGTAAAAAAGGTTGTTCTTCATCGTATAGCCAGCTATCAAAGATCTGCAGTCCATACATCAGGCCTTTTGGATAATTTCCAAAGTCAGCTTCACGGAACCGGAACTCATGATAGTTAATCCCAGCTTCCAACGCTTTTTTATCCATCCCATTGTTAACACTATCTGATAATACTGCTTCTATCACCTTTATGAATTCTTCTCGTTGATTCATATTAGCATTCTTTGCTACAACAGAAAAGATTGGTTGATATACTCCATTATCGTATGATCCCATAATATCTTTTCCAATTCCAGCGTCCACAAGTGCCTTCTTTAATGGAGCACCTGGTGCTGATAACAATGCATAATCAAGTACTTGGAATGCCATATATAGTTCTTTATCGAGACTGGTTCCAATTACCTTATTATAAGACAAATAGGTATTATCTTCTTCTGATTCGTTACTTGCGATAGAATATTCAATTTCTAATTCTTTTACTTTTGCAAATGGAGTCTGTAGCCGAATGGCTGAATCTATTTCTATGGTATCAAATTTGCATAAATATTCATGGTCAAGCCATTGGAGTTTCTCCTCCATATCCATATCACCATAAAGATAAATATAACTATTGGATGGATGATAATATCTCTTATGGAAATCTAAAAATTGCTGGTACGTCAGTTTTGGAATAACCTCTGGATCGCCACCCGATTCATTTGCATAGGAAGTATCTGGAAATAGGGAGTTTAAAATCACGCGGTCAAGTACACCCTCTGGTGAAGAGAATGCTCCCTTCATCTCATTATACACCACCCCATTATATTCTAGCTTGTCTTCTTTATTATCTAATTTATAGCTCCACCCTTCCTGCCGAAAGATTTCATCATGCTGATAAATATTAGGATAAAAAACTGCATCCATATAAACATGCATTAAATTCTGAAAATCTTTATCGTTACAACTTGCAATTGGATAAACAGTCTTATCTGGATAAGTCATTGCATTTAAGAATGTATTAAGCGAACCCTTCACCAATTCAACAAAGGGGTCTTTTGCAGGAAAATTCTTAGAACCACAAAGTACAGAATGTTCTAAAATATGAGGTAACCCTGTACTATCCTCGGGTGGGGTACGAAAGCCAATTGTAAAAACTTTATTCTCATCTTTGTTAGACATTAATAAAATTCTTGCCCCGCTTTTTTTATGTTTTAATAGATATCCTCTGGAGTTTAAATCCTGAATCTCCTTCTCTTGTATCACTTTATAAGACATCAAATCTTTGATTGCCATATTATTGCCTCCAATTCCTAAACTGTATTCTTCTTATACTCTACATTATTGCAATCACGCATTTTTGCTATGCTAACTATTTTTTCAAGATTGTTGTATATTATACCATAACTTGTATATACAGTGGTATAAATTTTCTTTAATTACTTTTATTGAAAGCAATTGCATTCCTTTTTTCCTACTTGTTTATACTAATACTTCTTTTGCATGTAGCGCCTTTACATCCTGTTCTTCATGTGTTACCACAATGGTTGTTCTACCACGTTGTTGTTGATCCACAAAATCCACTGCTTTCTTCCTTACCTCTTCATCCAATCCTTTGAATGGTTCATCTAGAATGACTACGTCACTTTGTGCCAACATTGCTCTTACAAGAGCCACTCTTCTGCGTTGGCCACCTGATAATTGTCTTACTGGTTTTCTCCATTCTTCTTGTGTGAATCCTAACATAGAAAGTGCCTCTACAATCTCGTCCTTTGTATTGGAACCATCTGCAAGCCTTACATTAGAAATTCCATCTAGATGTTCAATTAAACGATTCTCCTGAAATTGGCAGGAAAATCGTTTCTGCTCAAGTCCTTCTAATTTTCCACTGTAGCTATGTTCCAATCCCATTAAAATTCGAATAAGCGTTGTCTTTCCTTTACCAGACGGACCACGAAGGCAACTACGTTCTCCCTGCAGAAACGTCCCATTCCAGTTCTGAAAAACACATGTTTCTCCATAGGATTTATATAACCCTGAAATGCGAATATCTTGTAAGTCCATATTATTATCTTTTTGCTCCATCTTTTGCATAGATATAATACTTACCCTTTCAATTCCCCTACTTAACAACTGCAAGAATAGCTTTTCAAATAGCAAACTAACGATTACAATCACCACTGTCCACACTAAAACTTCAGCCGTTGAAAGAAAAATTTTAGCATGATAAATTGCTCCACCAATACTTCCATCCGTAATCCCAATGACCTCGGCAGCAACTCCACTCTTCCAACACATTCCTAACCCAACCGTACATGCGGACATCAAAAATGGCCGAACGGCTGGTAAAAATATGTACCTCATTTGTCTTCTAATTGGTATATGAAATACCTTAGCCATCTCAAGCAACTGCGGATCTGTTGAGAGTATACCCTCTAACACATTTGTATACACAATTGGCAATACCATTAAAAAGCTAATAAAAATTGCAAGTTGTCCACTCTTAAGCCATAATAACGCAAGAATGATAAAGCTTGCCACTGGAATACTCTTCACTGTAATCATCAGTGGTCTAATCAAGATACGTACAACTTCATACGAAGCACTTAAAATTGCCAAAACTACACCACATATCAAAGCAAGCAAAAAACCGCCTATAATACGAGCACTGCTTGCAAACACTATCTGCCAAAAACTCATGTGGAATATCATAAAAAAAAGTGTTTTTACAACTACAAATGGAGAGACTAAAATAATAGTCTCTCCGATCCACATACTTGCAATATGCCAAATAAATAACCAAAAACATACCGCCATTATAGTTTGTAATTTACTCTTGTTCCACATAGTAAAATGCGTCATCCGGTAATTTTCCTCCCACTGCTTCTGGATTCTGATCATATAGAACTTGTAGATATCCGGCAATACTCTTCTTCATCTTCTCATCTGTCTGAAATGTAATATTACATTGCGGAACGGCCTTAACTGCTATTTCCGCCTTTGGAACAATTCCATATTCTGCAATATAATCAGCTGCCTCTTCAACATGTTCATTTACATATTCCGTACTATCTTCATAGTCATCTAAAAATTCATCAAATGCTTCTCGATTGGCCTCTATGAAATTCTTATTAGCAACCACTACTCCCGTTACCAAATCACCATCTTTAGACACTTTATTCCACTCATTTGTCATATCTAATGCCACGCGCACATTGTTCATCTGCATTTGTACAGTTGTAACGTATGGTTGTGGTAGCATAGCAACTACTGGCTCTGTGCTTGCTTGCATCGCCGCTGCAACTTCTGTTGCCTCTGCCTTGTATTCCACGGTAACATCTTCTCCAACTGTAAGGCCATTTTGCTCTAAAATGTAATTTAACACATATTCTGGAGTCGTTCCCTTACCAGTAGTAAGAATCGTTTTCCCCTTTAAATCTGCAACACTTTGAATCGTATCACCTGTCTCTAACATGTATAATACACCAAGCGTATTCACTGCTGCGACTTCAATCTTACCCTCTGTTTTATTGTATAGTACACTTGCTAAGTTACAAGGAACCAAGGCCACATCTATCTCGCCCTTAATAAATTGTGCCGTGAATTCATCAGCCGTACCATACATTGAGACTTTATAATCATGCCTAGCTGTTCCCTGCTCCACATCCTTCATCAATTTTACCAGACCCATTGTTGTAGGGCCTTTCATACTTGCAATTTGGAACTGTGTTCGAGGAGCATCATCCATATCTACTTTGTCTTCTACCTTATCAATTGCATCCTCTACTTTATCTTCCGCATTGTCTTTATTCAATCCACATGCGATTAATAAGCAGGCACTAAACGCAACAAGAAGTCCGAGCATCCATTTTTTCTTCATAATTTTCATCCCTTCCACTTTCGTATTTTTACTATATTATTTGTCTATTTTAACATATTATGTGTTATGATCACAAGGAAAGACAATTTATTAACTTTATTGGAATTACTGGCTCTGGTTCTTCTGGATGAACTGCAATCTTTTTCTCCATCCATACCACATCATGCCATTTTGAAAATTTATATCCACTCTTTGTAAAATGTCCAACTATTTTGTAACCTAACTTTTCATGAAATCCAATGCTCGCTAGATTCGGATACGTAATGCATGCATTCACATTAATAATATGTTGTTGCTCTAAGATCTTCTCTAACGCTTCATATAATTTCTTCCCTATCCCATATCCATGGCGCTCTTGTTTAATATAAATAGAAGTTTCTACTGACCAGTCATACGCTGCACGATTCTTAAATGCGGACGCATAGGCATATCCAACAATTTCTTGCCCTTTTATTGCTACCAAATAAGGATACTTACTTAGCGTATGTCGTATTCTCTCTTCAAAATCCTCTGCCGATGGTATCGTGTACTCAAATGTTATAGGCGTATGTAAAACATAAGGTTCATAAATAGCTAGCAAGTCTTTTGCATCCGCAACTGTTGCCATTCGAATAATAATCTGTTCTGCTAATATCTGTTCCACCTGCTCCTTTTGATTAAAAAGTACACACCCTCCACGGTGTTCTTCCTCTAGTATTCCACGCTCTTTTAACCCAGTAAAAAGAGGAGAATGAAGAGCCTCTTTCAAAGTACTATGTACCAGATTGGTATCGGAATAAGGAGAGAAAGGGCAGGGCTCTGCTCCCCCCTGTGCATTTATATGAAAAAATCCTCTTCCAGCAGCAAGACATCCACCTGATAAATGCTCATCTCCCGGGAATGATAGGAACACCATATTCTCATATTGACTCCGCAACTTGCAAAGAACCTCATCTAAATATTCCCGCTCTACATCATCAAGTGCTAGTTCTTGTGTCTCTAAGTTAACAGGAACATATTCCACATAAAATATAACGTTACATCCTTTTTGATTTAACAGATTCAAGAATTCTCTTGAGGTTACTTCCTTGAGGTTTTCTTTTGTAATCGTAATAGACGCTCCAAAAATAATTCCCTTCTGTTGTAAACCCTCCATTGTATTTATAATTTTTTGATAAACACCTACCCCTCGTCTACCATCTGTAATTGCTCTGCTTCCTTCCAAACTGATAATCGGAATCAGGTTCCTATTCTTATCTAATAGTTCCATATAATCCGTTGTTATCATGGTACCATTTGTAAAAATCGGGAATACTATACTTTTAAATGTCGCTGCTGCCTCTATTACATCTATCCTTAACAATGGCTCGCCACCTGCTAATAAGATAAAACTAACTCCCAGTTCCTCAGCTTCCTGAAAAATCCCTTGCCACGCCCGTTCCGATAATTGTCCTTCCTTCTCCTTATGTATGTCACTACAGGCATGATTCGCTCTTGCATAACAGCCGACACAGCGAAGGTTGCATTGACTGGTAATACTTGCAATTAGAAATGGTGGCACGTGTTCTCCTTGTGCAGCCGCTTCTTCTCGCCGCGCCTGTGCTTTCTTACTGGCTAATATATATTGAGCCATAAAAACGCTTTCTTTAGGATTGCTAATGGTTGCTTTCCATGCAGATTTTACAATATGTTCCACACCCTTACTTAAATATGTTTCTAGATTAAGCCTCTTCATATAACCTTTCCTTCCTTTATCTTCTGTTCTATATTAATCTACAGATTCCGAATTTATGCAATGACAACAGACCTTTTTTCTTTCATCCACTCTAACACAAAGCGTTACAACTAGCAAGAATCCCTCTCTTTTAGCTTGTCTCATCATCGTCTGTTTACCCTCCACATGACTATAGTATGCCACCAAATCTACAAAAATAGCAATATGCAAAATGCATACTGCTATTTTAAATTGATATATTATAATTCTAATATTTGTCTCAAATCATGTATGATGTATGTACTCCTAATCTCTAATGAATCCATACCCCCTCCATGCCCACAATACCAACATGAGTCAATTCCTGCTTGATTCGCTCCTTGTATATCCGTATGTAAGGAATCCCCTATCATCAAAGTTGTTTCTGTTTGAAATTCATTCACGTGTTCTGCAATATAGTGAAAAAATGCAATATCTGGCTTTTGAGCCCCCACACTTTCTGAATCAAAAATAGTCTCAAACAATTCATACATGCCTGCTTTTTGCAACCGCTTTATTTGCGTTTTTCTAATTCCATTGGTTGCAACCATTAACCGATGCGACTTCGAAAGCTCTTGACATACCAACTTTGCATGTGGCATAAGTTGTGCTCCTGTTGCTAGAAATGACAGGTATCTTGCTTCCCATTCTCTTCCATCTATCTGATATCCAAATTCTTGTAATGCCTGAGAAAATCTCGTTTCTAATACTTCTTTCAAGCATCTTCTTCCCACTTCGTACTCTCTCCAAAGCTTACGGTTAATTATATCGTACCTTTGAAATATTTCCTTTGTAAATGGAATCTGATGATATGCAAAAAGTGCATGCAACGATTCCTGCTCGTTTGCTCTAAAATCTAGTAATGTATCATCAAGATCAAATAGTAATATCTTATACTTCATACTGTTTCCTTTTATTTTCATATGTAAAGTTGCAATTTTATTTAGTATAACATAAGACGGTATACTCTGCAATTAGCGGGAACGTTGCTACGCAGTCAGGAGTCAGGGGCGTACCCTTTCTTCCGCAGGGTACAGCTATACTGTGCCCTGCTCAGAAAAAAATACCCCCCTTGATTTGTGTACTTGCCTCTATTTTTTTATTAGTTCTACTTCTACTGGTATAGAACTTTCGACTGTTTCATTTTTTGATAATTTGATAGCTGTTTCTACTGCTGTCTTTCCCATAAGTTCTGGCTTTTGTGCCACAGTTGCTACCATTTTCCCTGCTTGTACTGCTGTGACTGCATCATCTGTTGCATCGAAGCCCACTACTTTGATATCTTTTCCTGATGCTGAAATAGCTTCTACTACTCCAAGTGCCATCTCATCATTGTGCGCAAATACGCCTTTGATACCACCATTTGATTGTAAGATATTTTCCATAACTGTCATGCCTTCTGCACGATTAAAATTCGCCGTCTGACTTGCTACAACTTTAAAATCTTTGTCTGCAACTTCATGGAAGCCTGCCCCCCGATCTATCGTTGCTGAAGCACCTGGAACGCCTTGTATCTCTGCCACCTGTGCATTTGCTCCAATCAGCTCTTTTAAATATTCCGTGGCCATCTTCGCACCTGCTACATTGTCAGAAGCTATTTGACAGTCTACCGCTACACCATTAACTACACGATCTACAGAAATAACTTTTATGCCTTTGGATACTGCATCTTGTACAACTGGCGCTACTGCATCTGAATCTACCGGATTCACAACTAATACACTGACATTACGTGAAATCAAATCTTCGATATCACTTGTTTGCTTTGCTGCATCATCTCCTGCATCTACCACAATTAACTTTACATCCTGTTCTTTTGCTGTCTCTTTCGCTCCATCAGATAAGGAAACAAAGAACGGGTTATTTAATGTAGATACTGAGAAGCCAATGGCTCCACTTCCATTTGCTTTTGTGTTGGTGCCTCCTTCCCCATCGATGGTAATTGCATTACAGCCCGTCATTGTTAATGCAACCGCGCAAGCTGCAATTAATCCAAATATTTTTTTCATTTTTATACGTCTTCCTTTCTTAATGTTTATCTTTTTCTATCAGATAATACTGCTATTAAAATTACCAAGCCTTTGATTACATCTTGATAATATGATGACACACCCAAAATATTAAGTCCGTTATTTAACACAGCAATGATTAATACACCGATAAAAGTTCCATATATCTTCCCACGTCCGCCACTCATACTCGTACCACCTAATGCAACTGCTGCAATGGCATCTAGTTCATAACCAGTACCAAGTGTGGGTTGTGCAGAACCTAATCTTGACAAGAGAATCAATCCTGCCAAAGCAGACATGAATCCAGAAATCCCATAGGCAATAATCTTAGTTTTATGAATATTAATCCCTGCTAGCCTCGCACATTTTGCATTACTTCCAGTGGCATAGATCGCACGTCCAAAAGTTGTCTTTTGAAGTAAAATGTAGAATCCAATAAATACGAATACTAATAATATTACTGGAATTGGAATCCCATAAAAGTTCCCCTTCCCCACTACCTTCAGTGTAAAGCTATCTCCTAAATTAGAGATTGGTTTTCCATTAGTATAAATCATAGTAAGACCACGATAAACTGTCATCGTAATTAAGGTCGCAATAAAAGGTTGTAACCGTCCTTTTGTTACTAGCACGCCACTTACGCAGCCAAGTAAAATACCAATTACTAAAGCCAATACCATAGCAAATCCTACTGGCATACCTGCCCCAATCATTCCAGCACAAAGTGCCGTAGTTAGCGCAAGGATTGACCCAACTGATAAATCAATTGCATCTGTTAAAATAACACAGGTCATACCAAATGCAATTAGCCCATTTATGGAGGATTGTCTAAGCAAGGATAAAAAGTTATTAAATGTTCTAAATTCCGGACTCACACAACTAATTCCAATCACCAACAGTATTAGGGCAATCAATGCTCCTAAGTCTTGTGCGTGAGTCATTATCTTATTCTTTTGATTCATTATATTGTACCTCCTGTAGCTAATGTCATGATATTTTCCTGATTAGCCTCTTCCTTTTCAATAATTCCACGTATCACACCTTCTCTAACAACCATAATCCGATCACTCATCCCCAATACTTCTGGTAATTCAGAAGAAACCATAATGATTGCTACTCCTTTAGCTGCCAACTCATTCATAATGTTATAAATCTCTTTCTTCGCACCAATATCTACCCCACGGGTTGGTTCATCAAGTATTAGAATCTTTGGATTCGTATATATCCATTTCGCAAATACAACCTTTTGTTGATTTCCTCCACTTAAATTATTGCACTCATGATCTGGTCCAAAACATTTAATGTGAAGCTCTTCAATCGCTTTTTCCGTCATATGGTCTTCCAATTGCCTTTGAAGAAACATCTGGTGTTTGGAAACTTTATCTAGATTAGCGAGTGAAATATTCGTCTGAATACTTTCCTCCAACATTAATCCTTCTGTCTTCCGATCTTCTGTAATGAATCCTATTCCATGTTTCATCGCTTGTAGTGGTGATTTTAAATGTACTTCTTCCCCATCAATTTTGATGATTCCCTTTTCATATGTTAGATTCCCAAAAATAGCCTGCATAATTTCTGTTCTGCCAGCTCCCATCAATCCTGATACACCCAGTATCTCACCTGCATGTACTTTAAAATGAACATCTTTAAATACTCCTGCTTTTGTTAATCCTTCTATAGAAAGAACTTCTTTCCCGATTTTAACTTGACGTACTGGATAACGTTCCCCTATTTCTCGACCAATCATCATTTTCACAATTTCATTCATGTTCGTATTTGAAATTTGTTTTGTTCCTATATAAGTTCCATCGCGCAAAACGGAAATCCGATCACATAACTCAAAGATTTCTTCCATTCTATGAGAAATGTATACCATCGAAACTCCTTGTTTTTTCAATGATTGAATTACTTCAAATAAAATAGCTGTCTCACTTTGTGTTAAAGCGGCGGTTGGTTCATCCATAATAATAACCTTTGCGTCGACCATCAGCGCCTTACATATTTCTACCATCTGTTGTTGCCCTACAGATAGGTTGGACATTATCTCTGTCGGGTCAATCG
Organism: Lachnospiraceae bacterium LCP25S3_G4; assembly: GCA_052116865.1. Classification (GTDB taxonomy): domain Bacteria; phylum Bacillota; class Clostridia; order Lachnospirales; family Lachnospiraceae; genus CAUPWF01. The sequence goes on along the minus strand of JBQKKG010000006.1, from coordinate 227,248 downwards.
CAACACCTAATCTATCAAGGACTTCTTGCGCTTTTCTTCTCATTTCTCTTTGATTACAAATTCCTAACATATTTCGAATTTCTTTTCCTATGAACAGATTCTCTTCCACTGTTAGGTCAAAGAGCACATTTAATTCCTGATGGATGAATACAATACCAGCTTTTTCTGCTTCTTGTGGAGTCTTATAATTCGTCTCAATTCCATCCACAAATATCGTTCCTGCATCTTTCGTATATACACCTGTTAATATTTTCATTAATGTGGACTTCCCTGCCCCATTTTCTCCCATCAGCGCATGTACTTCTCCATGATCTAGTACAAATCCTGCATCTTTTAGCACCTGGTTAGAACCAAAAGATTTGTCAATTCCTTGCATTTTTATTTGCATCGTGTTGCCTCCTCATTTACTCTTTAAAACAAACATGCAGATTGTAAAATAATATTAGCATAAGGAGTAGTTTCTCCCGTTCTTATCACAGCCTTGCATGCTTTGGTCTGCTTTTTTAATTTCTCATGTGAAATAAATTCCACTTTGAAACCGGTTTCATTTGTACTAAATAGTAATTCAATTTCTTTTAGGATACTTGGATTGTGTTCTTTTATTTCTTCTGCTAATATTATTTTTTCTATTTTCATATCCGATGCTACTGCACGTAATACTTCTATAAAACTTGGCGTACCGAGGGTAACTGCCAAATCAATTCGCTCAATCCCTTCTGGGATTGGCAATCCACAATCACCGATTGCCAATGTATCTGTATGTCCCATATAAGATAATACTCTTGATATATCGCTATTAATAATACCCATTTTTTTCATATAATTATCTGCCTTTCATTTCTTGCATTACTTCATCTAACGTAGGCATCCCACCTTGTGCTCCGAATTTCTCAGTTGATAAGCTTGCAGCAACATTTGCAAATGTTAAGGCTTCTGCTATACTGTCTCCTTTGACTATCCCCACCGTAAATGCACCATTTAATGTATCACCTGCACCGGTTGTATCTACTACATTTGCCTTTCTTGCTGGAACGAGGAGCACTTCTCCTGTATGCAAACATGTACTAACACCTTTAGAACCTTGTGTAATCAATAACTTCTCTGGATATTTTTTTAATAACTCTTCCGTCGAAAGCTCTGTTCCAAATAAAATAACAGCTTCATGTTCATTTGGTGTAAGATAAGTTACTTTTTCTAAAATTTCTTTTTTTACTGGTCTAGCAGGTCCTGGATTTAATACTACTTTCACGCCATTTTTATAACATAATTCTATCACGTATTCTACCGTCTCTTGCGGAATCTCGTGTTGCAATAGAACGATATCAGACTCCAGTAGTGCCTCCGCAATACTATCCACATACGGAATATCAACATAATTATTCGCACCTGCTACAACGACTATCGTATTATCACTTTCTCCGACTGTAATCAATGCAATTCCCGTTGGTACTCCCTCTACCACTCGAATGTGGTCTGTAATAACGCCCATATCTTCTAAGTTCTTTGTCAACGTTTCTCCAGCACTATCATGACCAACACATCCAAACATCTCAACATTCGCACCTAATTTTGCCATAGAGACTGCTTGATTGGCTCCTTTTCCGCCGGGGATGTATTGTAAATCATCTCCTGTTAAAGTTTCGCCTTTTTGCGGAATACGCTCTGCCTTTACTGTCATATCCATATTAATACTTCCAACTACTGAAATTTTCATATTATTACTCCTTTTCTCTATCTTTTTGTTGTCTCTCTTTCTATTAATGCTACTTGAAATACATGCTCACTTTTGACCTTTCTCCCTTCAATATAATCAATTAAAATCTCTGTAGCTCTGGCTCCCATTTCTGCAATCGGCTGTTCGATTGTTGTAAGCTCTGGAGTCATCAATTGACTAATTTTAATATTGTCAAACCCTATCAGCTGTACATCTTCTGGCACTCGCAATCCATGTTTATTTAGTACCTTATACGCAGAAATTGCAACCATATCATTTGCTGCAATAATTCCATCTACTTGCGGAAATAGTTCCAATATCTTTTCTGTTTGCTCTACACCATCCTCATAATCATAACTACACTCGACGTACATTGGTTCTAACCCACGTTCCTTACATACATCTAGATACCCTCGAAATCTTCCTCTTCCACTAGAGACTACTTGTGGGCCTCTCATATTCACAATATGCTTACATCCACACTGAAGGAGATATTCTATTGTCATTCTTCCTCCTTCATAATTATTTGCTTGTATACATGCCACTTCATTGTGATTCGATATTTCTCGATCAAGCACTACAACTGGAATCTTTGAATCTCTTATTTTTTCATATATTTCTTCTTCATTTGTCAAAAGAATAATGCCATCTGCATTCATTCGACCTAGTAAATCTATATTATTCTTTTCTTTTTCAATATTATTATTGGAACTACATAGTGTTAGTCGGTATCCTTTTCTATAAGCCTCCTCTTCAATAGCCTTTGCCATTTCATTAAAAAAAGGGTTCTCAATATTAGGAACAATCACTCCAATGATATGTGCCGACTTTTTGTAAAGTGATCTGGCAACTTCATTTGGTTTGAAACCGGTTTCTCTTATCACCTGCTCAACCCTTTGTTTCTTTTCCTCATCTACTTTTGCAGTTCCATTCATGACTCTTGACACAGTAGCTGGCGATACACCTGCTAACTTTGCGACTTCTCGAATACTACTCATTACTAACCACCTATTATTCCCTATTTATTTTTACTTTTGAAACCCGTTTCATAATAATATTATTATATATTTAGCATAGATACTTGTCAATTCTTCTGCTGTAAATTTTATAGATTTGTGAATTTGATATAAGATTACAATTTATATATCAGTCAATTTTTTTGATTTTTTGTTTGTTTTTCACAAAATAATTCCACTAGCTCAATACCATACAGCTCTGTCCCCTATTTCCATTGAAAACCTTTTGCCTCACTAAACGATTTCATATATAATATATTTACAGAGATGACATTATAGGTAGGTGAGGTGTATTATGAAACGGAAAATTGCAACTGTTGTTTTATTAATCATAGATTTTATAATATTATTAATTGCAAGATGCTTTACCGATTTTGCTAATTACTACAGTACGAGGATTTTCCCTTTCTGGGTAAATACCTTAGGGCGTCTAAGTAATATCGTATCTTTTTCACTGGTCGAGATACTGCTCTATCTATGTATTTTTGTGATACTACTTTGGTTTATTTTATTTCTTTGGAAAATTCGATCTAGCCCTTCCAAATGTGTTGCTTATTTCAAAAATGGAATGCTTAATCTCTTTTTTATTTCCTCCATTTTGTTTACATTTTATACTTTTACTTGTGGCATCAATTACCAGCGTGATTCTTTTGCTACCCTTTACAACTACGAGACAGATAACTATACAGAAGAGGAACTCTTATCAGCTTGTACATATCTAACACAAAGAGTAAACCAATATGCTGGAGCAGTGGATCGAACTAATTCCAATATAACAAAAAGAAATCAATCTATATCCTCGGAAAGCCAAATAGCTATGAAACAGTTAGGTTCTGAATACGCTCTTTTAAGTGGCTATTATCCTGCCCCCAAACCACTGTGGTTCTCTTCAATTCTTTCAGTGCAAGGTCTTACCGGAATCTACTCTCCCTTTACAATAGAAGCTAACTATAATCAGGATATGACTGATTATAATATTCCATTTACTACATGCCATGAATTAGCACATTTAAAAGGATTCATGCAAGAAAATGAAGCCAACTTCATTGCCTATCTTGCTTGCATTAGTTCAACGAATCCCGACTTCCAATACAGCGGATATTTGATGGGTTGGATTTACTGCACCAATGAATTATATCAATTAAACATAGAAGCCTATCAACAAATACATAATCAATTGAACAGCCAATCAATTTTAGACTTACAAGAAAATACAGCTTTTTGGGATCACTATGAAGGCAACCTTTCCTCTGCCTCTCGGAAAATCAATGATACATATTTGAAGGCTAATGGACACGCAGATGGTATTACTAGTTATAATAAAATTGTGGATCTTATTATAACCTCTATGGCAGAAAAATAATTGTATATTGTCAAAAGATGATCGCAGATCGAGCTGATATCAGTCTAAGGATGAATTGGGTCATTTAGCCGCTCTGATGTCTAGTTTGGTTCAAACCCTAAAGACCATCATAGGAGATGTAAGCGTACTATTAGGAGAAATGGCACACGGGAATTTTTAAATCCAGACTAGTTGTGAAGAAAAATATGTAGGACAATACCATGAAATTTTATCCTTTTTGCGTGGAATTAGTTGGAACCTTAGCAGTACTTTAACAGATATAAATATTATCAACATATGTAAGAAATGATTCTTGCTATGAGAGGAATTTCAGATAAATCGCTTGAAATTGTTGTAACAAAGGCCGATGCTACAAATAAAAAAGTTGATTAAATTTCTCAAGCGTCCTCAGAGCAGGCAACTGCAAGCGAGGAACTGTCTGTTCAGGCACAAATGTTAAAAAATTTAATAAATAGGTTCAAATTAAGAGATGACACTGTTTCATTCATTAAAGATATCACCCAACCAAAAAGTAACAACCTATCCTCTGCAGAGGGTCTTATTACATCAGATGGAACATATTAAGTTAACAAAGGAGGATGTGATTCACATGAATCACATCCTCCTTTTACATACTCAATTTTTCACTTATTTGTCATCTCCGTAAAGAGTCACTAATTTATTCAAGTATTCATATCTTGCTTTTGCAGCTTCCTCAGATTTTGCAAATAATTTCTCTGCTCTTTCTGGATTTGCTCTTACTAAAGCATTGTAACGAACCTCTCCATTCAAGAAATCTGTGTAACTTTCTGTTGGAGCCTTACTATCAAGTGAGAATTTATTTCCTTCTAATGCTGGATTAAAGCGGAAGTTGTGCCAATATCCAGCTTTTACAGCATTCTCTTCTTCTGTTTGAGCTTTGCTCATACCAATTTTAATTCCGTGATTGATACATGGAGCATAAGCAATAATTAATGATGGTCCTGGATAGCTTTCAGCTTCTGCAATTGCCTTCACAGTTTGATTATAATCTGCACCCATCGCGATTTGAGCAACGTATACATAACCATAACTCATTGCAATGCTTGCAAGGTCTTTCTTCTTAACTTCTTTACCACCAGCAGCAAATTGTGCAATTGCACCTGTTGGTGTAGCTTTAGAAGACTGTCCACCTGTATTAGAGTATACTTCTGTATCGAATACCATAATATTAATGTCTTGGCCACTTGCTAATACGTGGTCAACACCACCAAATCCGATATCATAAGCCCATCCATCTCCACCGAAAATCCATTGAGATTTCTTTGCTAAAAAGTCCTTATCGTTTAAGATAGCTGCTTTTACATCTGCTTCTCCTGTAGAAGACTCTAATGCAGAAATTAATTGATTTGAAGCATCTGTATTTGTAGATCCACAATCAAATGTTTCTAAATATGCCTTTGCTGCTTCAACAACTGTGGCATCTTTTCCATTTTCCACTAAGAATTCAACTTTTGATTTCAAGTTATTTCTCAATGCTTTTTGAGCAAGTAACATACCAAGACCAAATTCAGCATTATCCTCAAATAAAGAGTTAGACCAAGCTGGACCTTTACCTTGTGGTGTTGTTGTATATGGTGTAGATGGTGACGAGTTACCCCAAATTGATGAACATCCTGTTGCATTTGCAATGTACATTCTATCACCAAATAATTGTGTGATCAATTTTGCATAAGGAGTTTCTCCACAACCTGCACAAGCACCTGAGAACTCAAGAAGAGGTTGCTTGAATTGACTTCCCTTTACAGTTGTTTCTTTGAATTTAGCAACTACTTCTGGTTTTACTTCAATTTCTCTACCAAAGTCAAAGTATTTCTGTTGTGCCACATTTGCTTCCATATTTTCCATTACAAGAGCTTTTTCACCCTTCTTACCTGGACATACATTAGCACAAGATCCACATCCTGTACAGTCAAGTGCTGATACAGTAATAGCAAATTTCATTCCTGGCATACCAACCATATCGATGGTATTGATTCCTTCTGGTGCTTTAGCTGCTTCTTCTTCTGTTAATGCTACTGGACGAATAACTGCATGTGGGCAAACATACGCACAACGATTACATTGAATACAATTTTCAGATTTCCATACTGGAATATCTACTGCAATACCTCGTTTTTCGAACGCTGATGTTCCAGATGGAGTAGAACCATCTACATATTCTGTAAACGCTGATACTGGAAGACTGTTACCTTCCTGCGCATTTACTTTTGTTTGGATATTCTTCACAAAATTAACTGCATCCGTTGCTCCATCTTTAATCTCAGGAGTAAATAAACCTTCGTCAGCTGCGTTTTTCCAACTTTCAGGCACTTTTATTTCAACAATTTGTTTTGCACCAGCATCGATTGCATCATAATTCATTTGTACAATCTTATCACCTTTTTTACCGTAAGATGCTTTTGCAGCTGCTTTCATTAACTCATTTGCCTTTTCAGCAGGAATAATGTTCGCTAATTCAAAGAATGCTGATTGAAGCACCGTATTAATACGGCCACCAAGTCCAATTTCTTTTCCAATTTTAATACCATCAATAACATAAAATTTGATGTTATGATTTGCAATAAATGCTTTTACTTGTCCTGGTAAATGTTTTTCAATACCTTCCATATCCCAAGGGCAATTCAATAAGAAGGTACCACCATCTACTAATTCCTGTACCATGTTGTACTTATTGATATATGACGGATTATGACATGCAACAAAGTTCGCTTGCTTAATCAAGTAAGTTGATTTGATAGGCTTATGACCAAAACGTAAGTGAGACATAGTTACGCCACCTGATTTTTTAGAGTCATAATCAAAGTATGCCTGTGCGTACATGTCGGTATTATCACCAATAATCTTAATAGAGTTCTTGTTAGCTCCAACAGTACCGTCAGCTCCAAGACCCCAGAACTTACAGTTGATTGTTCCTTCTGGCGTAGTTACAAGAGGTGCACCTGTCTCAAGTGAAAGATTAGTTACATCATCTTCAATACCAATTGTAAATACTTTTTTCGTTTCATTTTTATATACTGCAACAATTTGAGCAGGTGTTGTATCTTTAGATCCTAATCCATAACGACCTGAAAGAATGGTAACAGCATCAAATTTGCTTCCTTTTAAAGCTGCTACAACGTCTAAGTATAATGGTTCTCCCATTGCACCTGGTTCTTTTGTTCTATCTAATACGGTAAGAGTCTTAACACTATCTGGGATTGCTTCGATCAATGCTTCCGCACAGAATGGTCTGTAAAGGCGAACTTTTACAACACCAATCTTTTCTCCTGCTGCTAATAAATAGTCCACTGTTTCATCGATAGTATCACAAACAGAACCCATGGCAATAATTACTCTTTCAGCGTCTGCTGCCCCGTGATAGTTAAATAATTTATAATTTGTACCAATTTTTTCATTTACCTTGTCCATGTATTCTTGAACAATTGCTGGCATTGCATTGTAAAATGGATTACATGCTTCTCTTGCCTGGAAGAAAATATCTGGATTCTGTGCAGAACCTCTTTGGCATGGGTGATTTGGATTAAGCGCATGCTTACGGAAAGCATCAATTGCATCCATATCTACAATATCTTTTAAATCTTCGTAATCCCATGTTTCAATTTTTTGAATTTCATGAGATGTTCTAAATCCATCAAAGAAATTAATAAAAGGAATCTTACCCTTGATTGCAGCACAATGTGCTACAGGTGTTAAATCCATAACTTCTTGTACACTTGATTCACAAAGCATTGCACATCCAGTTTGACGACATGCATACACATCTGAATGATCTCCAAATATAGAAAGTGCATGACTAGCTAATGCACGAGCAGATACATTAAATACACCTGGTAATTGTTCTCCAGCGATTTTATATAAATTAGGAATCATAAGAAGTAACCCTTGTGAAGCAGTATATGTTGTTGTCAAAGCACCAGCTGCTAAAGAACCGTGTACTGTACCAGCAGCACCTGCTTCTGATTGCATTTCTGTTACTTGAACTTCTTGTCCAAAAATATTTTTTCTACCTTGTGTTGCCCATTCATCTGTAGCTTCAGCCATAACTGATGATGGTGTAATAGGATAAATTGCCGCAACATCTGTATATGCATATGAAGCATGCGCTGCTGCATGATTACCATCCATGGTTTTCATTTTTCTTGCCATTTGATTGTTCCTCCTTAGAAAACTTTAGTTAATTAATTCACATATATCATATATTATATTACTTACAGGTACAAAAGTCTAGCGAGTTATTGTTCCTTTTTGCAAACAATGAATATTAGTTTATTTTTACATTTTATCCCAATTTTCTAATTACTCACCTTTTCTTGACATTATTATCTAACTACGATATAATATAAGAGAGGATTAGGTCATATAGAAGTGCTCTCACATACGTGAGAACACTTTTTTTAAGTTTAAGACCTAATAATACCAAAAAAAAGAAGATTGGAGTGTTTTTATGAGTAGTATGCAAAAAAGTAGTAACAAAGAACCCGCCCAGTGGGGCTCGAGATTTGGTTATATTATGGTGGCCGCAGGTGCCGCTATCGGCTTAGGTAATATTTGGCGATTCCCTTATCTCGCATATCAAGGTGGTGGTGGAATATTTATTCTAGTTTATTTAATCCTAATTGTTCTAATGGCCCATCCCATGGTAGAAATGGAAACCGCAATTGGACGCTATGCTAGGACTAATGTCGCCGATGCCTTTGGTAAAGTAAATAAAAAAGCATCTATTATTGGCATCATAGCCATTGTTTGTACCACTTTAATTGATATGTATTACATCGTCGTAAGTGGCTGGGTTAGTAAATATGCTGTTGCTTACATCTCAGGTGGTGATTTCGGTACAGATACACAAGCTTATTTTGATAACTTTGTTTCTTCTACTGCCGAGCCATTGATTTATGCAGGTATCATCATGTTTATTGTTGCTTTTTTACTCTACTTTGGCATTACAAATTTAGTAGAGCGTGTTACCAAATTTATCATGCCCGCATTATTTATACTGCTAATTATCTGTGGTATCTGGGCCATGTTTGTAACAGAAGGAGCTATGGAAGGTTTGAAATATTACCTCATTCCTGATTTTAGTAAATTTACTGTTAAAACATTTGCCGATGCTGCTACACAAGTACTATTCTCTGTTGGTATTGGTTGGGGCATATTTGTCACGTTAGGTGCCAGCGTTCGAAATGATGCTAAGATTAGTTCTGATGCCGCTTGGGTAAGTGTTTGTGATACTACAGTCGCATTACTTGCCGGTTTCGTTATTATTCCTTCTGCATTTGGAGCAGGAGTGGATGTTGCAAAAGGTCCCTCTTTAGTATTTGTAGTTATGACACAAATATTCGGTTCTCTTCCAGGAGGAAGAATTATTGGTATCTTTTTCTTTTTAGCTTTAATATTTGCCGTATTATCTACTTTCTTTACCATATTGGAAATTCCTGTTAAATGGGTAGAAGAGAGATTCAAAATGACACATCGTAAAGCCACCGTCATTACAGCTATCGTCATATATCTTGGTGGAATCATCGTTTCTTTGGGGTTTGGAGCTTTAAGTTACATTCAACTTCCTTGGCTTGATATGTCAGGAATTGCATACTATAATATCTATGATTGGCTTGATACCTTTACAGCCTATGTATTATTACCACTTGGTTGTTTACTTACTTGTTTTTATATTGCAAAGGTCTGGGGATTTAAAGGATACGAAAAAGAATTAACCCAGGACGGCAGAGACGGGAAATTAAGTAAATTCCAAAAATTCCAAACTGCTATACTGATTCCAATACTTATGATTATCATTTTATTGAATTGTTTTGGTTTTATTAAATAAAATCATCTTTATTAAAAGGTAACTAATTGTAATAAAAAGAGCTGTTGCAAAATAACCAATCGGTTATTTTGCAACAGCTCTTTTCGCACATCACTCCTCATGCTTATCATCATCCAAATCCTGCAGTAATATTTCTATATCATCGTTTTCCTGATTATGATTAGTCGGTAGATCATGTCTATAACTTGTATGCCTTTTATGCCCTCGTATATGTTGCCTTCTGTACATTTGTTTTCTTTTATGCATAATCAGTAACAAAGCCGCAACTACCATCACTCCTGCCAATACCTGTGATACCGGCCAACCCAGCCCCGGAATAAGTAGCTGATCTGTTCGTAGCCCCTCTATCCAAAAGCGACCTAAGCCATATCCAAATAGATATAATAAAAATAGCTCACCCTCAAATTTCTTCTTCTTTCTATACGCCAATAACAAAACTAATAAAGCTATATTCCATACGGATTCATATAAGAAAGTTGGATGTACTTGGATATATGCAATATCACTAATACGAACAATATGAGCCCTCATCTTGTCTGTGATATCTGAAGCCCTTACTGCATCGATAGGTAATTGCATTGCAAATAGACCATTTGTATAATCACCAAAAGCCTCGCGATTAAAATAATTTCCCCAGCGACCAATTGCCTGTCCTGCAATCAACCCTAATACGGCTGTATCTGATAATTGCGGAAATGATAATCGTTTTCTCTTTGCATACATAAATACAGTAATTACTGCTGCAATCACACCACCATAAATTGCCAAACCGCCTTCTCTTAATTTAAAGATACTCCACAGATTGTCTTTATACATATCCCAAGAAAAAATTACATAGTATAATCTAGCCCCTATAATAGAAAAAATAATTCCATAAATTGCAAGGTCAAAGTAATGATCTGGATTTTGTCCTGTTCTTTTTGCTTCTAGCACTGCAATATATATACCAATTAATATTGCAATTCCTATAATCATTCCATAAAAGGCAATTTCAAATCCAAAAATAGATATGCTCTTTCCTACGTGATCTAACTGTATTCCTAAATTTGGAAAATTAATATTCATGTGCATATTATTACCTCCTTTCTCTTTAAGTATTCCTATACGTTAAAGCGGAATAGCATAATATCACCATCTTTTACAACATATTCCTTTCCTTCTAGACCAACCAACCCTTTTTCTTTTGCGGCTGCATATGTTCCACATGCAATTAGGTCATCATAACGCACAACTTCTGCGCGTATAAAACCTCGTTCAAAATCAGTGTGTATCTTCCCTGCCGCACCTGGTGCTTTTGTACCTTTTTTGATTGTCCAAGCTCTAACTTCCGGTTCTCCTGCTGTTAAATAACTAATTAGACCAAGAAGACTATAACTAGATTTGATCAACTTTTCAAGTCCAGACTCTTCCAATCCCAAGTCTTCTAAAAACATTTTCTTTTCTTCATCTTCTAACTCTGCAATTTCTTGTTCGATTTGAGCGCATACAACAAACACTTCACTGTGTTCCTTTTTCGCATATTCCCTTACAGCCTGCACCCCTTCATTATCAGAACCATCATTTGCCAAGTCCTCCTCAGCCACATTTGCCGCAAATATTACCGGTTTTGCCGTCAACAAATTAAAACTCTCTACTAATATCTGTTCTTCCTCATCTGTTGCCTCAAAACTGATTGCCATATTATCATTTTCCAAATGCGCCTTCAAACGTTCTAATAATTCTAATTCCTTTGCTAGAGTTTTATCATTACGTGCTCCTCTAGATGTTTTAGCTATTCTACGATCTAAGATTTCAATATCTGAAAAAATCAATTCCAAGTTAATCGTTTCAATATCTCTTAAAGGAGCAATGTTACCATCAACGTGAACAATATTCTCGTCCTCAAAACAACGAACAACATGAACAATTGCATCTACTTCACGAATATTTGCAAGAAATTGGTTTCCTAACCCTTCTCCCTTAGAAGCTCCCTTTACCAATCCCGCAATATCTACAAATTCAATTGCAGCTGGTATAATCTTCTTCGTCTGATACATCTCTCCTAATACATTCAATCTTTCATCTGGCACTGTAACAACACCAACATTAGGGTCTATCGTACAAAAGGGATAATTTGCTGATTCAGCCCCGGCCTTTGTTAAGGAGTTGAACAACGTACTTTTTCCAACGTTTGGTAAACCTACAATTCCTAATTTCATTCGTTTTTCCTCTCTATCTTTTAAATTCTCTTCTACACGCAGTCTTTTACGATAATAAAGTGTATCACATTTCTGTCTAAAAGCCAAGCAAACGTCCATTTTGTAACAGATTCTTAATAATCTTTTGTTTCCATTAATATTACAGTTCCTTTTTGGAATTGTATCACAACCTCATCCTCTATAATTTGATTGCTAACACAAAGGCTGTCATTTGGCAATAATGTATGGTGCTTTAATGGATATTTAGCACCTATAATATTAAAGTCCTCAATCGTATCTCCCAGTGGAAATACAGAAAAGTATTCCCCAAATGCCTCTCGTTTTTTTAGGTGTGTTTCCCCACCAATTAATCGTATCTGATTACAGGAGTCTAATATCTTCGCTTCAACTCCCGCTTCTTTTGCAATCGTTAGAATTTGCACATTTGCCCATAAATGATCAATTCGATTACCAGTAGCTCCTAATAGAACGATCTCTTTGCTTCCAATATTCATTCCTAATCGCAAAGCCATTTCCGTGTCAGATGCATCCTTTATCGGATTGAACTCGCGAATCGGAACCTTAGTCTGGGTTCGATAATACTGTATAATTTCTTCTTCCAAACTATCAAAATCACCTACAATGTAATCTGGTACAATTTGGTGGCGGTGCAAAAAGGCCACACCCTTATCAACACCAATTACATATTTATCCTTATAATCTTCAAATATCCGTAGTGCAAACGCTTCTTCTAACATTCCTCCACTTACAATGATAGTTGCTTTACTCATAATTTTTAAATATCTCCATAAATTCTGTAGTATTGTATGCAGCATCTCCTTTGAATACGGCAGACCCTGCTACGATCACATTGGCTCCTGCTTCTAAAACTGCTTCTACATTATTGGTATAAATGCCACCATCTACCTGAATATCGATATCTAAATTCCTTTCATCGATAATTCTTTTCAATTCACGAATTTTTTCCAGTGATTCTGGAATAAATGTTTGTCCACCAAATCCCGGCTCTACTGACATAATCAACACTAAATCTACACGATCCAATATTGGAATCAATGCTGGAATCGGAGTATTCGGCTTTACTGATACCCCCACTTTCATCCCACATTCCTCAATCTTCCGAATCGTTGCAACCACATCTTCACAGGCCTCTATATGAATAGTCAAAGAGTCTGCTCCAGCCTTTGCGAATTCCTCCACATATCGAATTGGTTCTGTAATCATTAGATGGGCATCCATAATTTGATTCGTTGTTTTTTTAATCGATTGTAATACCGGCATACCAAATGAGATACTAGGAACAAACACTCCATCCATTACATCAAAGTGTAGATACTTAGCTCCATGCTCTTCTGTTTTTTTTATCTCTTGTCCTAGTACTGTGAAATCAGCCGCCAAAATAGATGGTGCTAATATTTTTTCTCTCATAATCAATATCTCCTTTTTTCTTGCAATTCTTTATACATTTCCAAATAATTTTGGTATCTGACCGGGTGGATTACGCCTTGTTCAACCGCCTTTTTCACAGCACACCCTGGTTCATTTACATGATCACACCCTGCGAATTTGCACTGACCTTCGAAATCCCAAAATTCTCTAAAGTAATGTTTTAATTCTTCTTTCTCAAAATCATTTACGTATAAAGAACTAAATCCTGGTGTATCCACAATAAAAGTATGTTCGTCGATAGCGATTAATTCTGAATGTCTAGTGGTATGCTTCCCTCTTGCTATCTTCTTACTAATACTTCCTGTTTCCATGCATACTTCTGACTGCAGTAGATTAATCAACGACGATTTTCCAACTCCCGAAGGCCCCGCAACGGTACTTGTCTTTCCATCCAGAATTTCCTTTATGAGCTCAATATTCTTTTCTTTTAAAGCACTGGTAAAAATGGTTTGATATCCGCAATTTTCATAAATATCCTGCAATATTTTTAATTCGGGTTCTGTAGCAATATCCTGCTTGTTAAAGCATAAAATTACTGGGATTTTTTCTCTTTCCATCATAACCAGAAATCTATCTAATAAATTGAGATGTGGTTTTGGCTCTGTTACTGCAAATATTACCAATGCCTGATCTATATTAGCAACTGCAGGACGAATCAACTCATTATTCCTCGGACGTATTTCAATGATATTCCCTGTTTTCTCACTCTCATCAAGTATCGTGATTTCTACATCATCACCTACCAATGGCTTTACTTTTTCTTTTCGAAAAATACCTTTTGCCTTACATTCATAAACACCGGATTCTACTACATGAACGTAGTAGAACCCGGCTATTCCCTTCACTATCTTTCCTATCATTAGATCACTTTCCTCGATAATCCTTCTTACTCTACTTCCTCTGGCTTTGGTTCTGGATCTGTTTCTGGTCCTTTACTAATTACAATAGACACTGTAGTTCCTTCTTCCACCTGCGCTCCACTGGCAATACTTGCAGAGATTACATAGCCTGCTGTTACATCAGAGCTATATGCCTCACTCACATCTGGATATAGTTTTGCATTTGATAGTGCTTGCACCGCTGCATCCTTAGATTTTCCTACCAAACTAGGGACTGTAACTTTTTTCGTTTCTGGGCCTTTACTAATCGTGAAATCTACAGCTGTACCATTTATAACCTCTTTACCGGAACGCAAACCTTGAGATAACACAGTTCCTGCTGCTGCGCTATCGAATACTTGATCCACATTACCAGCTACTAACCCAGCTGCTCCTAGCGTCTGAATTGCATCCTCTTGACTCATTCCCACAATATTTGGAACTTTTGCCTTTTGTGCTCCTTTGCTGACTACTACATTTATCACAGTATCTTTGGCAACCTTCGAACCTGCTGCTGGCGTTGTTGTGATAACATTCCCCTCTGCAACAGAATCACTGTAATCATATGTTACATTAGACTTTAGCTTTGCATCCTTTAATATTCTAGTTGCTTCATCCTCTGTCTGGTTGGTCACATCTGGAACATCAATTTCTGCACCTTTGAGGCCAGAACTTACTACTACTTCTACAGTCGCATTTTTCTTTACCTTTTTACCTGCTGCTGTCTTTTGTGATGTTACAACCCCCGCTTCGTACTCTGGTGATTCCTCACGAGTCACAACCTTTATCTTCAATCCCTTTTTCTTTAAAGAATCCGTTGCTTGTACTTCTGTAAGTCCCACAAGGTCTGGAACTTTAATCGTATTACCATCTGATTCTATTGCTGGAATACTTGGGCCAAATTTAAATATTCCAGCTGCTTTTCCGCCAATAAAAATCAAGATAAATGCTATGATTACAACCGCAACCACCATTAAGATCTTGGTTACTTTTTTCATCTTAGGATCTACTTCATCCTTACCACGTTTCTTAGATTTTTTACCATCATTCTTATAAGCAGTATCGTATTCCTCATCATATTCATCATCATCGTATTCCTCATCGTCATATTCATCGTCGTACTCTTCATCATATTCTTCATCATCATAATCATTCCTACGCTGAATTTCATCTAACTCGTCCTGACTGATTGCAATCGTCTGCGTATTTTTTATAAAAGGAGCAATACCTACAAAATCTCCCTCCGGATCTACCAAAGAACGTTTTAAGTCCAAAATGAGTTCTGTCATATCTTGATATCTGCGATCCGCGCTTTTTTGTGTACATTTTAATATAATCTGTTCTAAACTATATGGAATGTTGTGTACCAACTCTGATGGCGGGATAATTTCTTCTTGCAAATGCTTAATAGCAATGGACACTGTAGAGTCACCATCGAAAGGAACTTCCCCTGTGACCATTTCATACATGGTGATTCCGGTAGAGTACACATCACTTTTAGCATCACTAAACCCACCTCTGGCTTGCTCTGGCGAAGTGTAATGTACAGACCCCATAGCATTCGAGCTAATAGTATTAGAAGTTGTCGCTTTCGCAATACCAAAGTCTGTCACTTTCACCTTTCCTTCTTTGGAAATAATGACATTTTGAGGTTTTATATCCCTATGAATAATATGCTTTCTATGAGCAGCATCTATCCCATTTGCAATCTGTATCGTAATACTTATAACTTCTTTTGCTGATAATTTCCCTTTCTTTTGAATATATTCCTTTAATGTAATTCCTTCTACCAGCTCCATAACCATATAATATAGTCCATGTTCTTCTCCCACATCATATACATTTACTACGTTTGGATGCATCAATCCCGCTGCAGATTGTGCTTCTACACGGAATTTTTTTACAAACATTTCATCTTCTCTAAACTCACGTTTCAATACCTTAATAGCTACAAAACGGTTTAGCATTGTATCTTTCCCCTTGTATACATCTGCCATACCACCTGTACCTATTCTACTAATAATTTCATACCTTTGTCCTAGCATAATCCCTTCATTCAACATATACTCACCTCACCTGCAAATGGCTCTACCATAACGATTCCAATATTATCGTTTCCTCCATTGCTATTTGCTTTATTAATTAATTGCTCTACTGACTCCACAATATCTCTACTGCTTTGTACAATATTAAATATTTCTTCATCATCCACCAAATTACTTAGACCATCTGAACACATGAGCACGATATCGCCATGTTTTAATCGATGCTCAAAAAAATCTATTTCAACATTTTCCTTTGCACCTATTGCTCTTGTAATAATATTTTTGTCTGGATGATTTCTTGCCTCCTCAGGCTTTATCCCCCCAAGCCTTACCATTTCCTCTACCAAAGAATGATCTTTAGAAAGCTGCGTAATTTCTTGATTAATTAAATATAATCTGCTGTCCCCTACATTAGCAAAATACATCATATGTTCCATAATTGTAGCTACTACTATCGTGGTACCCATACCAGACAAATGCTCATCCTTTGATGCTGCTTCTATAATCTTATGATTCGCCACACGGATTGCATGACTTAAAATCGTCTCTGGATTTTTCTCTTCGCTGGCTTCTATCTCTTTTCTCAGAACCTCAACAGTATATTTAGAAGCGAAATCACCGGCTTTATGTCCACCCATTCCATCTGCAACTACAAAAAGATTGGGAAGATTTCCAAGTGGTTCGTCAGATATATAAACATAGTCTTGATTTATCTCTCTTTTCATTCCGACGTCCGTCATAGAAAATGTTCTCATTCACTCTCTCCTTCACTATACTGTCTTCTTAGTTGTCCACAAGCTCCATCTATATCCGAGCCCATTTCTCTTCTAATAGTAACATTTATTCCACTTTTTTCAAGTTTATTTTTAAAATGCATCGCATTTTTCTTACTTGGCTGTTTAAACACCCTTTCTTTAATTGGATTTACTGGTATTAAATTAATGTGACAATTTTTATGACGCAACAACGCAATTAATTCTTCTGCATCCTCGTCTGTATCATTAATTCCCTGTACCAGACTATACTCATATGACATCCTTCTTCCGGTCTGCTGAAAATAGTAATCACAAGCTTCTAGTACTTCTGATAGCTCATACTTATTGGCTACCGGCATTAGCATTTTTCGTTTTTCCTGTGTGGATCCATGTAGTGATAAGGCCAACGTAATTTGCAACTTTTCGTCTGCTAACTGACGAATACGGGGTACAATACCACACGTTGATATGGTAATATTTCTTTGACTTATATTTAATCCAAATTCGTCACTTAATAATTTAATAAATCTTAAAATATTATCATAATTATCAAGTGGTTCCCCAGTACCCATAACTACAACATTTGCAACTCTTTCGCCTGAAATTTTTTGTATCTGATATATTTGGCTTAACATCTCAGAGGCTGTCAAATTGCGTTCCAATCCTCCAATCGTGGAAGCACAAAATTTACAACCCATTCTGCATCCCACTTGGGAAGATATGCACACTGAGTTTCCATGTTTATATTTCATCAAGACACTTTCTACAACATTTCTGTCTGATAAACAAAATAAAAATTTGTTAGTACCATCAATCTTTGAAATTTGCCGTTCCAGCATTCGAACTGTTCTGATGTCATATTGTTGAGATAATTTTTCTCTTAAAGACTTTGATAAATTAGTCATATCCTCAAATGAATCCGCTAGCTTTACATGGAGCCATTCATATAATTGTTTCGTTCGAAATGTTTTCTCCCCCAATAATTGCATCTGTTCTTCCAATTCTTCAAAGGTATATGATTTGATATCCTTCATGTATCTCTTCCTTTCGTTCTCTACATCTTTTTTCTGAACTTTGCAATAAAAAATCCATCTGACTTATGAATTCCCGGAAGAAGTTGCAAGCATCCCTGTTTCACATCTTTAGACAAGGTATCGCAGAGATTCCCTTCTATAGATTCTAATTCAAATGGGGCTTCCTTTAGGAACCACGTTACATTCTCCTGATTTTCCTCTTTATGAATGGTACAAGTACTATATACCAAGACTCCTCCCGGCTTAACATAGTCTTTCACTACCGATAGCATGGAACGTTGTAATTGTACTAGTTCTTGCATCTGTTCTTTCGACATCCTATACTTTAAGTCTGTCTTTTTTCCCAATACTCCCAAACCTGAACACGGCAAGTCTGCAATCACGATGTCCGCTTTTTCTCTGGAACCTTCTTCATAAATGGTCGCATCTTGTTTTATCGCCTCCATATTACTTCTTCTAGAACGCTCCAGGTTTTCTTCGATTAATCTGATTTTATAATCCGTTAAGTCTCTTGCTTCTACATGCCCAGATTCTCCTAATTTTTCAGCCAAATGAAGCGCTTTTCCTCCCGGAGCCGCACATACATCAATCACATAATCGCCCTCTTTGGGTTGAGCAATCTCTGTTACCAACATAGAACTCACGTCCTGCACATAAAAATCACCTGCTTGAAAACTCGCTAATCCTGATAGATAATTTACCTTTGATATCCAAAGTGCATACGGTAAATAGGGATGCTCTGCAACTTCAATTCCCTCACTTTGTAACTTCATAATTAGGTCTTGTTTTGTAATTTGGTTCTCATTAATGCGAATCGTTATTGGTTTTTCTTGTAAAAAATCTTGCATCATATATTCTACCACTGTTCTATCGTAAGATTGTAGCCACAGCTCTACTATCCATTCAGGCATAGAATAACGTATGGACAAACTCGCCTTTGTATCTTGTTCATCTGGATACTCTACATTATCCAAATTTCTCTCTATATTTCTAAGAACACCATTTACAAATCCTTTTAGACTTGCAAATCCTTTCTTTGTAGCCAGTTTTACTGCTTCATTACAGACAGCAGAATTAGGAACGCCGTCCATATATTTCAGTTGATAGACTGCGCTCCTAATAATTGTTCTAATTACAGGTTTCATTTTATTCACTTTTACCTTTGAAAACTGATTGATAATGTAATCTATTTCAATCATATGCTCCAACGTGCCTTCTACAACTCTCGTAATAAAGGCACGTTGTTTCTTGTCTAAATACTGATATTTGTCTAGAACATTTCGAAGCGCTATATGACTATAAGCCCCATCTCGAGTTATATCAAGTAAAGTTCCCAAGATAATCTCCCGTTCGTTTATGGTTTTAGTCATTGCCCCTCCTTCCTGCTATTAACACAATACGTAATAATTGTAAAATAGATGCTGCTGCACTTGCTACATAGGTCAATGCTGCTGCACTTAACACTTTCTTTGTATCATCCACTTCCTCCGATGCCAACATTCCAGTATCTGCTAAAATCTTGATAGCTCTTCCTGACGCATTAAATTCTACAGGTAATGTAACCAGTTGAAATAAAACAGAAAGTGAAAATGCCAAAATCCCCAGATTAATTAATGTCATAGACGTTCTTCCATTAATAAAGAATCCTATGATAATGAGTGGCCATGCTGCCATAGACCCAAAATTAGCAACTGGAACCAAGGCACTGCGAAATTGCAGTGGCGCATATCCGGTTGCATGCTGGATTGCGTGTCCACACTCATGCGCTGCAACACCAACAGCAGCAACTGATGGGGACGCATATGTGGAATCCGAAAGATTCAATGTTTTATTTCTAGGATCATAATGATCTGTTAAATTCCCTGAAACATGCTGAATGGAAACATCATAAAGACCTGCTCCATGCAATATTCGCTCTGCTGCATCCCGCCCAGTCATTCCAGAGTGGTTTTTTACTTTGGAATATCTTGTAAATGTAGATTTTACTCTAGCAGATGCCCACATACAGATAATTACACCTATAAGTACTAAAAAATATGTTGGGTCATAAAATGCGCCTAATCCATAATACATAATTGTTCTCCTTCTTTCACTTGATATCCTCGCAAGAATGCACCTGCATCCATACGTTTTTTACCTGGTATTTGCAACTCTTGAATCGCAAGTTGCCCTGCTCCTGTCTGTATATAAAATGTATCTTTTGTAATCTTAACAATTGTCCCAGGACATACATCCGAATCCTCTTGGATCACAGTCGCTTTCCATATCTTCATCATCTTTTGATTCCAACCTGTAAAAGCGCTCGGCCATGGATTTAGTCCTCGAATGAGTCGTTCAATTTCTTGTGCACTTTGTTCCCAGCAAATGCGACCGAGCTCCTTATCTAACATCCTTGCATACTCTGTGGTTGATTCCCCTTGCTTTTCAAAGGTTGCTTTTCCTTCTTTCAGCATCTCCAATGTTGTTACACAAAGTTTAGCTCCCGCATCTGCTAATTTATCATGCAGACTTCCACCAGTTTCCTCAGATGTAATAGGTACTTTAGTTTTTAAAATCATATCGCCGGTGTCAAGGCCTTCGTCCATTTGCATCGTTGTTACTCCTGTTACTGTTTCTCCTTTTATAATGGACCATTGAATTGGTGCTGCTCCTCTATATTTGGGAAGAAGAGAAGCATGGACATTCACACATCCATATGGCGTTAATTCAAGAATTTCCTTTGGTAATATTTGACCAAAAGCAATCACCACGATAATATCTGCCTGATATTTTCTGAGTTCTTCTATACAGTCCTTTTCTCGCACTTTCTTAGGTTGAAATACTGGAATGTTATGCGCTAATGCTACCTCTTTCACGGCCGGGAATTGCATCTCTTTTCCTCGTCCTTTTGGCTTATCTGGCTGTGTAACAGCTAACACCACTTCATGATCAGCTTCTATCAAGGCTTCTAATGTTCCTACCGAAAAATCCGGAGTTCCCATAAATATCACTTTCATACTATTCATCCTCATAAGAGTTATCCATCAACTCTCCTTCTACCAAATCCACATACAATTTACCATCTAGATGATCAATCTCATGACAAAATGCTCTTGCTAACAATCCTTCCCCCTCGTATGTTACTTCCTCCATTTCTTCATCTAAGGCTTTCACTTTCACATAATCAGGTCTTGTCACAGTACCCGATTTACCCGGTACACTTAGGCATCCTTCGTCACCTGTCTGTTCACCCGATGCTTCTATAATCTCAGGATTAATTAATATAATAGGACCTTCTCCAACATCAATCACTACAATCCGTTTTAAAATACCAACTTGGGGTGCTGCAAGACCAACTCCCATTTCTTCATACATAGTATCTAGCATGTCATGTATTAATAGCTTTGTTCTCATAGAAATATTTGTTACTTTTTTACATTCTTTAGTTAACACCTCATCACCAATTTCACGCACTTTTCTGATTGCCATCATTTTTCTCCTTATATTCAAACATTTATCCGATATGCATCGGGTCAAAGTCAAACTGGACTCTTACTTTCTGAAATCCGGAATTGACCTCTATATATTGTTCTAATTTGTTTTTTATATCTATTAAGTTATCATATTCTGCGTCTTTAAGATATATAATTTTTCTAAAAATATCATTAACTTTTCCTACATAAGGACTGGCTGGTCCAATAATACGAAGCATCTGACTCTTTTTATATTTATTAGCATACTCTTTTAAATACTCACTTGCAAGGTTTAAAAGTTCTTCGCTTTCACTTGAAATTAGCATTGCTAAAAGATGTTCTGCAGGTGGATATCCCATGATTTGTCGATAGACAATCTCCTCTTCATAAAAACTTTGGTAATCCTGATTAGATGCTGCCACTATGCTTTGATTCTCAGGACTATAAGTCTGAATAATAACTTCCCCTTGTTTTTCTCCACGTCCTGCCCGTCCAGCTGCCTGTGTTAATAATTGAAAGGTTCTTTCTCCCGCCCGATAATCATCGGCATACAGAGATAAATCTGCCGCAAGAATTCCTACTAGTGTGACATTGGCAAAGTCATGCCCTTTTACAATCATTTGCGTCCCAATTAATACATCTGCTTCCCCATTTGCAAATGCTGATAATATCTTAGCATGCCCTTCTTTTTCTTTTGTAGTATCCATATCCATTCGTAGTACCTTTGCTTGTGGAAATTGACACTTAACAATCTCCTCGATTTGTTGTGTACCGGCACGAAATCCCCCAATATATTTGGAGCCGCAAGAAGGACAGATACGAAGTAATGCTTCTTCATGCCCACAATAATGACATACCAATTTCCCATTTTTATGAGCGCTTAGAGACACATCACAATGAGGGCATTTAGCTACATATCCGCAAGCCCTGCAAGAAATAAATCCTGCATACCCTCTACGATTTAGAAATAGCATAATCTGCTCTTTTTTCTGCAATCGTTGTTCCATCAGTTCTACAAGTTCACGACTAAGAATAGAACGATTTCCCTCTTTTAGTTCCTCTCGCATGTCCACAGTATACACCGTTGGCATCTCTTGCTTTTTGACGCGATTCTGAAGTTCTAGAAGTGTATAGGTGCCTTCTTTCGCCCGATAGTATGCCTCTAAGGACGGAGTCGCTGAACCAAGCACCACGCTCGCTCCTTCAATGCTGGCTCGCTTAATAGCGACTTCTCTCGCATGATACCTAGGTATTTGTTCGCTTTTATAAGTATTCTCATGTTCCTCATCTATAACAATCAACCCCAGTTTTTGGAATGGAGTAAACAATGCGGAACGTGGTCCGATGATAATGTCGATTTCTTCACGCTTCACTCGCTCCATCTGGTCAGACCTTTCGCCTTTAGACAATCTAGAATTCATGACTGATACTCGTTCTCCAAACCTATGATAAAATCGCATAACAGTCTGATATGTCAACGCTATTTCTGGAATTAATACGATAGCCTGTTTCCCCTCTTTTACCACCCTAGCAATCATTTCCATATAAACTTCCGTCTTTCCACTGCCAGTAACTCCATGCACTAGATATGTAGCATGTTTTCCTACTTTGTAATCATCCCAAAACTGTTCAATAGCATCCTGTTGCTCTTGTGTATAATGGCAGACTATAGAAGTCTGATCTGTATACATAATAGGGTTCCGATATATTCTCTTAGCCTCTACTGAAAGTACCTGTTGTTCTTCCAATGCTTTGATTACATTCGAAGTGATATTTAACTTTTTAGTCACCAGTTCGTACTCCAAAACAGGGTCATCTAGTAGCGCTGCAAGCAGTCTTGCTCTAGCACGTTGATTCTTATGAAGATAAGAATCTAACTGCTCTTTTCCCGAAGCTTCATCTAATTGCAATTTTAGGAATCGCTTTGCCTTTTCACTACTTTTTTCTTTCATGGGAATTACTGTTTTGAGTGATTGAATCATAGTTCCACCATAGTGCTCCTTCGTCCAGGCTGCCAGTTCTACTAATCTAGATTCAATAGCTACTGAGCGTTTCTCCACGCGAATAATGCTTTTAATCTTACTTTTATCATATTGTGTAGTATCCGTAATCCCAACCACATATCCTTTGGTTTCTCGATTCCCTCTCCCAAATGGTACTACAACTTCCACACCAACTTTAAGCATCCCCTCTAGCTCAGAAGGGATGCTATATTGGAATATTTTATCTAATTTTTCATGAGTAATATCTATAATAATATTCGCGTACATTCTACTCTCCTTAGAGATAAAACAAAATTTATATCTCCTCTAGTATTTCCTGAATTAAAACTCTTTCATCCATATCATGCTTTATTCCCTTTATCTCCTGATAATCCTCGTGCCCCTTTCCAGCTAATACGATAACATCTCCTACCTGCCCATGAGTAATTGCATAGCGAATTGCTTCTTTCCGATCGCATATTTCAACAAAGTTTCCTTTCGTCTTTGCAATTCCTACTTTAATATCATCTATAATATCTTGTGGATCTTCAAACCTAGGATTATCTGATGTTATAATCGTTACATCAGCCAATGTTCCAGACACCTCTCCCATTTCATATCGACGTCCTTTGGCTCTATTTCCACCACATCCAAATAGACATACCAATCTAGTCGGATGATATTCCCTCAACGTGGTTAACAAGCTTTCTAAGCTCATTGCATTGTGTGCATAATCAATCATTAACGTAAAATCATCGGACACCTTCACCATCTCAATTCTGCCCTTTACTTTCGCTACCTTGAGTGCCGCTGTAATCTTAGACACCGGTACTTGAAAGTGTCTGCATACTGCAATAGCCGTCAATGAATTATAAACACTAAATGTCCCTGGTACATCAATCTCTACATCAAAATTCATCAGACCAGACACATGATATTGCACTCCAAGATAACCCGGCTTAGAAATTAATTGGGTATCTGTTGCACGAAGATCTGCTTCCTTTGAAAATCCAAAAGTTTCTACGGTACATGTTGCACCTTTAAATACATCTTCAAAATAAGAATCATCCACATTTGCTATCCCTATTTTACATTGTTGAAACAGCATCCCTTTACATCGTTTATAATCCTCAAAATCCTTATGCTCATTTGGTCCAATGTGATCCTTACCAAGGTTCGTAAAAATTCCTATTTCAAATGGAATACCCGCAGTTCTGTGAAGCATCAATCCTTGAGAAGATACTTCCATAACTACACTATCACATCCCACATCCACCATCTCTCGAAAATACTTATGAATCGTAAATGATTCTGGAGTTGTATTACTTGCTGGAATCACTTTGTCTCCAATAATTGCCTCGATGGTCCCAATTAAACCAACTTTATGACCAACTCCTTCTAGGATAGATTTTACCATATATGTGGTTGTCGTTTTCCCTTTTGTCCCCGTGATTCCAATGACTTTCAACTGCTCTGCCGGATACCCAAAGTATGCTGCTGAGGTTAATGCCAATGCATACCTGGTATCCTCTACCTTAACCACAGTTATGCCCGCTGGTGCTTTCACCTCACGGTCTACAATAACTACTCTTGCACCTTTCGCTACTACTTCCTCTATAAATGAGTGTCCATCCACTACCGCCCCACTAATACAGACAAACACACTGTCCTTGACTACTTTTCTTGAATCATTCGTTAATTCCGTAATCTCTATTTCTTTTTCCCCTTGCAATATTTCATATGACAAGCGCTCTAATAATGTTGTTAACTTCATCTTGCAATCCTCCGATTCATTTCACATGCATATACACGATTATTTATAGAATAACATATGCAGAAGATTCTTGCAAAAATCTAATTTGACTTTTTATCATATTTATTATAGTCTTCCCCTCTTCTCCATGATCGAGTAGTCCCTTCCCTGCTCATAATCATGGCACCAATATTTATCATATTAGTAGCAGCTGATATTGCGTAATACTTATTATATTGTTGTTTTTCAATATTTATCATATGCCAAAATGCAGTTATATAGAGAGTCATACTTCCAATGCAAATGAGCGGTAACAACCAATTTCCTATTACATAATAAAATGTAACTGTCCCCAATATGGTATAAATTATAACTACTATCATTCCATAGCGTAGCTTTAGAAATACTTTTTGCTTACTTATTTCAGACGCAATGAGCAATAAAACTGTATAGATAGCAATCATAAACATAAAAATTCCTAAGTGATATGGATTTATCTTTAGAAATAAATCACTTGATGATCCCGAAGTTAAAATCGCATCCATAGGATTGTTACTATACAAATAATATTGTTCTTTTACATATTCATCCATATTACTTAGACGAAACATGGTGATTAATGATAACGTAGCTGGTGCTAAAGACAGTGTCGCTAATTGAAAAAGGATCGTTTGTATACTTGCCTTTGCATTCCAATACACCATAACTCCACAAAATACCGAAATCAAAAAATATACAAAGATGGTCACTTTCCGGACAACTTCTGGGGCTTCATAGAAAAAGTATCCTCCTACCCAGAAACAAAGAATGGCATTCACTATAAATGCATATACTAACATTCCTCCAATCAAACGGTTCATATGCCTTTTCGTAATATTGACCTTTGAAGTATCTAACTTTAAGACCATATTTAATCGTTCTTTGAATATCTCTTCTTTCCCCTTTAATAAATCTCCATCCAAACTCCAGTAATCTAAGTTTTGATATAAAATATTACGGTATACTGATTCTAAATCTTCCAAATGTTTTTTTTGTTCTTTTAATTGCTGTGCGTGGACTTCTAGCGCCTCTTCTAAAGTAAGCGTTCCGTCCATCAACCGTTTTATGTCTGATATTGAGATATCTAATACCCTTAATAATTTTATTTTTTTCAGTGTCTCAATATCTGCTTGTGAATAATCCCGGTAGTTATTGCCGACATTTCGCAATGGATGAATCAGATGTTCTTTTTCGTAATATCGAATATTATCACTGGAAATACCGACCATTTTTTCTACTTCTTTTATTGTCATAACCTATTCCTCCTTCTCTATCTTAAGCTCACTATAAACCTTGAAGTCACTCAAGAGTCAATAGGTTTTATAACTTTCCTTTTTTAATGACATCTTTTCCGAATTTTTTTCTAATTGCATCCATGGCAGCATCTGCTTTTTGATGTTTTTCATCC
The DNA here is from genome assembly GCA_052116865.1 of Lachnospiraceae bacterium LCP25S3_G4. GTDB lineage: Bacteria > Bacillota > Clostridia > Lachnospirales > Lachnospiraceae > CAUPWF01. Next base: position 200,317 of record JBQKKG010000006.1, on the reverse strand, counting down.
TTTTGAATATTTTTGTTCGCCCCATATAACTCTAAAGAAGAAATATCAAAAATGCTTAGTTGCTCTGGTTGGTTTTCCTCCACTAACTTGGAAGTCCGAATACCGAGTAAACGTACTGGCTCTCCACTCCACAATTCTATAAATAATTGATATGCTTCTTCTCCAATGTTTTTATCGCTATTAGTAGGCCTCATCAGTTGTTTTTGATGAGAACTTGTGATAAATGTATAATATTTGATTTCCACACTAATCATTGTTGCCTTTTGTTTCGCATCACGCAATCGCTTCCCTACACTTTCTGCTAACATCCGTAATACCTCTTTTGCCTCTTCTTCCGACACGATATCCTCTGAAAGTGTTGTGGAATTCCCAATTCCTTTCGCCTCGATCTTTTTTGATTGTACCCTGGATTCATCTATGCCATTGGCGAATTTCCATAGTGTCTCCCCATGACTTTTTAAATGTAGTTGTAAGATATTTCGGTTCGTTTGTGCCAAATCACCAATCGTAGATATTTCTAGTTTGTGTAAAGTATTCACACTTGCGCGTCCTGCCATATACAATTCATTGACTGGTAATGGCCACATCTTTTCCTGTATCTCTTCTGGAAAAAGCGTGTGTACACGATTTGGTTTTTGAAAATCAGAGGCCATTTTTGCCAATAATTTATTCGATGAGATTCCAATATTGACTGTGAATCCCAATGCATTATAGATTTCATCTTTTATCTTATTTGCAGCTTTCACCGGTGACTGGTACCGATGACCAATACCTGTAAAATCCATATAGCATTCGTCTACACTTACTTGCTCTATGTCTGGTGTGTATTGCATTAAATATTGCATAAGCTTTTGGCTATATGTTTGATACATCTGATGATTTGGTGTCTCCATCATAAGGTTTGGGCACTTACGAAAGGCATTCGCAACAGGTTCTCCTGTGTGAATGCCATATTTTTTTGCAGGGATAGATTTCGCAAGTACCACACCATGGCGTGATTTTTGATCTCCACCTATGATAGATGGCACTTTGCGTAAATCCACATCTGCTCCTTGTTTTAATTTTTCTAAAGCACTCCAGCTAAGGAATGCAGAATTGACATCTATATGGAATATAATCATACTATCCTATCCTTTGATCTTTGCTTCCAGTTTCCCGCCAACTACTTCAATTGCTATGATATCACCAGTTTTGACCTCTCCAGAAAGAATTTGTTTTGCTACTAGTGTTTCCACTGTTTTTTGAAGATATCTTTTCAGCGGTCTTGCACCATAATTAGGATCATAAGCACGTTCAACAATGAATTCCTTTGCATCCTTCTTTAATTCTACCGAGAGTTCTTTTTCGATTAAACGTTGGTTTATATTTGCTACTAATAAGTCAATAATGTCATAAATATTTTCTTTCGTCAATGGTTTAAACATAATTGTTTCATCCAAACGATTCAAGAATTCTGGTCGGAAATGTCCTCTCAGCTCTTGCATTACCATTTCTTCATCCTTTGGATTAATATTTCCATTTTCATCCATTCCGTCTAACAGATATGCTGAACCAATATTTGATGTCATAATTAGAATCGTATTCTTAAAGTCTACAGTCCTTCCTTGCGAATCTGTAATACGACCATCATCTAATACCTGTAATAATACATTGAAGACATCTGGATGTGCCTTTTCTATTTCATCAAACAATACTACGGAATATGGTTTGCGACGCACCGCTTCTGTTAACTGCCCGCCCTCATCATATCCTACATATCCCGGAGGTGCTCCTATTAAACGAGAAACTGAATATTTCTCCATATATTCACTCATATCAATTCGTACCATATTGTTCTCGTCATCAAATAAATCTTCTGCAAGCGCTTTCGCTAACTCTGTCTTTCCAACTCCAGTTGGCCCAAGGAATAGAAAAGAACCAATCGGTTTACTTGGATCTTTAATTCCAGCTTTGGATCGAATAATCGCTTCTGTCACTTTTGTCACGCCTTCTTCTTGTCCAATGACACGTTTATGAAGCTGTTCATCTAAATGTAGTGTTTTACTACGCTCACTTTCATTCAATTTAACAACTGGTATTCCTGTCCATCTAGATATAATCTTTGCAATTTCCTCTTCTGTTACGCTCTCATGTACAAGCGTCAAATCTTTTTTCTTTACATTTGTCTCTTCTTTGGCTAATTCTTGTTCTAATTGTGGCAATTTCCCATATTGTAACTCCGCTGCCTTCTCCAAATCATAAGACCGTTGTGCAAGTTGAATCTGTTGATTGATATCTTCTATTTCCTCTCGCAATTTTTGCAAGTGTTCAACAGATTTTTTTTCATTGTCCCACTGCGCTTTTTGTCCGGCAAATTTCTCTTTCCACTCTGCTAATTCACTTTGTAATTGTTCTAATCTCTCTCGGCTTAATCTATCATCTTCTTTTTTCAGTGCCGCCACTTCAATTTCTAATTGCATGATTTTTCGTTGCAATTCGTCTAATTCAGTTGGCATAGAATCTAGCTCCGTTTTAATTAGCGCACATGCTTCATCTACCAAATCTATTGCTTTATCTGGCAGAAATCTGTCTGAAATATAACGATTAGATAAAGTTGCTGCAGATACTAATGCACTATCCGTAATCTTAACGCCATGGAATACTTCATAACGTTCCTTTAATCCTCTTAATATTGAAATTGCATCTTCTACCGTAGGTTCCTCTACCATTACTGGCTGAAATCGCCTCTCTAAAGCAGCGTCTTTCTCAATATACTGCCGATATTCGTCTAGAGTTGTTGCACCTATACAATGAAGCTCTCCACGTGCAAGCATCGGTTTTAACATATTTCCCGCGTCCATAGCACCATCCGCTTTTCCAGCTCCAACAATTGTATGGAGTTCATCAATAAAAAGGATAATCTTTCCTTCGCTATTTTTCACATCCTCCAAGACTGCTTTTAAACGCTCTTCAAATTCTCCACGATATTTTGCTCCTGCTACCAGTGCTCCCATATCCAAAGCAAATACTGTCTTGTTCTTTAATCCTTCTGGAACATCTCCACGTACAATACGGTGCGCCAATCCCTCTACAGCTGCCGTTTTACCAACTCCTGGCTCCCCAATAAGTACTGGATTATTTTTAGTTTTTCTAGACAAAATGCGAATCACATTTCGTATTTCTGCATCACGACCTATTACTGGATCTAACTTCTGCTCTCTAGCGCGTTCCACAAGATCATATCCGTATTTATTTAACGTGTCATACGTAGCCTCTGGATTGTCACTCGTCACTCTTTGATTTCCCCTTACAGTAGATAACACTTGCAAAAATGCATCTCTTGTAATTCCATATTCCTTGAAAACCGCTTTCATTTCCTTATTTGCATATTTGAGTAAGGCTAAAAAAATGTGTTCTACAGAAACATACTCATCCCCCATCTGCTTAGCCTCATCTTCTGCATGAATCAAAGCCTTATTTAAATCCTGCCCAACATAAACTTGACCGCCTTGCACCTTCACACGCTTTCTAAGTGCCTCCTCTATTCGATTGATAAAGGATTCCTTTGAAACACCCATTTTCTCGAGAAGTTTAAGAAGCAAACTATCTGTCTGAACAACAAGTGCATACATAAGATGCTCCTGCTCTACTTCTTGATTGCCATACTCATAAGCTACCTGCTCACAATTTTGTACAGCCTGTATAGAATTTTGTGTAAATCTATTTATATTCATATCATAAACCTCCTTAAATATTTGTTCTATAATTAGTATAACACATAAAACAAATATGTCAATTGTTTTTTAATGGGGAAATGGGGACGTAGCAAAATTCATTTTGCTACGTCCCCATTTGACTTTTACTATGCCCCTTTTACCTCAAACCCTAGGTCATCTAATATTTTTCGTGCAATTGTTTCACATTTATCGCAATCACATACTGATACCGTCTTATTTGTAACGTCAACTTCAAAATTTTTTATTTTAGAATGTTGCAACGCTTTTTCAATTCTTTCCCCACATTTTTCACAGTGAATTCCTGGTACATTTAATACTCGCATTATTTTTCCTCCTTTTATTGATATAGGCCATTATATTATGATGGACTATATCTGAATTTTCATACATATTGTAATTCGCTAAAATACAATTGTAAGCAGTAGAAAAACCTTTGTTTTCTTTATTATTTTTTTATAATATTCCTATAGTTTTAGGACTTTTTAACTGCTTGTATTGTTGTATTTACCTAATATTTATTATACAATGAATTTATTCAATCATCAATGTAGCTTGATGATAATATAACACATAAAGGAGATATTATAATGAAAGCGTATGAAAGATTACTAAAGTATGTAGTAGTACGTACACCGAGCGATGAAACTAGTGAAACAGTTCCTTCCTCACAATGTCAATTTAATCTTGCAAAAATTTTAGTTGAAGAGTTGCAATCTTTGGGTGTTAAAGATGCCCATGTTGACGAGCAATGCTATGTATATGGTCACATCGCCGCAACACCTGGATATGAGAATAAGACCAAGATTGGATTCATTGCACATATGGATACTGTTTCTGATTTTTGTGATCACGATATAGTTCCTGTCTTGCACGAGAACTATAACGGGAAAGATCTTGTACTTGGGAATAGTGGCCGTATACTTAGTGTGGATTTGTTTAAACATTTACCAAGTTTAAAAGGACGTACTTTGATTACAACAGACGGAACAACTGTCCTTGGTGCAGATGATAAAGCAGGTATTGCTGAAATTATGACTTTAATTGAACGATTAAATGATGGCCAAATTCCTCACGGACCAATTAGTGTTGCGTTTACGCCTGACGAGGAAATCGGAACTGGGTCTCACCATTTTAATGTTGAAAAATTTAATGCTGACTTTGCTTATACTCTAGATGGAAGTGATGAAGGAGAGATTCAATACGAAAACTTCACCGCATCTAAAGCTCATTTTGAAATTACTGGGTTTAATGTGCATCCTGGAACTAGTAAAAACACAATGATTAATGCCTCTTTAGTCGCTATGGAAATCAATTCTATGCTACCAAATGGAGAAACTCCACGTGACACCGAAGATTATGAAGGCTTCTATCACTTAATGTCAATGAGAGGAGACGTGGCTTCTGCTAAATTAGACTATATTATTAGAGATTTCGAGCCGAATCTAATCACTGCTCGTAAAAACACTCTCATTCTCATTGAGAAATTAATGAATCAAAAGTGGGGGGATGGCACTGTTAAGCTAACAATCTCTGATCAGTACGTAAATATGAAGGAGATTATAAAAGATTGTATGCACCTAGTAGACAATGCTGTTGCAGCATGTGAAACCGTAGGTGTCACACCGCTTGTGCGCCCTATTCGAGGTGGAACAGATGGTTCTCAATTAAGCTTCCGCGGTTTGCCTTGTCCTAATTTGGGGACTGGTGGCTACGCATATCACGGACCATACGAACACTGTACAATAGAAGGCATGGACCATTCTGTAGATGTAATCGTAGAAATAGTAAAACTATATGCCAAATAATCATAAAATTACAATTGGGGACGTAGCAAAACTCGTTTTGCTACGTCCCCAATTGATATTTGCTATGCCCCTTTTGAGCTTTATGCTTCTTTAAATCCTTCACCTACTACTTCGTTTGATTCCATAATTACTGTAAATGCATTTGGATCGACTTCTTTTACTAATTTACGAATTGTAAACATTTGCTTGTTATTGCAAGCACACATTACAACTTGTTTTTCCGTTCCAGAATAACTTCCGGTTCCTTTTAGTAATGTCGATCCCCTTTGGGAATATTCTTCAATCTTATTTGCAACTTCTTGCCCTTGCTCTGTTACGATAAGTGTCATTTTCCCTGAATCTATACCATACATTAACTTATCTACCACTGCTGATAGTATATAGCTGATTATGACTCCATAAATGATACCATCCACTTCTTTATAAATTGCTCCGCCTAAAAACACCACCGCAATATCTAACGCAAATGCAATCTTACCTAATGATATATGAGGGTTTTTTGCCCTTACTGACATAATGACAAAGTCCGCCCCACCTGTCGATGTATTATTCATGTAGATCAAACCATATCCTAGACCTGCAAACGCACCTGTACATATTGCAGCTAGCATCCTATCGCCTGAATATACTGGTAACAGAGGTGCAACCATGTCCATAATTATAGATGTAATAATAATTGTTCTAATTGATCGAAAGAAGAATTCCCTTCCCAATATTTTATAACATATAATTGCTATGGGTACATTTAATACTGCAGACATCAGACCTATTGGTGTACCAAATAAATGATAAAATATCAATGCAATTCCTGAAATTCCAGTCATCGGAAATCCTGCTTTCGCTGCAAAATTGTAGATTCCAATTGCAATAAGCAATCCACCTATTATATCAATGCTAATATCTGTTCCAAATTTTTTCAAATTCATTTTTTTCATCTTGTACCTCCTCCTTTTATTCTGTACCATTATGATTGTGTATAACCTCAATTTCTCGTTTTTCTTAATATAAGCGCAAAAAAAGAGCTATTGCTAATTATCCATTGTAATTCGCAAATGCTCTTATATTCCATATTATAGTAAATTTTTTTTTCCTTGTCAACACCTTTTAATTGCTTTTTTATAAGCCAGATTATATAATATTTTCAACTTGTAATTATTTATTATAATTTGGAGGTGCATATGAATATTGTATTTTTAGATACAAAAACAATTGGCGATGACATTGATTTGTCAAAATTCAATGCCTTAGGCACTGTTACTAAATATCCTTTTTCTACTGCAAAGGAAGTGCCAAGTCGTGTAATAAATGCAGATGTCATTGTTACAAATAAAGTCGAAATTAATGAACAAACGATTGGAAGTGCTACTCAATTAAAACTGGTTTGTATTACTGCAACGGGAACCAACAACCTTGATAAAACCTATCTAGAACATCGCGGAATTATGTGGCGCAATGTGGCTGGATATTCTACAGAATCTGTAGCACAGCATACTTTTGCGATGCTATTCTATTTATGTGAAAAATTGCGGTACTACGATGACTATGTGAAAGAACATCGATATGTTAATGACACCATATTTACTCATTTTGAAGAAGCCTTCCATGAAATTTCTGGAAAAACTTGGGGGATTATTGGATTTGGCAATATTGGAAGACGTGTTGCCGATATTGCAAAACTATTTGGTGCCAATATCATTTATTATTCAACTTCCGGCCATAATACACAGAACGGATATGAACGTGTGGATTTTGACACATTGTTAGCAAACGCAGATATCATATCCATACATGCTCCACTAGACGAAAATACACTTGGTCTCATAGATACTTTTGCACTATCCAAAATGAAACCGTCTGCCATCCTTCTGAACCTTGGTCGTGGACCTATCGTTGTAGAATCAGATCTTGCCGATGCACTTAATCAGGGCGTAATTGCTGCTGCTGGTTTGGATGTATTGACCCAAGAACCTATGAGCCCTGAGAACCCGCTACTTCAAATTAAAGATAGTCGTAAACTTTTCATTACCCCTCATATTGCCTGGGCAAGTATAGAGGCCAGAACTCGGTTGATGGACATTATCGCTACACAAATCCAAGAGGCTCTATAAGTAGCCTCTTGGATTCCCCTTTTATGACACCTTTTGACACGATACCTTGTGCTTTTAGGTCTTTCTTGGATAGCTGTCTAAATGCTTAAATTTCAAAAAAATATAACTGATATCTTTTATTTTTATATTTAAAAACTATTTACTAATATCTTGCTGAAAAAGGCGAAAATTCCTTGACATTTTATTCTATTCATGATAGGATTAACAAGTATTTTAAATGTTGTATTTGATTCACATATTTTTGTAAGCAATCAACCATTTGATTATTTACAAAAATATGTGTTTTTTAGTATCAACTTAGAATATGAATTTAATTTTAAGGAGGTATCTTTCAATGAATAAAGGTACAGTAAAATGGTTTAACGCACAAAAAGGTTATGGTTTCATTACTAACGATAATGGTGGAGATGATGTATTCGTACATTTCTCAGGAATCGTTTCAGAAGGTTTCAAATCTCTTGAAGAAGGTCAAGCAGTAACTTTTGACACTACTGACGGAGCTAGAGGACTTCAAGCAGTTAACGTTAACATAGCATAATTCATATGCTAAAAAAAGAAATCCCATACAAACTCTTAAGAGCTTGTATGGGATTTCTTTTTTAATACTATATACATAAATCATCTCTTCCTCTTTGCAAACACATAACCTAACATAACAAAAATGCTACCCAGAAAGATAAACATGTCTCCAATATTAAACACAATATCATTCCACCGTTTCCATTTCGTTTGAAAGCTAAAGTAATCCACTACGTATTGTCGTATTATACGATCATACAAATTACTTAGTGCTCCACCAAGCATAAACGTAACCCCTATCCTTTTCATCCAATTTTTATCATGTACTAATAATCTTATATAATAAATAATCAAGCCACTACAAGCAAAAATGGAAGAGAATTTGACAAGTAATGGATAACGTTCTAACACATTTAGCATCATACCCCTGTTATATACTTTTTGAATTACAACCTTTTGATTCCAAATTGTTTTCGTCTCTTTTATGTCCATATGCTTTTCAATATACGCCTTACATCCCAAGTCAATAAAGCATATAAAAAAGACTATCCCACTCAGTATACACGTCATCTATTCACCTTTTTCTGTATTCTCACTTATTTCTTCTGTTATTACTTCCTCTGTCTGACTCACTGTTTGGGGGCAAATAATGACTTCTTCAGATACAGGTGTTGTGACCTTCATATCCTGATCCTCTTCGTAAGTACGGGCACCACAATTTGGACAGTATACCATATCTTTAGAAACTCTAGCGTGACATTTCTCGCAATTTCCCATGCCTTTAAGGTCTGCAATCTGCTTTTCAAATTCAGTTATAGAATCTACTCGCTTCCCTATTTCTTGACATAATTCTAAATACTCTCCGTCAATAACTGCACCATCTTTAAATCGTTCATAAATCATTTTCCCCAAGTCTACCCAATCGCGATCATTATTACGCTCCATTGTGCGTATTTGACTTCTGATTCTTTGAATCTCAACCATTTCTTCTGTTTTTTTCCCAACCGTTTCAGCTGTTTCAGTAATTTTCTTTCCTAAATCTTCAAAAAATTCTTTCATTCTTTTTACTCTTCCTTTCCTCCATAATCAAAATTTCCGTATAGTTTCAAACGTGTTATATAAGTTTAACTTACCATAACCCCACTCTTCATTTGGATAGGATTCACCATCCTTGCGTTCCGTTCCGAGAATCAATACATTTTTAATCTGAATTGAATCCACTCCTCGCTCCCCTAGTTGATTAACAATCCACTGGGTTAATAATGCACTTGCTCCCGCAGCAATGCCTACTGCAATACTTGAGCCAGTTTTCTTTGTATATCTACCACCTGGCAGCATTCCTATCACATTCACTCCCGGGGATGCAAAATCGGGTTTGATTCCTCCATTTCTAGTATATCCTCTTCCAGAATTAATATCAATACTATTATCCTCTCCATTGTAGTAGGAAGTCGTCATTGGTGCATAGGTGTTTCCCGGTTCTGTTATCGTATGATAAGGATTGGACTCAAAGAAAGACACTTCCCCTGATATGAACTCTTTCATTGGGAGCCACATGTGAAATGTGCCATCTGCTAATTGTAGTGGTTCTACTGCAATCTTCCATATACCTGAAGTTGGTTGATCAAATCTAAAGAAAATAAGCTCTGAATTTGTATTCTCCACTAAAATGCGATAGTCGATGTATAATTCGGTCCGCTCAAATACAAATTTATAGATTGAACCTATTCCTTTTTTAATTGGTATCTTTGGAATCCGTTCTCCCGATGGGGATATTAATGATACTGCCAGAATATTAGGAATATCTGTCCATAATTCTAAAGCAAACCCATTTACACCATCACCTACACGAATCTCTACCTCCTTACTATCATTTAGATTTTTTAATGTTGTAGTGAAGTGATGACGCTGATTTGCCTCATTTCCAGTTCCTACGACATAAACTCGTTCGTCCTTATTCGAATATATATCTAACATTTGGCTTAATGGTGATACCCCTGTATGGCTCCCAGAGTTAGTTCCCAATGCAATGCACACCACTAACGGTAAATTGTATTTTGCAGCTAATTCATCCAAATATCTAACTCCTAGCATGATATCATTTTCCTGATAACACACTACATTTTTGTCAATAAAGTAGAATTCTTTTAAATATTCTTTTGCAGGCTTTAATTTTACCACACCAATTGTGGACTCTGGTGCAGCCCCTAAAAATTGCTCCTGTACATTCGCTCCCCCTGCTGCAATACTCGCCAAAAATGTGCCGTGTCCATTTGTATCAACCGTTGGGACTTTTTCTTTTTTGGTAGTATCCTTTAATACTTCATCTATGTCTTCACGAGTATATTCACTTCCATAGTATAATCCTTTGGGTGGTGTTCCTGTCTGAATTGTTTGATCCCAGATACCTGCAATTCTTGTACTTCCATCTAAATTTCTAAAGATTTCATTCTCATAGTCAATACCAGTATCAATAAACCCTAGCATGACCCCTTCTCCCTTTAATTGCAGCGTTGGATAATTTTGAATTTGTGTAATTCCAGCTTCATTTAGTGTGGCCATATCTAGAAGCGAATAGCATTTTGGAATTGCATTGTAAGAGTACTTATCTAACCTTAAAGGGTCTGCATATGCCCTATCTATATATGCAACTTGAAACAAAAGACCTATTGCCTGGTTGCACACTTGCCCCTCTTCTATACCTGGTGTATAGCGAGCTTTATCTCTCGGTATTATAAAATCAACATAATCTTCGGAAATAGCCCTTTCTTTACAAATATTTTTTTCTTCCAATAATCTTTTACCTATCTATTATCTACTCCATATATTATATGGAATAAATATTCATTCTTGACATTAAAATGGACTCCGGCTACTTTCTTCTATTTCTCTATTAAATGTTCTAAAAAAAGAACAAATCCAAAGCTCTTTTTCGCTTAATTTTTATTGAATCTTCACAGAACTGGTGCTACTATAAAGTAAATATTTAGTTTGATCAAATGAACGATAATACGTAGAGGGGGGATGTGCCGATGTGCCGAAATGAGAAAAGTTATGAAGTTGTAAAAGCATTGGCATTTATAGGATTTTTTCTCCTTTTTTTACTCTTTGCGACTCATACTAAAACATGTTATCCAATATACATAACCTCCGATACTAATCATATGCTGTATGAAAATCAAAATGATAACCACACTTCTGAAAAGCAAAATAGCTTAAGAGGCTTCCCCGGAGATCAGTTTGCCGCAGATGTTAGTACTTTTCCGCGTCAAAGCAAAGAAAAAGCAGAGTATTTGGATCATGCACTTTTTATATTTGGTCTTTTAGCATTAATTTTATTGCAATTTTATAACAGAATGATTCGATTATACCAAGATAAAGATCCTTTTATTCCTTTTATTTTTCTAAAAAAAATTTTATGGTTTATACAGTGTATGGACGGAAAAAAGCGAAATATAGTTTCTTTACAATTTTAATATAAATATAAGGAGGATTATATGACACAACAAATAATTGCGGTTATCATTTTTTTGATTACTATGACAGCCGTCATGACTGAGAAAGTTCACCGCGCCGTTGCATCACTAACCGGAGCAATACTGCTCGTACTATTCCATATACTTACCATTGAAAACTGTATTTCTTACGTTGATATTAATACCATTGGAGTTCTTATTGGTATGATGCTCTTCGTTGCCGTAGTTAAGAATTCTGGTATATTTGAATACATCGCGATTAAGGCTGCAAAGATTGCAAAAGGGAAACCTTGGTCCATAATGGTTGCTTTTATCATTATAACTGCTGTATTATCTGCATTTCTTGACAACGTTACAACGGTGCTATTAGTAGGTCCAATGACGCTTGCGATTACAGATATTTTAAAAATAAATCCCGTTCCGTACCTAATGACTCAGATTCTTGCTTCTAACATAGGAGGAACTGCAACGCTAATTGGTGATCCACCCAATATTATGATTGGAAGTGCTGCACATCTTAGCTTTGTGGATTTCCTTACAAATACTGGCATTGCCATATTTTTTGTATTGATTGTTACCATTATTTGTTTTCGATTCATTTATGGCAAAGGCCTAATGGTGGCTCAAGAGAATATAGATGCTGTTATGGAATTAGATGAAAAGAAAGCAATAAAAGACCGACCTTTGATGATAAAAAGCATTGTGCTAATCATCATTGTAGTCTTTGCATTTATTTTTCATAGTCAATTGGGTGTAGAATCCTGTACCATTGCTTTAACTGCTGCTATTATCATGTTACTGATTGGAAAACAAGATGCAGAGGAGATTATACTTGGCGTAGAGTGGTCTACTATTATGTTTTTCGTCGGCCTATTTATCGTCGTTGGTGGACTACAACAAACCGGTGTAATTACAAAACTTGCGAATATGCTGATGAATGCAACTAATAGCAACATGGTAGTTACTATGGTTATTATCTTATGGGTTTCTGCTATTATATCTTCATTCTTGGATAATATTCCATTTGTTGCTACACTTATTCCGCTAATTCTTACAATGCAATCCAGTGGAAATATGGATGTAATGCCATTATGGTGGGCTTTATCATTAGGGGCTTGTCTTGGCGGTAATGGTACACTTATCGGTGCATCTGCAAACGTAGTATTATCTGGAATTAGTAATAAACAGGGTCATCCAATTACCTTTGCTAGTTATTTTAAAGTTGGATTTCCATTAATGCTTGTCTCAATCGTCATTAGCACAATATTTTTACTCCTTAAATTCGCAATATAATGTATTGTAAAATAATTTTATGTTTTTAGAAAGGTGGATATAATGAACGTTAATTCTATAACCGGAGATATCATCGGCGTAAGCCTACGACAACTTGGTGCCATTAAAGTAACTGAATTCGGAAGCCATATGCATATTGTTGATTTTGAGCTTGACAATGGACTTAAAGTTTCGTATGTATTTAACATCACTAAGAATGACAAATATTTTCTACAAAGGGTACGACCATATGCTATGCAACATGGTAAATTCGCAAGCGACAAAGAGATTATTGAATTTATTACAACCGATATTACTAGATTTAGAAATGCAAGTCACAGTAGTAATTTTGATAAATTTATTAAAACAACTGAGACAGGAAATGAGCTTGTTTATACAATGGAATCCTTGTTTTTAAATCATAATGTAGATAAAAGAGCTTTAGAAGAAATCAGTATAGAGTTAGATACATTGGCAGCTAAAGTTCAAAGATTGCATGATAATGCGGAATATATCCCACTAGAGCTTCCTGATACTGATGGAAATAATTCATAATGAAACATGAATTACAAAAAGGCGAAAGATTTAGCTCTTTCGCCTTTTTTTAATGATTCTGAGCAATGCGCCCCTGTCCTCGTAAAGTAATCTGAGGACCACCAGTTCCTTCAATATAGTCCTTAGTAATTGTTACCTGACCTATATTGTCATCTTTTGGTATTTCAAACATAATATCTAACATAAATTCCTCAATAATTGCACGTAACGCTCTCGCTCCTATATCCTTTTTCATCGCTTTCTCTGCGATAGCCTGTAATGCCTCTTCTTCAAATTCCAGTTGTACCTCATCTAGTGCTAATAATTTTTTGTATTGTTTCAATATCGCATTCTTTGGTTCTTTCAATATTTGAACAAGTTTATCTGCCCCTAATTCCTGCAGTGTAAATATAACTGGCAATCGTCCAATAAATTCAGGAATCATTCCAAAATTACGGAGGTCTTCTACCGCCACTTTTTCTAAGATGTTTTTATCCTTGTCATATTTATCCTTTAATTCAGCAATAAAACCTATCGAAGATTGCTTATTTAAGCGTTCTTTAATTATGGTATCTAAATCAGGAAATGCTCCACCACAAATAAATAATATGTTTTTTGTATTCACAGTTGTAAGCGGAACCATAGCATTCTTACTATTTGCACCAACTGGTACTTCAACCTCACTACCTTCTAGTAGTTTTAACATACCCTGCTGTACAGACTCTCCACTCACATCTCTTTGACTTGTATTCTTCTTTTTAGCAATTTTATCAATTTCATCGATAAATATAATACCTCTTTCCGCTCGTTCAACATCATTATCTGCTGCTGCTAATAATTTAGATACTACACTCTCAATATCATCTCCAATATAGCCAGCTTCTGTTAAAGAGGTCGCATCCGTAATAGCCAAAGGCACGTCTAATAGCTTTGCTAATGTCTTAACCAAATAAGTCTTACCACATCCTGTTGGACCAATCATTAACATATTCGATTTTTCAATCTCTATATCATCTATCGTATCTGAAATTACTCGTTTGTAATGATTATAAACCGCAACTGAAATTGCCTTTTTAGCATAATCTTGTCCAATTATGTATTCATCTAAACTCGCCTTAATCTTATGCGGTGCGGGTATATCTCTAATACTCAATTCAGGATTCTTTTTTTCATCTTCCTTTTTCTTTTTCTTAACTTTTTGTTTTTTCGGCACTGTATTTTGTAAATCTGAAAGATTCATAAATTGCACACCTGGCATATTCATCAACTGACTATAGTCAATGTTGCCATTATTCATAACATCAAAACTCTTTTGCATGCAATCAGAGCATATGTTAATATCGTTCGGTAAATCCATCATTTTCCCAGCGACACTCTCTGGTCTATGACAGATAAAACATACCTTTTCGTATTCATCATTGTTTTCATCTTCTGTATCTATTGTAGTATCTTCCACTTCTATATCTTTTTTATCTATAATTTCTGTATCCTTTTCCGACATCATTATCCCTTCTTTCTAGCACTATGGGTTTATTATAGCTTAGAAATATGCTACAAACAAGTAAAGATTCTATAAATTAAGGATGGTGGCAAACTGCCATCATCCTTAATTCATAATTATTTTATCCATTCCTCAATCTCTGATTTTGATCGATATCCAACCTCACGCTTTACTTCCTTACCATCCTGAAATAATACAATCGTTGGGACACTTAGTACTCTGTATTTCCTTGCTAAATCAATGCTTTCATCAATATCGACCTTTCCAACTTGTATCTTTCCCTTGTATTCATCCGCTAACTCCTCAATCACTGGTGCTAACATTTGACAAGGCCCGCACCAACTTGCACCAAAATCCAAAAGTACTGGTATGCCTACATTCACTACCTCTTGTTCAAAATTATCCTGTGTAATTTTAATTGCTGCCATTATCAATTCCTCCTCTTTATGCTTTAAAAATTATTATATCAACTTATGGACCTATCATACAACGAATTTTTCTACCTTTCTGTGATAATATCACAAAATCAAAAAGGGGCATAGCAAAAGTTAATTGGGGGCGTAGCAAATCTCAATTTGCTACGCCCCCAATTAACTATCGTAAGCTTTCTTGTGCTATGTCTCTTAGTCTGGCTTCATCAATTACAGCCACACATCCTCGCGATAGCGCTACTATTTCTTCTGTTTGAAAATATTTTAGCATTCTTGTTACTACTTCTCTTGCCGTACCTAAGTGTTGTGCAATTTCTTCATGTGTCATTTTTAACATCGCATTGCCTGTAATTTCTGTTTCTTCCACCAAAAATCCTGCTAGTCTTTTATCAAAACTTTTATTTAATACTTGTTCCATGACCCACATAACATCCGAAAATATGGAACCCATTAATTGATTCGTATAATTTGCTACGGGTAATGAGGTATTCATCAAATCATGAAATATATTGGCAGGTATCACTAAATACTCTACCTCTTCTCTTGCTTCGATCACAACTTCAAATTCTATGTTACTCATTACACACGATGCTGTAAATAAACTAAGATCATGATCAAATAACCGAAACAACGAAATTGCCTTTCCTTCATCTGATACTGTATATGCCCAGAATTGTCCCTTGGTAACCACCAATAACCCTAAACAATCAGATTCACCATTATGAATGACCGTCCCCTTTTTTGCACTTTGCTTTATCACTTTGTTACACAATAATTGTTGTTCTGCTTGAGATA
Source organism: Lachnospiraceae bacterium LCP25S3_G4 (assembly GCA_052116865.1). Taxonomy (GTDB): domain Bacteria; phylum Bacillota; class Clostridia; order Lachnospirales; family Lachnospiraceae; genus CAUPWF01. The sequence continues at coordinate 184,160 of JBQKKG010000006.1, read as the reverse complement.
ATTTATCCCAAAAGGGAATGTATTCTTTTAATAATTCTTTTGTAATCATATGTTTTCCTTCCCTAGTTTTCCTCTAGTAGCTTTAGGAATTCTTCTTCCGAAATGATCGGAACTCCAAGATCCTTTGCTTTTTTATTTTTAGAAGATGTGGAGTTCACATCATTGTTAATGAGGTAGTTCGTTTTTGAAGTCACCGTTCCTGTGACCTTCCCGCCCTTACTTTCAATTGATTCCTTTATTTCGTTTCGATTTGTAAAATGTTCTACATTTCCAGTAATTACAAAGTTCATGCCCTCAAATATTTGTATTCCTGCATTCGGCTGTTCCTTTGTAATTGTTACTTCATGCAATAGCCTTTTCATTTCAAATACATGCTTTTCATCTGCAAAGTAATCTACAAATGTCTTTGCAATGACCTCACCAACACCATCAATTTCATTCAATTCTTCTTGCGTTGCCCCTAAAATTCGATTCACCTCATAATCTAGCGCCTTACAAATTACTTTCGCATTTGCAAGCCCAATATTTGCAATTCCTAAACTATAAAGTAATTTGGGTAAGGTTGTATTTCGTGCCCTCTCTATGCTTTGTCTTAAATTTTCATAAGATTTCTCCCCATAGCCTTCCATTTGTTGAATTTCCTGTGCATACTGATCTAAATGGAAGATATCTGCAAATTCTTTCACGAATCCTTTTGCGATAAACTTTTCCAAAGTAGCCACTGATAATCCTTCAATATTCAATGCATCTCTGCTGACAAATAATGCAAAAGACTTTATTTGCTTTGCTTGACATTCTGGATTCATACAATATAACGATCGTGCATTTGCAACCTGCTTAATCTCAGTACTCCCACCACATACTGGACAGGCTGCTGGAATCTTATTCACACCGCTTCTAGTAAGATTTCTTGCAATTTGCGGAATAATCATATTTGCCTTATATACTTCAATTGTATCGCCAATCCCTAACTCTAGTTCTTCCATAATACTAATATTATGAACACTTGCTCTACTTACAGTAGTTCCCTCTAGTTCTACTGGGTGAAATATTGCCACCGGATTAATCAATCCTGTCCTTGATGGACTCCACTCAATCTCCAACAACTTTGTCTCTCTCAATTCATCTGCCCATTTAAAAGCAAATGAATCTCTTGGGAACTTTGCTGTATTGCCCAAAGAACGACCATATGCTATATCATCATAAGTTAGCACTAACCCATCTGATGGGAAATCATTATCCGCAATTTTCTCCGCAAAGTATGCAACCTTTTCTTCTATCGTCTCTACTGTTACAGGATAATACTCTACCACTTCAAATCCTTGTTCTTGTAGCCAGTGCATTTGCTCACTCCTAGAATTATGGAACTCGACATCTTCTGCCTTTACTAACGTAAATGCAAAAAACTTCACATTTCTTTTTGCCGTAATTTCATTATTAAGTTGACGCACAGAACCACTGCATAGATTTCTTGGATTTTTATACTTTGCATCAATGTCTGGAATATCTAAATTGATCTTTTCAAAATCAGAATAGCCGATAATGGCTTCTCCCCTAAGTATTAACTCTTCTTTATATGCAATGTGTAGCGGTAGATTTTTGAATACTTTTGCGTTGTTAGTTATGACCTCTCCTACCTCTCCATTTCCTCTCGTTACTGCCTTAGCCAAAGTTCCTTTGTTATAGGTTAACACAATAGTAAGTCCATCTAGTTTCCAAGAAATGACAGCCTTTTGATTTCCCAAAAACTCTTTTAATCGTCCCACTTCCTTGGTCTTGTCCAAGGATAACATTGGCTTTTCATGACGCTCTTTTGGTAATTCGCTTAACACTTCATATCCTACATTTACCGTAGGGCTTGTAGCTAATGTCGTTCCCAGTTCTTTTTCTAATATGACAAGTTCATCATATAATGTATCATACTCTAAATTACTCATAAGTTCTTGAGCATCCTGATAATATGCGCGTCCTGCCTGATTCAACAATGTCACCAATTCCTGCATTCTTTTTTGTTTCTCGTTCATGCTACACCCCTTAATTGTAAGAATCTTTTAACAATCCATAAAGTTCCGCTAACTCTGATTCTGTAACTTCTCGATATGCTCCTGTCTTAAGATTTCCCAATTCAATATTCATAATTCTAGTTCTTTCTAATTTGGTCACTTTGTATCCAAATACTTCACACATTCTTCTGATTTGTCGATTCAATCCTTGTGTTAGAATGATCCGAAACTTGTACTTTCCGATTGCCTCCACCTTACATGGCCTTGTCACCTCATCCATTTTAGTCAGTCCTTGTTCCATCTTCTTAATACGCACACCCGCAGACATCTGTCTGATAAATTCATCAGTGATTGGTTTGTGCACAGTTACCTTATACTCCTTCTCATGGTAATTCCCTGCGCGCATCATCTTATTTATAATATCCCCATTATTCGTCATCAATAATAAACCTTCCGAATCTTTATCTAATCTTCCAATATAAGTAATTCGAGTTGGGTATTTCAAATAATTTATAATATTATTTTTTACTCTTTTTTCTTCTGTACATATCACACCTACTGGTTTATTGACAGCAAGTAATACCATCTGATTCCCAGGTGCAACCACTTTTTTCCCAACTTTTACCACCTGATTTGGGAACACTTGCTTCCCAGGTGTTGCACGTACGCCATCTACGGTCACTTTCCCACTATCTATTAATTTATCTGCCTCTCTTCGCGAACAAACACCGGCCTCGCTGAGGAATTTATTTAATCGTTTACTCTCCATTGATTGCTCCACTTTTTTTGTTTTTTTAATCATACTGTTTCCATTCAAAAAAGTCAATGGAGATACGCATCCTCATTACGGCTTCCGATTTGCATTCTTTTATCTTATTGTTTCTTTAATCTTATTTACAATTTACAGCATTCATTATATACTTTTCATATTATTGTGTTGATTAATGACTCTGGATATTATTCTTTTATTCCAATTGTTATTTTGTATAGCAGCGCATAGTTTAGAAAGGATTACACATGATTGCACTTAATTTGTTAGAAGTAAAGGAATGTATGTCAAAACTTCTATTATCTGAAATATTTGATTCCTTTTTATTTATAGAGGGAGATATTGTAACTTTTAACACCTTTCATATTGATGGTTACCTAAAAAAAGAGTTTTTTGACACCGACGTTGTTGATACTTTTACGGAGCGTGATTATTCTTTTTGGAAAGATGTTAGAGAATTCTGCTATTCTATCATTAAAGGGAAAAAAACACCTCTACGGTTTCATCTTGTATTAAAATTATCTAATTATAATACTGCAAAACTGTTGCAACAAGAAGGATTGCCCTTTACATCCAATGATGTCCAAGGCCTTTATATGAATTTAAAGTTCGACGGTCAATTATTGGAATGCATAACCGGCACCTCTTTGAAAACATTTACCATGGACAAAACTCTAGAGCTTGCTTGGGATAGTATGGTACAACGTTTCTTTAAACACCAGCAGATAGTATTTGAAATACTTTAATTTATATTTATTTTATAATTTTAATATAATTATTAGCACTCTTATGCAAAGAGTGCTAATTTCCTATTGACATTTATTTTAATGGGTATTAATATATGATTTAGACAAGAACATGGCATATTACTGCTAATAAAAATTATGATAAAGGAGTGTTATATATGGCAACAAAACATGGTAATCTTTCTATCCATAGCGAAAATATTTTTCCAATAATTAAGAAATGGATGTATTCAGATCACGACATCTTCATGAGAGAATTAGTATCCAACGGCTGTGATGCTATCACAAAGTTAAAGAAATTAGAAATTATGGGTGAGTATACATTCCCTGATAATTACAAATCTAACATTCAGGTAATTGTAAATCCTGAAGAAAAGACTTTAAAATTTATTGATACTGGTATTGGTATGACTGCTGACGAAGTAGAAGAATATATTACTCAGATTGCATTCTCTGGGGCAACCGAATTTTTAGAAAAATACAAAGACAAAACAAGTGAAGATCAAATCATTGGCCACTTTGGTTTGGGCTTTTATTCTGCATTTATGGTTGCAGACGAAGTACAGATTGATACCTTATCTTATCGTGATGGTGCTACCCCTGTACATTGGACATGCGATGGCGGAACTGAATATGATATGCAAGATGGTAACAAGACAACAGTAGGTACTGAGATCACTTTATTCTTGAATGAGGAAAGCGTAGAGTTTGCAAATGAATATCGTGCTCGGGAAATTCTCGAAAAGTACTGTGCTTTTATGCCTGTAGAAATTTTCTTATCTAAAGAGAATGCAGAGCAAGAATATGAGACCATTTCTGAAGATGAACTATTAGAAGATGATGTCATTGTAGAACGTATTCATGAAGAAGCAAAAATGGAAGAACAGGAAAATGAAAATGGTGAAAAAGAAATGGTTGAAGTTTCACCAGCTTGCGACAAAATTAAAATTAATAAACGCCCTGTATCACTAAGTGACACCACTCCACTTTGGACCAAACACCCAAATGATTGCACAAAGGACGATTATATCGACTTTTACCGTAAAGTCTTTATGGATTATAAAGAACCTTTATTCTGGATTCACTTGAATATGGATTATCCATTTAATTTAAAAGGTATTTTATACTTCCCTAAGATTAATACCGAGTATGAATCCATTGAAGGAAAAATAAAATTATATAATAACCAAGTATTTATTGCTGATAATATCAAAGAAGTCATTCCTGAATTTCTTATGTTATTAAAAGGTGTTATTGACTGCCCTGATTTACCACTTAATGTTTCAAGAAGTGCTTTACAAAATGATGGCTTTGTTAATAAAATTTCTGAATACATTTCTAAAAAGGTTGCTGATAAACTTACTGGAATGTGTAAAACTGACAAAGAATCTTATGAAAAATACTGGGATGATATTAGTCCATTTATCAAATTTGGTTGTTTAAAGGATACTAAATTCTGTGATAAAATGAGTGATTATATTTTATTTAAAAATATTGATCACGAGTACTTAACTTTAACAGAATGTATTGAAAAAAATGGAGGTTCCGTTGAGCCAATTGAAGCAGAAGAAACTGTAACTGAAAATACTGAACAAACAGAAACAGATGCAAAAGAACCTAAAAAGACATCTATTTACTATATCACAGATGAACAACAACAGAGCCAATACATTAACATGTTTAAGCAAGAAGGATTAGATGCTGTGATTCTAACCCATAACATTGACTCACCTTTCATTACTCAATTAGAACAACGCAATGAACATGTTAAATTTGAACGGATAGATGCGGATTTGACAGATCATTTCAAGGAAGAAATTTCCGAAGATGATCAAAAAACATTAGCAGAAAATAAAGAGGCTTTAACAGAAGTATTTAAAAAGGCATTAGAAAAAGAAAAATTAGAAGTTAAGGTCGAAAAATTAAAAAATGCAAATGTAGCTTCTATGGTTACATCTTCAGAAGAATCCCGTCGTATGTCAGAGATGATGAAAATGTATAACATGTACGGCATGGACCCAAATATGTTTGGCTCCGATGTAACACTTGTGTTAAATGCAAATCATCCATTGGTTCAATACGTACTTGATCATAAAGATAATGAATATACCTCTATGATTTGTAAACAATTATATGATTTAGCAATCCTCGGTAACAAGCCATTAAGCCCAGAAGAAATGACAAACTTTATTGCAAGAAGTAATGAAATTATGCTATTATTAACAAAGTAACGTAGTAAATCATTTCTTTACGATATAAAAAAGGACGGAGATGTTTCTCCGTCCTTTTTTGGAGGATGAATTATATGAAAAAAAATACACCAACCCCAAGCTTAATGATTGTACCAGTAAAAACCACTAGTGATATAGAAATTGTAGCTACGCTTGCACAAGAAATATGGAACCAACATTTTATACCTATCATTGGTCAAGACCAAGTAAATTATATGGTAGAAAAATTCCAATCTTCTTCTGCACTTGCAGAACAGCTTGAACATGGTTACGAGTACTTTATGCTTATCTATGATTGCGTTTTGGCTGGATACTGTGGCATACGCTCCTCAGATGGATACCTTTTTCTAAGCAAATTGTATGTACATCAAGACTTTCGTGGAAATCACATTAGCACTGACACCTTTCACCATCTAGTCAACCTCTGCAAGGAACGCCAGCTACATAAAATTTGGCTAACATGTAATCGGCATAATAAACAAACTTTAGAAATCTACAAACATTTAGGTTTTATAATTACAAGAGAGGAAGTCTCCGATATAGGAAATGGATTCGTCATGGATGATTATATCTTAGAATATTTCATTGCTTAGTCAAAAAGGGGCATAGCAAAATGCAATTGGGGGCGTAGCAAATTTCAATTTGCTACGCCCCCAATTTTACTCAACGCTTTTTAATGATTCTATCATATCTATCTTTTTTAATTTGTAATACATTACCCAATTCACTACTAATGAAAATCCTATCGTGAATAGAATACTTATAAGATAGCTGGACCAATCTATATTCCTTCCAAACATTGCGTTGTCTATCTCTACTGTCACAATCACAAATCTATGCAATATTTTACCAAGCCATGCACCTGCAAGTGCCCCAATAAATGTTAACAATATGTTCTCTCGGTACACGTATGCTGCTACTTCTTTATCATAAAATCCTAATACCTTAATTGTTGCCAATTCACGTTTTCGCTCGTTTATATTAATATTGTTCAAATTATAAAGTACAACAAAAGCTAACATTCCAGCAGAGATGATAAGAACTATGATTACAATATTTAAACTGCCTAGCATATCATCCAATTGTTCTCGCACTCCGTGTGTATAACTCACATTCAGAGTTCCCTCTTTCGAGAGCAATTTCTCGCCAATCTTTAAAACACCTTGTTCACTACGTTCACCTGTCTCTAATAAAATTCCATTATAGCTCGGGTTATCAGATTGTAATGTACGATATAATTCCGGGGTCATATACATATAATGTCCCATATAATTTTCACAGATATCTGTAATCTTTATTTTCTTTGTTACATTCTTATCTAAAGTAATTTGTAGGGTATCTCCTTTTTTTACTTCTAACAATTTAGCTGCTTTTTCTGTCAATATGACGCCTTTATCACTTAAGTGATAAGATTTTTTATCAATTCGATTTCTAAAAGCGATAAATTTCTCTATATCCACTGTATTTTCCGGAACGCAAAGATATACATCCCTTTCTTTTTTAACTTTATCATTGCTTATAGTTATGTTTTTCATATAAATAGAAGTACTGTCTATAATCTTCTCTTCTTGATCAATATAGCGATATAATTCCTTCTTATCTTCTTGTGATATACCATCCTTTAGATATACTGTAGCATCATATAACTGTACTTCTTCATATTGTATGGTCCCTATCTCAAAAATGGAATCTTTCAATCCAAACCCTACAAGCATGAGGGCCATACACCCACCAATTCCAAATACCGTCATAAAAAACCGTTTTTTATAGCGAATTAAATTCCGCATTGTCGATTTCCAAGTGAAACTTAATCGTTTCCACAAAAATGTTATTCTTTCTAACAGAATTCTTTTTCCACTTTTTGGCGATGGCGGTCTCATTAACACAGCAGGATCTGCTGCTAATTCTTTATAGCAAGAAAAAATCGTAGCTATACTAGTACACAGCAAAGCAGTCCCAGTTGCCATAATTGCATACTCCCAATTATATGGAATTACAATATCCGGAATGCTTTTGTACATAATCTTATAGGCATAGACAATAATAAATGGAAATATCTTCTCCCCAATTAACACTCCGATTACACTTCCTACAAATGTTGCAATTAACGCATAATTAAGATATTTACTTACAATAGATATCTTATTGTAGCCTAATGCTTTTAATGTACCTATTTGAATTCTCTGTTCTTCTACCATTCGTGTCATATTCGTCAGGCTAATAAGTGCTGCAACTAAGAAAAATAATATGGGAAATACTCTTCCTATGGCTCGCATCCTATCTGCATTATCACCGTATCCTACATAATCGGCAGATCCATTTCTGCTATCTATATACCACGTTGGAAGCTTAATATCATTAATCTTTTGCTGTGCTTCTACGATATCTTGCTCTCCCTCGGTCAACTTTGTATGTGCTTCTTTTTCAGCTTCATCATACTTTACTTTTCCATCATCATACTGCTTTTGTCCATCTTCTAGTTCTTGTTCTGCTACAAGGATTCTTTGTTCTTGTGCGTTTAATTCTTTCCATCCATTGTTTATCTGCTCCTGCCCGAAAGAAATTTGCTGTTGGACACTTGTTAATTGCATTTCCCTTTGTGCAATTTCTTCTTTTGCATTTTCTAATGCTGCTGCGCCTTGTTCTACCTGCAACTTTGTCTGTGCCATTACTTTTGACTGCTCTACTAACGCTGCCTCTGCCTCATCAAGTTGTAACTTCATCTCAAGTAAGGACTCTGGTGGCGCCACCTCTAATAATTGATAATATTCATCCCATTTCACTGCAAGTTGTTCACGACCTTGTACAATTGCAGCCTCTCCTTGTGCAATCTGTGCCTGTATTGAAGGTAAATTAGTATGATAGTCTTCTATCTGTTCATCAAGGGTCGATTTCCCTTCACTTAGTCGCTCTAAACCACTTTGATATTGAACGAATGCATTGTCGATTTCCACCTGCTTACTTTGCAGCGTTTGTTTAGCATCCTGTATACTTTGCTTTCCGTTTTCTAACTGAATATATCCATCTTGCAAACGTTTTTTTGCATTCTCCAATTCTAAGGCTGATTCATCCAATTGTTTCTGAGCTGTTTCCTTTGCTTCCTCCAGTTCCTCTTTTGCATGATTTAACTCTTCATTTGCCTCTTGAACTAATTGATCACGTCTTACACTCCCTCTATGCTCTGTTATTTCTTCAATCTTATCCAATGTTGCATTTACAAGATTATCATAATCATCTGTAAATGCGACTTTATCTTTTGCTCCTTTGATGCTTACATACGCCTCTGTATAAAATTCCTGTTTAAAGCTTTTTTCTGGTAGATATACAAAACCACTTACTTCTCCAGTCCCAATCAAACTGCTTCCTCTACCAAAAGAAATATAGGAAGGGCTACTTCCCACCCCCACGATCTGATATTTACTCGTAACTAATGTATCCTCTATCTCTCCATTAGCCACCCCTTGAAATGTAATATAGTCTCCTAACTTGTATGGAGTATTAGCTAAGAAGGTAGCATCTATAAAACACTCGTCATTTTTTTTTGGTAATCTGCCCTCATCTACCGTTAACTGATTCAATTCTTCTGTTAAGCTCATTATATGTAAAACTTTTTGACTCTCCTGGACATCACATAGTGCATCTAAGCTATATGCACCTTCCACTGTTTCAACATGTTCCACCTTACCTATTGCTTCCACATCAGCTTCTGTTAGACCCAATGTACTAACTATTTTCCCATCATATAACTTATGCTCATCAAAATACGCATCGGCTGAATAGCGCATATCTGGCTCTGAAGCACGTATTCCGGAGAAAAAAGCGACACCCAACGCCACAATAAATAAAATTGATAAAAAACGACCCCTCGTTTTCACAATTTCTAAATAAAAATCTTTTCTTAGTGCTTTCTTTTTCATGAGCCACCTCCTTTACCAGTATTTACTCCTACCACTCAATTGTATCCACCGATACTGGATATGGATTTTCTCGTATTTTTGAAACTTTACCATTTTTAATATGAATTACCCGATCTGCTATAGGCGCTATGGCTGAATTATGCGTAATTAATATTACTGTCATGCCACGCTTCCTACAAGTATCTTGTAATAGCTTTAAGATTGCCTTACCCGTACTATAATCCAATGCACCTGTCGGTTCATCACACAGCAATAATTTAGGATTTTTAGCCAATGCTCTTGCTATGGCAACTCGTTGCTGCTCACCACCAGATAATTGAGCTGGAAAATTCCCTAACCGTTCCCCTAACCCTACATCTGTTAATATCTCATTGGCATTTAGGGGATTTTTACAAATTTGTAGTGCTAATTCTACATTTTCTAATGCCGTTAGATTTGGTATCAAATTGTAAAATTGAAATACGAATCCTATATCATCTCTGCGATAAGCCGTAAGCTGTTTTGCACTATAATCTGTAATATCTTTTCCATCTACCACAATCTGACCGCTGGTAGCTGAGTCCATTCCACCTAGCATGTTAAGAACAGTTGTCTTGCCTGCTCCACTTGGACCGACTACAACTGCAAATTCGCCTTTCATAATAGTGAGGTCAATACCTGCTGCAGCTGCAATTTCTACTTCACCCATCTTATATATTTTAGTTACCGCTTCTAATTTAACAAATTCTTTCATATTATCCTCCCAGTTTCACTTACCAAAACCCCTTATCATAAAATGCCAAATAGTCACCCAGACCTATCTTCTCACTTGGAACCAATCGAATTTCCACCCCGTCGATACGAATCTCTGTCCCTTCTGGTATAACCACATTTTTGCAGCTATTAGAGATTCCAAAATCATCCTCTTTTTCTGCATCTAGGGTTATATCCTCTGTTGAATAGACTTCTCCATCCTCTGCCTCTATTATGTGGTCTGGAACATACAGCTGAATACTACCATAACCATCCTCCGCATAAATATCATAGATACCCGCAGGAAATTTCATACCAGCTATTCCACCTTCATTTAATATAATGGTTTCTTTTAATGGATTTTTCTGTAATGTCTGCATTTCCTTTATCTGTGCATTATCCGACTCAAAATCAAGTACTGCATCTCCTACAATACAGACTAAAGCCCCTTGATACAGTCTAAAGTCCTCAATAGTTTCCTTCCCCTCATCGTCATTTACATCCTCCCATAAGTATATCATATCTTTTGAAGACTCCGCTCTCACATATCCTTCTCCCTCTTGTAGTGTCAATGTATAAGTTCCCTCAGGTAACTGTTCTCCTACTATATAGTAACCTGCTGCTAACGTTGTCTTGTATGTATCCCCTTCCTCTGATAATTGACGCTCTGCAAATGCATATGGGTCTTGCTCTGTAACTTCCGAACTAGCATTTATATTATTATCTTCCATAATCTCTTTTACACTATCTACAATGACCCCACCAAATGTAATGATTAAAACGATAATGGTCGCTATAATATTAACCTTCCTATTTTTTTCTTTAGATGCTTTCTTACATGTCACCTTGGGTATATCAAATTCACACCTTAAGTCGTCGTAAAAATCTTTGGGTATTTTCTGACTCTTTGTGCTTTTTTTAGGAGTTTTTATTACCTGCCTCTGATGCGTATGTATGATAGACTCCCTCTCGCTATCACTTGGATTTAAATTATAATCTTTATCTGACTTCCGATTATCTAGTCCACAAAACGTGCATCTCTTCTTGTGATCCAGCCTACTTCCACACAACGTACAAGTCGTCTTCATTCCCATTTGTACCACTCCTTTCTGTCCCTTATAGAGTACCATATACTTGCAAAAAAAGGCAACTATTCATTAAGTAAAGGCGAAAGGAGATGTTAGAATCTTAATTACTATAACCGTTGATAAATGGAATACTTAAAAACAGGCATATCGCTTTTACGATATGCCTGTCAAATTACTTATTTCGCACTGGTCTAATATACTTCCAAAATCGTTCTGGATTAAATGAAAAATAAATGATTCTACCGGGTGAAGTATCAAAGCAGTAACCGGTGCCTTCAAAATCAAAAGTTGCCATTGCCTGTTCCATCTTGTCTTCCACACTCCGATTTTCCTGCTCATAATCAAATGGCCCATGTTCAAAAACAATATACTCTGCTTCTGGAACATCAATCATGAGCATTTGTGGTGGTACTTCTCCTTTGTAATCCAAAGGAAGACGTGCACCATAGCACTCTGTACGTGGAATTCCCCAATCGCAGAGCCTGCCATCCGGATCATTAATGTACGCCATAATTTGACCGCTGCCACCGTTTGATTCACTTCCACCATCATCATCTAATTTCCCCTTAATACTATCAAGTAGTCCACAAATCGTTTCGCAATCCTGTCCTGGAATTAGACTTTGTTTTTGCCAAAAATCCCAATATCCATTACTCTCATAGTTTTTAATGTGCATAAATTTGTGCGCAGGAATAGTTACAAAATAAATATTAACATCCTCTGTAGATTTCACCATACCAATCTCTCCATATCCTAAAAAGTAGCGGTCAAAAGGGTTTATTTTTGTACGAAGGACAACAGGCTTAGGATTTTTTCGGTATGCACTTGGAGTTACACCATATGTTCCTTTGAAAGATCTTGTAAAAGCTTCATGTGATGAAAATCCATAGTCAAAAGCAATATCCAACATGCTTTTTTCACTATCCCTCACCTCTTTTAAAGCAAAAGCTAATTTTCTATGACGTAAATAATCCCTAAATTGCATGCCTGATATTTCCTTGAATTTTCTCGTTGTATAAAATTCGGAATAACCTAACCTGTGCGAAAGAAAGCATAAGGTCAAGGCTTCGTCATTATAATCTTTAATACACTTGTCAATTTCATCAACGATTATTTGAATTTGCTTCTGCCACTCGTACATTCGTCTGCTCACCTCGCTTCAACCACTCTATATTTATTATAAAGAACCAAAGAGATTACTGCTTGATTCTACTTGCTACCATTTCATGTGTCTCTTTTTATATATCGCATCCTTACAATCTGCATAATACCACACCACTTATATTATATGAACCTGACATTCTAAAAGCAAGCAACATTTTACATGCTAATCATATAGTAACAGTATAAAACGAATAATGTTAAGAGGTAAAATATGAATCATGATAACCGAGGTACCATATCTCAAAAAGGCAATATTATGCATGTTGAAAATGCTTTGGTAGAAGAAGTTTCTACCCCCAATAGCAGAACTGGATATCTTTTAGTTTCCTATGCTGTTTTCAGGCCAAATCAAATGACTTTTATAGAGCTTTTAAGGCTAAATATAAGTAACAGTACCGCTATTTTAAATTCCTTAGGCTTACCTATGTGCCTATGTGATATTCGGAAAGGTATGTGGATAGATTCTCTATTCTCTCCAATTATGACAAGAAGCATTCCACCTCAATCAACGGCCTTTCTAATTGTAGCAAGAAGAGAGCCTCAATCCCCACTGAGTATTACTACAGATCGAATTGCCATGGTAGATGTTCCTAATAACTTCCTTTATACGGGTAATCCAAATGATATTAATAGCCAAATGCGATTCTCCATTTCTCAAACTACTACCTTTAGTGACCGAAATGGAAATCCTACTAGTCTTCGTTCGCTTCGTCCTGGTCAGATGGTAAGAGTAACTCATGCCAATTTTCAAACAGCTAGCATCCCACCACAATCAACGGCCTTTCACGTACAACTACTATAAAAGACAGCATCTTCAAATGAAGATGCTGTCTTTTATCTCGCCGTATTCCAAAATCTTATAAACAACGGAAGAAGGGCTCGAACCTTCACTAACAGAGTCAGAGTCTGTTGTGCTACCATTACACCATTCCGCTTCATTTTATTAACGAACTTCTATATTATATCAAAAATGAAATAAAAATCAAGAGACTTTTGCTATTTTTTGTAAAAATAAAAATCATTTTCGAGCTATACCATATCCTTACATTTGTATAGCTCGAATTTTACTTATTCATAAATGCTTCTCGTTGATTCTCTTTCTAACAATTCCCCTTCAAAGACCTTACTAGGTACTTTTTTCTTTTTTGTAATCATAGAGAATAAGGATCGAATAGACTCTTGTGCAATTTCTTCTACTGGCTGTTTGATTGTAGTAATGGATGGGTTAAAGTAAAAGGTGTTTCTCAATCCATCAAAACCAGCAATAGAATAGTCTTCCGGTATCCTCTTTCCACTGTCAAAAATAGCCTTACATGCTCCAATGGCCACCATATCGGAAATCGCAAATATAGCAGTAAATTCTTCCCCACAAGCAAGTAGCTGTTTGGTCATCTCATATCCACTTCTCATGGAATACGCTTCATATTCATCTGTCATATGATAAATTAATCTCTCATTCACTTCAATATGATTGGCCTTTAGAGCCTCGCAATATCCTTCTAACCGTAATAGTCCAATACTTTCGTCTTCTTCTGTGGCTGTTAGGATTGCAATTTTTTTATGTCCAAGACTGCACAAATAATTTGTTATTCTGTAACTCTCTTTTTTATCATCCACGGAAACAGATGTTGAGAGGCTCTCTTCTGTTGTGTCCATAATCCCTACCGTACTAAGAACAAATGGTACCGTTAATTGTCTAATCTTTTCTTCAGAATGACTAAAACAACCACCCAAAAATACAATACCTTTTAATTTCTTCTCTTTTACTAATTGAATGGCTACTTCCACTTCATCTTGATTGTTATCAATATGTTGTAAAAAGAAAGAGTATTTTTCTTTATTTATTTCTTTTTCAAACACACGAATCATCTTAGAAAAAAACGGATTGTCAATGGCTTTTACTAAAATGGCAATTGTCTTTGAAGCTGTTCTTTTCAGATTGCGAGCACTATTATTAGGAACAAAATTATTTTCTTCTACGATCTTCATGATTTTCTCACGGGTTTCTTTACTAATGTCTGGATGATTGTTCAAAGCCCTTGAAACCGTACTCACTCCAACACCACATTTCTGTGCTATATCCTTTATCGTAATCGTCTCCATCTTTTTCTTCCTTTACTAACCTTTTGACTGATATCTAAGCGTATTATATCAAAATTTCTATCGACCGTAAAGCTTTGTCATATGTTTCATCTGTTCTAGCAATTCCGGTTTTATCTCATTTTCAAGCATTCTCCATTTCCAATTCTTCCCGACTGTAGAAGGTTCATTAACCCTGGCTGCTTCCCCTAATTCTAGATAATCTTGAATTGGAATAATACAAGTATCTGCAACGCTACTTTGTGCCAGTCGTATGACTCCCCTAGCTAACGCAATATCATCTAAGCTTTTAGCACCAAGGTAGTCAACTGCCAGAGCCCGATCTTCTTTTGATATCGTTTTCACCCAGCCAAGCAATGTATTATTATCGTGCGTCCCTGTATAAACAACGCTGTTATGCTTGTAATTATGAGGTAAGTAGTCACTCTCTTCCCTAGAGTCAAATGCAAATTGTAACACTTTCATTCCAGGATATCCTGTTGCTTTTACTAATTCTTTCACGGAATCCGTTAAATATCCTAAATCCTCCGCAATGATATCCATTAGTCCAAGCTTTTGATTCAGTTTCTGAAAAATATCATAACCTGGTCCCTGAATCCATTGTCCATGCTCCGCCGTTTCATGACCAAATGGAATAGAGTAATATTCATCAAATCCTCTAAAGTGATCAATACGAATTACATCATACAAACTATAGCTATATTGAATCCGCTTTAACCACCACTCATATCCTGTTGCTGCGTGATATTCCCATCGATAAAGTGGATTTCCCCATAATTGTCCTGTTGCCGAAAACCCATCTGGTGGACATCCGGCTACCGTTGTTGGCATACAACTCATATCAAATTGAAATAATTCTGGATTAGCCCAGGTATCCGCACTATCAAATGCCACATAAATTGGAATATCACCAATAATTTTTATTCCTTTATTATTCGCATATTTTTTTAATTTTTTCCATTGCATACCAAATAAATATTGTTGAAATTTGTAGAACAGTATATCATTTTCATATAGCTTGCTATATAAGTTTATGGCATCAGATGTACGTAATCGAATATCCTCTTCCCATTCGCACCAACTTTTACCTTGAAAATGATTCTTTACAACCATATATAAAGCATAATCATCAAGCCACTCTTTGTTCTGCTCACAAAATTCATGAAACTCCGCTTTTTTCTTGATATCACTTCTTTCATATGCTTTACGTAGAATCAAAAATCTAGATAAATATAACTTCTCATAATCTATACTTCTTAAATCTTCTCCAAAATCATACGTCGTACACTCTTCTTCACTTATCAAGCCTAATTCAATCAATGCAGTCAAATCAATAAAATAAGGATTGCCTGCAAATGTTGAAAATGATTGGTATGGGGAATCTCCATATCCCGTAGGTCCTAAGGGAAGAATCTGCCAATATCTTTGTCCTGCTGTCCTTAACTGATCAATAAATTTATATGCCTCTTTAGAAAAACATCCTATCCCATATGGACCTGGCAAACTTGCAATCGGCAATAATACTCCACTTGCTCTCATAATTTCCTCCCTATAAATATCTTAATTTCTAACCCTTTACTGCACCTGCTGCAACACCTTTGATAATATGTTTTTGGCATATGAGGTAAAAGATTACAATTGGTAAAATAGCTAATACCAGCATTGCCATCATGGCACCCATATCAATAGAACCATAACCACCTCTTAAATATTGAATAGCAATTGGTATGGTCTTGTAGTCTGTACCAATCACCAGATAAGGAAGTAAATAATCATTCCATATCCACATAGCATTTAGAATAGCTACTGTAATAACTGTTGGCTTTAGCATTGGCAATACTATTTTAAAATAAGTCTGCAATGGATTACATCCATCAATCATAGCAGCCTCTTCTATCTCTAATGGGATCGCTTTCACAAAACCGCAAAACAT
Source organism: Lachnospiraceae bacterium LCP25S3_G4 (assembly GCA_052116865.1). Taxonomy (GTDB): domain Bacteria; phylum Bacillota; class Clostridia; order Lachnospirales; family Lachnospiraceae; genus CAUPWF01. The sequence continues at coordinate 167,477 of JBQKKG010000006.1, read as the reverse complement.
AAATACTGATAATCCAGAACCAAAGCCCAGATAAATCAGCAAAATACCAATTGGATTATCAAGATATAACATGTTTGATACCTTTACCATAGTAAACATAACCATCTGAAACGGTACAATCATGGCAAATACAAATAGATAATAAAGAGCGGTTGTAAATTTTGACTTTACTCTAATAATATACCATGCTGTCATGGATGTGAATAACACAATTAATCCAACTGAACAAACAGTAATAAATGTAGACCATCCAAATGCTTGGATAAATCCAGTCTTTGTAACGCCATTAATAAAGTTATCAACTCCACAAAATAAATCCCCAATAGGTAACTTAAAAGGTTGATCACTAATGTATATTTTACCTTTAAATGAATTCAAACATATAATCAATATTGGTAGCAGGAACACAACCGCTAATACTCCCATACCGATTGTCATTGCTGTACTTTTCCCTTTTGATAGCTCACAAATTTCTTCTGTTTGTTTTTTCATTTTATTTCTTGCCATTAGTTTTCCACCTCCTTACGTCTTGTAAAGTATAGTTGAACAAGTGCGATGACTGCTACCATCAAAAAGAACAGTACAGCCTTTGCCTGACCAACGCCTTCCCATCCAACTCTGCCATAAAATGTATTATAAATATCTAACGCTAACATTTGCGTTTGCTTTCCTGGTAAACCTGCAGTTAATGCCAAGTTCTGGTCAAATAATTTAAACGAATTTGTCAATGTTAAGAAGAGACAAATCGTTACAGATGGCATTACCAGTGGTATGGTAATTTTACGTAAAATCTGGAAGTTTGTAGCTCCATCAATCTTGGCCGCTTCCAGCAATTCTGGCGAAATATTTTGGATACCCGCAATATAAATAATCATCATGTATCCAATGAGTTGCCAATTCATTAGGATAACCAATCCCCAAAATCCATACTTAGCATCTGTAGTAATGGTTACACCTGAACGAAGTAAAATTCCGTTAATAATCAATTGCCATATATATCCTAGTACAATTCCCCCAATTAGATTGGGCATAAAAAATACGGTTCTATATAAATTGGTTCCCTTAATTGCTTTTGTTAAAGCTAGGGCTAATAAAAAAGCAAATATATTTACTGTAATAACTGAGACAATCGTAAATAATGTGGTAAATCTAAATGCATGCCAAAAACTAGCATTTTCAAACATTCTCAAATAATTCTTAATTCCTATGAATTCTGCATCTACAACAGTGGTAAATTTACAAAATGATAAGTAAATGCCCATGACAAAAGGTGCCAAAAACGCAATGATAAAAGCTATCAATGTTGGCAATACAAAAATCGGGAAGTATTTTTTCATCGTTTTCTGCATCCTTGTTCCTCCTCTAAACTATTGAATCAGGCTCCCATTGAACCTGATGTTGGTATCTAATTGACAAAAAGGGTGAGGCAGTTACTTTCTCCGCGCTCACCCTTCCTGATATTGCTTGTTATGTCTAGCGAATCTTTTACACTATTCTGCAGATGCTTCTTTTTCTGATGCCCAATCAGCCGTCATATCCTTCACTACAGCATCCCAATCTTTATTTCCTTGTGCATATTCTAGTAACGATGCACCAAAGTTATCTTTGAATGTTTGACTTGGGAATGATGTGAAATTCCAAGATACTGATTTCTTATTGCTGTCATTCATATATTTAACAACTTCTTGTGCTAATGGATCTTTTGGTTGCTCTGCATCTGTAAATGACTTAAATGGAGCAATAAATCCTAGATCTTCAGTCACATGTTTCTTTCCAGTATCGGAAGTAAATACCCAGTTAACAAAATCTATTGCTGCCTTTTGTTGTTCTTCACTTACTTTACTATTTACACAGAAATAATTTTCCGTACCAATACATAACCCTTGTTCTGCATCTTTATCCATGCCAGTATAGATAGGCAAGAATTTTACGTCTTCCGCTTTCACCGTATTGCCATCGACACCATTTACTTGTCCCCAGCCCCAGTTACCATTCTGTACCATAGCAGTCTTTCCAAGTGCAAATTCTGCCATAGAGTCTTCTACTGTCTTAGAACCAACTAAACCAGGTTCTGTACAAGAGTTGTTTAAATATAAATCAAAAATATTTTTATAGTTCTTATTATAGGTAAATGCTAAGTCTTTTTTATCAGTTGTCTTGTCTTCTTGGTATTCATAATAAACTGGAACATTTGCCAAATGTGTCTGCCATCTCCAGTCTTCACCAGCCGCAAATGAGGTAGATGAAAATACACCTTCAATTCCTAATTGATCTTTCTTTGCTGTCATATCTTCTACTACTGCTTTTAATGTGTTAAAATCAGTAATTTCTTCTGTGGATGAGATATTTACAGATTTATCTGCTAATGCAAAATATTTCTGCATGATAGCATCATTATAAATGATACCGTAACCTTCTACTACATAAGGAATACCATATACACCGTCACCATCTTTTACTGCCATGTCTTGATCAGTCAAATTCTTATAAAGCTCTGTGTCTGATAAATCCATACAATAATCTTTCCATGATTGATATCCTACAGGACCATTGATTTGAAATAAGGTAGGTGGATTTTTCTTTGCAACTTCTGATTTCAATGTAGATTCATATGTTCCTGAAGCTGCTGTGACTACTTTTACATCAACTCCCGTTTCTTTTGTATACTCTTTCGCAATCTTTTCCCAAACCTCTGCAACTTCCGGCTTAAAGTTTAAATAGTATACAGAAGCTTCTTTTTTGCTACTACTCTCAGACTTGTTACTGCCACATCCAACAACCAGGCCAGCTGTCATAGCCAAAGCTAGGCCTAAAGCAATTACCTTTTTCATTCTCATAATAATTCCTCTCCTTCTTTCATTTGGTGAATACTCTTATATGAGTATTCCTTTTTTTAAAAAATTTATTACTCTTTTATTCGGTAACGTTATCGGTATCATTTCCGGTAACGTTACCGAATTCGTGTCTCAATAATAGCACGCGTTCATAAAAAGTTCAATAATTTTTCACAATTTAATTGTGTTTCGTCCAAAGTCATGAAATCGTGCTATCTTTTTTGTATATATTGTATAATCTCTTTTACTCCTACAAAGCGTGCTTTCTTTTATAGTTCTCTTATTCTTGCTAAAGCTGCAACCGTATTTTCATAAGTCCCAAATGCTGTAAGTCTAAAATATCCCTCTCCACTTGGTCCAAAACCTGCTCCTGGAGTACCAACAACACCTGCATGTTCCAAGAGGTAATCAAAGAACTCCCAAGAACTCATTTTATCTGGAGTTTTCAACCATATATATGGAGCATTAATTCCACCTGATACAGTGTACCCCATGCTCTTTAATCCCTGATAGATTGTTGATGCATTCTTCATATAGTATGATACCTGTTCTTTTAGTTGTGCCTGTCCAGCTTCTGAGTATACTGCTTCCCCCGCCCTTTGTACGATGTATGGTGCTCCATTGTACTTCGTTCCATGCCTTCTAGCCCACAAGGAATGAAGCATGACATCCCCACATTTTAAATCTTTTGGAATTACTGTGGCACCTAGACGTACGCCTGTAAATCCAGCGTTTTTAGAAAAGCTTCGAAGTTCTATCGCACAAGTTCTTGCACCCTCACATTCATAAATAGAATGTGGAACATCCTCTTGTGAAATATATGCTTCATATGCCGCATCATAGATAATCACTGCCCCCACTTTATTGGCATAATTTACCCATTCTTGTAGTTGTGATTTCGTAATGGTAGAGCCTGTCGGATTATTTGGAAAACAAAGATAGATTAAATCAGGCGTCTCCTTTGGAATCTGTGGTGCAAAATTATGTTCTGCAGTACAAGGCATATAGATAACATTACTCCACATCTCTGTATCTTGATTATACGTGCCAGTTCGTCCTGCCATAACGTTAGTATCCACATAAACGGGATAAACAGGATCACATACGGCTATTTTATTATCCTTTCTAAATATCTCTTGAATATTACCCGAATCACATTTTGCACCGTCAGAGATAAAAATCTCATCTGCTTCAATTTTACATCCTTTTGCTTCATAATCGTTTTTTGCCATTGCATTTCTTAAAAACTCGTATCCTAAATCTGGTGCGTATCCATGAAATGTTGCAGCATCACCCATTTCATCGACTGCACTGTGTAGTGCTTCTATAATAGCCGGTGCAATTGGTTGCGTCACATCTCCAATCCCAAGACGTATAATGGATTGTTCCGGATGTGCTTGTGTGTATGCCTTCACCTTTTTACCAATGGTTGAAAACAAATAGCTTCCTGGCAATTTTAAATAATCTTCATTAATTTTAAACATATTTTTTTCTCCTTATATCTCAATTTCACCCTCAAATACTATAGTAGCCGGCCCTGTCATATATACCTTATTAGCAACTCTATCCCATTGAATAAACAAGTCGCCTCCTAATAATCGAACTGTTACTTCATCATGTATCAATCCATTCAATATGCTGGCAACTGCAACTGCACAAGCACCTGTTCCACAGGCTAAGGTCTCTCCTGACCCTCTCTCCCAGACACGCATTTCCACAAGTTTTCTATTCACCACATGAGCAAATTCTGTATTGACTCGATTCGGAAAACGATTGTGATGTTCGAATTTAGGTCCAATTTTTTCAATCTCAAGTTCTTGTACGTTATCTACGTAAACAACTGCATGTGGATTACCCATAGAAATACAGGTCATCCAATACGTAACCCCTTCCACATCTATAGGTGCATGAATGACTGTATCTTCATTTGGATTTGCCAACACTGGTATGTTTGTTGCTAACAACTCTGGACTTCCCATATCTACTTTGACATAAGTTACCTTCTCATCTTCTACTGTAAGTTCCAGATATTTTATTCCAGCCAATGTTTCAACCGAAATATTCTTTTTATCAGTCAATCCATAATCATAGACATATTTTGCTACGCATCGGATTCCATTACCACACATTTCCCCTCTGGAACCATCTGCATTATACATTTCCATTTCAAAGTCTGCCACATTGGATGGATTGATAAGAATCAGCCCATCAGATCCTACACCAAAATGTCTGTCACTAACTTTGATTGCTACTTCAGAAGGGCATTCCAGTTTCTCTTGGAATCCATTCACATACACATAATCATTCCCAAGCCCCTGCATCTTTGTAAATTTCATACTTCTACTCCTTGCTCCTTTATTCTCTTAATATACTTATAACCATCTCTGCCGTTTCAATCAGATTTGTTCCGCTATCCATACTATTTTTTTGCAAATAGCGATGTGCCTCTTCTTCTGTCATATTATTCCTAGAAATCAGCAATTTCTTAGCACTTTTAATAATTTCTTCTTGCTTATCATTTCGTTTCTTTTTTTCAAGCCTTCTTCTTCGCCTCTTTTGTTCCATATTATACAGTAACATTTCAACTGTATTCAATAAATCATGAACTTTTATTGGCATTGGTAGCCCTATCACACCATCCATATTCTCTCCCTGCCATTTATCTGGTGATGCAACCAACAGTATTTCAAATGAATCTGGAAGGTATTCTCTCAAATCAGTATACAACATGTCTGATACTTTGTAACCCGTAATTACAATTCCCTCATCCAGTACATCTGCATGATTCATCACTTGCGCACCAGTGGTACATACCAAAGATACGTCAAATCCGCCTCGGACTAACAGATTTCTTATGTTGGTAGCATTCTCTTTCTTTGGAAAGACAACAATAATATTACGCAAAGTTACACCTCCTGTACCTCCTCCTTCAAGTTTCCTGAAGAATTACATTCTGTGTAAATATTGTTCTATTTCCCACTGAGATACCTGTGCAGCAAACTCTGCATATTCTTTTTTCTTTGCTTCCAAGAACTTACTGGACAAATGTGCCCCCAGAACCTGCTGTATAAAAGCATCTACCTCAAATTCTTTGATGGCCTCTAGCAAGCTCCCTGGTAATGCCTCAATGTCCAATTCCTTTCTTAACTCCCCTGTCATTTCAAAAATATTCTGATTTATACTGCTAGGTGGCATGATTTTATTTTGTATTCCTTCTAAACCTGCTGTCAAACAAAGTGCTAATGCCAAATAAGGATTCGCAGACGGATCCGGACTTCTTAGTTCAATACGAGTCCCTGCTCCTCCCACTGCTGGAATACGAATTAGTGGACTGCGATTTTTTGTAGACCATGCTATATAAACAGGCGCTTCATATCCTGGTACTAATCGTTTATATGAATTAACCGTTGGGTTTGTAATTAAAGAAATAGCTTTCATATGTTTCATGATTCCACCCATAAAATAATATGCTTCCTTACTGAGACCATTTATATCCCTATCGTCTTTAAAAACATTTTTTCCCTCTTTACAAAGCGACATATTTAAATGCATGCCAGAACCATTGACTCCATTTTTAGGTTTTGGCATAAAAGTAGCGTGAAGCCCATGACGTTTTGCGATGGTTTTTACTACTAATTTAAATGTCATAATATTGTCAGCTGTTGCTAGTGCCTCATCATACTTAAAATCTATTTCATGTTGTGCAGGCGCTACTTCATGGTGGGAAGACTCAATCTCAAATCCCATATCCTCTAAAGTTAATACCATATCACGTCTTGCATTCTCTCCCAAATCTAACGGGCCCAAATCAAAATATCCCGCATTTTCGTGCGTTACTGTTGTTGGCAATCCATTATCATCTGTATGAAATAAAAAGAACTCACATTCCGGCCCTACGTGAAATGTATATCCCATGTCTTTCGCTTGTTCTATTGTTTTTCTTAATATATGCCTTGGATCCCCCTCAAAGGCTGTCCCATCTGGACGATGGATGTCACAAATAAGCCTGGCTACCTTTCCTTGCTGTGGACGCCATGGGAAAATCACAAAAGAATTTAAATCAGGGTGTAAATACATATCCGATTCCTCAATTCTTACAAATCCTTCTATGGAAGATCCATCAAACATACACTGGTTATTTAATGCTTTCTCCAGTTGGCTAGCCGTAATTGCAATATTTTTCATTGTCCCAAATAAATCTGTAAATTGTAGTCTGATGAACCCAACATCTTCTTCCTCTACTAATCTTAATATATCGTCCCGTGTATAATTCTGCATATTAGAAACCCTCCTTACTCTTGCCCTACATTCCAATTTTTTACTTTTATATTTAACGGTAATAGTTTTACCCTTTGTATGAAAAATGGGCGCTCTTTCCCTATGGAAAAACGCCCTTGTTTGTTACTAATAATAGCAATACGCATCTTGTTTGTCAAATATTATTTCTGCATCTGTAATAACTTATTTTTCAGTTCTTCTTCCAACCGAACCATCTCTTGCTCGGCCTCCTTACGCTTTTGTCTGCCCTCACTTTGGATCTTCAATACTTCATCTAACGTTGTAATCAGAGATGCATTGGTACCTTTTAATGTTTCCATATCTACCACACCACGTTCCGATTCTTTCGCAGTTTCAATAGTCGCCGTCTTCAGCGTATCTGCATTCTTTCTAAGCAGTTCATTGGTCATATCTGTCACTTCTCTTTGCACTCTCGCAGCTTGGGTTGAATGTGCCACTCCAAGTGCAAGTACCATTTGACTTTTCCATAAAGGAATGGTATTTACAATCGTGGATTGAATCTTTTCTACCATCAATGTATCATTTTCTTGCACCAGTCGAATCTGAGGTGCTGTTTGAAGAGATATCATTCTTGTCAATTCCAAATCATGAATCTTTTTTTCAAATCTAGTACATAAAGCATCCATATCCCTTGCTGATTGCGCATCTTCTGGCAATCCACTTTGCTCCGCTCTTTGTAATAATTCTGGCAGCGTAGTCTCTCTCACCATCCCTAATTTTTTCTTTCCAGCTAAAATATACATAGATAATTCTTTAAAATATGTCAAATTCAGCTCATACATTTTATCTAATGTAGCAATGTCTTTTAATAATACCATCTGATGTGTCTCTAAAGCCTTGCAGATTTGATTGACATTTTCCTCTGCCTTATTATATTTACTTTTCATTGCATTGAGTTTATTAGATGTCCTTTTAAATAGGCCAAGGAAACCCGTCTCTTCTTCTGCATCGAAGTTCTTAAGTTCCGTCACTACGTCAGTTAGCAGATTCCCCACTTCTCCCAAATCCTTTGTCTTAACATTGTCTAAAGCAGTTTCTGAGAAGTCTGCCATTTTCTTTTGAGCCCCCGCTCCATATTGGAGAATGATATTAGAGTTCGTCAAATCAATCTGGCTTACAAATTGATCCACAAGTTTCTTTTCATCTTCTGAAAGTATATTATCATCCCATTCTAAATGCTTTTCTCCTCCCGAAGTTTCCACAATTTCTTCCTTCTCTTGAAATGGTTCTATGGTCAATGTCGGGACCGCCGCTGTAAATTCTTTTACTTCTTGGTTCATTCTTTTATCCTCTCCTAAAAAATGTCTTTTGTTAATCCTTCTTGAGCCAACATTGTATTTAATACTGAAATATCCGTAGACACATCCCATGCAGTCTCCTTAAACAGGCCATCTAAAAGTTTTTCAAAAGCAATATTGAGTGTGTCTAATGTATGCTCAATTTCCTTCAAAGAACATACAATATTCTCCCCCTGAATTGGCTGTGCAGATAGTTCTTCATATGCATCTAATAGTTTTACTGTTGTGGGCAAATAATAATCCATTAATTTTGAAATATCATCCACATGTTCTGGATGCTGCTCAATCCTATGGAAGATCTTTTGTACCAGTAATTCCATGCGAGAGATTTTTAAAGATATTTCCTCTCCAAGAATGGCATCATTACTTCTTCTTATTTTCGAAATATAATCATTGCCTTCCGTTATCACTTTTTGCACTTCCGGTGATAGCTGCCTCCACTCTTTTGGCTCCTTTTTCTCATTGGAAATATTGACTAATTCCTGTTGCATCTCCCATTGCTTTTGTGCTTCTTGATATTGTGCATATGCATCGTCTGACACCATTAGACAAGTCTCTTGTTTATCTAAATGCCCTTGTATAAACCATCCGTTTTGGATCATTTTATGCAAATCTTTTTTCACGAATTTAGGGGACTTCCTTATTGTATCAGCTAATTCCTTAATATTACAATATGTTCGCTCTCCTAGATGCCTTCGATATGTTTGGTGTCTGGATATTCGAGACAGGGTGGTTGTTCCCTTCCATGCCATCCATACACTTCCTATAAAAATAGGGGTCAAAATACCCGCCGTTATATAAAGCCCAGGTTTTACAAATTGAATGGCGGCCCCAATTCCACTAAGAATTAGGATGGTCAATCCTAGTGCAACACTTAGGGAGTATCCTATTGCTGAAAATGTAATTCCAAATACTTTACTGGAAGTTGTCTTTGCATAAAGCGAGGGAATATTCTGCTTCCCCTTTCCATTCTTGTACTCCATATACTTTGGATTTGCATACTTAATACTCTCCTCTGCAACCTTCCCAGCACCTTTTAATCCTTTTTCGATCCCCTCCACTGCGGTATTCATCGCAGTATTAATCGTACTATTAATGGTCTGATTTAATTTATCAAAATTCTGTGAATCAATCGCATGTTGCACTATATTGCGTATGTCATCCCCCAGATTGTTCCAATCCTGCCCTGGCATGGTGCCCTCCTTACTTTATCTCTTGATTTCTCTAAATTTTATTATAGGAACAATTATGAAAAAAAGCAACCTGTTCTAAGAACACTGTCATCTTTTCTTTATCTGCAATAACTCTAGAACAGAATAAGCCACCATAATCTTAGTTCTATTTTGATTGGTATGTATATCATATCCTAAGATTTCTTTGATTTTATTCATTTTATATGACAACGTGTTTTTATGACAATATAACTTTTGGGATGTATGGATTAGACTACAGTCATTATCAAAATAACTTTTTAAAATATGTAAATAATCCGTATGGTTTTTCTCATCGTAAGTAAGCAATGTACCCAAAATATCTTGTACAAATTCACTATATATGCGACTTTCATGAACATTGGACAACAATTTAAAAATGCCCAGATTGTCATATACTAAAAAATTATTTGGCAAAGCAGTTTCTGTAAGTTCATAGGTCATTTTAGCATATTTTAAGGATTGGCAAATATTTTGAATTCCGATTTCCTTTGTCCCTACACCTCCATAAATCCTTTTATCTTCACCGCACAACTCGCTAAAGTACTTAATTACGGTCTCTATTTGCTCCCCACCAATGATAACTGCTAATTGATCATTTTCCTCCAGAACAATACAGTTTTTAAAATCAAATCTCAGTGCCTTTTGTATACTTTGGAATTTCTGATTTCCTTTCGCATTTTTACAAGATAAACAACTTAATATGACCGTCACATAGCTCATATCATTATAAAAGCCATATCTTTCTAGATGATTTAAATATAATTCTGTCTGTTCTGGATAATAAATTGCATTTTTCATAGCGGCATTTAATGTAATATCACGCTGTTCATTTTTCAATAAAATAGTTGAGAATATTCGCATAATATCGATATAGGGAGTATCGAATGTAGATGCAAATAATGGGAAACGTATTTCATTACAATAATCTAAAATGATGTCTGAAAAATGTTCATTACTTTTTACACCGATCACTAATCCACCTGCCTTTTGCTGGTGTAATTGCATGATAAAATCATATAACCATTCCTCAGATTCATAAGGTACCCCTGTATTAAAGATCAATTCATCCCCATGAAGGAGGGAGATAAATCTTTTATCTTCTATAATATGCGTCCATCCAATGGTTTGATCAAAACAACTCTCTGTCATTAGTTTTACATCGTACTTATCTCGTATTTGATTATATAAGCTTTCTAATTTTACTGCCATAATTGCCTCTTTCTTTTAATTATCGATACTTTATTATATACTATTTTTGTGCTTCGCGACTAATTTTTTTGCCAATTTTTATCTTATTAGCACGTTTTTTTCGTGTTCAAAAGCTGATATATTGTATTAAGAGCACAATGGCATTTGCAAAAATGTCATATGGATAGCAAGAAAACCACCCGAATCTTTCTTGTTAGTTGCTCCCTCCAGAACAAAATAAAAGCACACCTTGATTTTCCATTCAAGAGATGTGCTTTTTTGCTTTGTAAATAACAATTATAAAAATGCTTTTAACTTTTCCACATTACTTTCTTCTGTTTTTAATAATCGTTCCATTAATTTTATGATGTGCCCTTCTGCCTCTTGATATTTATGCAAATTCTTTATTGCATCTATGATACCCATATTACTTCCAATGATTAACATTTCTGCAATATGTGAGGTTGATTTATCCGTTAATGTCTGTATATTTATCATTAAATACGTTTTGATTTTATCAAAAGAATTGATTCCTTTTTCATCAAATCCTCTTTCTTCTAATATGCGTTGTGCATCATTTTGAAATTTCTTATACTCATCTAACTGAATGGTTAATTGCTTTTTTAGTTTTTCATTCTCCACGATTTCTAATATCTGCTTTAAAGTATTTGTCCCCATCTCCGCATTCTGATAAATAAATGTTAATAATTCTGCATTTCCCTTCATAATATACCTCGCATTCTTACTTTCTATTTCTAAATTTTATTGATTTCCTAACTACTTTTAGTATAACGAAATCTTGCGTAATTATACGAATATATCACCAGACTCTTCTTAGCTATTGGAAAATTGACTGTTATATAGTTCTGCATAAAATCCTTTTTTTTGAAGTAAGTTTTGATGCTTCCCTTGCTCTATGATTTTTCCATCTTTCATCACTAATATAATATCAGCTTCTCTAATTGTAGATAATCTGTGTGCAACAATAAAACTCGTTCTCCCTAACATCATTTGATCAAATGCCTTTTGAATATATAGTTCCGTTCTTGTATCTATACTTGATGTTGCCTCATCCAAAATCAACATCGGCGGAAGACATAGCATGACTCTGGCAATACATAGTAATTGCTTCTGCCCTTGAGAAAAATTCCCACCCGATTCACTGATCATTGTATCATATCCTTGAGTCATTTTACTTATAAAGCTATGGGCATGCGCAGATTTTGCAGCCGCTATAACCTGTTCTATGGTGGCATCTGGCTTTCCATAAGCTATATTTTCTGCGATTGTTCCACTTTTTAACCAGGTTTCTTGAAGTACCATGCCAAATGAGCTTCGAAGACTATTTCTAGTAATATGATTGATGTTTTTATCACCTATTTTTATTTTACCGGAATCAAGATCATAAAATCGCATGAGTAAGTTTATAAGAGTTGTTTTTCCACATCCTGTAGGCCCAACTATGGCCACCCGTTCTCCTTGATTCACATGCAAGTTCATATTTTGAATCAATGGTTTATCTAAAGTATAAGAAAAGGAGACTTGTACAAGGTCCACCGTACTATCAACCTTTTCATTGGTTAATACACAGTCATCTTTGCGGTCCGGTTCCTGTGCTGTTTCCTCAATAAATGCAAACACACGCCCAGCACAAGCCACGGCATTTTGAAACTCTGCTATTACTCCAGATATCTCATTAAATGGTTTTGTGTATTGATTTGCATAGCTTAAGAAACATGAAAGTTGACCAATACTTATCATTCCTTTTATGGCTACCATCGCTCCTATTAATCCAACACCTGTATAAACCAGTCCATTAATGAACCTAGTAGACGGATTCGTAATAGAAGAAAAAAAGGTTGCTTTTTGGCTGCACTCCTGAAGGATCTGATTAATGATATCAAACTTCACTTTTGCCTGTTGTTCATACCCAAATGCTTTTACAACTTTTAAATTCCCCACTACTTCTTCTACTAAAGCTGTCATATCACCTCGGGCCTGGGATTGTTCTTGAAATAAACGATACGTCTTCTTTGTGATAAAACCTGCCACAAAAAAAGATAAGGGTGTGATTAGTACTACCACCAATGTAATCCCCCAATTAATACTTAACATAAATGCTAACGTTCCAAGAATTGTAATTGCTCCTGTAAATAATTGAGTAAATCCCATTAATAATCCATCTGAAAACTGATCAACATCTGTCACTATTTTACTTATAATTTCTCCATATGGTTTTCCATCTAAATATTTTAATGGGAGTTCCTCCATATGATGAAATGCCTGAATCCGGATATCTTTCACTATATGGTATGTTATCCTATTATTACAAAGATTCATAAACCACTGAGCAATAGCAGTGACTAAAACAATCCCTATAATATTTATAAATAATGTTCTAAGTTTTAAAAAATCCACTTGCCCTGCACCGACTATTTGATCAATACAACGTCCAATTAGAATTGGGGTATATAATGTAAAAATCACACTAATTGTTGCCAACAGTAAGGATGTTAGTGACAGTAACTTATATGGCTTTAATAACAATAAAATTTTTCTGTAAACTTTTTTGTTCTTCATTATTTAAATAGCTCCTCCCCAGATAACTGTGAAGCACAGATTTCGCGATATACATCACAAGATTGTAGTAATTCTTTATGCGAAGCAAATCCAACTTGCTTTCCATCTTCCAATACTAAGATTACATCAGCTTGTCTGATAGAAGTAGCTCTCTGTGAAACTAGAAAAATTGTCATATCTTTTTTCTGACTAGCAATTGCACCGCGTAATTTTGCATCTGTAGCAAAGTCTAACGCCGATGCACTATCATCCAGTATTAAAATCTGTGGATTACCAACCAATGCCCTTGCAATTGTTAGACGCTGACGTTGACCACCCGAAAGATTCTTCCCATCTTGCAACAATACGGTATCCAACCCCATGGATTTTTCTTTTACAAACGCACTCGCTTGTGCAATGTCTAAGGCCGCCCATATCTCTTGATCTGTCGCATCTTGCTTTCTCCACTTCATGTTTTCACGAATTGTTCCCGAAAAAAGAACCGCTTTCTGCGGTACTATACCAATCATATCTCTCAATGCTTGGAATCTATACTCTTTTACATTTACACCCTTTATATATACAGCCCCCTGTGTTGTATCATAAAATCTCGGAATCAACTGCATCAATGTACTTTTTCCAGAACCTGTACCACCGATAACGCCAATTATTTGACCTTTCTTCACGCAAAACTGAATATCTGTTAATACGTTCTTATCTTGGTGATATGCAAAACGAACTTGATCAAAGGTAATCATTGAAACATCTTCAAGTACGGCATCATCTTTCGTATTTTCTTTGGTACCTTCTCTCATACTTGATTTTGTTGCAAACACCTCATTAATTCGAATTGCGGACGCACTTGCCTTTATAAAGGTAATAATAAGATTAGAAAGCGCCAGCAAGGCTAATAGTATCTGGCTCATATAATTAATCAATGCAATAAGTTGACCTTGTGTAATTGTTCCGATGTAAACGGTCTTACCACCGCACCATAAGACAATCATTATGCCTACGTTAATTGTTACATAGGTAGCAGGATTTAAGAGTGCGGAAATTCTCCCAACTTTTAACTGCGTCTTCATAAAAAATTCGCTTTGCTGTTCAAATTGCTTTTCTTCCTCTGCTTGTCTGGAAAATGCACGGACAACTCTGACTCCTGCCAGATTCTCACGTGTCAATAATAATATGCGTTCTAAATTGTTTTGTGCCTTTTTATAAATGGGAATGCTAAGCATCATAATTCCATAAATAATAATTGATAATATGGGTACTAATACGACAAATATCATGGCAAGTTTTTTGTTAATTGTAAATGCCATGGCTACTGCCCCAATTACAATAAAGGGCGATCTTAAGAATAAGCGCAATACTAAATTAACTCCCGCCTGCGCTTGATTAATATCACTTGTAATTCTGGTGACTAATTTAGATGTCCCAAGAGTATCCAATTCCAAGTATGATAAATTGCTTACATGAAGGAACATTTCCTTACGTAAGGCTGTTCCAAACCCCATTGCAGCTTTTGCTGCAAAATACTGTGCAATCAGTGAGCACGCCAATCCTAATATACCCAAACCCACCATAATTCCACACATAATTAGGATTTGGTTCCTATTGTGATTGGCAATCCCTATATCGATAATTCTAGCCATTACTAATGGTACTAAAAGCTCGAAACTTGCTTCTAACATTTTAAATAAAGGTGCAATAACACTTTCCTTTCGATATTCCCTTAAATATTTTAATAACTTGTGCACTTCCTACCTCTTTCTAATTTCTAATGTCCTTAGCAGGAATAATTTGGAATTCGTTTGCTTCTGGATATCCTTGTACTATTTTTTCGCATCCTATATCAGAGCAACACACACATTTTTGATATACCCTATCCACTTCTTCCGGATTCGCGATGGATTTGGTTATGGAAAACTCTAAGGTCTGCTTGTAAAAATTATGTGCCATATCTTGATAGTAAATATGCATATGAACGCTATGTCGATAACTTCCTGCATCTTTAATCTTTGGAAGTACCTCAAATTGATAGTATACCTCTAATTCTTGATCTTGATTTAAATCTGCCCCTTCCCACACATTGTAATTATATGGTGCCTTAACGTGATCTGTTTCCAAGTAGATCCTCATTCCCCTTAAATGCCAATTGCCAACATTTTTAATTCTGATCAATAGTTTCGAACTTTCTGTATCTTTATAATTATCATAATTAATTTCTTCTGCTGGAATACATATAATTGTACTATTTGGATGATCCTTTGGTATACGACTTTCATCCGTTATGATATTATAAGATAATCTTGGAAGTATTTGTAATCTTCTATAAATTTCATCTTGCTCCTTTTGATAAAATAGCGTATAAAACATGATACTTACTGGTACTATAACCGCTACTAAGGTGCTCCCACTACTTGCTAGTAGACGCAGCCAGTCGTATTGTTCGCTTAAGCCAATTTTTGTAATTAAATCGTATCTAGCAAATATAAAAATTCCTCCAATAATTAAGAGATAGACAATTAGAGATATAAATATAGTGCCTATAATCGCCTTCTTATATTTGTTGTCCTTTTTCATCTTATGTATCCTCCTTAATTGTATTTTCTTTCATCGATTTCTTTGTAATTCCATGATATCCTAATCAGTAGTAATATACAAGAACAAAGCATCTATATGTTGTATTTTAGACATGATTTTTCCCTATTTATGGATTTTTTGATTGTATAAATACAGTAAACCACCTCAAATATTTCACACTTTATATTTGAGGTGGTTCATGTTTATAGTATGACATCTTTTAATTTGAAATCTGACGTCCCGTAGCATCGAGGTGATAATCTTTTTTTATAATTAATTCCGATACAGGTACCATCTCGTATCCTTTATCACGCAACCCAACAATTACCTGCTCTAGAGCATCCTTGGTATACTTTCCTTCATTATGCATTAATATAATACTTCCATTTTGAAGGTCCTTATTATTTAGAACCGTCTTCACAATATCTTTTGTTCCATAATCCTTCCAATCCAGACTATCAACATCCCACTGAATGGTATAATAACCACAATCCGTTACATCATGTATCAAATCATCATCATAATCCCCATATGGAGCACGGAATAATTTCATTTCTACTCCCGTAAGCCCTAATACTTTGCTGTGTACTGATAGTATCTCTTCTTTGTTTTTTTCATCTGTTAATTGACTCATATTTTTATGATTTTCACTATGGTTACCTAGATCATGACCCGCCTCTTTAATAGCTTTTACATCATCTGGATAATTTTCCACCCACTTTCCAGTCATAAAAAATGTAGCATGAATATCATAATTTTTTAAAATTTCCAGAATTTGAGCTGTATCCGTATTACCCCAGGGTGATGCTTTTTTGCGTTAAATATATGTTCACTACGATGATAGTGCAATAATTATATATATTGTAAGCTATACATTTTTCCTTAAATCCATCTTTTTTCAATTTCTGATTTAAGATTTTTAAACATTACGACATATTCTAATTTGGTTTTGTTGATGATATCTAACGCAATTTCTTTATTATATGCCAATTTAATTACCATTCGTGGAGAACCCGTTTGTCCTTCCTCATAATCATGATTTGATAAAACTTCCTTCATAGCCTTCCACAATTGTTTGAAACAAATTTCAAAAAGTAGCAATGTATGAAGATCTTCTTCCTTTAGTTCTCTTCATATACTGCCCTGAAAAGATGATTTAAGTCGTCTGTAAATTTATAACGAATCTTTATTCTCTGATTTCCCTCCTTATCTTTTTCAAATATTTGAATGGAATCAATAAACTCAATTATAATTTTACGATCTAATTGGTCAATACGCTTTAATTCTAATAGATTTTCTACCCATTGAGAACTTAACGTATTACATTGAGCGTTGTTGTCCTTACTCTGTAATACTTCTTTTTTGCTCATTAGAAAGGTTTCTCTTTTTTCATACTCCATGTGATATTCCAAATACTCTTCTTTGGATAGTAGCCCCTCTTTATAGTCCATATAACATTCCCTTTTTAATCTAGATACTTTGTTTCTCTCTTCTTCTATCATTGCCAGTTCTTTTTCATCTAAATTATACCCCTTATCTTTTTTTTGACTTTCAACAAGTTCCTTTAAATCAGAGACACTCAAAACAATAGTATTAAAATCATCTAGCACTATCTGTTCTATAACATTTTGACAGATGCGATGACTGGTACAAAAAGAAGCTCCTGCCCTGCTATATGTTCCACAGGAATAGTATTGGTACTTCTCTCCTTTACTATTTTTATAGGTATGCTTAACCATTCCTCGTCCACAATCTCCACATTTCAAAAATCCTGCAAACATACTTAAATTAGAATCAAACTCTAAATTCCTAGTTCTTTTCTTTAATAGTTCCTGCGCTTGTTCCCATTGTTCTGTATCAATAATGGGCTCATGAGTCCTTTCAACTACTATCCATTCTTCTTTTGGTAAGATTTTTGCTTTGCCTCGCATTTGCCTTTTCGCTTTGTTTTGTACCATACATCCTTTATACATTTCATTTTTTAATACTCTATGTACCGTTGAATAGGTCCAATAACTTGTACTATCTAGTTTCTTTGAATTTCGATAATTTTCACCATTTTGTCTTTTGTATTCCGTTGGACATAGAATCCCTCTATCATTTAAGGATTTTGCAATACTTCTCTGACCTTCTCCATCCAAATATCGTTTATATATTTCTTTAACAATCGTTGAAGGATATGGGTCAATTACTAACTTATGCTTATCCTTTTTACTTTTCTGATATCCATAACTGGTATGGGCTCCACAAAAGGCACCAGCTCTTTGCATAGATCGAAAACTAGACTGTACCTTTCGTGAAATATCTTGTGAATAACTCTCATTAAAAATATTTCGAATGGGTAACATCATATCAAATTCTTGATTGAATTTTGCAGTATCTACATTATCATTAAGGGCAATAAAGCGAACCCCTAGTTTTGGAAATAGCTTCTGTATGTACTTTCCTGTCTCTAAGTAATTCCTCCCAAAACGACTTAAATCTTTCACAAGTACACAATTTATTTTTCCAGATTTGACGTCTTCTATCATAGTTATGATTCCCGGTCGATTAAAATTGGTTCCTGAATATCCATCATCTATATATTCTTTACACAACTCCATGTCTAAATCCTGATGCAAAAAGTCTTGTAAAATTCTTCTTTGAGACTCAATACTATTGGACTCTTCTTTATCTCCATCCTCTTTTGATAACCTGAGATATATGCCTACATGATAATCTGCCATATTGTCTTCTCCTTTCAAAAGAGGGTGCTAAAAATCCCCCCTTTACTGTATACTTATGCTTTCATATGCTTTGTAATAACATTTTCTAACGCTTGTTTTATGCTACATTCTTCCATATAATCACGTTCCACAATGTAATGCCTTTTTACTTTCTTCTTTCCCCTTTCTTTTTTTCCCTTCATGCTTTGATTCCCTTTTTTTATTTACTTATACTTATGATGTAAACAGTGTATACATGAATTTCTATCTATGATGATAGATGAATTTTTATCCTATCGTCCAGCCCTCTGCTCGTATTCTTATATTGATAAATCTTTGATAAACGCCTCCATTTTGAATTAATTTTCTATGGGTTCCTTTCTCTACAATTTCTCCATTGTCTAAGACTAATATTGGATCCGCCTGTTCTATCGTTGCAAGACAATGTGCAATCATAATAATGGAGCAGATTGGACTAAGTACGGTTATCCAGAGAAAAATAAACAAGAAATTCAAGTATCCCCCCCTACAAAATCATCTACCATTCGAATTCCCATTGTTTCCAATGTGTTAAGTCCTGTTGTAATTGCATTTAGGATTTCTCCTGTATTGACTTTTTTAAAATATCCTAGTGATACCCCTTTTAATAAATTACCCATTTCTTACCGATTCTTTGCGATGACTTCTTAAAAAAGCCGCTGCATTCTTTGCAAAGGGACTAGATTAGAGAAACACAAATTTATTCATATCCATCATAACGGGGTTGGAGTACGATGGCTACTAGACAAATTTAGCAGGAAGCCAAATGCTTATTATAACTATAAAAAAGATTGTAAAGCTGATTATTATGCTAATGAGATTGCAATACAATCTACTATAGAAGAAATATTTCATGAGTATTCAGGTAGACCTGGTTATCAAATGATAAAAATATTTCTTAAGCGAAAAAATATTAATTTTAGCAATAAATGGATATGAAGATACCAGAATGTTTAAGTGTTACATACTATACCTCTATTTCTGGTGAAGAACTAAGACCCTACCGCCAGTTACGATCTAATGTTGTAAAAAGCTTTCTGGGTGGATATGAAACTTACCTGAAGGAATGTTTGGTTCAGACTATCATAATCCCACAGAGGCATTTCAAACGTTAGATGAAACTAGTGATTTCCCAGAGATGAAACAACTCTTAGATCACTAAAAAAAGACCATGGAAATGATATCTCCGCTGGTCTGTATTATGATGCAAAGGCCTCCGAAGTCCTTGCTCTTATATATAAACAACACAAAAAATTGAATAACAAAAAGAAAAAAATGCTGTAACCATAATCCAATTGGGGACGTAGTAAAATTCAATTTGCTACGTCCCCAATTGATATTATCTAAAAATCTTCTTACCAAACGCCACGCCACTTAACGCAATGATTAATACGGAAAGCCATAGTATAGCACTATTGCTATCTCCTGTTTTTGGAGATTGATTCTGATTGGTGTTCTTGCTTATTGCTGTTACCTTATTTACATGATCCACTTGCACATCAGCACCTGCTCTCCTTGAAATGGTAAAGCTTGCTTGAGCAATTCCATCTTTAGATACGATACTAATCGTGTGAGCTCCCTCACTAAGTGTCTTCACAAATTCTTTCTTTAATGTGATAATTGTACTTCCTTCTGATGCTATGTAATTATCAGGAGAGATTTCCACTTCATCAACAAGCACTTTTTCAAATGATTTAAAATCTGCATCTGATCTAAAAGTAATATCTTGATCTTCTTTAATCATTTGATCTTTTCCACTAAGCATTTGATATTCTTTTTGTATAGTTAACGAAACCTCCAAAGGAGCAACCTCTCCATTTGTGTAACCATGATCATATAGATAGTTCACTACCGTTACCTCAGGATTCGCTAATGTAATTATTCCACTAGCTTTATCGAATGTATATCCAGGTCCATCTACCAGTGTAACTTTTGTCAAATCTGAAACCACTGTTTTTAAATCAAATGTTACGCTAGTCCCTTGCTCCTGAAAGTAAACATTTCGTTTTTGTGGAGAGATGTTTTTCTGATGCCATAAATCGCTAACATTTGATAAATTTAATTCTGTCATCTGATTATCGGCACAATCTATGCTGTATAATTGCTTCGCATTTGATAAGTTTAATGATTTTATCTTAGCATTCTTGCAATATAACTCTTCTAAATTTTGTAAATGTGAAAAATCCAGTTTTGAAAGATTGGTATTAGAACAATTTAATTTTTTCAAAATCACATTGTTGCTTAAGTCAATAGTTCCAATTGCTGTATTTCCAAACTCTAGCCGTTGCAACTTTGTATTTTTACCAACATCTAATTTTGTAACTTTCGTATTTGAGCAATCTAACCCTACTAAATTAATATTATTGCTCACATCCAGTTCCGAAATATTCGTATTATAACACTCCACCGTATGTAAATTGGTAAATTTTGATAAATCTAATTTCATAATATCAGAGTTATAGCAAAACAATTCATATAACTGCAAATTATTACTTAAATTTAATTCCGTAATTCTAGTATTATTACAATAAAGTGCTGCTAATTTCAAGTTATTGCTTACATCTAGTTCTGTCATTTTTGTACCAGAAATACGAATATGTACTAACTCCGGATTCTTACTATAATCCATGTTTGCTATTGGAGCATTCGTGATATATACTTCATACAACTTAGGATTATTACTTATATCCAAATTTTCAACAAATGTGTCCTCGCAATTTAAAGCAAACAGCTCTTTATTATTGCTCACATCGAGTTCTGTAATCTGTGTATTATTACAGTCTAAACGTACCAATGCTGTGTTATTGCTCACATCTAACTTATCAATATTGGTTTCGTAACAATATAAAATTTCTAGGCTTCTATTATTACTTACATCCAGCATTGAAAGTGCTTTAACATAAGAGCATTCCAATGATTTTAACATGGTATTTCTACTCACATCCAAAGAACTGATTCCGGTTCCAGAACAATCCAATTTTTCTAAATTAACAAAATATTCTACTCCTTGAACACTTGTAACTGTATCATCCCAATCAAAGTTAATTTCCTTTGCCTGTGTAATTTCATCTACAGATAATTGATGATCCTTATTAGAATCAAAATGCTCTGTAATATATGCTTGGAACACTGCATCTGGAAAATGTGCATTGTCAATAGCGATATTTTCACTTGTCATGGTCAAAGGCACCGCCTCTGCGGATGCAGCCTCTACCTTGTCTAAAGGTTCTTCTACCATTCCACTTTCTACCTTATCTAATGGCTCTTCCTCTACTACTGTTGTCACTTCTTCTGTCTTTTCCGTTGGAATTTCTTCTGTTACAACTTCTTCTGCAAAAATATTCATTGATATCATACTTGTAAGCATGATTACTGACAAAACTAATGATAATGCCTTCTTTTTACTGTATTTCATTTTTTTCATAATGATTTTCTCCTGTTTTTTTTACTTATTCTTCTTTAGCTGTTATTTTCTTATGGAAAATAAGTACAATAAGCGCTAATTACAGGTATTGCGCACCTTTTTAAAACTGTTAAATATTTCATTGTTTCCTCCTCATATTTTATTAATTCTTCTATGACCCATGATAACATTCTTCATAAGAACTTACTAATTGCTATTCTCGATAATTCATCTCATATATTGATATTGTCTATGGTAAACTTTTTACATATAAACTTGTATACATATTTTAAAATGGATGGCAAATTAATAAAATGGTTAAAGTAACAACAAAAAGAATAATTATATTCCCAATTTCCAATGAAGAGACGCGAATAAAGATGGAAAAGGAAACTGATGTAGAAATAAAAAATGCATATTCAGAAATGCTTGCTGGTTGTAAAGAACAACCCGATCAGCATATATGGTATGCAATATGGTTGATGCAGCTAAGTAATAGTAGCGAACAAATAGTTGGGGACCTATGTTTTAAGGGAATTAATGATAATGGAACAGTTGAAATCGGCTATGGAATTAAACCTGAATATGAAGGTAGGGACTTAATGACAGAGGCTGTTACAGATATGGCTAAGTGGGCAAGCAATCAACCAGGTGTATTCTGCGTAGAAGCAGAAACAGATCCTGATAATATTGCCTCTCAAAGAGTGCTTCATAAAGCTGGTTTCTTGCCCAATGGAGTGATGGGCGACGAAGGGCCCAGATAACTTTTTAATGGTATTCCCATCTGTTCTTTAAACAGATGGGATAGTCTGTTTTATATTTCTATCTTATCATCTTTTTCCAAATTTTTTAATAACTTCATTACCATAAATAGACAGAATATTGCTACAAGGCTTTCCGTTACAACAGGAGCTAAGAAAACACCGTGAATACCCAGGCCCCCAATTTTAGGGAGTAAAATCACTGCAGGCACAAATAAAATAATTTGTCTGCCAAGGGCTGCGTATGCGGCAAGTTTTGCCTTTCCCAAAGCTTGGAACAAAGTGATGGATACAATCATAAATCCAAAGACGATGAAGATAGAAAACATCAGTCTAAAATCCATGTATCCCAATTCTACAATGGTATTTTCTTTAATAAATAAAGATAAAATCGCCTTAGGAACAAGCATCGCCGGAATATAGAAAAGAAGCGCCAATGCAGTTGCACCAATGCAAAATACCTTTGTAAAGATGCGCACTCTATCAAATTTTTTTGCACCAAAATTTGTTCCAACACAGGGCTGAAACCCTTGACTCATTCCCCAGAGAGGAACAAAAGCAAATCCTTGTATTTTCAAGGCTGCGGTCAATACGGTTTGCCATTCAGTACCACCATGTTGTGATGCTACTTGAAACATGACTGTTTGCATAACCATTGTTAGCACCTGCATTAGCATTGCAGAGACTCCAACAGCTAGAACCTGCGGAAGCAGTATTTTATCAATCTTAATTCTGTGAATTCTCACCACCTTGCTTTTCCCACGAAAATAAAGAAGTGTAAAAATTGCCTGTACTATTTGAGTCAGCACCGTTGCAACAGCCGCACCCTCTATGCCGAAACCATAAGGCTTCATAACATGAATAAAAATAGGATCCAAAATAATATTAAGGACTGCCGCCATTGCCATAATGGACATGGCTTTTTTCATTGCACCTTCTCCACGCATAATCATATTGGCAGCTTGTGCGAAATTTACAAACAAAGAGCCTATAAATATAACACGCAAATATTGAATCGCCAATTCCATTACTTCGCCCGTTGCACCGGTTAAAGAGAGCAGCGGTTTTGTAAATGCAATGCCTACAAATGTAGAGATTGCCGATAATAAAAGAACTAGTGCTATCATATTTCCCATAATTTTATCCACTGTCGCTGTGTCATTTTTCCCTATGGCTCTGGATAGTACTGATGCAGAACCCATACCAAGAAGCGTGGAAATACCATTATTCAGCAAGGTGAAGGGATATGCCACCCCGATTGCTGTCATGGCATTGCTTCCTACCATTTGTCCTACAAAAATAGCGTCCATAAAGGAATATAACCCTAACACCACCATGCCGATAACACCTGGTAAGCTCATACTAATCAAGAGCTTATAAGGATTTTCCGTTAATAATTTTGTTCTTGTGTCAACTGTTCCTGACATATTGCCTCCATTCTACAAATAAGTATTCTTGCACTTATTTATTCACCTTCCATTTTGCTGCAGTTTCTATGCCTGTAACAAAGGATTTATAAATCCCATCCATTTCCATAAGTTCCCAATGATTGCCTCTTTGTACAATGCTCCCACTATCTACCACAAGGATTTGCTCTGCATTACGAACTGTCTTCAATCTATGAGCAATCATAATAATGGTTTTATTGTGGGTTAATGCTTCGATGGCCGTTTGCAACTTATCCTCATTTTCAGGGTCAACATTAGCTGTGGCCTCATCTAAAATAACAATAGGAGCATCCTTTAGTAACGCTCTCGCAATGGATAATCTCTGTTTTTCACCACCAGAAAGGGTATCTCCCCCTTCACCGATTACTGTATGATAACCATTTGGCAGTGCCATAATAAATTCATGACAACAAGCCTTTTTGGCTGCCATAACAACTTCCGCATGACTAGCCAATGGTCTACCGAATTTTATATTATTTTCAATTGAATCAGCAAAAAGATATACATGTTGGAATACCATACTTATTTGCTCCATCAGAGATTCCAAACTATAGTCCTTAATGTTTTTCCCACCAATGGTAATGCTACCACTGTCCACATCCCAGAATCTTGCAATCAAATTACAAAGTGTGGTTTTTCCTGAACCAGAATGACCCACGATGGCTGTGGTGGTTTTTTCGGGAATGGTGATACTAATATCATTTAAAATCTTTCTCTCCTCATAAGAGAAGTCCACATTTTTAAATACTATATTATGATTTCTAGGTACAATTTCCGTTCCATTCTCATCTATTTCAGGAATCGCATCCATCTGATTTGCCTCGTCCATAGAACTGCTTACAATCCGTAAAAGAGAAATGCTACTACCAGCAGACTGAATGTGTGAAAAAATCAAGAAGGACATAATCACCATCATCAAGGAGTTTACCAATGTCATTGTTCCACTTAAATAAAAATAAACACTAAAAAATATCATTGCAATGCTAAAAAATTGGAGTGTCAATCCTTGAAATATAACATAAGGGGTAAACAGTTTTTCAATATTCAAGTTACTTTCACAATTATTTTCCAAGGCGTTGCGTAGAGTTTTGTCACCTCTTCCTGTAAGATTAAAAGATTTTACAACACTCATACCTTGGATATATTCTAGAACAGCGGAAACCATTACTGCTTGAGACTTTTGTCTTTTAGGTGCAAGTGTTGCCGATTTTTTTTCCATAAAAGATGATATTTTCAAGTAAAGTAACGTTCCAGCTGCCACAATAAGCCCGATTCTCCAGTCAAAAGCCCAAATAATAATGCCAAAAATAAAGGCATTGATAAGACCACTCAAGATATTTACCAAAATCATAGGTGCCACCATTTCTACCGATTCTAAAACAGTGGTAGAAACACCCGTAATTTCTCCCAAGCTATTTTCATTAAAATACCCCATTGGCACACGCTTTAATTTATCGGCAATTTGAATTCTCTTATTCGCCGCCATAAAGTATCCTGCATGGGTTTGCTGAAGCTGAGAAAAATACTTCATCGTTGCCTTACCTAAAATGCTTACTACAATCAATGCAAATGCATATAACGATATTTGAGAATTTTTATCGCCTTCTACGATTTTAGATATAATCAAATAAATTGATGCAACCTCCAGCATTGAGAAAATAGCGTAAACAAATCCCAATATCACCGATTTGTTAATATTACTTTTCTCTTCGCCGGCGAAGCACCATATTTTTTTCAATGTCTGAATCATGCAATTTCCTCCTCTCTTATACCAATATGTGCAGTCCACATATCCTTGTAAAGCTTACTCTTTTTGAGTAACTCTTGATGAGTGCCTTCTGCCTTCACACTCCCCTCTTCTACTACTACAATGTTATCTGCACCTGTAATGGTGGATAGACGATGCGCAATTAAAATCAGTGTTTTACCCGTTACCAATTTTGCAACAGCCTTTTGAATAATTGTTTCATTTTCAGGGTCAATATAGGCAGTTGCTTCATCCAATACTACAATCGAAGACTTTTTCAACATAGCACGAGCAATGGAAATTCTTTGCTTTTCACCACCTGATAAATGAGCACCACCACCGCCAACCTTTGTTTGATAGCCTTGATCCAAGGCTTTAATAAATTCATCACATCCTGCTTCCTTTGCTGCATTGATTACTTCTTGATCAGTGGCTTTGGTATTGCCCATACGAATATTATTCATAACCGTATCATCAAAAAGGAAATTATCCTGTGAAACGAATGCGACTTCACGATAAAGCTGTAAAAGAGGAATATTTTTTACATTAAATCCCCCAATGGAAATTGCACCCTCATCTACATCCCAAAATCCAGCAATCAATTTTGCAACGGTGGATTTTCCGCTTCCGGATGGGCCTACCAGTGCGGTTACTGTTCCCCTAGGAATGGAAAGATTTATCTTATGTAATATTTCTTTATCCTCACTATATCCAAAGGAAACGTTAGAAAGTGTAATATCTCTATTCTCTAATTTCACTTCCTCTGTTCCATGATTTTGCTCTTTTGCATTTAAAAGTTCGTCTACCGAAGCGACTGTTGTCCCCACCTTTGCAAGATTATCAATAAATCCCATAGCTGCAAGCAAAGGTCCTACAATACTCATGGATAAAATAATAATGGTAATGAAGTGATCCACTGACACGCTTCCTCGGGAGTAAAACAAGAATCCTATAGGGAGTACCGTAATTAAGGTAGTTGGTGCAATGGAGTAGGCAAGTGCCATTCCAAATTGGCAACGCTTCATCCAGTTGTAATAATAAGAAGCATTTGCCTTCACTCTGTCTGTAAATTTAGCATAAGAGTTTTTCCCTTGATTGTAGGCTTTGATAACCTCAATCCCACCGATGTATTCCACAATGGTCTCGTTCATATCCTGTGTAACCTTTACAGATTGTTCGTAATCTCTTCCATAATTCCTCATAATCATCATCATAAAAACCATGCCAAGAGGAATCGACACTAAGGACAGAAGTGCCATTCTCCAGTCTAAAACAAGCATATAGATAATGACTAAAAGAGGTGCGAGCAGATTCGAGGTCATTTCAGGCAAAAGATGAGCAAGGGTAGTTTCCATACTCTCTACCTGATCTACAATAATCTGTTTTAACTTACCACTGGAAATATCCATTACAGAACCCAATGACAACTTTGGAAGTTTTTCTAACACCATCTGGCGAATATCCCGCAAAATTCTAAATGTACCTTTGTGAGAATATGCAAGTGCCAAATTGTAGAGCAGCGTTCGCAAAAAATAACCACTGACTGCAATACCACACCAAAACATGTAAAAACTAAATGCTCTTTTGTTATTTACCAATCCTACTACAACCTTTGCAGCGCAGATATATGGCACGATTCCAAAGAACACACCAAAAAGTGCTAGTGCAATAGCAATTTTTAATTTACCACGCTGATTTTTCCCTAATTCCCATAAACGAAGTAAGGGGTTTTTTGTTTGCATAATATTTCCTCCTTAACAAAGTTAGTTTTCGCTAACCTTTATTCTTATTTAAAGGCTGAAACTCTCCTAGGAATTACAGCCTAAAAACTTAACTAATATGAAATACCGACTTGAACCCCGCCAAGTGATATTCTCCCAATACTTTAATATATCTTTTTGCTTTTTCTTTCTCCACGTTATGGCGAACAACTTCAAAAAAACTCTCAAAATATGCCGTGGTCACCATATGTATAATATCATAACTCATTTTCATATCCTCGGAAATTCTACATCCTAGCAATTCAATATATTTTCTAGTGTATTCTTCCTCAATATCGATAAAACGATTGGTAAAGCTTTCATATTTCGTACCTTGTGCATGTTCCAATAGTAGCTTACACTCCGTAAAATGCTGATACATAACATCAAGCATATCCTCTACGGTATGAGCAGAGTATTCTCCCACTCGCTCTCGCTGTTGTTCCTTACTCAATTGATGAAAGCTTTCTTGAATTTGGGTAAAAATAGTAAGTAATTCAACTGCCGTAGGGTCTACGATTGCAGAAAAGAGACCTTCTTTGTCACCAAATCGGGTATAAATAGATCCTGTCGTCGTGTTTGCCCTTGTAGCAATGGTTCGCAAAGAGGCTTTTTGAAAACCGTTTTCTAAAAATTCTTGCTTTGCAATATTTATAACTTCTTCATAAACACCTTCAATTTGTTTTGCCATAATCTCCTCTCATTTCATAACACCGTTATATAACACTGTTATGAATCTATCATATCAAAGATTATTTGTCAACCCCTATTGTAAATGTTGCCGCAAATAGGGCCTCCAAATAATACGTAACTTGTGTCGCATCACCTGTTCTTGCAACACTAATTGATGATTTTATCTCTTTTGCATCCGCTAATACTTCTTCATTGTTATCCCTTGCCTTACTCCTATAATACTTGTCCCACTAATGTTATAGTATTCACTACCATTCGTTCTATGTGATAAATTGAGCAATTTTCAGAAATACTTTATGGACAAGAATATCTCCTATTATAGAGCTCTAGTAATGAATATTTAATTTAACGCAATAAGCTATTACCTCAGGCTGCATCAAAACTTAAAGCAACCTGCTTCTTCTCCGTTTGAACAGAATAAATGGGCAATTCCCGGCCATTTACTGCATTACTAACAGAAATCACCTGTGGCGCGTACTTAATTGCACCACCTATTAAGACCAATACTACAAAAAGATAAAAAGGAAACTTGATTTTCATTTTGCGCATAGTAAAGCCCCTATGTATAACTCTTATTAAAGTATATGCATAGGGGCTTTTACATTTTTCTTAAAATTTTATGTTTATTTCAAAAGGGGCATAGTAATTCCCAATTGGGGGCGTAGCAAATTGAGTTTTACTACGTCACCAATTTACTATTTAGCCATTTTATTATTTCTTCCTGCCCGTTTTCTGAAAATTGGAATGTTTTTGTTTCTTTCTTATCTTCTGCTGTCATTTCGTAGCAAAATGGCTCGGGCCAAATGGTTACTTCTAATTGCGTGTCTTGCTTATCCCCAATCTTTGAAATCCGATAACGGATTCCTTGATTGCTTCCATAAAATGGTTGTTTATAGTTATAGAAGTTTAAACTTAGTATGTCTTCTTTTTTAATCATTGCTTTCATCCTTATAAAAAGACGAGGTCATTTGAACCTCGTCTTACTGATTTGCTATGCTATGTTAATCTTCTTTAATCGTGTTCTTCCATCCATTGGTTAATTAGTTTTATGTATTTTTCGTTTTCTTCTACAAAACACATGTGACGACTAAATTCAAATAATTCCCACTTAGAATTTGGGATTGCATCGTACATCGTCTTTGCAACTAATGGCGTACATAAATCTAACAACCCACTGATAATCAATGCTGGTTCATTAATTCCTGATATTTTATCTGTGTAATCCCATCCTTTTAATGTGCCGGATGGACTAAATTCATTCTGTCCCCAAGCCGTGATGTACGCCTCTGTCCCTGCTACTTTTGGACGACGTAAACATTCTGGTGACTCTTCTGTAACATCTCCTGCACAATGTAAACGCATGAATTCTGCATTTGCAGCTATATATGCCTCACTTGCATAATCCCCAGATGCATCTGTTGTAGCAATTGCATCTTGATGTTTTTTCTCCATATAAGAAACCATACGGCGTTGCTCTTTTTCCCATAAATCAGCAGATGGAAGTGTACTTGACAAAATCACGCTTTTAATTCCTTCTGGCTTATAATCACATAAATATTGAATTGCCTGCATGCCCCCCCAAGATTGTCCTAGCAAATGTATCTCGTCTAATCCTAAATGCTTACGAAGTGCAATTAACTCTTCAATCCATGTTTCTGCATTCCATAAATCTGGTCTAGATGGCGTAGCTGAATTCCCACATCCCAATTGATCATACATAATAACTGCACGTCCTTCTTCAGCTACTTTGTCTAAAACTTCAAAATAATTGTGTGTAGATCCTGGACCTCCATGTAACAAAACCAATGGTTTCTTATTACCTGTACATTCGCCTACAATACGATAATATGTTTTGTACTCTAGGTATGGCATATAGCCTTCAGTAATCTTCATTTTATAATCCTCCTTACCGTTTTACGGTATTCATTGCTTTGACTAAATTATAACACTTGTCCATCCTGAAATCAATCTATAACACCATCAAAATAATCACGGTAATTATTCCAGCAACTCCAATAGACACTCCACTGACTGCTCCTTCAAGCTCACCCATTTCAAGCGCTTTTGCAGTCCCCACCGCATGACTTGCCGTCCCCATTCCAACACCAATTGCCACAGGGTCTGTAATATGGAATATCTTAATTAACAAGGGGTTCAAAACTGCACCTAAAATGCCACAAAGAACGACACACATGACGGTAACAGAAGGAAGTCCTCCAATTTGTTCTGACAAGTCCATTGCAATTGCTGTAGTGACTGACTTTGGTAATAACGATTGTAAAACGTCAATTCTTAAACTAAATAGTTTACTTAGAAATACTGTACTGCCTATCGAAACTCCACTTCCGATACTACATCCTACAATTATTGGGAAAAATTGTTCTTTTAAAATAACCCTTTGCCTGTAAACCAATAAGCCCAACATTGCTGTTGCAGGTCCAATCCACATACTGATAAATCTTCCCCCTTGCATATATGCATCATAACTAACATGAAGCCCTTTCATAATAGTGACACATAATAAGGTTGCAATCAGTAATGGATTCGCTATAGGCGTCTTTAAATTTTTACTTATTCCTACTCCCACAAGATAAGAAAAAACACTAAGAAAAATACCAAATAAGGGACTACTAAATATTACGTTCATGATGAATCCTCCGTTGTATTTTCTGAATTAATATTGCGGAAAAAGAAGCACTTAGAAATGTAAATAACAAAGAGATTAAAACCACAATGCACACTGCTAATAATTGCCCCTTTAACAATTCCAACTCCTCAAAAATCCCGATACTTGGGGGAATAAAAAACATCGCCATTGCTCCCGCCAAAAAATCTGCTGTTTCTTTTATTTGCTCTTCTTTTAACACTTTAACCGCCAAAAGTACTGCAAGAATAATCAAACTAATAACACTGCTTGGAAATGAAAATGGTAATAACCGTATAGTCACCTCACCTAATAAACAAATTCCCAATATGATACCCAGCTGTTTTAACACTTTCATTTTGTACTCCTTTTATCTATTGTAATTCAAGTTCCTACGTATCCTAAAAAAGCAATACGCGTTATATTATACACCTCTTATTCTCAAAATGAAACGTTTAAATATAAAGTTTGAAAGTAAAAAAGAGCCAAACACAGCTGGCCCTTTCTTACTTCCATACATCATCTAATGCTTTATATAACACCTTCGGTTCAATTGGTTTTGTAACATGTGCATTCATGCCGACTTCAAAAGCCGCTACAACATCTTCTGTAAATGCATTTGCAGTCACTGCAATAATAGGAATCCTTTGTGCATTATTGTGATTAGAATGGCGAATCATTTTTGTGGCTTCGTATCCATCTACTACAGGCATATGGATATCCATAAGAATAGCGTCAAACTCGTCCGCCTTAGCATTTAAAAAGCAATCTATGGTACTTTGCCCATTTTGAGTGCACACAGATTCTACTCCTACATTTGCCAGATACGCTCTCAAAATCTCCGCGTTGATAGCATTATCCTCCGCAATTAGCACCCTTTTCCCTTGAAAATAATACTGGCTTGTACCGCCTTCTTGTTTGTTATATACACCTTCACTTAAGTTCATTAATAAATCATAGACGGTAGACTGAAAAATTGGCTTTGCTATTAACAAATTTGCCCCTGCATTCGTGGCCTCTTCTTGAATATGGCTCAAGTCATATGCCGACACTATAATAATTACCGTATCATGATCAAACATACTTCTTATCCTTTTCGTTACCTCTATTCCACTAAGTCCAGGCATCTTCCAATCAATAAAGCATATATCAAATCCTTTACCCAAATGATATGCATCCGCTAGCATATTGAGTGCATCCTCTCCAGAATGCACAACTTCATAACTTACTCCTATCCGCTCTAACACATCCGCGGTATATTTACAAGCTTCTAAATCATCATCAACAATAAGTGCACGTATGTTTCTAAATTGCTCTGCTTGACTATCCATCCTTTGTTCTGCAATTTCAAAAGGAATTTCTGTAATAAATGTTGTTCCTTTATTTTCCTGAGTAGCAAAACTAATGGTTCCTCCCATCAATTCTACTAAACTTTTGGTAATGGATAAGCCCAGACCACTCCCTTGACACTTTTGCTCTAGTTGCGAATATCCTTGCTCAAATGGTTTCCAAATTTTTTCTCTGGTTTCTTCGTTGATTCCACAGCCAGTATCTTCAACTGTGAACAACAAACACAAGGTGTTCTTAGATATACCCTTAGCAGTTACTGAGACCTTAATGCTTCCACCTTCTTCAGTAAATTTGTATGCATTAAAGATTAGATTAACAAATACCTGCCTAAGGCGCATGCTATCCCCAATTAACCATTCACTTACAACATTTTGAATATACAAATCAAATGTTATCCCTTTTTCCAGACATTGAGTATAATATATTTCTGCAATCGTAGTGACTAATTGTTTCAAATGGAAAGGAGCCTTATGTATCGTAATCTTACCCTGCTCAATAGCAGAGATATCTAAAATATCATTGACTAATGTTAGTAAATATCTAGATTGCTCATTGACTTTTTTCAAAGCCTCTTTTACTGACGTCTTGTCTTCTAGTTTTTCAATTGCCAGCTCAGATATGCCCATAATTGAGTGAATTGGTGTACGTATTTCATGTGACATTCTTGCCCAAAAATTACTTTTGACTTGTTCCATATTTTGAGCGTATTCCATTTGACCTTTTAAATATTTCCGTTCTAAAATATATTTTTGAGTTATATTTGATATACGCTTTTTCACGATGGTTGCGTCAAATGGAGAAAAAATAAAATCATCTGCTCCCAATTCAAAAGCTCTTATTTCAAACTCCTCATTTACTGATGTTTTTATTACAATAGGAATTTCTGATAGCTCACGATCTGCTTTCATCTCTTCCATCAACTGGAACCCATCCTTCTTTGGCATTACAATATCAAGAATCACAATATCAATATCCTGATTTTTTAATAAGTCCATCGCATGAATTCCATTTTCCGTTTCCAAGATTACATATTCATCCTCAAACATCTTTCTTAGGATTATCCGATTCATCTCAATATCATCAACGATTAACATTGTTAGCGGTTCTATAACTTGTTCCATTCTTCTTCCCTCTTTATTTGGTTCAAAAAATTAGTTAGTATAATGAACTTATCGCTCCTCGCGAAAATAATTTACACCACAAGACTTTGGTTGTGCATTTTCTTTAGACTGTCGAATTGAGGTTACAATTAAAACAATGACAGTCATAATAAATGGCATCATATCAAATATAGAATCAGGAATAGACAATACTGATTTCGGTACATAATATTTCAACACGCTAAATGCTCCGAATACCAATGAGCCAAGAAGTGCTTTGTATGGACTCCATGTTGCAAAGATAACCAATGCTACCGCAATCCAACCTAGTCCATTTACACAGTTGCTAATCCAGACCCCATTACATATTATCATTGAGGCATAAGCACCACCGATTCCACATATCCCGCCGCCTAACATAACGTTCCAATATTTATATTTCGTTACTGGTATGCCTGCTGCATCCGCTGCTGCTGGATTTTCTCCAATGGCACGCAAATTAAGGCCCTTCTTTGTTTTATTTAGATATATACCACACACAATTGCAACAGCAATGCCTAAATAAACAAATATATTGTAGTTAAAAAACATTTTACCTATGACAGGGATGTCTGATAAAAATGGTATTTTCATATTAGCCAAAGAAGCCAAAAGATTTTCCGGCAATTTTAATGACTTCACTTCAGACTTCGCCAACATATACTCTCCAACAAAATTACTTAGTCCAATTCCAAAAATTGTAAGAGTCAAGCCTGTTACATTTTGATCGGCCATAAAGGTAATCGTTAGCACTGCATAAATCAATGCACCTAATACCCCTGCTGCAAATGCACCAAAAATAGCTAACCAAAGACTGTCTGTCACGTACCCTACCATAAATCCTGCACAGGCACCCATGGCCATCATGCCTTCCACCCCAAGATTTAAGTGACCTGATTTTTCATTTATGATTTCTCCAACTGTACCAAATAGTAATGGCGTTCCCGCAAGCACTGCTGCAACAAATAGATTAACAAATACATTCATTATTTGGTACCTCCTTTCTCTTTACTGCGAAAGACAAATCTATATCTTACAAATAATTCACAGCCAAGTACAAAGAACAAAATAATTCCTTGCAATACATCTGCAGAATATGTAGATAGTCCATGTGCAGACTGCATTACGCTACTACCCTTTTCCAAAATACTAAACAAGAACGAAACGATTAAAATACCAAAAGGATTCAATTGTGCTAACCATGCAACAATAATTGCAGTGAATCCAACTCCACCTGCTACGGAGGAGGCCAACGTCATATCCGAGCCGCTCACCTGTATCATTCCTGCAATACCAGCTAATGCACCACTAAATGCCATCGTTCTGATTACAATTTTTTTGTAATTCATACCTGCATAATTTGCGGTTGCTTGACTCTCACCAACCACGCTGATCTCATATCCATGTTTGGTATATTTTAAGTAAATATATACACACACCACTAATACCAATGCTATAATCCATCCCATATGAACTCCAAATACCTTATCTAGGATAGCATTCTTACCAAATCTAGCGATCTTAGGAAATCCAGAGGATTGTGGGTCCTGCCATGCTCCATCCCTTAAAAACGAAATCATGTACAAAGCAATATAATTTAACATTAATGTAAATAATGTCTCATTTGTATTAAACTTTGCCTTAAAGAAAGCTGGTAGCATGCCCCATAATGCTCCTCCTACTGCACCAGCGATAAACATTAGAAGTATCAATAGCCAATGTGGTAAATCCCACCAAAACAAAGCAAAATAAGTGGCAAAAATACCCCCCATAATGATTTGCCCTTCCGCGCCTATATTCCAAAATCTCATTTTAAATGCCAACGTGATTCCAAGGGCTGGTATTAACAGCGGAATCATAATTTTTATGGTTGCCTGAAATGCCATAACACTTCGAAATGCACCAGATACGATGGTTCCATATACGGAAAACGGATTATATCCTATCAATAATATAAAAATACCTCCTGCAACAATTGCAAGTATTACAGATAAGAGACGTAGAAGCATTACTTCTTTCTTTGTTCGCTCTGCACGCTTTTCTACACGCACCAAAGGTTCTTTCTTCACTTCATTAGTCATCTGTCTTTCTCCCCTCCTGCATTTTACCTGCCATCATCAAGCCGATTTCTTCTTTTGTTGTACACTTTGTATCTACAATTCCGGTCACTTCTCCATGACACAAAACCATTAATCTGTCAGATATCTGAAGTAACACGTCCAAATCTTCTCCAATAAATAATACTGCAACATTTTTCTTTTTTTGTTCATTTAATAAATCATATATATTATAAGATGAATTAATATCTAACCCTCTAACTGGGTAAGCAGTAATTAATACAGAAGGTTCTGATTCTATTTCTCGCCCCAATAACACCTTCTGTACATTGCCACCTGACATTAGTCGTACCGGAGTATCTACACTCGGTGTTTTAATCTCTAATTTTTCTTTTAATTTTTCTGCTAATTCTTTTGCCGGCTTACGATCTACAAAAGGTCCTTTATTTTGATCATAGGTCTTCAATAACATATTGTCTACCATCCCCATAGAGGCAACTAACCCCATTCCAAGACGATCTTCTGGAACAAAGCTCATACTAATTCCCAGTTTACTGATATCTCTTGCATTCATTCCAACGATATTTTGTTTCTTATAAAGAATCGCTCCAGCTTTCACTTTCATCAGCCCTGCAATCGTTTCACACAGTTCCTTTTGACCACTTCCTGCAATCCCTGCAACACCAAGAATTTCCCCTGACTTCAAATCAAATGACACGTCATCCAGTGCAAGTGAACCATCTTCCTTTTCTACTGTCAAGTCTACAATTTTAAGACATTTATGCACTTCTTCGCATTCTGGTCGTTCAATCTCTAACGTCACTGGCCTACCCACCATTAACTCCGTCAATTCTTTTTCATTGGTTTTTGCCGTAATAACAGTATCAATACTTTGACCTTTTCGTAAAATCGTTACTCGATCACTAATTTCCATAACCTCATGTAATTTATGGGTAATAATAATTATGGCACTTCCTTGCTCTTTCATTTTCCGTAGAATAGTAAAGAGCTTTTGTGTTTCCTGTGGCGTAAGTACAGCCGTTGGTTCATCCAGTATCAAAATATCTGCTCCACGATATAATACTTTCAATATCTCTACCGTCTGTTTTTCACTGACAGACATATTATAGATCTTCTTTTCTGGTTCAACCTCTAGCCCAAATTTATTTGTAATCTCTACAATCCGATCCTTTAATACTTTACTCTTTACCTTTTTTTCTTTTGCTCCTAACACCACGTTATCCATGGCGCTAAATACATCGACTAATTTGAAATGTTGATGTATCATTCCAATTCCTAGCTGATTCGCATCAATTGGTGAATTAATCATCACCTCTTTGCCATTCACATGAATGGTACCTGCATCTGGGTGATATATGCCAGATATCATATTCATAAGTGTAGTTTTTCCAGAACCATTTTCACCAAGTAATGCTAGAATTTCTCCACGTCTTACAGTCAAATCAATATTATCATTTGCCACTACTGTACCAAAAGTTTTTGTTATTCCTTTTAATTCAATGGCATTTTTCATTTCTTGCGTCAAGTGTATCATCCCTCTTTTCCTTTACATCAGTTTCTCAATTGTAGCTTTATTTACACATTTTAAAGGGTATTACAAAATTATCATATATCATTTTGCAATACCCTTATAAATTATAACATCTTTTTTTAAGATTATATAGAATTATTTTAGCAAGCGTTATTTAACTTCTACATTTTTGTAATACCAATCAATTCCACCAGTAATTGTAGCATCATCTAGTGTACTACCTTCTTTTCCAACTTTTTCTCCAGAATTTGTCTCTATCACACCATCAAATACGTTAAAGCTTCCGTCCATAATTTTCTTTTTAGCTTCTTCCACTTTTTCCTCTGTACCTTCTGCACAAAGTTCTTTATTAAGTGATGCAATCTCTACAAGACCATCTTCCATTCCACCAAAGTAATTTTCTGGTGTCCATGTTCCGTCAATTACTTGTTGTACTGCTTGTGTATAATATACGCCCCAATTCCATACTACTGATGTCAAAGTTGCCTTAGGTGCATCTTTACTCATATCAGAATTATATCCAACTCCATATACACCAGCACTCTCAGCTTCTGTCTGTGGATTTGGTGTATCACAGTGTTGTGCAATTACATCACAGCCCTCTGCAATAAGAGCTTTTGCTGCATTTGTTTCTTCTGTAGGTGAGAACCAACTATTGGTAACTTTTACAAATACTTTCGCATCTGGATTTACAGATTCAACACCCATAGCAAATGCATCAATACCACCTGTTACCTCTGAATTTTCAGAACCCATAGCTGCAACATAACCAATCAAGTTACTCTCAGTCTTCATACCTGCAACGATACCGGATAAATATCTTGCTTGATAAATACGTCCAAAATAATTATTAAAGTTTGTATCATTTGATTTGTATCCTGTACCATGTGAAAAGATTACGTCTGGATATTCTTCTGCTAATGCTTCTACAGTGTCCATGTAGTTAAAGCTAGTAGCAAAGATTACATTTGCTCCATCTTCGATACATTCTCTAATAGCTGTCTCTGTAGCTGTAGGATCGGAATCATCAATATTGTTCTTACGAATGATTTGATCATCTGATAAGCCTATTTCTTTCTGCATAGCTACGATACCCTGGTCATGTGTATAGGTATAACCAGATCCTTCAGCAGGGTCAGTAATATGTATAACACCAATTTTAATGTCTTCTTTTGCAATAGGATCAAACTTGCCTTTGCTATCTTCTGTCTTTGTGTCTTCTTTTTTGTCTTCGGTTGTAGCCTGTTGTTTTCCGCAACCAGCAATAAGAGTACTCACCATTGCTACAGCTAACAACGCACCTAACATTTTCTTCTTCATAATTTTATTTCCTCCTCTGAATATTGTAGCTATCTAGATTGAAAAACTAGTGTAGCACTATAGCACTAATCATAGCATTGTATTTTTTGCTTGGCAAAGTAGATTTTCTAATAAGTAGTTATAAGAGGATACAAAAAGGATATACTAATTTAATAAGAAAGAAATCGATAAGGAGCATACCGAACATGTCTAAATTAAAATCCAGAAATTATTTTGAGGGTTGGTATTTCAAACACCAATCTAGTACCTCGCTGTTGTCTGTGATTCCCGGAATTAGTCTTTCTCGCTCCGGCAATACTGAAGCATTTATACAGATTATAACACCACATCATTCCTATTATGTGACATTTTCTACGGAACAATTTCACCTACAACGTTCTCCCTTTATACTACAGATTGATAAAAACTACTTTACGGAAAATGGCATATTACTAGACATCCATACTGATACTTTATCCTTAAAAGGCGCTCTGAAATATGGTGCATTTTATCACATCTCGCCGTCCATAATGGGGCCATTTTCCAAGGTTCCTGGTATGGAATGTAAGCACGATATCATAAGTATGCAGCACACGGTCGCTGGACATGTGACATTAAATAGTAGCGTGCTAGATTTTACAGATGGTACTGGATATATTGAATCAGACTATGGCAGTTCATTTCCAAGCCAGTATCGTTGGGTACAATGTCTGCATAATACCAATCCTACGATCTCACTTTTTTCTGCCGTAGCAACCATCCCACTGGGAAAGACCTCATTTACCGGTACAATCAATTGCATTTTATGTGATCACCAATTATTTCGTATCGCAACTTATTTAGGTGCACAAATAGTACTGAACACCCCATCTATGTTGATTATTAAACAAAAGAACCTCATTTTAATAATACAGCTACATCATCCCACTGGTCAGCCACTTCTTGCACCTCAAGTTGGTCTTATGCGACGTACTGTAAAGGAAGAACTATGCGGCCTCATGGAATGTTGGTTATTCAACAATGGAAAAGAAATCTGTCACTTTGAAAATGCAAGAACCAGTTATGAGGTAGTATAATACCTCATACTGGTTCTTGCATTTTATAACGCTTCCTATTGTCCACTCAGATCACAAAGCGAAATGGCTGCAAGATAAAACCGACAACCTTCCATGCCATTAATTGAACTGGTTCTATTTCCACCATTTCTATTTCATAATTATCTATAGAACCAGTGCCATTTATCATGGTTCTAGTTTGGTCCTCAAAAAATTGAAAATAGCGTTCTAGTTCTTGGTTAAGCTCTACACTATCCACAACTACCATTAGCTCCGTATCCATATAAGTACTGCGCAGATCAAAATTATAAGATCCAACAATGGATATTCGATCATCTATGATTAAAGACTTCCCATGACTTGAATGTGTTCCGACAAATTCTTTTACGGTTACTCCAGTTGCTAGAATCTCCTCTTTATGCCTTAAGTAATCACTAGTAGCTACAAAGTTATCTCCAGTCCCTACGTCGTTGATTACCAGATTGAAATCTGCTACTTTCTTTGATATTTCTTTCAAGTCCTTATACATCTCTGTACCCAACACTGCATAAGGGGTGTGAAACGTAACTCTTTCCTCTGCTTGCTTCATTAATGCACTTAATTCCTTCCAAACAAGAGGTTCTTTTCCATAAATGTGGGTTTCTCCTGATATCAAAGATACTTTTTGGGTTGGTACTGTATGTTCTTCAAAGGAATATTGGTGATCAAACCATTCCTTGTGTTTGTTCTTCATACTTTCATATTGTTCTCTTAACATTGAGATCTGCGCAGCCACCTTTTCTCTTTTTTGCAACTTCTCATCCTTATGAAAGTCAACGCAATATTGGGATTCCCAAACAGATTCAAAATAGGTGTATAATTCATGTATTGAACTTTCCGTATTTGAAGTAGATCCATTGGCTGTATTATAAATCAGCACCTCTCGATCATAGCTCTTATTTTTAGATCCATATTCTCCCAGAAAATAATCGAACGTATTCCGACCTCCTACTAAATAGTATTTATCATCTACAATCAAATATTTGTCGTGCATTCTCCCATTAAATGTCCAAGGTTTTGCTAGATTTGGCTTGTTATAAATACGAATTTCTATATTTGGATAACTTGCCAATGCGTAAAAGAATGGACTTCCTTCCATACGAATCATTCCGCTAATGCCATCCACCAATATCTTCACCTTTACACCTCGGTCAGATGCTGCAAGCAGAGCTGCTCCTATTTGTTTAGAACTTTTACCTTCCCTCATATCAAATGTTGACAATACAATACTATGAGTTGCTCGTTCAATCATGCGAATACGTGTATCTAAGGCGTCTTTGTTCGTCTCAACAATCGCAGCTCTATCTACCGATTCTGATGTTCCATAATACCTTGATGTCCCCTCAGTGTCCGTTGCAGTGACCTCTTTTTGATGAACAAATGGAGCAAGCGCGCCAACAAGCAAATAGCAAATATATACGATTGCCGTAATACCTATTGCCTTTTTTATATATCTTAGTTTCACATAGGTCCCTCTTTTCTGTAAATATAGATAGTAAGTTACTATATAGTGGTTTCCATAAAATATCAATTAAATAACTATTAAATTTAAGGTCTTTGGTGATATTGTCACATATTTGTATAGCCTAAAAAGGTATAGTAACTGTAACAAAGATTGGATATAAAGGAGGTCTTTTATGAATAATAAATCAAAATGGTTAAAGATTTTAAAAACAATACTCTTTATCACTGTAGGTGGAATTATTGGATATGTCTATTACCTGCAGGTAGGTTGTGCTACAGGTACGTGAGCAATCACTGCAAATCCTTATCTAACCACTATATTTGGAATGGTATTTGGTTTCCTATTATCAGTGATATTCTCAAAGGATGATGGAAGCCATTCCGATGGCGATTCTAAGAACCATTTTGGATGAGGAGCGTGTAACTAACAACAGATTGTTGTTCAAAGTCCAGAACGGAGAAAGTGCCAGTGCATATGCACTGGCATTATGAAAAAGATATATGTTAATAGTCGATATACGGCTAGTAATTGTTAGTCGGGACCCCTTTGATATGTAGTAACTACTATAGTTCATAGTATACTTTGAAATTGTGTTTTAAATGTGATGCTTAGATGAAACATTTGTAAATAAATTATGAATATGTCGTTCATTCTTTTTCAAAGAACACCCACAGTATTGGTAAAATACTGTGGGTGAAGTTCGCTTACAACGTTGTCTTAGTTGTTATTTTAATTCTAATTCCTTAATAATCACTTCTTTTGACTCTGGATTAACTAAACGCTTTACTTCTACCCCATTCTCAAACAATACAATGGAAGGAATTGTCATAATTCTATATTTTCTTGTTAATGGTCTTTCGTCATCAACATTGATTTTACATACTTTTGTCTCAGTTAATTCATCTGCCATTGCTTCTACTTGTGGTAGTAGTGCTTGGCATGGCCCACACCACGTTGCCCAAAAATCAACTACTACAGGTCCTTTTGCTTGTAATACCTCTTTATCAAATGTTTCTCCTGTTACTTGAATTGCTGCCATTTTAAATTCTCCTTTTCTTATTATGTTAACTTCTTTATGGTTTATTATATTAATTGTTACCACTTTTGTTTTTCATATTATATAAAATAAATGTTTTTCTTTCTGTGACGTTGTCACGTTTATTTGTTAACCTTGTATTGTTTCTAGTTGACATTTAGTTTTTTCTATGGTTTACTTTGATTAATTATACATAAGGAGATACTATATGAAAAATCAAAGAACTGTTACAACAAAAGAACTTGTATTATGTGCACTATTTACTTCCCTGATTGCAATCGGTGCCTTTATTCAAATACCGGTACCCTTTATGGACTATTTTACATTACAATTTTTATTTGTCTTATTATCTGGAATGTTACTAGGTCCCAAATTAGGCGCCCTTTCTGTCACTACCTATATTTGTATTGGACTTGTAGGATTTCCTATATTTGCCGCCGGAGGGGGAATTCAGTACATTTTCCGCCCAACTTTTGGGTATCTTTTAGGTTTCGCCGCGACTTCCTATGTGGTTGGATTTCTATGTCGTAACAGTCAAACTACCACCTTTAAACGTTATTTCATAATCGCACTAATTGGCATGCTGATTACCTATCTGATTGGCTTTACTTATAAGTACTTTATGCTGAATTTATATATCCAAGAGACCACCTCTTTATGGACGATTATTTTTGCATCACTACCACTTGATATCCCAGGTGACACTGTTCTATGCATACTTGCAGCTTTGTTAGCAAATCGTCTTAAAAAGAGCCTAAAAATAGCCATTTAAAGAGGAGGCATTTATATGAATCATGGTATTTTTATTACTGGGACTGGCACTGACGTTGGAAAGACATTTATTAGTGCACTTATTATGAAACAGTTGGTTACACATAACATTAGCGCAGGCTATTATAAACCTGCGCTAAGTGGTGCTTCTCTGGAGGGCAAGATGCTCATTCCTGGAGATGCAAAATATGTGTGTGATGTTGCACAATTATCTGCTTCACCCTCTACCCTTGTATCTTATATTTTTCAAACACCCGTTTCCCCACATCTGGCATCTGAACTGGAAGGTAAAGAAATTGAACTGGAACAACTATATAACGATTATTGTTTTCATCAACAACAACATGATTTTATACTAGTGGAAGGTTGTGGGGGAATCATCTGCCCACTACGGGCAGGTACCACTCCTCTTATGCTGGTTGATGTTATAAAGCGTTTAGAACTTGATATTATCATTGTTGCTTCTAGTGAATTGGGTACGATTAATTCCACATTGTTGACTGTAAGCTATGCACGCCAACATCAACTCCCTATCCGTGGAATTATTCTTAACCATTACAATAAATATAACTTCTTACATAAGGACAACAAAAAACAAATAGAACATCTTTCTGGAATTCCCGTGCTTTGCTGTGTCGGCGAACAGGATACCTGTATAAATCTAAACCTACAAACGCTCTTTTGAGCATGAACCTTTTTCTACCATTCTTTTGGAAGTTCGAATCTTTCCATTAGTTCCTTTTGCAACTGCGCCTGACTCGATAACTCTTCACTTGCCGCGGCGCTTTCTTCTGCCGTTGCAGAGTTTGTCTGTACTACACTCGCAATTTGATCGATGCCCATAGTTATTTGGGCAATCGACTCTGCTTGCGTTTGGGATGCGAATGATATTTTATCGATCATTTCTACCACATTGTGGGCCGATTCTACCATAGATTCCATACTCGTTACCGTTGTATCCGCCAGCTCTGTTCCGTGTGCTACCGCTTGTAAAGAAGTCTCAATCAATGCTGTAGTATTTTTTGCCGCCTCTGCACTTTTTTCTGCCAAATTGCGTACTTCATCAGCTACAACAGCAAACCCAGCTCCCGCCTCCCCTGCACGCGCAGCTTCTACAGCCGCATTCAAGGCAAGTATATTTGTTTGGAACGCTATATCTTCAATGGATTTGATAATTTTGCTTATTTCTCCAGACTTTGTGTTAATATCTTCCATAGCATTCATTAATTCTATCATTTTTTTATCACTTACTTGTACCTCTTGTCCAGTAGCATTTGCTAATTCACTTGCTTTACTAGCATATTCAGCATTTTGATTGACCTGCCCTGCTATTTCATTAATAGTAGCTGATAATTCCTCAATAGAACTTGCTTGTTCTGTTGCTCCCTGTGATAATGCTTGTGCTCCGCTTGATACTTGTTCTGATCCGCTTGCTACTTGTTCTGATCCTTGTACAATTTGAGTAATTACTTCA
This sequence comes from Lachnospiraceae bacterium LCP25S3_G4, assembly GCA_052116865.1. Taxonomy (GTDB): domain Bacteria; phylum Bacillota; class Clostridia; order Lachnospirales; family Lachnospiraceae; genus CAUPWF01. The sequence goes on along the minus strand of JBQKKG010000006.1, from coordinate 123,062 downwards.
TTTAAAGATTTCTTAATCATAATCATTGATTTCTTTAGTGCTGCAAAGTCTCCTTTATACTCTTTTTTAATGAAGCAAGCAAAATTTCCATTGCCCATTGCATTTAAATGGTAAGATACATCACCAATAGAATCCTTCAATTCTTCTACAAGAATTCGAATGTTATCTGTAAGAACACCAGTCTCGTCCTTTGATATTGTTTCTGGTACTTCAGACTGTAAATCTCCTTCCGCTAATAATAACATTCTTTCACTACACGCTTTAATTGGACGTGCAATTCCATTTGCAAATTTAATTGCAATCAGAACTCCTATCATACAGAAAAGCACTGTTATTCCCAATGTATAATATACTGACCGAATAGCTCCACCAACAAATTCATTTCGTACCGCACTGATACCTACACTTAAGCCATTTCCTTGTGGGATCGGAGCATATGCTAAAATTTTTTCAACCCCATCTATTTCATAGTACCCACAACCACTTTTGCCATCCATCATTTTCCTCTCTAATGCAGCAATCCTAGCTAAAGATTTATTCTCCTTTACTTGTTCTTGTGTATTTTCAACACAAACAAGTGACATATCTTTATTGGCAATGGTCGTTCCTTCTTTATTGATGATATAGGTATCACCCTTTTTACCTATATTAATACTATCTACAATATCATTTAAAAATGTCTCTTTCGGTACAAAATATATGACTCCTACCACTTTTGTATTAGGTATACCATTTTCCCAAAGGGGTGCTGAAATATAGATGGTCAGTTCTTCCGTCACCTGACTTTTCAATGGCTCTGATACACATGGACTCCCTTTCATAGATTGTTTAAAAAAATTATACGAAGAATAATCCTCTCCATCGAGTAAACCGATTCCATTCTTATCCACAATGTTGCCGCGAAGAAATTTATGGGTCTCTGCTCTTTGATTAATAATAGCTTCTTTTTGTGCCACTGTATTGTCTGGACTTGCTAAACGTGCAATGCTTCCTGTTTCATATACGATATTCATATATGTCGCTATCTCGTAATGAATCCTTTCTGCACTGACCTGAACCGTTTCCTTCATTGTCTCTTCTAGTACATCCTCCGATGCCTTAAAATTCAGAAAACATCCCAAGCCTCCCAAAGCGATACATAATAGCACTATTACTCCTATCATAATCGTCATAATTTTTGCTTTAATGCTTTTCATAACCTTTCTCCTATCTTTTGTATTTTCCCGCATGCTCATAATATCATATTACGTACTTCTTTTCACCCTTTTTTGACTTTTAGTCATTTTGATCTTTCCTATTGATAAATAGTATCAAACACTTTTATATTGATATCTTGTAATGCAAAAAAGATTGGTAGATATTCTACCAATCTCAATCCTTTAACCAATAATAATTTCTTTTTTAATTATTTAGTTTCTTTCTTTGTTTTATCCTCTATTATTTCATCTACCATTTTTTCTGATTCTTCTTTTAACTTTCTTCTCTTTCTAGAACGTTCTCTCCAATAATTTACAACAAACCATCGTTTTGGAATAGATACTACAAATACAATTCCAAGTACAATTGCAAATGCTATTTTCAAAGATTCCATACCTTTTACTGCTGACAATCCTAAATTGCCAGATACCAAATTATAGACAGTTGAATACACACCCACTCCAGGTACCAATGGGAAAATGCCTGATACCAAAAACACTGTAATAGGACACTTCTTCCACACCGCCAATATCCTTGATAGTAATCCTACAACTATAGTTCCCATAAAAGTTCCTACCGTTGCTGAGGTTATCCCAGTAGTTGCACAGTACATTAACCAACCAGCCATTCCTGTAAATCCACAACATACGTAAAATCTTTTCGGAACATTGAACAAAATGGAGAATGCCAGGGTTCCTATAAATGGAAAAATAATATTTGCTATCATGATCCGAGCCCTCCTAAAATATTTGCATACATGGATAACGCAACGCCGACTCCAATAGCTATGTATACAAATACAAGCAATGCATCTATCATGCGTACTGTTCCAGAGATAAAATCACAATCTGCAATATCCCGAATCGCATTTGTAAATGCCACTCCTGGTACGAGGGGCATGATGGATCCCACAATCATTTTATCTACACTTACAGAAACTGGTAGTGGAATATACGAAGCTCCAATTGCTAGAATTGTTATAATGATTCCGCCAACGATATTTACAATGATTTTTGATAATTTGTGCTTTTCAGCAAAAATCACAAACATATATAAAAGCATACCAATCACAAATGCTGCACAACTTTCTAATAAACTTGCTTTTAATAGGTAACAAAAACTACCACTTCCTAGTCCAGCTGCTATGACTCTAAAATAGCTCCTTTTTGGTGGCATTTGCTCAATCACCTTTAACTTTTCAACTGCTTCTTCTAAGGATACTTTACCTGCGCAGATTTCACGTGACAAATCATTCACTTCTGTAACAATCCCCAGGTGAATCCCGGATAAAGGCACGTGCTTCACTTTTGCAAATACCTCTTCATTATCACGTTCAGCGGTGATAAATATACCATTACTTAGTACAAATGTATCTACTGTATCCATATCATAATGATTACATATATGAGCGATTGTTTCTTCAACCCGGAAGATTTCTGCACCATTTTTCAGTAATACGCGCCCCGCCTCTAAGGCAAATTCGAGCACTTTATGCATATCTATGTTTTCATGCTTTGCCATCTATATCCCTCCAAATATCTTACTTCTTTTTTACGCCTTTTCCTTTATACAAAAAGGATGCTCCTAATTATAGCACTTCCCAATACAATTGCAATGCATTTTACGAACAATTTTCTTGCATTTAATAATCTTATTTTTAACAATTTACATTAAGGTATGCATCCTTTGATTTTATATGTTACTATGATATATATCATTCTTTCAAAAGGAGTATTCAAGATGCTTACATCTTTATATGAACGATTTTTTTCTAAATGGAAACGGGCCTCTTTATTTAGCTTAGCCGTAATCTTTTTAGCACAGGTGAATATTAATCTATTTGTAACAGATTTTAGAATATCAATTGGTATCTTTTTATTTCCAGTGTTGCTCTTTCTCTCAGATGATTTTCCAATCCTAAAAGTGACTTTCTTATCTGGAGTCGGGGTAATCTTGTCTCGTTCTTTTTTAAGCTGGCTACAACTTGGAAATACTGTTCATATTTTTCAAAATAGTTTTCCTGAGGTTCTCTTTTATATCACTTACGGTTGTTTACTTTTTACTTATTATAGATACAAACACTCAACGCTTGATAAGAACCGAGCTTTTATTCCACTTCTTATTATGGATTATTGTGCGAATCTAGTGGAATTATTGTATCGTTTACACTTCGATGCTTTTACGTTCAAAACGCAGTTTAGTATTTTACTCGTTGCATTCATACGTACCATTTTAATCTGGTCTATTATCACAGCTATAGACTCTTATGGATTTGCACTTATTAATAAAGAGCACGCTGAACGTTATAAAATGCTTTTATTGTTAATCTCCAGGCTAAAAAGTGAAGTCCTGTGGATGCAAAAAAATACGACTCTAATTGAACATACTATGCATACATCTTACCAATTATTTGATGAAATGAAAACCCAACAGGTTGATGAGTCTTTGTCTAAATCAGCCCTTAGTGTTGCAAAGGATATTCATGAAATCAAAAAAGAATACATGTTAATTATGCGTGGAATTTCAGAGGCTTTAAATGAAGACCTTAGAGATGAAGGCATGTATTTGCATGAAATGCTTGGGGTTTTGGAGGATGTACATCTACGGGAGGCTAAAACTTTAGGAAAGCATCTCGTGATTGAAATACAATGTGACAAAAATATTTATACCACCAAGCAATATTCTTTAATGTCTGTTTTTAACAACTTATTTACCAATGCATTAGAGGCCAGCATAACTGAACCTATTAGGCTTGTGATACAACAAGAAACCTTAGTAGATACATATCAATTTTCAGTAACAGATTTTGGGAAAGGAATTCCTGAAGATACGATGATCCATATTTTTTCTCCTGGATTCTCTACGAAGATTAATTATACTACAGGAGAGGTTAATAGAGGGCTTGGGCTTAATCTGGTGAAAGACATTATCGAAAGAGAATTTCACGGACGTGTATGGGCGGAATCAAAACAAGGACAAACCACTTTTTACATACAACTATTAAAAACGGAATTGGAGGACTCACACAATGAAACTATATCTCATTGATGACGATAAAAATGTATTAACTATCTTAAAAATGATTATAGAGGATCGTCAACTTGGACACGTGTGCGGAACCAGTGATAATGGGGAAGATGCATTTTCTGATTTAAAATTATGTAATCCAGATATTGTAATCGTCGATTTGTTAATGCCTGAAATGGATGGAATTACTTTTGTAAAAAAGGCAAAATTAATTCAACCGCATACTTCATTCATTATGTTATCGCAAGTATCTTCGAAAGATATGATTGCAAGTGCCTATGAGAGCGGCATTGAATTTTTCATACAAAAACCGATTAACAGCATAGAGGTTGTTACCGTTCTAAATCATGTCATGCAAAGTGTCTCTATGAATCGTACCTTAACTAAGATGCAAACCATCTTCGAAACGGAGTTAGGGGTTCCTCCAGCTTCCTCTTCTGCTGAGAAAAACCAAACACAGCCACGCCATATTGTAAAATTAAAATCGATTCTACAAAGACTTGGGATATTGGGTGACCACGGAAGCAAAGATATTGTTTCTCTAGTTGATTATCTGATCTGCCATGAAGAGCACGTTGGCGACTCTACTTTAAATGAATTATGTAGTAAATTTAGTGATTCTCCAAAATCAGTGGAACAGCGCATTCGCCGAGCAGCCATAACCGGCATGGTCAATCTTGCCAATCTTGGAATCGAAGATTATTCCAACGACACCTTTATTGAATACGCTAGTTCTCTTTATAATTTTGAACAAGTTAAAAAGGAAATGGACTATATTCGTGGGAAAAGTGAGCGCCATGGTAATGTGAAAATAAAAAACTTCCTAAATTCCTTAGTGGCTTTTAGTAAAAACTAACAATTTTTTTCTTAGTTCTGAAACTTTTTGTAGCATTTTGAAACCTTATATTTATCTTTAATATAACTTAATAAATCAAATAAATATGAGGTGAACAAATTATGATGACAATTGTTTCAGGAATAGGATTACTATTATTAACATTGGCCGGATTTTCACTATTCAGTTTAAAAATGCCCAAAGGGCAAGATGCTATGTCTGGCATGGCAAATGCTGCTATCGCTACCTTTCTAGTGGAAGCAGTTCATAAGTATATTACCGGAGACTTAATAGGTCTTTCATTTTTCAAAGAATTAGGTGCTACCTCTGGAAGCATGGGGGGTGTGGCCGCTGCTATTATGGTTCCTATCAGTATGGGAGCAAATCCTGTGTTAGCAGTCGTAGCCGGAGTTGCTGTGGGTGGATATGGAATTCTACCTGGCTTTATTGCCGGCTATATCATTGGTCTTGTATCTCCAATTATTGAGCATAAGCTTCCTCAGGGACTCAATATTATTCTTGGGGCGTTACTCATTGCACCTCTTGCACGAATTATTGTAATACTTGTTAACCCTGCTGTAAATGCAACATTAAGCACTATTGGTGGAACCATCGCTGCTGCTGCTGAACAATCTCCACTTGTAATGGGATTCTTATTGGGCGGTATTATGAAGATGATTTGTACTTCTCCATTGAGCTCTATGGCACTAACTGCAATGTTAGGTCTACAAGGCTTAGCCATGGGGATTGCATCTATTGCATGTGTAGGCGGTTCCTTTACAAACGGACTTATTTTCCATCGGTTAAAACTAGGTGACAAAAGTAATGTCATGGCCGTTATGCTAGAACCTTTGACACAGGCTGACATTATTACTTCCAATCCTATACCTATTTATTGTTCCAATTTTTTTGGTGGCGGACTAGCAGGTATCTCAGCGGCAATTTTTGGTATCATAAATAATGCTCCTGGTACAGCCTCACCTATTCCAGGGTTGTTAGCACCTTTCGCATTTAACTCTCCTCTTTCTGTTGTAGGGGCATTGTTCTTTGCTGTCTTAGGTGGTAGTTTAGCTGGGTTCGTTGGCAGTATTGTATTTAAGAAAAAAGCCGTAAAAACAAATGTATGCATGGAAGTTCCTTCTATGAAGACAAATGATTCTTCTGTTGTGCAATTGGAAATATAAACTATAACATTTTCGCTATTTTAGCTTCCTCCGAGGCGTAAAAATAGATACTAGTTAGAAAGAAGGTAGTCGCCAGCTACCTTCTTCGATTAATTCCTTATAAAAAGGAGCGAAGGTTTTCCCTTCGCTCCTTTTTATATTCTTCTTATCTCAGTTCTAGTATTGTATCAATAATCTTTTCGGCCACCTTTTCCTTGCTCATAAGATCAAGTGTCTTCTCCGTATCTTTGGTAATTAACGTAACTACATTCGTATCTGTTCCAAATCCCGCTCCACTATCTTTTAAATTATTTGCAACAATCATATCTAATTTCTTCTTTGTTAATTTCGCCCTCGAATTCTCAATCATATCTTGTGTTTCCATAGAAAATCCACATAAGAATTGGCCTTCTCCTTTATGCTCTCCTAGATATTTCAAGATATCATCCGTACGCTCTAACGCCAAAGTCAAATGTTCATCTGCTTTTTTGACTTTATGCTCACTAATTTCAACTGGTCTATAATCAGCCACTGCTGCTGCCTTAATAATGATATCTTGCCGATCACTAAACTCCGTTACTACTTGGAACATTTCCTTCGCTGTTCTAATTGGCTTTATATCAACGAACAACGGCTTTGCCAGGTTTGTTGGACCCGTAACCAATGTCACGTCTGCACCTCGAAGCATACATATCTTAGCAAGTGCATACCCCATTTTCCCTGTAGAGTGATTGGTAATATAACGCACTGGATCCAATGCTTCCTGTGTGGGACCTGCAGTCACCAACACACGCATCCCCCTCATATCTTTTGGATAAGACAATTCTCTTAACAGATGTTGTATCAGCACCTCCGGTTCTGGCATCTTCCCAGCTCCAACATCTCCGCAAGCCAAGTATCCCACTGCTGGCTTCACCACCTCTATATCATAAGCCTCCAGTTTCTTTAAATTTTCCTGCAAAATTGGATTCTCATACATATTGGTATTCATAGCCGGTACAACGATTTTCGGACATTTGCAAGCCAAAAAAGTCGTCGTCAACATATCATCCGCCAAACCATACGCCAGCTTTGCAATCACATTAGCTGTGGCCGGAGCAACCATAAATACATCCGTCTTCTTAGCCAACGCAACGTGCTCCACATTGTGCTGAAAATTACGATCAAACGTATCCACAATGCACCTATTATTCGTCAATGTCTCAAATGTAATTGGATGAATAAAATTCGTCGCATGCTCCGTCATAATCACATGCACATCTGCACCCATCTTTACCAACATACTCGTTAATCCAGCAGCCTTATAAGCTGCAATCCCACCAGAAACCCCAATGATAACCGTTTTATTATTCAGCATAAAAGCACCTCACTTATTTCACATAATATTATATTATAACATACAACTCCATTTGGGGCACACCAATTTCAAAAAGGGGCACACCAATTTCAAATTGGGGGCGTAGCAATTCTCACTTTACTACGTCCCCAATGGGTGGTATACTTATTCAGTAATTGTATTGTATCTCGTAAGAGAATGATAACAAGGAGGAAAAAAATGAATAATGAAGTAACACGTGACGCTAGTTCACACGCAAAGACCCTTGGCATGGTACAGGTTGCACTTTTTAGTGCTATCATTGTAATTCTTGCCTTTACACCGTTCTTAGGCTACATTCCGTTGGGCTTTACTAGAGCAACGATTATCCACATCCCTGTGATAATTGGATCGTTGATGTTAGGTCCCAAAAAAGGAGCTATTTTGGGTGGTGTGTTCGGATTAACCAGTTTGATTAATAATACCATGAATCCGACTGTAACCTCATTTGTATTCTCACCATTTTATTCTTTGGGAGAAATTCATGGAGGCATCGGTAGTATTATTATCTGTATGATTCCCCGTATTTTGGTGGGTGTTATTCCGTTTTTTGTATACCGATTTGTACTTAAGGTTACCAAGTGTTCAAATACTAATACAACGTTTGCACTTGGCGCAGCTGGCTTAGCTGGTGCATTAACTAATACGTTGTTGGTAATGAATCTGATTTTTGTATTCTTCAAAGACACTTATGCTTCCGTTAATAATGTGGCATCTGATGCTGTGTATAAGTTCATTTTATCTATCATAGGTATTAATGGAATTCCTGAAGCAATTGTTGCTGCCGTTATTGTCATTTGTGTCGGGCGAATTTTAGTAAAAACGAAATATAATTTTAATTAATTGAGAAGGGCGGTGCCAACTGATATTGGTACCGCCCTATTGCAATCATTCTTTCCTATCTATTTCTTTTTTCATAGCATGCTATGATTTTTCCCCTTTATTCATTGCATTTTCCACAGTATTAGAATCTACTTTATTTACCATTTTAGATCCATCTAATTGCACATAATAGTAGGCTCCATCCTTATCCTCTGCTCCAACAAATAACGTAAAAGTCTGCTCTTTATCATTACTATCTGCATAGGTAATTTCTACTGTAATTCGATTCTCTTCGTCTAACCCATACTGCACTAGTTCATCCGGCGTCGCAGAATAATCTACACACCCTTGAAATGCAAATGTTCCCAAACCACCTGCACAGGTTGCTATTTCTTCTTCTTCCTTTGATGTATATGTGATTGTCTCGCCTTGCTCGATAATGTTCACCTTTTTTAGATTTCCACTACTAATACTCGGAAATGTGTCCATTTGAATCATATCATTCAAAGAATAAGAGATATCATCTATTACGGAGCTTGAGACTGTATATACCTTGTCCTTATTATTTAACGTTAAGTAGTATTCATCGTTAATTGCATTTCCTACATATAACGTAGTAATATCTCCATTACTATTCTTCAATTCAATGGTATAAATAGGTGTATCTAGCCCATAATCAGTCAATTCGTCACCACCACTCAACTCACGACTGGCTTTTAAATTTCCATAGAGGGATTCCATTGTTTGCAAATAACTTTGATTAAGTGGAAACTCTTTATCCTCAGCATAATACCAAGTATCCCCCTCTTTCTCAAATTTCTTTTCTCCATCATAGCTATACGCAATGGATTGAAGTTCTTCAATATCTGTTACAACAATTTCCTCTTCTTTTGCTTTTTTTTCGTCTAATTTGTCCTTTTCTTCTTTTTTATATTCTTTCACCTGCCCAATTGCCAAATACAAAATACAAAGTACGACAAATACGAATCCCAAGACAAACATTGATTTCTTCTTTTTCACAGCTGCCTCCCTATGCCTTTCTTCTCTTCCACCAAACTACAGAACCAGAAACTAATACAATGAGTGGAATTCCAATAATGATTAACAAGCTAAATAATCCTGGATGTGAGACACTATTATAAGTCATTTCTAAACTTTTAGGCTCTACTGATATATTTTCCATATCATCAAAATTACTTGTTATTGCATTCATAAAGAGCGGTAAATTTTCCAACGTACTAAAAGAATCTGTAACCCCAGAATCAATCATGGTACTACCCGCTACTACTGTAAATCTACTTTGCGCTTTATCTACATCTTCGGTAGCAACAGCACCCAATATATATGTTCCTTGCTTTTCCCCTGCTTCAGTCACAACATAAGACTTCTCAGATGTTGTCATAAAATTCTCTACTGAAATAGTTTCACGGGCTGGATCCACACTGGTCAAACCTAACGAATTAACTACCAACACCATATCTGAAGTGATTCCATCTGCCATATCACCAGTAACGGAAATATTTGGTATCAGATAATAATAATTTCCTTGGTAGCACCGCTGCATATCCGCAATGTAACCATCTTCCTGATGCAGTCCGTATTCTTGCATAAGTTCTTTTAAATTCGAAGTATCTTTCTTTGTATCCCCCAGTATTAAGAATAGCTTTCCGCCCTTTTTCAGATATTCCGAAATTGCCGCCTTTTCATCCGCTGTAATATCCGACGTAGGTGCATACATCATTAATAAATCACAATCCTCTGGAATCTTAGAATCCATTAATAGATTCAACTCCGAGACCACTAAGTTTGACTTATCCATCAAATCCGTTACTGCTGTGGAAAATGTACTTTCCCCATGCCCAGATGTCCGATAGATCTTCTTTTGCACCTCACTGGTGACATAATTGATAGCACCTGTGAGCTGTCCCTCTGCATCGAATTCTTTTTCTGTAGCTGTCCCCGTTGTGTAATAGGAATATTCATCCGCCACAATAATATCTGAAAATGGTATGGATACCATTTTTGCCGTTTTATCACAAGACACAACGATACTGTTAGCCTCTGTATTATATGTTGTAAGGGCAGATGGGTGCAATACTGGATCAATCCACTCGACGGTAATCTTCTTAGACATTGCTGCATATTTGTCTACAAATCTTGTAATTCTATCATCCACTGTCTGCTCATCTGCAATGATATGAATTGTAACTTTATCCTCTAATTTGGACACTATCTTTTTGCTTGTATCTGTAATTTCATAAATATTATTATTACTAATATCTATCTCCTTTACACTTTCAGGCAATTGGCCAACCAGTAAATTTGCAACAATAGCAATTCCTATTACAATCACTGTTACTCCAACGCTGTAAGTTCCTTTTTTTGAGTTTATACTTTTAAATAAGTCCTTTAATTTCTGCACTGATTCACCCTCCTAACTCCAACGTCTTTTTTGCAATGTCTGAATCGTTAAAAATACAAATACAACAATAATCGTGATATAGAGGAATAATCCACTCAAGTCTAGCAAACGATTCATTGCAATATTTTGAAATGCATTGCTGAGTATAAAGTGACCTAATACGTTTGGCAAAAGATTTTCTAACAAACTTGATTTCACAAAATATACACCGAAACAAGCAATTGCTACACTTGCTTCTATCAGTACGCTAAGCAACCAATTCTTTGTAACTTGATAAACCACCAGAACAATAAGCGTCACAATCAAAAGAATGCCACCTACAGTTCCCAATGCAGATGTAGGCAAAAAGTTAAGTAATCCTTCCCACATATATAGAATAAACAAGACTCCGAATGTCCCAATCGCAGCTATAATTTGGCTTTCCGTCAGTGCAGATAAAAACATTCCAATTGCTATATAAACACAACCCAAAAGGAAAAAAGCCAAAATCGACGCATAATCAACCGCAAAATGAGCTTCTCCTTGAAGCTTAATAATTAAAGGAAACAAACAAAAAATTATATTAGGTATTAAAAATACCGTAACCATAGCCAAATATTTCCCCAATACAATCTGCATGAGGCTAACAGGAGTCGTCAACAACAGCTGATCTGTTTTATTCTTACGTTCCTCTGCAAAACACTTCATCGTTAATACTGGTATTGCAATCAAGAACACAAACATACTCCCAGACAATACGTAAGAAAAATAAGGATATCCCATATTCAGGTTGTATACCATAAAATAAATTCCTGTTAATGCTACCAAAAATGCTACAAATACACATCCTATCATAGAAGTAAAATAGGACTTTACTTCCCGCTTATAGATTGCTATCATCGACTTGCCCTCCTTGTGTTAATTCTAAGAAGACCTCTTCTAACGACGCCTTTGCTCTGTTAAGCTTTATCAGCGGACACTCTTCTTTCGCAAATGCAAAAAATATCCTCTCGCAAATGTCTTCCTGCCCAGTGGAATCAATCCAAGCGTCTGTTGTGCCATCTTTATTTTCATGAAATGATACTTGATTCACACCTTCTACCTGTTCTATTACTTCTCGTACCTTTTCCTGACACGCTTTTGCCGTTATTTCAACTGCATCAGAACGATTTGCAAGTTCCTCTAGATGTTCTGGCGTATCGCTAGCAACTAATTTCCCCTTGGAAATAATCATTACATAGTCACAGACTTCTCGTACCTCAGCAAGAATATGCGAGCTTAGAATGATTGTATGCTGCTTTGATAACTCTCTGATTAATTCCCTGATCTCTATAATTTGCTTCGGATCAAGTCCTACAGTAGGCTCATCTAAAATAATAATCTCTGGAAACCCGAGAATTGCTCCTGCCAATCCCACACGTTGCCGATATCCTTTAGAGAGATTACGAATCAATCGCTGCTCAACCTCCTTAAGCTTTACCAATTGTATTACTTTTTCTACTTCAAGCTCTATCTCCTCTTTCTTAACCTTCTTTAGTTCCGCAACAAATTCTAGATATTCTACTACCCTCATATCTGTATATAAAGGTGGTAATTCTGGAAGGTAGCCAATACATCTCTTAGCCGCTTCCGGTTCTTCTAAAATATTATGACCGTTGATCAATACTTGACCTTCCGATGCACCAAGATATCCCGTCATAATATTCATAGTAGTAGATTTCCCAGCACCATTTGGCCCTAAAAAGCCATATATCTGCCCCTTATCCACAGTAAAACTAAGGTGATCAACAGCAACATGTTCCCCATACCTTTTTACCAGATTTTTTACTTCAATCAACTTTATACCTCCTACAAAACATATTTCAAATTCTATTGTAGGCGTTAAATCATAAATTTCTGTGATAGAATTGTGTTCATTTTGTGAAATGGGGACGGGGGCGATGTGCATCGCCCCCGTCCCCATCTTCTATTTTATCAGTTGAAACTCTACCATTACTTTAAATAAATCTCCATCAAGATATATCTCAAACTCTCCTTTTTGTAATTGTGTTAGGTTCTTTGCTATACTGAGACCTAATCCACTACCTTCTGTGCTTCTTGAAACATCCCCTCGGATAAATCTTTCTGTCAACTCATCTGCACGAATATTCAACGCATGTTCCGATACATTCTTAATGGAAAGTAACATGTTACCATCTTGCTTTATCAGCTCTACATAGACTCTCGTATGTGGCATTGCGTATTTGCACACATTATTAAATAGGTTCTCAATAATACGCCAAACTCTTCTTCCATCTCCTTCAATCACCACTGGATCTTCTGGATGGCTTAGAACTAATTCTAGATTTCGTGCTTGAAATTTATCCTCAAACTCTCCAATGGTTTGTTGTAACAATTCATTAAAATCCATGTGAATCAATTCTAATGTTATATTTCCTGAGCTAATCTTAGATGCTTCTACTAAATCTTCTGTCAATTGCTTTAACCTTTGTGATTTGTTATCTAGGACATTGATATAACCTTTTAACCGTTCATCCTCTATCTCTTCTCGCTTTAATAAATCAACATAGTTCACGATAGAAGTTAATGGGGTTTTAATATCATGTGATACATTCGTAATTAAATCTGCCTTGGTTCTTTCATTCTTCATGCTGGACTCAACTGCTTTTTGAAGACCTTCTCCAATTTGATTCACATTCACCGCTAACTCATGGTTCGAGCCTCTCATTTGGCTTATATTTAATTTATAGTCCAAGTTTCCTGATGCAATGATACGAATACCATCTAACACTTTTTGTCTGCTAATTGCATCCTTATATAACGAAATTCCTACTACAATATTAAATATAGCACTAAAAAAGAAACCAAATCCACCCCACCAATATTGTAATGACAATATAAAATTAACCAGTAAATACCCACCAAACAATATAATAATTTGCTTTGTAACTTTACTATTTCTAACCGTATGAATAAGCCCCATTTTTAACTTGTGACATAAGCTGTTACTAATAAACGTTTTTGCTTTTATAATTCTAACTAAACTGAGGTATGCAATTAAAAATAATGCATTTGCTCCCAATATACACGAACCAATAATGCACATATATAGCAAGGAATAATCATAAAAGAAATAGGTGACAAAATCTGCAATTAAATATCCCATGGCTACTGCAACACATCCCCAAATAAAAATTAAAATTTCTGTAGAAACTCTATCAATCGCAAGCAAAGATATGCCTGGCTTATCTTTTCCATGTCCTGTTAAGGTAGTTAACCAACAGATTGAAATAAGTGCGCCAATGAGACCTACTATAATTCCACCAAATACTAAATTTAAATATGGTCCAAACTTATTATAATTTAAGTTGGCATAGTAAAAACTATCCTTAACTGGGAAAGATGTATCCACTCCTATTTTTACATCATAGCCATTGTAAGATTCACTAATCACTTGAGACTTACCCTTTATGGTATTGATCCCTCCATTGGAAAACACTTCTCCACTAGCTGTATCTGTCACTTCATATCTGATATTAGATTCCTTAGGGTTGTATTGATCTCCATTGTTATAATAATCACTTACTTGCTTTGGTAATGTGTTAAGTGCCAAGGCTAATGCACTATAACATTGTTGCATATTACTACCATTCTCCTTTGCAAAGTCTTCGACTCCTTCATATCCATTGGGCTGATATAATTCCTGGAATGCTTCCTGCCAATCTGGATCAGCAAAACTACTATAATTCCCACCATCACCCTCAAAATATATCCAATCTAAATAGTCATCATTCTCCTTATTCCAATTTAATAAATCCCCCAACCGATAATTCAAAGCGTCTTTACTTTGCCCCGGAATATAATCATCCTGGCTGTAATCCAATACATTGATCATCTTATCTTCATCAAAGACTCCATTGGTTTCTAACAACATCTTTAATTCAATATAGTCAACCACTTTGTAGATTTCATCTCTCATTTGTTCCTTTAATGCATTGGAATCTGAAAATTTACTATTATTCATTAACTGTTTAATGTCGCCATTCGTGTCACGCATTAATACAACTCCTACCATAAGGGTCACACCTAATAACGTGACAAAAAACATATTTAAAACAACAAGTACACTCTTTTTTAATGGTGAATATTTTGTACTATCATTCATTTTACTCTCCCTTATCCATCTTATATCCGACTCCCCAAACTACCTTTATGTAGCGTGGTTCTTTCGGATTAATCTCAATCTTCTCTCGGATATGACGAATATGCACTGCAACCGTATTATCCGCTCCTATCGCTTCTTCACTCCATATATTTTCATAAATTTGATTGATAGAGAATACCTTTCCAGGGTTCTTCATTAATAACAATAAGATGTTATATTCAATGGGCGTTAATTTTACCTCTTCTCCATCGATTGTTACTTGTTTTAATTCATCATCAATGACTAACCCATTATTTCGATAAACATGGCTATTTTCCTCTGCCATATTACCTAATTGTGTATATCTACGTAGTTGAGACTTTACTCTCGCAACTAATTCTAGTGGATTAAAAGGGTTGGTTACATAATCATCGGCGCCGATATTTAACCCTAGAATTTTATCTGCATCTTCAGACTTTGCTGACAAAATAATAATTGGAATACTGCTACTCTCTCTTATTTTCAATGTAGCACGTATACCATCAAGTCGAGGCATCATCACATCTATAATTAGCAAATGGATTTCCTCTTTCTGAAGCATCTCTACCGCTTGTTGACCATCGTAAGCCTTCAGAACATTGTGTCCCTCCTGTACTAAATATATTTCAATAGCCTCTACAATCTCCTTATCATCGTCGCATACCAATATGTTTAACATGTTAACCCTCTCCTCTATCATGATGTTATTAGTGTACCAATTAATTTTTAAAAACAATGGCTGAAAACTATTAATATTTCTTTAAGCTGGAAGTCTTCCATTATTTACCATATCGCGCTATACGGCCATTTGTTTTCCATCTTATTTTATCATATTAAACAACGAAAAATAAGCCCCAATCCTGATTTGGATTGCGACTTATCAGACGTCCTTATTTCTGAACTATTTTAAAAGGTGATTTCCATTCGGGTCCCTTGCCCTACAGAACTACTCACCTTGATATTTGCATGGTGTAATAAGGCGCCATGCTTTACGATGGATAGGCCAAGCCCTGTGCCCCCGGTCTCTTTCGAATGACTTTTATCTACACGATAAAAACGCTCAAATATCCGTTCTTGCTCTTCTAATGGTATTCCTATTCCATTATCTGTTACAATTACTTTTTTCCCTTGCAAGGTGTTACCTACCCATACACTTACTGTACCGTCTGCTTTATTGTACTTGATGGCATTTTCACAAATATTATATATCATTTCGTCCAAAATTTGTTTAATTCCTCTATAAAAAACAGATTCCCCTGTAACTTCCAGATGTACATGAGTACGTTCCGCCTGAGGCGCAAGTCTGCTACAGATCTCCCTTGCTAATACGAACAAATCCACTTCCTCTTTCTCAAGTTCCACACTCTCTTCATCTAACTTAGATAGCTTTATAATATCTTCTACCAACGTAATTAATCGACTAGCTTCATGATAGATTCGATCTGCAAATCCCGGAATATCTTCTGCTTTCACCAATCCATTTTTCATAATCTCGGCATAACCTGATATGGATGTAAGAGGTGTCTTTAGCTCATGGGATACATTTGCAGAAAACTCTTTGCGCATCTGAGCTATTTTTTCTTTTTCTCTATTTTGTGTATCCACACTCATCAATAAAGGAGATAATTCTTCATATATCTCATTTTGCAATGGATGTTCCAAATCCAATTTATTAATAGGTTCTATAAGTCTGGCTGTTTGCCACTTTGACATTGCTAATGCAAATATTAGCATAATAACAGCAATCAACCCCATCATTGGCAACAAAGAAGCTACTGTTTCCCATACACTTCCCATTGTCTTTGATAGTCGAAGGATCGATCCATCATCAAGTTTAATCGCATAGTAGAATGTCCGCTCCCCTAACGTACTTGAAACACGCGTATCAATACCTGTTCCACTCTTTTGGGCTTCCTTAATCTCTACACGGTATTTATGATTCTCCATCTTAGATGCCAATTGCCTAGAATCAAAAATCACTGTTCCATCTGTATCAATGAGCGTGACTCTATTTCTATCAGATTTTCCTACAATTTTTTGCAGTGATTTATCTCCAACAGCATTCAATGCCCCACTCAAATATATAGCTTCTTGTTTTACCTCTGCCTTCATGTTCTGTAAATTCTGTCGGTATACCAGCATAGAAAATAATGCATATGACATCACCAGTGTAATACACAATACAATGCTCATACTTTTTTGAATCTTACTTCTCATGAATGCCTCCCATACGATATCCTACTCCTCTTACTGTCTCAATCATCTCACCTGCACAACCTAACTTCTGACGTAATGTTCTGACATGCACATCGATAGTCCGTGTCTCGCCATCAAAGTCATATCCCCATATCTCCGCTAATAATGCGTCTCTCGTTAATACAATATTCGGGTTACGGACCAACCGCTCCAAAAGCTCAAATTCCTTCAGTGTCAGTGAGATGGGACTTCCCTCCACTGTCACCTCATGTTTTTTCAAATTCAACGAGATACTCCCATAAACTAACATAGCGGAATCTTTTTCCTTCTTCGTCCTTCGGAGTACCGCTTTAATTCGCGATATAAGCTCCATCATGCCAAATGGCTTTGTTACATAATCATCCGCCCCAGTATCTAGTCCTACTACTTTATCATATTCGCCACCTTTTGCGGTCACCATAATCACAGGAATAGACTTTGTCTTACTCGCACTTTTTAATCGTTTTAATAAGGTAATACCATCTTCCCCAGGTAGCATAATATCAAGCAAAATAAGCTCTGGTGTTTCAAACGCCAAAGCCTCCATGAAAGAAGCGCCATCTTCAAATCCTCGGGCCTTCATTCCTGTTGTTTCTAATGTATATACGACTAATTCACGAATATTACTATCATCCTCCACACAGTAAATCATTTGTGTACACTCCTCATCTATTTGCTCACTTCTATTCCCCTTTATGCACGCCGGTGATAGAAAACTCCACCCACTCAGCGATGTTGGTTGCATGATCTCCAATACGTTCTAAATACTTGGTAATCATAATCAAATCAATGGCCGTTTCTCCCTGATCTCCTGCATTCGCAATAAACGTTATTAATTCCTTTTTTACCGCATCAAATAATTCATCCACACGATCATCCGAACGTATAACCCTTCTTGTTAGTTCCAAATCTTTATTCACGAATGCAGATACACTCTCTCTAACCATGCGACTCGTTTCATCTGCCATAATCCCAATTTGTCTGATATCCTTTGTCTCTGTCATATTAGCTGAAATGATAATCTCTGCAATATCCGCTGCCTGATCTCCGATACGTTCCATATCTGTAATCATTTTCAACACCGCCGATATCTGACGCAAATCTTTTGCGACTGGTTGCTGCTGTAATAATAATTTTAAACAAAGACGTTCTATTTCCTTTTCCATTTGGTCAATTTCTTCATCTTCTCCAATCACTACTTTTGCCATTTGTGGATTCCCAGCACTGAGCGCCTTTGTCGCATTTGAAATTGCTTTCACACATAATTCACCCATTTGAATCAATTGTTCATTCATACAATCTAATTGCATATCGAATTTATTTCTCATATTAGCCAAACCTCCCTGTAATATAATCCTCTGTTCGCTTATCTGCTGGAATTGAAAATAACTTTTCTGTATCATTATACTCCACAACTTCCCCTAAAAGAAAAAAGGCGGTATTGTCCGACACACGTACGGCTTGTTGCATATTATGTGTTACCATAACAATAGTATAATCTTTTTTCAGCTCCATCGCAAGGTCTTCAATTTTGGAGGTAGAGATCGGGTCCAAAGCTGACGTTGGTTCATCCATTAGCAGTACCTCTGGCTGCACTGCCAACGCTCTTGCAATACATAGACGTTGTTGCTGCCCTCCAGACATTCCTAACGCACTTTTCTTTAAGCGATCCTTTGTCTCCTCCCAGATAGCTGCATCCCGCAATGATTTTTCCACGATATCATCCAGTTTAGCCTTTGATCGTACTCCGTGAGTTCTAGGTCCAAATGCAATATTGTCATAAATGCTCATAGGGAATGGATTTGGTTTTTGGAACACCATGCCCACTCTTTTTCTCAATAGATTGATATCCATTTTTCCGTAGATATCCTGACCTTCCAACAAAATTTTACCTTCGATTCTACAGCCTTCTACCAAATCATTCATTCGATTTAGTGATTTTAATAATGTGGACTTTCCACATCCACTCGGTCCAATAAAGGCAGTGATTTTATTTGCTTCAATTTCCAAATTCACATTTTGGAGCGCTTGAAACTCACTATAATATAAATCTAGATTCTTGATACTAATTTTCTCCATTTCCATTTCCTTTCGTTATCCGCTTGGCTACAGCTCCTGAAAGCCAATTAATTCCTACAACCATAATTAAAAGAACGACTGCCGTTGCATAGGCCTGATTCATATATAATCCTTCACTTGCCAGGCTATACATATGTACGGCCAATGTCCTTCCTGATCCCATAACACTGCTTGGAATCTCTGCTACTGTTCCTGCAGTATAAATCAACGCAGCCGTTTCCCCTACAATTCTACCTACCGCTAAAATAACTCCTGCTAAGATACCTGGAACAGCAGAGGGTAATACAATGCGAAATACGGTACGCAATTTTCCCGCCCCCAGTCCAAAGCTACCCTCGCGATACATATCCGGAACTGCCTTGAGTGCTTCCTCAGTGGTTCTCATAATTAGTGGTAATATCATAATTGCTAATGTAAAGGCACCCGCTAATAAAGAATATCCCCACCCCAAGGTGGTCACAAAGAATAATAACCCAAATAAGCCATATACAATAGATGGAATTCCCGATAAGGTTTCTGTGGTCAATCTTATAATTTCAATAAATTTATTCCCTTTGCCTGCATATTCCACTAGAAATATCGCTGCGAATAATCCAAATGGCACTGCAATTAAGAGCGAAAGCCCAGTCATAACAAGTGTATTGAGCAGGGCCGGCATTAAGGAAACATTTTCCGATGTATATTGAAACGAAAATAACTCTAACGTTACGTATGGTAGCCCCTTCATGAGAATATATACAATTAGAAATAATAACACCGAAAATGTGATAATAGCTGATACTATTACCAAAAGCATAACCAATAATGACATGGGACTTCGCATATAAGAACGCATTCTTTGCGCAATGGTTTGTCTATTCACGATTTGTCCTCCTATTTAAAAGCGATACACTTACATTAATTATTAAAATAAATACAAAGAGAACTACGGCAGTTGCAATCAAGGCTTCTCGGTGTAGATCCGCTGCATAACCCATCTCTATTACAATATTCGCCGTCATAGTTCGTACTCCCTTTACTATTCCAGCAGGCATTCTAGCTTGATTCCCAGCTACCATAATCACTGCCATAGTTTCTCCAATAGCACGGCCAATCCCTAGTACAATCCCAGCAATCACTCCAGACTTTGCTGCTGGAAGCACAACGGCAAAAATGCTTCTCTCGTGAGTTGACCCCAATGCCAGCGCCCCTTCATAATAATGTGCAGGAACCGTGCGGATGGCAGATTCACTTACTCCAATTATGGTGGGAAGAATCATCATACCTAACAACAAAGAAGCGGTTACAATGCTACTACCATTTCCACCAAAGGTTTCTCTGATGAATGGTACTAGTACCACTAATCCAAAGAAACCATACACAACAGATGGAATCCCTGCCAACAACTCTGTAGCCGCTTTGAGTCCTGGATAAATCTTTTTTGGACAATATTTTGCCATAAAAATCGAGGTTAGAATCCCAATCGGAACCCCCACTATAATTGCACCTGCTGTCACATAAATACTCCCCATAATCATAGGAAGAATTCCATAAATATTATTCTTTGGTCTCCACGTTTCTCCTAAAAGAAAGTTGCTAAAACCAATTTCTTTCATGGCAGGAATCCCATTTGCAAATAGAAAAATACAAATGAGAGCTACCGCAAGCACCGAAGCGCATGCGGCAATGAAGAAGACTCCCTGCATGAATGTTTCTTTCCATGCTTTCATATTATTTGATTACCTCATCCCAAGTAAGGGCTTCCCCTGTAAAGATTGATTTTACTTGTTCCGTTGACAATTCATCTACTGTATTGTTATTATTTACAACTACTGCAATTCCATCCAATGCAATTACGGTTGCTTTTAATCCTGCTTCTTTTTCGGTATCTTTTAATTCTCTAGAAGCCATTCCAATATCACAGATACCATCCACTGTAGACGTCATACCTGTGGTAGAATCACTTTGTTGAATCTCGATCTCTGCTTGAGTGTTCACAGAAAGATAAGCTTCTTTTAATTTCTCCATTACTGGTGTTACAGAAGAAGATCCTGCAACCACGATTTTTCCTGCTGGTTTATTACCTGCGTATTCTTTGACATCATCGATTGCGATGTAACCACTTTCACTAACCACTTTTTGTCCTTCTGTACTCATAATGAAATCAATAAAATCTTGTGCTACTTCACTTACCGAGTCTTTGGTTGCAATATTAAATGGTCTTGACACCTTGTACGTGCCTGATTTGATATTATCTGCCGATGCTTCTGCTCCATCAATTTTCACAGCCTTTACCGTGTCATTTAATGAACCAAGTGAAATATATCCTATGGCATAATCATTACCGGCTACGGTTGACATCATAACTGAAGTACTATTTGTGATATTTGCCTCTTCGGTTGTATAATCCACTTTTTCGCCATTTTCATCTTTTTCTTCTACTCCAAATAATTCCACGAAAGCCCCTCTTGTTCCGGAACCATCTTCTCTCGACACAACCGTAATATCATTGGTGGTATCAAATGCTTCTTCTTTCTCTGTAGAAGTTGACCCTTCGGACTTTGAGCCACATCCGGTTACTGCTATCGCCATCATTGCTACTGCTGCTGTTAATGCTATAAACTTTTTCATGTTCATAATTTTCATATTCTCCTTTAATCCATTTCTTCTTGTTCCCTTTACACTTGTTAGTCTAACCCACTAATGTTAAATCTAAAAACATGCCAACGTTAAATATGTGTAAAATATTATAAGACACAAAAAAATGCACTTTCTTTGGATAAAAGTGCATTTTCTTTGTAAATCTCTTACTTTATTTTTATTATGGAGTTGTAATGTAAAAAGTTAGTGTCCCTTCATATCTCATTCTTTTTCCTATCTCCTTATAACCGTTTTTCAAAATTACCTGTCACAGCACTTCCTTCGTTAAAGATTATAAATGCATTGGAATCAATACTAAGTACAATTTTTTTCAATTGAGCCACCTCATACTTGGAAATTACGGTTAACAAGATATACGAAGTTTCATTGGTATAGGCTCCTAACCCATCCCAATTTGTCACACCACGCCCCATCTCATCTATAATAGCTCTTGATATTCCTAATTTCTTGGTAAAGATCATCACACTCATATTAATGTTCTGTATATGAACCCGATCCAATGACATGGCTAAAATCGTTGTATAAATCAGAGAATAAATAACTACCTGAATATCAAATAACCATAAGCAAATAGCATAAATGCAGATATTCATCATAATACTTATCTTACCAACGCTAAATCCCGGATGCTTGATCGAACAACATACTCCAATGATATCCTGACCACCACCTGAACTGCCTCCTCGCAATACCATCCCAGCCCCAGTACCTGCAATAATTCCGCCGATAATACAAGCGGTCAAAGTATCGGTTATGATTGGAGTGGCTGGAGTTGGAACTACTGCCAAGAATAACGATTGTATCCCTACGGTAATAACAGATTTGATAAAAAACTGCTTTCCCATAATACGCCAGGCCATATAAAAAAGTGGAACATTAATAGCAAAATACACAATCCCTACAATATCAATTCCTTTCAGAAAACCAATATGTAAAAAGTCTACTAGAAAAGTTTTCAATAATTGAGATATTCCCATAAATCCACCATTATATAATCCCAGTGGAGTAATGATCACGTTAACGCCAATTGCAAATATTAAGCTACCGCCTACCGCCCATCCCATTTGTGCTATTCGTCTTGATTTTTGCGTATTTTTCATCTCTGTCCCTCCAAAATATTCTCAGATTATTCTAGCACTTACTTTAACAGATTACAACGATAATTTGCTATTACAAAAAAAAATCTCAAGATACAATTTTGTATCTTGAGATTCGTTATTATGACCCGCTAATTAACGCTTGCTTTTCTATGTCTGATTCATATGATTCATCTAGTGGATGTTCTAAACATTCCTGTATAGCATCATTCAAAGTAAGCATTCTATCATCTAATGCAGCTACCATATCCGCGCATTCTTTCAGGTCCTGGCTGATGTATTCTGGCGCATTTCCTTCAAATTTATAATAAATTTTATGCTCTAAACTTGCCCAAAAATCCATGGCGATTGTACGTATTTGAATCTCTACCTTCGTGTCCACCACACTATCAGATAGAAAAATCGGAACAGATACCAGCATATGATAACTCTTATATCCGCTTTCCTTTGGATTCTTAATATAGTCTTTAATGGTTAATACTTTTAAATCACTTTGATTCCCTATCATCTCTGCTAAACGATAAATATCAGATGTAAAGGAACATATTAACCGAACCCCAGCTATATCATTCACATATTTTACCATATTCTCTATGGATGTTTCATATCCATATCTTTTTAACTTTTTTACTATACTTTCGGGTGACTTAATTCTTGTTTTTATATGTTCAATCGGATTATATTGATGTACATGTTGAAATTCGTCATTTAAAATATCTAACTTTGTCCCTACTTCTTTTAATGCTGCATTATATAAAAAAATTACTGTTTTCCAACTATCTACATCTTCGTAATTCTTTATTGCTGATTGCATAACCATCGCTCCTCTCATATACGAAGAGTACTTTCGTACTATATTAGTATATCATAATTAGAAGCCACTGTCATAAGTTTCATACTTTTTTAAGATTTGTTTTTGTTCAAAAATTACATTTTTTCACCCCGAATGATTGCATTCTTTGTGTCCTTTGTCTGTTCCTTTATAACTCAAGCTGCATGTCCCCAAACTTAATAAATCCTTTTTTCCTCATCCACTCTGATATCCCTAATGTCACAATTGCAGGAAGTATAATCTGTATGCTTACTATTTTTAGGAGCACGATGATTCCAGACTCCGTAGCGATCATGGTCTGCCAGGTCATAATTTGACCAACCAACCCTGCGGTTCCCATTCCAGAGCCAGTTGCATTGCTTGTCATATGTAATACCATGGTTCCAATAGGACCTAGAATCGCACTGGAAATAATTGCAGGAAGCCATATCACCGGCTTTCTGACAATATTGGGTACTTGAAGCATAGAAGTTCCAATGCCTTGTGCCACCAATCCTCCCACTTTATTTTCACGATAACTTGCAACCGCAAAGCCAACCATGTTGCAACAACAACCCACGGTAGCTGCTCCAGCGGCTAGCCCGGATAAATTCAAGATGATGCCCAATGCCGCTGAACTAATCGGTAAGGTCAATATCATTCCCATCAACACCGAAACTATAATCCCCATTAACAATGGCTGTTGTTCTGTGCCCCAATTAATAATAGCTCCTAATCCAGTCATAAAGCTCGTAATTGGTGGTCCTACAAATAATCCCACTGCAGACCCAGCACCTATGGTTACGATGGGCGTTACTAAGATATCTACTTTTGTTTTCCCTGATACCAAATGACCTACTTCAATCCCTACCAAAGCTGCAATAAATGCTCCCAACGGTTCCCCCGGTCCTGCAAATACCATGGTACCCTCTACTAATACCGTTCCTGCCAACAATTTGCTTGCAAAGCCACCAACCATACCTGCTGTAGCTGCCGATAATACCACCAACGGACTTTCTTTAAACTTATAGGCAACTCCCACGCCGATCCCAGCACTAGTTAGTGCTGCTGCAACCTTGCCTAAGATAAAAATCATATCTCCAAAGGATCCACCAAATAAAGTTCCAATCTGCTGGATAATGGTACCTACAATTAATGTTGCAAAGAGACCCAACGCCATTCCGCTTAAGCCATCAATAAAAATATGATTTAATATCTTTTTGAACTTTTCCATTCTTTTTCTCCTTCTTTACATCTGTGTTTACAGGTGTCTTGTCACTCAAGAATGGTATCATAATTCTAACAAGAAATCAAGTAGCCTTTTGCTTTCAATCCCTTGGTTACTTCTTCTAATATTTCTTCTTTGGATGCCTCTACGGTATGATAATGGATATCGTTAGTCAGTAATTTTAAAGGTTTAATTTTACTCGAAATAACATTTTCAACAAATTCATCTACATCCACCCGCGATTGAATCACAAGATCCACTGATATCTGTCCATAAATATCATGCTCCACTACCACATCTAAGACTTTACCACCAGCATCCACTATGGTATACAACTCATCTTTTATTTGTTCATCTGTATGTTTTACTGCTATACTTTTTTTATACGTTTTTTCTTGATTGCCATTTTCAAATAAGACATACCCTTTGTTCGTAGATAAAATATTCTTATTCGTTGCTCTAAGCAATGCTATATCTTGTACAATCACTTGTCTGCTCACTTGATATTCTTTCGCTAATACTGCACCAGCTATTGGCTCTTTGCAGGTTGATAAGCGCTCCATGATTTTTTTTCTTCTAATTTCTCCGTCCATAGTATCCCCTTTTTCACACGTTATCGTTCTTATATCACCCGAATCTGACACATACGCATCGTTGTTAATGCGGCTTCGTGGCTTTCTTTGGTAACCCCAGCACAACAGCTTGCATCTACACAAATGGCAGCCTCATTTACCATCGTTTTCAACAAAAGTGCATTAGTAACTACGCAGATATCCGTACATACTCCTACGAATTCTATTTCCTGATAACCTTGCTCTTTCACATAATTCCCAAGTGCTATACTGCCAAATACGGGCTTATCAAATATAACTGCCTCCTTCGGTACACACAGGGCATCCACGATATTCCATCCCCAGGTATTCTTTACACAATGTACAACCGGAAGATGCTTTCCCTCCATAGTCTCAAGGTACTCTTCGCCATGTGTGTCTCTCGTAAAAATCATATCATATCCCTGTTGCATATACTGACGTATCTTCTCTTGAATGCCCCCAACAATCTCCTGTGCCTCTTTTGTTCCAAGACTTCCTGACACAAAGTCATTTTGCATATCAACAACAATCAATAACGGTCTCATATCATACCTCCATGGTGTCAACTTTTTATCTTTGCTAAATCATATCACTTTATTGGCCATAATTCAAAACCTATATTTTTTATCTTTTTGTACAATAATAACCGTATTATAGTTTTAAATTAGGAATTTTAGTGGTATACTAAATTTCTTAATAACTATAGATTTTTGTATACACGAAAGGAGAGCGCTGATGTTTCGATTATGGGGAAAGATAATAAAAGATAACAGAATGCTGCAGGATACTACCATTTGTGATGAAACAGATGACACAAGAACCCACAAAGTCTTTCATGCTTTAGATGCAATATGCTATGAGTTTGATTTGAGCAAGCCCATTTGGTTGGATACAACAATAGAGGAATTTAAAAAACATGATAAAACAAGATTCTATCAGGATAATTTTGTAGATACGATTACCTTTGATTATTTGGAGATTCATATCATTGAGGAATAGCATTGTAAAATGGAACAGTCCATATCCGGACTGTTCCATTCTTTTTTCTAAATTTAGTTATTGATTGCAGCCAACGGACTCAATTTCATAGCACGAAGCGCCGGAAAATATCCTGCCGCCATACCGATAAATACCGCAAAAGCCATGGAGGCTAACATCAGCCACGGGGGTATATAAGAAATCCCTCCGTCTACTCCCATGCTCTGCCCAAAACCGGCAGCTAATACATTGATTATCCCCGACATACACAGACTCAGAATATTTCCTACAATGCCACCTATGAGACCGATGAATGCTGCTTCCAGTAAAAACATTTGTTTGATGTTATTCAAGCTACATCCTAATACCTTAATGACACCTATTTCTTTGGTTCTTTCATAAATAGACATCATCATTGTATTTGCAATACCAATTGCCGCTACTAATAAGGATACAGCTCCAATTCCACCTAGTACAGCCTGGATGATCCCAAATTGCTTTTTCATGCTATTGACATATTCGATATTGCTTTCTACCTTATATCCCATATCCCGAATCAATTTAGAAACTGTTTCTACATTGTCTAGTTCATCTACTTTTACATAGGCACTTGAATAGGCTAAGAATCTATATGGCTTTCCACTTTTTGTTTTTGGCTGCCCCGGCATTACTCTTCCCGAGAATTCCTTTTTTGCTAACGTCTTTAATGTATCCAGATCACAATATACATTAAACGAATGTGTGTTATAACTTTGTGGTCCGCCTTCTACCACACCACTTGCCTTCACTACCATTTTTTTAGGTGGTTTTGTTGCCTTTACATCCCCCTTTTCTCCTGCTGTTCCTGCTGTTCCTGCTGTTCCGTCTGCTCCAGCCGTATCTGAATTACCAGCACCTTTTACTTGGCGCGTCGCATTATATCCTTCCTGATCTAAGATTAGGAAAATCTGATCCTTCGTAAAATCAACATCTGGCATTTTACCAGTCTCCCAATAGCCTTTACCACTTGATTTATCCATAAAACTCTGTGTTACCATGTTCCCTGGAACGAATTCTAGGGTTCCTCCATTTTCCTTTGGCATCTGCCCCATTCCTAATGGAATATTCATTTGTTTTAAAGTTTCGGCCGTCATTCCTGATAATTCTACGTTCGCAATATAATTGCCTTTTAACATGACGGCGGGCATTTTTAGAACTGGTGCTACAAATTTGACATGCTCTACTCCCTGTAGCTTTTTTATCACATCATCGGTTACATACTTCTCACTTGCCTTAGTGCTTCCGCTATTCGAGCTCATCATCATACTGTCACTGTCCTCGGAACCTTTTCCAGTTACCATAATACTAGTTAAACCACCAGATTGTTCTACTTGTTTATATAATGACTGTTGCATTCCAAGTCCAAGGGATATCATAACGACAATTGAAGACGTTCCTATTAAAACACCCAATACCGTCAAGAACGTTCGAAGCTTTCTTCGCTTAAGGCTACTACTGCTCATCCTCAATAAGTCCATCAAACTCATCTTCTATTGCTGCCCCCTTTTTGCTTTTCTTCTTTTTGAATACAATGCCTCCTGCAACACCACCTACAATGATAAGCCCTATAACGATTGGAATGATTGGCAATCCTTTTTTCTCTGGCTCGGTTGGTGCCATAGTAGCCGCATCATCTTGCGCCGCCTCAACCACCTCTATCTGAAGCTCTTTTTCTACCGTTGTAACCTTAGCAGAATCATCTTCATAGGTTAATACCATTTTGATTTTTTCATCCTTCTTTGTAACTTTCTTTCCGGTAAGCATTGCATCAATAGCTGCCGTTGCTCCTGATTCTACATTTCCAACAAATACTTCTTTAGATGTTACAGAATCTCCAACAAATTTCGCCTTCACATTATATAATTTCATACGTCCCAAGTTATAAAGATTGCATGTTACATTCGCCTCTGCTCCAATCTCCAATGGGTTAGGATTCACTTCAAATTCACTGAATTCAAATCTTGGATTTTGCTTTACTGGTACAGATACGCTAGATGTTGCTTCATATTGACTCTTCCCTTGATCTTCATACTTCATTGCTACTTCTATACTGTAAGGCTTTTGAATCAAATCTGCTTTGGCATTTAAATCAATACTGATGTCTTTCGTTGCTCCTGCTGGTATCTTGTCTAAATAGATGGAGCTTGCTCCCGATACTGGCAAAAATACTGCTGCCGTATTTTCATCTTTCCCCCCTGTCGGTGCACTTAAGTTAAATAACATGTTACTAACCGCTGTAGTTTTTGATGTATTTTGAATATGTAACACTAATTTAAAATTACTTCCTGCCATAACTTCTCCAGGCTCTGTAGTAAATCCAGAAACAATGACCCTTGGCACACTTCCTGAGCTACTTCCGCCACCTCCACCACTTGTCATTACAGGATCTCCATTTGCTACACCACCTGCTTCCAGCGCCGCACCACCTGATGGGGGATTTTGACTTTCTCCACCACCATTGTCTGGAGTTGGCTGTGGAGCTGGTTCTTCTGGTTTAGCCGTCATCTTAACAAAGACATATTTTTCTCCACTATATGTTTTTGTACCATCATCATAGGTAACATCAAATCCCAATTTATAATATTTGCTTGCTACATCTTCTCTCGCCTTAAAGTTATACGATACTGGTGTAGCTTCACTAGAATTAAGGGTATTTCCATTTCTACTATAATCTTCATTATTAATTTCAAATGGCCATCCATCTGTATTGGCATCTAATTTCGGTGATATTTTTATATTATTTGCTGTACCTCCACCTACGTTCTGAATATTAATAACGAATTCCTTTTCCTCTCCATACTGGTATACCGTTGTCTCCTGACCATCTCCTGCGGAAAGACGAATATTTGGTGCTGCTTCTTCTGCAAAAGCAGTGGTTGGAATCATCATCCCTAAGCATACAATTCCTGCAATTATTTTTTTATAAAGTTTCATTTTTTATCTCCTTCTCTTTTTTTTCCTTAACCTCAATACTTACTATATTTCCATCTATAATTTTAATAACTCGATCTGCATACGTTGCAAGATGATCATCATGGGTTACCATTACCAATGTACGATGTTGCTCCCTTACTATATTTTGCATCAATTCCATCACTTCTCTGGAAGTCTTGGTATCCAGATTGCCTGTTGGTTCATCTGCAAAGATAATTTTAGGGTCAACCACAAGCGCCCTAGCAACACCAACCCTTTGTTGCTGCCCACCGGACATTTGACTCGGCATATGATTTTTGTGATCTTTTAGCGAAACCATATCTAACATCTTATTTGCTTTTTTTAATCTTATATTCTTAGGTTCTCCTCGAAAACTCAAAGGCAAAGCCACATTTTCTAATGCTGTCATGGTACCTATTAATTGATACGCTTGAAAAATAAACCCTACATTTTCTCTTCTGAATCTAACCAATTGGTCCTCATCTAGATGTTCGATATGTGTTCGGTTTATAATCACCTGGCCCTTTGTCGGATGTTCTAAGCCAGCCAGCATATTAAGTAATGTAGACTTTCCAGAACCAGAGGTTCCTACTATCGCACAAAATTCACCTTCATATATGTCAAAATCCACACCATCTAATGCACGCACTACTTCTTCTCCTACACGGTAGTACTTATAGAGTTTTTTTACTTCTATTGCCTTTTTCACATGATCCCTCCTTCAGCTATCCTCATATAAGATATCAAATTATTCTAAAGAAATATGATTGAAAAGATTAAAGATTTTCTTAAGGAAATAAGCAAAAAAATCCATGTACCATAAGACTGATCTACGATACATGGATTTCACTTTTTTTATTTATTCTACTTGTTCTAATACTTCTTCTGCAATATTTCTAGCATGGTCTGAAATACGTTCTAGACATACTAACGCATCAATAAAGACGACACCTGCTTCTGTATTACATTGTCCGGTTGTAAGTCTATGAATATGTTGAGATCTCAGTGCAATTTCAAGTTCATCTGCTTTGGTCTCTTCTTCGATTACCCTCAATGCCCATTCTTTACTATTTTCTTCAAATGACTTTAACGCATAGACGTAACTATTGGAACATACTTCCACCATATTTTTCAATTCTTCTTCACCGGTTCCAGAAAATATTAATTTACGATCGTATAGATTTTCCGCAAACTCTGACAAATTCTCACAGTAATCTGCAATACGTTCCATATCCGATACGATTTGTAATAAATGCGCGGCCTGAGCATGTTCCTTTTCACTAATTTGTAAAGAGGTTAATTTTATTGTATAGTCTGTGATTCCCGCACTTAACTTATCTACAATAGATTCTTCCTCTCGTATGGTATTAATAAATTCTTGATTTTTCTCAAATAAAATCACTTTAGACTTCTCTAATGCCCCTTCTACAATTCCTCCCATACGGGCAATTTCAGTAATCGTAGACTGTAACGCAATAGAAGGAGTTTGCAACATTCTTTCGTCAAGCAGTACTTTTCCTTCATCTTTTACGTCCTCTTCTGCATGACCTATTTTCTTCGCTAACTTAATGATCCAATTAGATACTGGGAATAGTAATATTGTGGTTCCTATATTAAATATCGTATGCACAATACTAATTTGAGTCTGTGATATCTGCCCAGTTCCTGCCATTGGATTGATCACCTGGAAGAATACAATTGCAACAATACTAAAGACCACCGTACCTATAATATTGAATAATAAGTGCATAAGAGCAGCTGTTTTCGCATTCTTTTTTGCACCCATACTAGATAACATAGCGGTAACACATGTCCCGATATTCTGGCCCATGATAATGTAAATAGCTGCACTCATTGGTACCAAACCAGCTGCTGCTAAACTTTGTAGTATCCCTACTGAAGCAGAAGAGCTTTGGATAATTGCAGTTACGATGGCACCTGCCAAAATTCCTAACAAGGGATTCTTTCCTAATGTTACAAATACACTACAAAAAGCTTCTGATTCTTTTAGTGGTGCAACGGCTCCGGACATGGTTGAAATACCAACGAACAAGAGTCCAAATCCAATCACAATGCTGGAGATATCTTTTGTGGAACGTCTCTTTCCAGTCAACATGACAATCACACCAATCATAATTGCAATTGGAGCTAATGTTGTTGGACTTAGAAATTTTGCCCATTCTACACTAGAAACCAGCCATCCTGTAACAGTGGTACCAACATTGGCACCCATAATAACTCCCATAGCCTGTGTCAAATTCATAATTCCTGCATTTACAAACCCAACCACCATAACGGTTGTAGCTGACGAACTTTGAATAACTGCTGTAATCAAAGCCCCTAATAATACCCCAAAGAATTTATTCTTTGTCAGTACTTCAAGTAGTGATTTCATCTTATTACCGGCTGCATTTTCTAAGCCACCTGCCATAATCTGCATGCCGTAGATAAACATTCCAAGCCCACCGACAAACGGGATAATAATATTGGCGTAATTCATAACTCCTCCTAAATATTAACTTATACTTGTCTATTTTTTTACATCTATTTTACAATACCATTATCGCCAATATAAAACAATATTTTTCATAATTTTTACGGTCATTTTACATTATTTTACATAGATTTTACATTACTTCTTCATTTTCGGTTCAAAGACAAGCGATGCTAAGTATCCAAAGATTAACGCTGCCGAAATTCCCACTGCACTTGCTTTAAATCCTCCCATAAAAACACCAATAAATCCATATTTGTCAACAGCTTCTTTCACGCCTTTCCACAAAACATTCCCAAATCCTAATAAAGGAACACTAATACCTGCTCCGGCAAATTTTAAAATGGGCTCAAAGATTCCAATGAATCCTAGTACAGATCCGGTACAAACTAAGAGTACCATTACCCGTCCAGGCATCATTTTTGTTCTGTCTAGAAGGATTTGGACCAATGCACATACCAGACCTCCTACCCAAAAAGCATTCAAATAATCCATACGTTCTTCCCTTTCCTTTCCAACTTAACAATGTTCCAAGACAATACCATGCGCGATACCTGGGACACTTTCACCTTCATTGTAGCTTACGGTAGACATCAAAGCTCCTGTTGGCACAAATAATACCCGCTTCCATTCTCCACTTTCTATTTTGGGCAATATATAGGCAGATAAGGTAACAGCTGCACAACCACAACCACTTCCCCCTGCATTCGTATTTTGCGCTTCCTGATCAAAAATTGTCATCCCACAATCCATATGATTACTCGTAATATCATGCCCCTTCTCTTTGGCTAAGTCTAATAAGATCCGTTGTCCAATATACCCCAAGTCCCCTGTCACTATCCGATTATAATCTTCGGGTGCCCTTCCAAAATCTTTCAGATTTTGTAAAATAGTATCGCAGGCAGCGGGTGCCATACAAGCTCCCATATTTTGAGAATCTTTTAATCCATAATCTACAATTTTTCCTATCGTAACTCCGGTAATACGTACATGACTTTTTCTTCTTCCGATTAAAAATGCTCCACTCCCAGTCACGGTCCAATGAGAAGATTTAGGTCTTTGATTCGCATATCCTAATGGAAAACGGAATTCCTTTTCTGCACTTCCAAAGTGACTAGAAGTTACCGCTAGCATATATTCCCCATATCCAGCTGCTACCGTCATCGCTCCAAGCGCCACTGCTTCTCCGGATGTAGAGCATGCCCCATACAAGCCAAACATTGGGATCTGTAATGCTTCTACCCCCATAGAAGTAGCAATTCCCTGTCGTAGCAAATCTCCCCCAAATAGATAACGAATATGCTTAGGATCTAAATTTGCTTTATTCATGGCTAAAATACATGCTTCTTTTTGCATCTGACTTTCTGCTGCTTCCCATGTTTTTTGTCCAAACAAATTATCTTTTTGAGACATATCAAATAATTTTCCTAAAGGGCCTTCACTTTCTTTGCTACCCACTACCGAGCCACTACTAATCAAGAAAGGAGCCCGCTCAAATTGAATGCTTTGAGCCCCTTTTGTCATTCCTGCATTCTCTAATGAACTCATACCATCACACCCACCTTTACTAGAATATAATACAAGATTCCTAAGACCCAGGAGGTGAAAATACCATACAGTATTACAGGGCCTGCTATGGTAAAAATTTTGCATCCGATACCAAATACCTGTCCTTCTTTTTTGTATTCAATTGCGGGTGCTGCAACGGAATTAGCGAACCCAGTAATTGGTACTAAAGCACCTGCGCCTCCCCAATTTGCAATCCTTGAATATAGGTTGAATCCCGTTAAGAGTACACTGATTAATACCAATATTAAAGACGTCCATGATCCACAAATATCCTTTGATAGACCCATACTCTTACAATAATTCGTTATAAACTGTCCAATTGTACAAATGATTCCGCCCACGATAAAAGCCTTTGCCATATCTACATATAAATTACTGATCGGTGTTCTGGCTTTGACATATTCTTGATACGCCTTTTGTTGCTTTATTTTTTTTTCTTGATCTATCATCTCAATGCCCCCCATTTTTGAAAGAAGAATAAACATGCTCCAATTCCTTTTCCAATAGCAATACTCACTATGATATAAGGAATACATTTTATCAATTTTATTCGACGAATATATACCGGAAAAATATCTAAGATTTCCGCCAATGCCATGGCCCAACATCCCACGAAAATTCCTGCAAAGATTCCAAATATAGGAACTAGAATAGCCCCCCAAGGTATATGAACTTGAAATATGAAAAATAAGTTCCCCAAAATCCCGCCAAATGCTATAGAATCTTCGTATAACATAATCGAATCACCGGTATGCGTACGATCTGCAAATTTGGACACAACGCCCAAACTACAGATAAATGAAAAGAGTCCTCCTGCCACTACCAGACCTGCACTAAGGCCTATGGTTGCAAGCAGGATTTGTTGTATCCACATCTATTTCTTGCTCCTTCCTAGAATAATTTTGTACCAGTGTAGTCTGAATATCATTTTCATATAGGCGTAGCTCTATTTCCATAGGTGTCGGATCAACGGTGAATTTTTTACCGCCAAAATGGTTGAAAAATATTAAGATTCCAATGCTTAATCCAATACTATAGGTAACCTCTAGTATGGTGAATCCATCCGATGGTTTTCCAACAAGTAGTTCATATATTTGCGAAAATAATCCGGCGGTTGACACGTCATTATTAAATGCCATAATCGAAAATGCTGCCCCTATAAATGTAATAATTACAACTCCTATTGTCTTTAACCAATGTAGCCATTTATTTGGTGTTTTTTGATCCTCAAAAGTAACAATAATATCTGGTTCACCAACACTTTGTACATCGATTCCCGGATATACTTCATGTATTAATTGCACAATGCGTAATATAGAAATAACATATCGCCTTGTGCCTTGTTTTGGTATTTTTAGGATTTTCAATGATTTCAGTCTTGGAACTACATCTTTGTTACTACACTCCATAGAAAGGATATCACCAAGTGAAACATCTGGTTTGGTTACTTCCACATTTTGATCTGCTTTAATATACACGGTTTCATTTACAACGGCCATCTATCATACGTCTCCATTCCTGTCCATTCTACCAGAGTACCTTCCCCTGTCATTTCACTTTGCTGCACATCATAATAGTAATAGAAAAGTCCTACCACAATAGCCAAAAAAACTACACAAATTAAGCATACCCGTAGTTTTTTTCTTCCATGTTCCATTTCTTTACACCGCCTTTCATTGCATGATTATAATCTAATAATCTACGGCTTATTATGGCTTTTATATGGAAAATTATACATAAGGTATGCTTTCTATTTTGGTTCAATTCTATAGCTGTTCTCGCATATTTTTTAAGATTTTCTTTTCCAGACGTGAGACCTGAACTTGGGATATTCCTAATTTTCTCCCTACTTCCGATTGCGTCATATTGGAAAAATATCTTAAATAGATTAATGTTCTTTCTTCTTTCTCTAAATTCTCTAGCAATTGCTGTAATAGCATGCGATTTAAAAGTTCTTCTTCTTTTCCCTCTTTCTCTTCTAGCTTATCCATTAATTGAATTTCATTTCCATCTTTTTGATAGATGGGCTTATGCAAGGATTCAATCTCACCACTAGATTCAAATGCCAATGCTAATTCTTCTTTCTCCACCTGCATTTCTTTTGCTAGTTCTTCTAATGTTGGTTCCCGATTCCACTGCGTCTGTAACTGTTCACGTACTAGATATGCCTTATAAGACAATTCTTTTAATGAACGACTAACTTTAATCATTCCATCATCTCTTAGAAATCGTTTGATTTCTCCCGATATCATTGGAACTGCATATGTGGAAAATTTGACTTCGTAATTAAAATCAAATTTGTCAATTGCCTTTAAAAGTCCAATACTGCCTATTTGAAATAAGTCTTCTGTCTCTGCACCCCTTCCATTAAATCTTTTGACAATACACCATACTAGACCAACATTCTCCTCTACTAATTGTTCTCTCGCTCTTTTATCGCCCTCGTGTGCTTGTTTGATTAAAGCGATTGTGTGGTCCATAGCTCCCTTCCTTTTCCAATTGTTTTTTCCATTTTGACACAGGTACCTTTTCCAGCCTCTGACGTAACACTTATTTTATCCATGAACGCCTCCATAAATGCAAATCCCATACCAGACCTTTCTAGTTCAGGTTTTGTGGTAAATAATGGTTCCATTGCCTGCTCAATATTTTCAATCCCTATACCTGTATCAATGACTTCTGCATAAAATGTACCCTGTTCAATCGAACAGTGAATTTTTATTTTATGTACTTCACTCTCATATCCATGAATAATTGCATTTGTGACTGCTTCTGAAATTGCAGTCTTTACATCTGCTACTTCTTCTAACGTTGGATTTAATTGCGTCATAAATGCCGCTACTGCAACCCTTGCGAAGCCTTCGTTGGACGAATAACCATCGAATATTAATTCCATTTCATTGGTGTTTTTCATACTTGTTTTTCCTCCTCATATATCTGCATTATTTTTGTTACTCCAGACATGACCAATATTTTTTTGATACGAGTGTTTGCATGAACTGCCCATACTTCTCCCCCAAGTAAGTAAATCAGTTTATACCTTCCCATAATCACTCCGATTCCAGAACTGTCCATAAAATTTGTATCCTGAAAATCAAATATCAAATACTTAATATGATTTCTTTCAATAAGCGAATCCATCTTTTTTCTCATTTGTTCTGCGCTAAAGTGATCTAAGTCCTCTGGCAAATATACCGTAAGGCAATTTTCCTCAATTTGATATTTCATGCTTCTTTCCCCCTTATTATGTCTTGCTTTTGCGCAAAAAGAGATATGCCTTTGCATATCTCTTTTCTTAAGTAAGTCGTTATTCTTCCTCTTGTGGTGTATTTGTTGCATTATCCTCGAGTTCACCTTTGAGCCCTTTTTCTGCCGCTGTAGCAACATCTGTTCCTGGAAATACTTCCATAACTTTGTTATATTTTTCTGCTGCCTTATCTGTTTCGTTATTCTTTGTATATGCATTTCCTAATAAAAGCATAGCTTGCCCCTCTTGGAAGCTTTCATCCATCTGCATAATTTTTTCTAATTTTGCAATGGCTCCTGCATAATCTGCTACATCATAACTTTCCTTTGCCGCTTTGAAGTCTTTTGTGCAAACACTTGGAAATACTTCCGCAGCAATTGTATCGTAGACGCTTCTCCCCTGTGTCCCTAAAGACTCTGGATTAATAGTCAATAACTCCTCTGCCAAAGTACTATTGCTATAACTGGAAGAATTATAATGTTCTGATACTGTTAGCAACGCTTCATAGCTAGTGGCAGTAGTTGCTGCATTCGCTAACGTTGCCTCTGCTTCATCACTAGATGAACGATAAGTTTCCAGTTCCTTTTTCAACGCACTTATTTCCGCCTTATTGGCTGCTATTTGATCACTATATTCAACAATCACCTTATTATTGGCACTTAATTTTGATTCATTTACAGATGGCACAATCAAGAACCATACAACCGCTGCGCCAATTAAAATACCAATTATAATATTCACAATTGTAATGGTACTCGCATTATCTTTTAAAGTTGCAGAAACAGGCTGAATTATGGTTTCATTTCCAAGATTGTATGTAACTGTAGCATCTTTTACTTCTTTAACCTTCTGGCCCTTCAACTGATTTAACTCATGCATGTAATGTAATGTAATATCATTCGTAGTATCAATCTTATGAGCCTTACGCAGTGACTGTCTGGCTTTAGCATATTGTTCTGTTTTTAAATATAATAATGATAACAGCTGATGTGCTTTTAAATAATTCGGATGAGACGCCACAATCTTTTTTAGTTGGATAATTGCCAGATCTTCTCCATCCTGTTCGCAATATACAAGACATTGATTATATTTTTTAATTGATTGATTGACCGCTTCTAATTCACTGGGTGTCTCTTGCACTTTCTTGATAAAGTAGTTCGCTACATTATCGTGCTGCTTTAAGTTCTTGCTGATTATCCATTCTACAAGCCCTTCTGCCACTTCCCCTCGGCCATAATAGACCAGACCAAGTAAATTTCTTGCTGCAATGTTTTCCCTATTATATTGTAAGCTCCGTCTAAGAGAAACCATTGCTCCAGACAAATCGTGAATGTTGGCTTTCTTTAGACCATCATTATACCAATAATTGGATTGATACAAGATCTTCTTCGTATATTCCATAAACTCCCACCGTAATCTTTCTACTTACTTTGTCTGTTCTAACATTTCTCTCAATATATCCGTCATATCTGTTAAATCTTCCTGATATACCGCATTTTCTATATTTTCAACTTCCAAACTCGGTTTGAATTTTTTCAATTCTTCTTCAAAGTTAAGCATGTATATTACCTCCTGCTATTAATTCCTTAATCATACCCACCAAATATAAGGAACCGATACAATATACAACTCCGTCGTTTCCCTTTTCTTCTTTTGCACACATCCACGCTTCTGAAAGTGTTTCTTTTATTATAACTTTTCGATCTGTATATGTTTGAAATATGCGAGACAACTCTTCTGTTTTCGTAGCACGTATATCCCTAATTGCTGTAATAATATATGCTTTTGCCTCGATATGCTTACACAAATATGCAATCATAGATTCATATTCTTTGTCTTGTACTGCTGAAAATAAAATGACTACTTCACGCTTTTTAAATACCTCTTGTATCGTTTCTACAAACCGTTCAATTGCCCCTATATTATGCGCCCCATCTACATACATATTCTTACATACTTCTTCTAGTCTTCCTTCCCAATGCACTGCTTCCATTGCCTGTCTATAGTGTTCTATCTTGGGCTTCTGATTAGAAGCTTTTTTTATATATGCCATTGCTTCTAGAGCCAACATCGCATTATCAACCTGATAGAGCCCTGGATTAGATAACTGCCATGTAGTATATTCATAATACGCATTTAGGCTTAAAAATGCAATATGTTTGTCCTTGATTTCTTTAATTTCGTACGCATTTTTCGTGATTTCTCTACACGGCGCATGTAAGAAGTCTGCTCTTTGTCGAATGACCTGAGCGCTTTGTCCGTTATTGCCATCAAAGATTACTGGCACATTCTTTTTTATAATTCCTGCTTTTTCCTTGGCAATTTGTTCGATTGTATCCCCCAGAATTGCCGTATGATCTTTACTAATAGAAGTAATAACTGTTAACAATGGTTTTAAAAATGCATTGGTCGCATCTAATCTTCCACCAAGCCCTGTCTCCAAAATGATATATTCCATATGACTTCTTTGAAATGCTACCATTGCCATTCCCACCAGAAATTCAAAAAATGTCGGATGAGCAATTCCGTCTTGTTCCATCTGCTTCACAACATCTAACGTCCTCTGAAAACATACTAAAAATTCTTCGTCAGAAATGTCCATACCATTTATCCGGATACGTTCGTTTATGTTCACAAGATGTGGAGAGGTAAACATCCCCACATCTTTATGATCCGCTAGTAAAAGAGCCTGTAAATATGCACATACAGACCCCTTTCCATTGGTCCCGGCTACATGAATAATATGACCTGTAGACTCATATACACCTAATCTTTTCAAGAATTCTACTGTATGATTTTCATCATGTTTTTTTGTAAATTTTTGAATACCTAATATATACTCTACCGCATCCTGATAATTCACTATTCTGCTCCATCCACTTTATTCTGATCTGTCTGTACTTCACCATCAGTCTCGTCTATCGTTGCATCATCTTCTGTTTGAATCACCTCTGGAACCTCTGTTAATTTACCGTCCAGATACTCGTATTGCTTTGAAGTTCTAAAAATTGTATTGCTAGAACCCACCTGACTAACCGTAATGATATCACCATTTTTAAGTTGAGATTCTTGTAATTCCATTCTTGTATTATTTAAAAATGTGCTTTTTTGTTTTTCGTCATTGATATAGACCTTACTTGCTTTTGTAAAATTCTCTCCATACAAACTATTGGTTCCGTCTAAATGAGAAACTACATTTTTTAATATAACATCTCGAATACCCATTTGCATATCCCCTTCAATGATAGGCTTTTGCCCTTTATATACGTATTGCTTGCCATACAAAATGTCATATTGTAATAATTCTAAATCCAGTAGATAATCCTTCGTTTGTCTTCGTTTTTGATGATAGTTAAATATTGTCCCTGAATGAATATCTAGTTTTTCAAACACATCGGCCATGATTTGATAAGAAGCAATATTTCTGTCCTCTTTTTTTAATCCAATGTTGTCCCAAATCACATAATTCGTGTTATATAGGTATCTGCTCTTCATATCCTCGGCTTCTAACCCCATCGTTGGCAAGTGATCTCCATAGAAAACAACTACGCTTGGTTCATCTCGCTCCTCCACTGCTGCAATTAGATCCCCAACAAATTGGTCCATCTCATACACTTGGTTCACGTAATATTCCCACGCATTTGTCCTTCCTTCATCTTCTAAACCACTGACCGTAATTTTCGGGTTTTCCAACACTTTCTCTTCTGGATACTCCCCATGCCCCTGTACGGAGACACAGAACACAAAATCCTGTTGCTCTGTAGTATCCATGGATTCCATAATATGTTGTGTCAAAATCTCATCTTTCGGCCATCCGTTTTCTGTCATTTGTAAGATATTCATAAATTCTTTACTTGTAAAACTGTCAAATCCAATGTTATTAAATACCTTTGCTCGACTATAAAAATTCCCGCCATTATTATGCAGTGCATGTGCCCCATATCCCAATGATTTCAATGCAGTTGCTGCACTTTCACATGTTTCATCTTTTAGAACAGTTTTGTATGGATATTCACCCGGTCCAAAATACCTAAGGTTCATTCCGGTTAATACCTCAAATTCTGTATTCGCAGTCCCTGCCCCAACCGATGGTACCTTGAAGTACCCAGTGGAATAATTTGCAAATAAATTCCTGAGATTTGGCAGTGGATCATCTGACGTCTGTAAGAATTCTAACTCCGCAGTATCAAAAAAGGATTCCAACTGAACAAAAATCACATTGGGTCTTTTATTTTCTGCTATTTTTGTACTTGATTCCGTAATCGCTCCATTATCGGAAATAGCCATAATTGTCTTTTTATTATAATCATTAGGTTGCGTAATTCCGGTATTAAACACACTGGATACAAAGCAATACGGGAATCCATAATCTTCATATGCGAACGCAATATTCCCAAAATAGTTAGATACTACCCTCTTATCAATGGCTATATTGGTTGTAATCATATATAATCCGAACCAGAATACTACCCCTATTCCTGCAATCACTCGATGCATCTTTCCTTTAAACTGGCCTCCACGTCGCCACATCGCGACTAACCAAAGCAATACTGCTGCAATTCCTACTCCCAATAGAATCAATTCCAATGGATTAAAATAGGAGTTAATGAGTGTTATTGCATCCCTTGCAACTTTTAGATCCTGTGCATTAAATGGGGTGACACGTTTCATCAACATATATCCGTTGCTGATTCCAAGTGCCAACCATATCACACTTATTATAATTCTGGTAAATGTACGTCTCCGCACTAAATATACAAGCGAAAATGTAATAAATATTAAGAATGAATTATATAAAAAGACCAATGGTGAATTCACCATATACACCCATGCCTCTACTATGGAATGTCTAGATATTAATTCTATAAAAAAGTTTAAAATCATAGCTAAAAGAGCGTGAAATACCAAAGAATATCGATTCATTATTCTGTAGACTGGCTCCATTTTTTTTGCCAACGCACTATTCCTGCGTGCTTCTAGAATCTTCTTTCTACGTTCTGTTTTTTTTGTCCAATATTCTTTTATATCTTCCTTCTTAAGATTCTTGATCTTAGCAGCCAGACCTTTCCAGTCTGGCTTTTTTATATATTTCATACAAAACCTCTCACTATCTATAACCCTATTTACTTAGTATGGTAAGTCTTTCTTTCACCTGTTCCATCATTTGCGTATACTTTTCTAACTTTTCTTTTTCTTCATTGATTTTTGCTTCCGGTGCTTTACTTATAAACTTCTCATTCGCTAACATACCGTTTACCCGTGCAAGTTCTTTCACAAGTTTTTCCTGCTCTTTCATCAAGCGCTCTATTTCTTGCTCTTTATCTACAAGGTCTTCTAATGGCAAATATGCAACTGCGTCTTGAACCACTACGGAAACTGCATCCACAGGAACACCTGCCTTGGTATATTGTACACGTATCTTTGCTGCTCCAACAAGCATTTTTGCTGAATTTTTAAGGTATTCAAATCCCTCGCATATCTGACGTTTTTCAGAAACAATATAAATCGTAATCTTTTTATTGTGAGGGACATTCATCTCTGCTCTTACATTTCGAACGCCTCGCACCAGTGCTTTCACACGATCCATAAGTTCTTCCATCACTGGGAAGTTCCACTCTTCTTTGTACACTGGCCATTGTGAAATCATCAAAGACTCTTCTTCTGGTACTAGTGCACTGTAAATCTCTTCTGTAACAAATGGCATAAATGGATGTAATAACTTTAATGCTTGGCCTAATACCGTCTTTAATGTCCATAATGCATATTCTGCTGAATCCGAATCATACTCTGCATGATAAATACGTTCCTTCGCAATCTCTATATACCAGTCGCAGAATTCATCCCAAATAAAATCATACACCTTTTGAACTGCAATTCCTAGTTCAAATTTATCCATATTTTCTGTTACTTCTTTCGCTAACGTATTTACCTTTGAAAGAATCCATCTATCTGCTGTTTTTAATTGAAAATCCTCTGGGGTTGTTATTGTCTTTCCTTCCATATTCATCATGATAAATCGGGAAGCATTCCAAACCTTATTGGCAAAGTTTCTACTCGCCTCGACTCTTTCATAATAAAAGCGCATGTCATTGCCAGGTGCATTTCCCGTTACTAACGTTAATCGTAACGCATCTGCTCCATATTGTTCAATAACATCAAGTGGATCAATCCCATTTCCAAGTGATTTACTCATTTTTCGTCCTTGATCATCCCGAACTAATCCATGAATTAGTACCGTGTCAAATGGAGACTTTCCTGTATGTGCATAACCCGAAAATACCATACGAATCACCCAGAAGAAGATAATATCATATCCAGTTACCAATACATCTGTTGGATAAAAATAATCCAACTCTTGTGTATCTTCAGGCCAACCGAGTGTAGAAAATGGCCATAGTGCTGAGCTGAACCATGTA
Source organism: Lachnospiraceae bacterium LCP25S3_G4 (assembly GCA_052116865.1). GTDB lineage: Bacteria > Bacillota > Clostridia > Lachnospirales > Lachnospiraceae > CAUPWF01. The sequence goes on along the minus strand of JBQKKG010000006.1, from coordinate 79,699 downwards.
TCCAAGGTATCCTCATCCTGTGTAAAATGAGTGCCTCCACAATGGGAACATGTGTTAGGCAATTCTCGTGCAACTACAAACTCTCCACAAGAATCACAATAATATGCAGGGATTCTATGCCCCCACCAGATTTGTCTAGAAATACACCAGTCACGAATATTTTCTAACCAATGCAAATAAGTTTTATCAAATCGTTCTGGAACAAATTTTAACTCTTTCTTTTTCAAAGCCTCTATTGCTGGCTTTGCCAACTCTTCCATCTTTACAAACCATTGTTGTTTTATCAATGGTTCCACAGTTGTACAGCATCTATCATGAGTCCCTACATTATGCGTGTGATCCTCAATTTTCACAAGATATCCCTGTTCTTTTAGGTCTGCAACCATAGCGTTCCTTGCTTCATATCTATCCATCCCAGCATACTTACCACCTAGTTCATTAATGGTTGCATCGTCATTCATGATATTAATCTCAGGCAGATTATGACGTTTTCCTACCTCAAAGTCATTTGGATCATGAGCTGGTGTAATTTTAACCGCTCCCGTACCAAAGTCTTTATCTACATAGTAATCTGCTACGATTGGTATTTCTTTATTCATAAGTGGAAGTAATACTGTCTTCCCAACAATATCTGCATACCTCTCATCATCTGGATGAACTGCAATTGCAGTATCGCCTAACATAGTTTCTGGACGTGTTGTTGCAATTTCCAAATATCTATCAGTCCCAACAATCGGATACTTAATATGCCAAAAATGTCCTGCCTGCTCTTCATGTTCCACTTCTGCGTCTGAAAGAGATGTTTTGCATACCGGGCACCAATTGATAATTCTAGAACCTTTATAAATATAGCCTTCTTCATATAACTTAATAAATACATCCTCTACTGCTTTGGAACAACCTTCATCCATAGTAAAGCGTTCTCTATCCCAATCACAAGACACACCAATCTTCTTTAATTGTTCCTTAATTGCTCCACCATATTCTTCTTTCCATTCCCATGTTCTCTCTAAAAATCCTTCGCGTCCTAATTCTTTCTTGTCTATCCCCTCCGCTTTTAATTGATTTGTTACCTTAACTTCAGTAGAAATAGCGGCATGGTCTGTTCCTGGAATCCAGAGTGCTTCGAATCCTTGCATCCTTTTATAACGTATTAGAATATCTTGTAGCGTATTATCTAGTGCATGTCCCATGTGTAACTTTCCCGTAATATTAGGTGGTGGCATTACAATTGTAAATGGCTTTTTACTTTGATCCACTTCTGCATGAAAATATTTTTTTTCGCACCATTTCTCATATATTTTTTTCTCAATCGCCTTTGGGTCATATTTGGTTTCTAGTTCTTTTCCCATTGTATTCTCCTCTTTTTCCTCATAAATTTATCACTGGTGTCCCATGCTCAATGATAAAAAAAAGCCCTTTACTTACGTAAAGGGCGAATCATCGCGGTACCACCTTTTTTATACTTTCACCAGCATATCTTAACAGCCCTATAACGTGGACTACTCCGTGATATCTTACTACTTTTATATAACAGTTCAGATATCCAGTTCCAAAGCTACCTTCCATACAACTTCCTTGTAATCACCTTTCAGCCTATGAGTGATTTTCTCTTTCAAGAGTCCATATGTACTCCTCTTTTTCTTTACCTTTTAAATTTAGATTTTTTTAACTATTGATAATCATATCTTTGTCATCTGCTTTTGTCAAGGTTTTCATACATTCTTTAGAAACTCTTAAGGGTTACAAGCTTTTTAATTCCCATATCATACCGACAATGTCATATCCATAGCCAGAGGCTACTGCCCACCCTGTTCCTGATGGGTTCTCCTGTTGTCCTAACCACTCTACAAATGGTGCGCACCCCTTGGTAACATACCCGTATCTAGCATCTACACAAGGCTGATTCAACGCCAAATCAGAAGCATAGGCCTTTAAATGTTGTATCTGTGCTCGAACTCCAGTCCTAACATCTGGAAAGGCATTTCCTTCCACGCCCCCGCCAGTAGTCCCCAAACCTGCAAAATTAAATTGACTGATCTTAGAATCTCCTCCATATTGTAACCACCCTGTTTCTTTCATGGTCTGTGCAAACGCAACTTCTGCCCGAACACCTTCTGCAATTGATTCTTCATAATAGATATTGGCAAATGCTTCGATGTCTCCTGCTCCACCTTTTCCTAACATTTCACTTGGATAATTTCCACTATTTTCTTGATAATATGTAATCATTTGGCTTACTGTAGCCGTTGTTCGTCCCATAATGGAATACGCTCCTGGTGTCATCACTTCGTCTACAATCAATGATTCCTCGAGGTTCCCATTTTGCCCTATCGTTTCCCATATGTTATCTATAATTTTAGGGGCCAGGCTTATAGAACCCTTTGTATGCCATTCCTCTTTTGCACTGACTGGTATCATACTAAAACTAATGAGTGCGATCATGCTAATTACGCACACAACATGTTTGTAAACTCCGTGAAAGAAGTGATATCGTCCACTCTTTGATTTGTTCATTTCTAACTCCTATTTTCCTTGAATAAAATGTCATGATTAATCTGCTTATAAAACAACCCTTTCATCTCTTCATAATTGACATTGTCAAGGCTTAGGATCCACATTAATTTTGTAATGGTTGATTCCAACGTCATATCATAGGCTTCCACCATATCAAAATCAGCTTTTACTGTTTTTCCTACTTGATAAACAGTCATATCACTCCCTTCGTTAGCCACCTGCGTAGTCATCACAGCAATTTTCCCTTTTTTCGTCCATTCCTTCATATAATTATAGAATGTATGAATAATACTTTCTGGGATGCCTCCTACCCCAAAACTTTCAATTACGAGACAATCATAGTTATTAAATATATAGGACAACATATCTGATTTTATTCCTGGAATTAACTTTAATACAAAAATACTATCATTCATATTGTGATAAAATCGAACATCTTCCTTATATGGGATAGATGGGATATAACGAATAATCTTTTGGTCTTGTATCACCGCAGGATATGGGAAATTAATACTTGAAAATGCATTAAAACTTTTTGCATTCACCTTTTTTGCTCGAGTACCTATAATTACCTTTCCATCAAATACAATGTCTACCCCTTGTGATTCATCATCTGATGCATAGATAAAACTATCTAAAAGATTCGTCTTTGCATCTGTCACCTCCATATCAATCGGCTTCTGAGCTCCAGTTATAACAATCGGCTTTTTAGAATATTGTATCATATAGGATAAGGCAGATGCGGTATACGCCATGGTATCTGTTCCATGACAGATCACAAATCCATCATACTTTTCATAATTATTTTCAATGGCCACAACAACAAGTTTCCAATGTTCTGGTGTAATATTGGTACTGTCAATACTACACACTTGCAAAGTCTCAATACTGCAATAATTTGATGCCTGTGGTATATATGATAATACCTCCTCTGAGGATAACCCTGGGGTCAATCCGTGCTCCGTCTGCTTAGATGCAATGGTTCCGCCAGTTCCAAGCATAAGTATTTTTTTCTTCATAATATTTATCCTTTCGTATATTTCTTTTATGATTCAAAATTTTTTCTTACTAACTTGCAATATTCCTCATATGCCGGAACCCCTTTGAATGCTGGTGCTAAAGATTCCATGACACCTTTGTAATACCATGCAATTGCTGCTTTACTCTTCATTCTAAACCGATCCCATAAGGCTTCTCCATGCACTGGGTAATCCCGATCTATATCACGCATATTGGACAATTTATCAGCTAACGCAATCATTTGCACCTCTTTTGGCGCATGTTTAATATGCTCAATGGTAGCTGCTTTTCTTTCTTCCCATGTCTTCGACTTATCTTCACTTTCTTGGGCAACAAACAACGCAACTCTCATTCCAAATTCCTGTCGCAAAATTTCCTGTGTGACACCTTCACAATCTTCGATTGTATCATGTAGTATTGCAGCGCTGATGATTTCTTCGTCAGTTGTCATTCCAGCTACAATATCTCCAACTTCCACTGGATGAACAATATAGGGTCTTTTTGTACCTTTTCTAAATTGGCCTTCATGTGCTTTTGTTGCGAATTCTATTGCCCTGTCTATCACGGTTAAGTTTTCCTCCTATGCCTCATCTTCTCTATGTATCCATCCTTTTTAGGGACTAGTATTTCATACTTTCATAATAATATCACTTTGTTTCATCAAACACAACGCTCTCACGAAATAATATATACCTACAAAAAACTTTTCTCATTTTGTAAGTATTTGTTATTATATAGCACAATAACTATGTTATACTTAGCATTAACTTAAGAATTTCAAAATACCATCTATTAGGAGGCTAAGATATTACTATGCAAATATTAATTGACGGTGATGGCTGTCCAGTGATTTCTATTACCATATCGCTGGCGCAATCACTACAAATCCCAGTTACGGTTGTAGTTGATCGCAATCATCTACTTACCTCATCCTATGCAACTATCGTCACTGTTGATCAAGGGGCTGACTCTGCTGATTTTGCTTTGCTTGGCCTTACCTCTACTGATGATATTGTAATAACGCAGGATTATGGTGTTGCATCATTAGCATTGTCAAAAGGCGCATACGCTTTGCATCAAAATGGGAAAGAGTATACGCCTGAAAATATAGATTTACTTTTATTTGAACGACATCTGGCTAAAAAACAACGAAATAAAAAAGGTAAAAAACATTATCATACTACACCAAAGCGAACATCTCTAGACGATGAACAATTCATAAAACAACTAAGACATATGTGTCAACGTCTTTTAGACCTATCATAATACTATTACTTAATAAGTCGTTGTATCTTTTTGCTAGTATCCGTGCCCGCTTTTTTTAATAATTCAAAAAGTAAAGATTCATAGGTTGTAATAATTGCCCCTTCTTCACGCGCTCTTTTTATTGCCACCTTTCGATCATTGCTTTTTCTACTGGATATGCAATCCGATACCAATACTGGTGTGTAACCATTGGACTTCAAATCAACAATGGTTTGTAATACACAGATATGTGCTTCAATCCCACAAATAATGACAAATTGTCTGCCTGCTACCACATCTTTTACCGCTTCATATGCACTAAACATGATTTTATCAATATATTCCTTTTTCCCAGCGGCCTGGGTGATCTCTTCAATCGTCATGCCAAGACCTTTCGTATATTGTTGTGTGATACATATTGGTATCTCTAAGGTCTTTAATCCTGCCACAAGAATACTAGAGTTCTCAATCAATTTTTGTTTTTCTTCCATTACTGGAATCAACTTTTCTTGATAGTCAATTACTAATGCTACCGCTTTCTCACATTCTATCCTCATGTTTACCCCCTATTTTCTAATTCTAACAACTCACAAAAAATGCTTATTCTTAAATTATAAACATAATGTTAAACTTTATACAAAGTATCATCCCTATTCCGATATCGTAAGTTCTACTGGACAATGATCGGATCCTAGCACATGAGTTAAAATTTTAGAATCTTGAAGTCGCTCTTCCAGACATTTTGAAACGCAGAAATAATCAATTCTCCAGCCAGCATTCTTAGCTCTGGCACTGAACCGATAAGACCACCAAGAATAGATTTGTTCCTGCTCAGGATAAAAGTATCGAAACGTATCGATAAATCCTGCCTCAAGCAACCTTGAAAATTTTTCCCGCTCCTCATCTGTAAATCCGGCATTCTTTTTGTTCGTTTTTGGATTCTTTAAGTCTATTTCTTTATGAGCAACATTTAAGTCACCACAGAAAATAACTGGCTTTTTTACCTCCAATTTTTTTAAATAAATCAAAAAATCTTCTTCCCATTTCATGCGGTACTCTAACCTAGCTAATTCACTTTGAGAATTAGGAGTATAAACAGTTGTAACGTAAAAGTCATTTAATTCTATCGTAATCACACGACCTTCCTGATCGTGCTCCTCTTTCCCTATTCCATACGTAACTGACATTGGTTTTTGTTTTGTAAAAATTGCTGTTCCAGAATACCCTTTCTTTACTGCGTAATTCCAGTACTGATGATATCCCTTTAGCTCTAATTCCAACTGCCCTTCTTGCATCTTGCTTTCCTGTATACAAAAAATGTCTGCATCTGCCTCTTCAAAAAATTCTAAAAAGTTCTTTCCTACACAAGCTCTAATTCCATTTACATTCCACGATATTAACTTCATACTTTTTCTTCTCCTCTACACCTTTATTTTGGCTTACATTCGTATTTTACTTCTACCAAATTCAAACCCTGTGCAGGTACTAAGTATCCTGCTTGTACACGTTTTTTTGCTTGTAAAATGGCAGGAATGTCTATTGCATCTCGCTCTCCTCTTCCTACTTCAATCAACGTACCCGTTATAATGCGCACCATATGATACAAAAAACCAGTCCCATAATACACAATTTTAATCTGGTCTTGTACTTTCACAATCTTTATATCATAGATACTTCGTACCGTACCTCGTTCATCCTTTTGATCTGTAAAACTTTTAAAATCATGCGTTCCAATCAGTAGTGATGCCGCTTTTTCCATCTGACTAACATCCAATGTCTGAGGATGATGATATCTATATTTTCTAGTAAATACATCTGGTCTTTCTCTGATTTCAATACAATACTCATAGATCTTGGCTTTGGCACAATAGCGACTATGAAAACTTTTTTTAACCAGTTCAATCTGTTTGACTCTTATGTCATCTGGCAATTTTTGATTCAAAGTATCTCTTAATTCTATGCAATCAACCTTTCTAGACAACTTTACATTTGCCACTTGACCTTTTGCGTGAACTCCTCTATCTGTTCTTCCCGCCCCATCTATGGTCACTTCATAACCAACGACTTGTGTTATCGCTTGTTCTATCATCCCTTGTATCGTCTTACTTGTAGTCTTCTGACGTTGCCATCCCTGATAGTTGGTACCATCATAGACTATGATTAATTTATAATTCCTCATCTTGCTCCTTCGTGTATATTTTATCTACTCATTCCACTTTTCTAACTATAGGAACGAAAAGGTAAGAAAAGGACGAACTGATTCTGCATGGTAGCCATTCTTAGCTACCACGTTTCATCACCCGCCCTGCCATAATTGTATCCACTATTCTAAAATCTTTTTTAATTCTGCCATAAAGGTATTCACATCTTTAAACTCTCTATATACCGATGCAAATCTAACATAAGCAACAGCATCTAGATTTTTGAGCTTGTCCATAACAATCTCACCTATTGTATTACTAGATATTTCCTTTTCTTCTTTATTAAAAATTTCAGTTTCAATTGCATCAATCGTCTCTTGAATGGACGCTGCCGAAACTGGTCTTTTATAACATGCTCGCAACACTCCCGCTTCTATCTTTGAGCGTTCATATTGCTCGCGATTATTGTCCTTTTTAATGATAATTAGTGGAATGGTTTCTACCTTTTCATAGGTTGTGAAACGTTTGCCACATTCATCACAGGAGCGTCTTCTCCTAATAGATTTCCCATCCTCTGCGGGTCTAGAATCGATGACTCTTGTATCTAAATTATTACAGTAAGGGCACTTCATCTTCTTATCTCCTTTAAATTTCCATATTTCTCTTTATCCATTAGCAATATATTGTATCGTACCATACTTTCTTTTATTTTACAACATAAGGACACCTATCCCCCGCCCCAATAGCGAGGGCCAAGTGTTTCATAAATAGGTCACATATTCCCTACTTTTTCAAAAACTTTTCTTCACATATATCTACTAGTATAATATCCGGACCAACTCTTTTAATACACTCATAGGGAATGATATACACAGATTCATTCCCTAGAAAACCACAGATGCGACCTGGCCCTGGAACAATAATTGCCTCAATGCATCCTTTACACATATCAATTTCTAAATCTACAACACACCCTAACCGCTTACAATTACATGTATTGATTACATCTTTATCCCGTAATTCGCATAAACGCATGCCATTCCGCTCCAATCCTAATCATGTGGCTCCTCTTTTTGCTCTTATGCAAAAAGCTCACACATACTACTTAACATAGTATATGCGAGCCAACTATTCTTGACACTATTGTGCCATCACTTTTTCACTTTGAAATGCCTTTACAATAATTCCCGTTAATGCAATACCTAGAATCAAGGTAATACCTAGTGTTGTGGCATATTGCATTGAAGTAAGTTCTTGCGATAATATTCCTTTAAATGCCATAGAAGTATTGTACAATGGAATCCAATAAACATAATTTTCCGTATCACCCGTTGTATACATCGTAATCATTCCAACTACCAGTACCGCCATATACACTGGCATAATATAAGTGCTCGCTTCCTTAACCGTTTTCGCAAATACGGAAACTAAAGCAATAATAGTAGAATATAAAAATGCCACAGCGACTAATAAAATCCCCATCATCAGTGTTTGAGATATATCAAGACTCATTTTCAATCCCACTTCAGCTCCCCCTGCTGCAGATGACAATGCTTTTGGCATAAAAAATCCCATGGCTGCGATATAGATGACGGAAGAAATGCCAGTGATTGCCATCAAAGCAAATACTTTCCCTAACACGATGGAGCTTCTCTTTACTGGCGCAACTAGCAGACTAGCCATAGTTCCGCGCTCTTTTTCCCCTGCAATCATATCCGTGCCAATACCCATAGCTCCTGCAAACAACAAAATGGTAATAAAGTACGGAAGCATCATACCCAATGCTTTTCCATTTGCCTTTTTATCATCTTGAATAATCATATCTTTATTATCTGAATCAACAGTAAATACTGTTATCTGTTCTAAATCTCCTACCCGTCCTGTCAATAGTGCCTGACGATAAGATTCTAATGCCCCGCTCACAATTTCATCATGAGCTGCTTTGGAATAATCTTCTGATGGATTATAATATGTTTTGATCTGTGGAATATCATCCCCTATTTGATAATTGGCAATTGCATCATTAAAATCCTCTGGAAATTCAATCAACAAATCTGCATCTCCAACTAATATCTTATGCTTTGCGTTGCTATTTTCCTCTGTTGTATCTACATCTGAAACTTTATAATCCGTACCACTCGTAGTCAAGAATGAGCGGAAGCTCTCTGTCGCATTTTGAACATATACAATAGGCTGATGGCTATTAATATCATCTTGCATATTAGAAATCAAATTGCCAATAATAGAAAATATTCCTATCATAATAACTACAGGAAGGATAAACACCGAGAACATCATCTTTCGATCCTTAAATATTCTTGCCAGTTCTTTTTTAAATATCTCTTTCATTCCACTCATTTTAATGCTCCCCCTTTCTCTCCCTATATAATTCAAAAAATGCATCTTCTAAATCTTTCGTCTTTGTTTGATCCAATAGCTCCTTCAGTGTTCCTTCTGCTACCTTTTCACCATCAATGATGATACCGATTCTATCACACAATTTTTCTGCCTCTGACATAATGTGTGTGGAAATCACAACTAACTTCCCCTCATCTCTTAGCTTTCTAAGATAATCGGTTACTCCCCTTGCTGTGATGATATCTAAGCCATTGGTTGGCTCATCAAAGATTACGATATCTGGATCATGAACTAAACTCACAGCAATGGCTGCCTTTTGCTTCATACCTGTGGATAACTCTTTGATTTGCTTATGAGCAAATTCTGTAATTCCAAAATAAGAGAATAGGGCTTCTTTTCGACTCTTTAGCTGTTCTGCGGAGACATGGTGTAACCGGCCAAAAAAATCGAACAAATAATCCGTAGTAAATTGGGGATCTAATTTAATATCACTTGTTAAAAATCCTATGTTCTCACGAACTGCTTCTGGTTCTTTTTCTACCTCATGTCCTTCTACATATATCTCACCATGAGATGGTTTTATAATGGTAGAAATACAACGTAATGTAGTTGTTTTACCGGCCCCATTTGGACCTAATAGCCCGTAAATTTCTCCCTTATGCGCTTCTAGGCTCAAATCATTGACCGCATATTTTTCTTGATTTGTAGTTTTTAATTCTTTCATTTGCTTTTTATTTAACTTATATATTTTTGTCAAATTTTTTATTTGTATCATAGCTTCCCCCTTCTGTATTACATTCGCAGTACAATCATACAATTTTGCAATTTAATTGTCAATGGACATTTAAAATATTTTGATATATACTTAACACAATGATTATTATTCACATATAAATATTTATTTTACAAGGAGAAATGATATGAGCACTATACATGTATCAGAAGAACATTTTACAACTACACCAACCGATGGTAATCGTTTGCCTAAGGAAATGGCTGTATATGAGTTATTGGATAAGTTAAAGATCCCCTATGAAAGAGTAGATCATGATGTTGCCCACACAATAGAAGAATGTCAAGTAGTTGACGAGGCTTTAAATATTAAGATGTGCAAAAATCTATTCTTACGTAATCAGCAAAAAACCACATTTTTCTTGTTGTTGATGCCTGGTGACAAAAAATTTTTAACTAAGGATCTGTCAAAGCAATTAGGTATTTCCAGACTATCCTTTGCAGAACCAGAGTATATGGAAAAATATTTAGATATTACTCCAGGATCTGTTAGCGTCCTTGGCTTAATGAATGACAAGGATTGGTATGTTGATTTGTTAATTGATAAAGAATTATTGGATCACGAATACATTGGCTGCCATCCATGTATCAACACTTCTAGTTTAAAGATTCGGACTGAGGATATCTTGAAAAAATTCTTAAAGCACACAGGTCATAGACATAGAGTTGTAAAATTGTAATTCATTTCATCTAGAAAGGCGTCTCCTCACAGAGTCGCCTTTTACTGTCTTATATATACTTTACCGCGGTTCCATACACCATGATCTCTGCTGCACTTTGCATGACAGCACTTGAAGAGTATCGAATCCCTACAATCGCATCCGCCCCCATTGCTTGTGCATCTTCACACATTCGCTTGGTAGCGACGCCTCTTGCTTTATCCATCATCTCAGTATAAGAAGATAATTCTCCGCCTACCAACGTCTTGAAGCCATTCATAATGTCTTTTCCCATATGTACGGTTTGTATCGTGGCGCCTTTTACCATTCCTAACATCTCAAACTTTTTTCCTTCAATATACTCCGTTGTAACCAATAACATATTGCTACCTCCTCATAAGTTTTATTGTATTACTCTATTAATACAACTGTACACTTATCAGACATATTTTGCAAGTAGTTTTTAACCTATGACTGTAATTTTATAATTGTAACACATCTTGTATCGTATAGAATCCTGCCACTTTTCCTTCTAAGTACACCGCACAGTCACATGCGCCTCTTGCAAAACATTCCCAATTATAAGAGTGATGTGTAATTTCTAAGCGTTCTCCCATTCCTCCAAAGTATACGGTGTGGCTACTTGGAATATTACCTGCACGCAAAGAATGATATCCTATTGTTCTAGGAACTCTTTGATTAACACCAGCATCACGGCCATAAACTGCTAGATCATTTAATTCCTTTCCTAATACATTTGCAATGAGTTCTCCCATTTCTTTTGAGGTCCCACTGGGTACATCCTTTTTCCATTGATCGTGCATCTCAAGAATTTCGATATCCGTTTCATTCCCAACTACCCGTGTCGCAATTTCAAGTAATTTATTCATGACATTCACTAACTTCGAGGTATTTGCAGCATATAACATAGGAATTGACTTTGCAGCTTCTTTAAATACCTGGAATTCTTCCTGCGTAAAGCCCGTAGTTCCACATACCAATGCTTTCTTGTGGGCTACTGCTAAGGACACAACTTCTTTTGCCATCTCCTTGGTGGAGAAATCTATCATAACATCACATTGATCGATAACACTCTCTAGGTCATCCACAACTGGTACCCCCAACTCATATCCTATTGCTGCAACCTGTCCTAAGTCCTTTCCTATGTAATCCCTTCCCTTCGGTGCAATCCCTGCAACAAGTGTTAGATCTTCTCGCTCCGCTGCAACTTTTGTAATCAATCTCCCCATTTTCCCTTTTGGTCCTACTACGATTAATCTCATATCTGTAATCTCCTTTCCGATTCCTTTACTTCTTTTATTCTATCACAAAAACATTGCATTTTCCTATAGAAGATACTATAATTTGGATATAATTATTGTAAACGAATAGGAAAGAAATAGAGGTACTTGATATGAAGAAAAAAGTTGTTGTTGCTTTAGGACACCGTGCGCTAGGCACTACATTACCGGAGCAAATGGTAGCAGTCAAAAATTCTGCCAAATCCATTGCTGATCTAATCGAAGAGGGTTATCAAGTAGTGATTTCACATAGTAATGCACCACAAGTAGGTATGATTCATACTGCCATGAATGAATTTGGAAAGACACATGAAGATTATACACCTGCTCCGATGTCTGTTTGCTCAGCGATGAGTCAAGGTTACATTGGATACGATCTGCAGAATGCAATACGTGAAGAGCTATTAAGCCGTGGTATTTTTAGAACTGTCTCTACAGTACTTACGCAAGTATTAGTAGACCCTTATGATGAAGCTTTTTCCAATCCAACTAAAACAGTTGGTCGGTATATGAGTAAAGAAGAGGCCTTGCAAGAAGAGGCAAAAGGAAATTATGTGGTGGAAGAACCCCAAAAAGGATATCGCCGTATTGTGGCAGCTCCAAAGCCAATTGATATTATTGAAATTGATGCAATCAAAGCATTGTTAGATGCCAACCAGGTAGTCATCGCCTGTGGTGGAGGTGGTATTCCTGTGTTAGAGCAAGGTCATCATCTTCGTGGAGCAAGTGCCGTAATTGAAAAGGATCTGGCATCGGGAAAACTTGCAGAATTAATCAATGCAGATGAGCTGATTATACTAACCAGCGTTGAGAAGGTTTCTTTAAATCATGGTCATTCAAATGAGACGGAATTAGGTGAGATTACATTGGAAGATGCGAAGAAATATATAGCAGAAAAACACTTTGAAGAACATACCATGCTACCTAAGATCGAAGCCTCTGTATCATTTATAGAAAAAAGATCGAATCGAACGGCTCTTATTACTTCTTTTGATAAACTCGCAGAAGGTATCAAGGGAAAAACAGGCACCATTATCAAAGCATAAGATGTTTGAATTGCATATAAATTCATGGGAAAAGGACCGATTTATAAATCGGTCCTTTTCCCATTGTCAATAAGGATTCAATATTCCATTACCGCTGAGTAAATTAATTATAATATGTATTTACAAAAAAGAAAAATTGATTATTCCAATATACTAATCGCCTCTATCTATAGCTTACTCGTGCTTACCCCATTTTTCCCAAAACAAGTAGGCTTTAACTGACCCGGTAAGGCTACCACTACAAAATATATAATAAGACAAGTCCCTACCTTGTCTAATAAATTATTTACAACTTTGGGAATAAATGATGCTGTAAATATACTTGCACCTGATTGTTTCAACCATAGCACAGCAACATCTGATACGGTACCTGTCAATCCACCATACACAGCGATTCCGATTGGTGTTCCAATTAATGGTGCCACAATACTCAGTACCAATCCAATAATAAATGCACTGACAAAGTTGAACTTTACTTTTCTAAATACAAATCCAACTACTAATCCAATGACAATACTTACAAGCATGAATGGCATGCCCGCAATATTACTTAGAATACTGGTCAGAAAGTTAGTGGCTCCCCCTACAGCAGCACCATACCATGGTCCAAAATAAATCGCAATGAATACCGTCCCGATGGTATCTAAGTATAATGGTAATTTTAATGCACTGGTAACCAATCCTAAGACAATATTAAGTGCAATCGCCAACCCACATAACATGAGTCTCGTAGTATTTGATATCTCTTTTGTCATAATGTTCCTCTCTTTTCACATATTAGTTTTACTTTCTTCTTTTCATTCTACCACTGAAAAGTTGCCTTTGAAAATCGTTTGTTTCTATACTATTATAACTATTATCTATATATTAAATATTTAATAAGTTTTTATAACTTTACAAGTTTCACTATAGTCAATTATTTCTATAAGTGCTACAATAGATAAAGAATTTTTATCTATTAAGGGGAGAATAATAATGAAAGAAAACGAGAAACAAAAGATATTAATCGTAAGTCACTGTTTCTTAAATGATGCAGCGAAATTGCGAAATCAAGAGGAAAATGCCCAAGCAGAAGAACGCCTCTCAAAAAGAGTCTTTCTAAAAAAAATGCTAACTGATGGGGTGGAGCTAATTCAACTACCATGCCCGGAATTCCTTTTGTACGGTTCGAATCGTTGGGGACATGCTGCCTCACAATTTGATACGCCATATTTTCGAAAAGAAGCAAGAGCTATGTTAACTCCAATCATATTACAGTTACAAGAATATGCAAAATATCCAAATCGATTTGAGATATTAGGAATTCTTGGAATTGATGGCAGTCCAAGTTGTGGTGTCAACTATACATATGATGGTGATTGGGGAGGAGAGTTAACAAATGGAACTGATCTAAAAAACACACTCAATAATTTGAAAAAAGTTCAAAAACCCGGAATATTTATGTCTGTGTTCAAAGAGATGCTTTTGGAGCATCATTTGCCTATGAATATTTATTCTCTAGAATCATATCCAGAAAAGGTAAGTAACAGTACCTATGATTTTCTAGGTATTCCAATCGATGGTTCTAATCGTCAAAAGCCATTACCCACACAAGCAAAAAGTCAATTTGCACTTAAGCGTGAAGCAATAAAAAAAGGAAAAAGCCTTAATCTGATTTAATCAGATAAGGCTTTTATCCTTTCATCGATTCCGTGCTCTAGTACATACTCGTACACTGTCCTTGGTACTAATTGTCTCCAATTATCATCAGATGCAATTGCTTCGCGCACCTGTGTCCCAGTCGTTCCTCTATCCTCACAGCTTTTTCTCCACAAGATATCTATCTCTAACTCTAATGCTGTCAAAATCTTTAACTTCTCTTCTCCCCATGCATCACTAATGCTCATATAAAAGGTTGCCTCTTTTGGCACATAGTTTAACAAACTTTCTGGGCAGCAGATTGGAAATGGCACAATTTCAAACTCTTCTCTTTTAACGCCAAAGTCAAGAAGGGCATCATGCAACATCTCGTATCGTTCATAGTATGTGCATGGATTTGCTTCTTTCGTTGAACTTTTCAAATCATTTACAGACTCTCGTATATAATTCATATCTGAATGTGTTATACCAATGATTAATTTTTTGCATCGCATTTTTGCTGCCAATATATACTCTATATGTTTCAAATGCAATATTTGAAATCTTCCATGAACAACTCCTAATTCTACCATATTCTCCTCCTCTATTTGCAACAGTTTCTCTCATACTTATTCTTACACAACTTCCACCTTTTTATGTTCTATCTTTTTTGCATCATACTATCCACACTAACTTTTAGCCACTTCATACTTTTATATTATAACAATTTTCGACAAACTGCAAATCCTTTACTTCATCTATATAAATATGAAATAGAAAAGCCCATAACATATGATATGTTTATGAGCCTTCCTCTACGTAGATATAACTCTATGATTGATATCTAACCTTGATGTATTCCTTTATTGCTTCTCCCGTCTTAACAAATCCTAATTTACTACTATCTAGACACAAATCATAATTTCTAGCATCTTCCCATTCTTTACCTGTATAGTAACGATAATAATCAGCACGATACTTATCGATCTTCGCCACATATTCTTCTAACTCTTTGCCTTTTGGAGCAACTCTTTCCCCTGCTTTTTCCAAGCAAAATTCCTTAGATGCATGCACAAACACACGCACCACATTCTCATAATCTTTTAATACAAAGTCTGCGCATTTTCCTATAATAACACAAGATTCTTTTTTTGCTAGTTCTTTCATGATCTTGGCCTGATAGTAGAATAGATTATCTGGAGACACAAATTTTTTATTCGTAGGTGGAATTAATTGACCATCGTAAATATTCTTTGATACTCCGAATAAAGTCCCATTACGTAAGCGCTCATCTGCCTGGTTAAACAGTGCTTCACTAATGCCACTGTCATCAGAGGCCATTCGTAATATTTCTTGGTTGTAACAAGCAATCCCTAATTCTTTAGCCAATTCTTCTCCAACCGTTTTACCACCACTCCCAAACTGTCTTGCAATTGTAATTACCACATTTTCCATAGAAACTACCTCCTATTCTCCTAGATATGCCTTCTTAATAGAATCATCATTCATCAAATCTTTGGCATCTCCTTCTAGTACAATATTACCCGTTTCCAAAACATAAGCCCTATCTGCAATTGAAAGTGCTTTTTTTGCATTTTGTTCTACTAATAAGACGGTAGTTCCACTGGCACTAACTTCTTTGATGATGTTAAAGATTTCATTTACAAATATAGGCGATAAACCCATAGAAGGTTCGTCCATAAGAATTATTTTGGGATGAGACATTAAGGCTCTTCCCATAGCTAGCATTTGCTGTTCACCACCGCTCAAAGTACCAGCCAATTGACTCTTTCTCTCTTCTAGACGAGGAAACCTTTTGTACACCATAGCTAGTGTTTCTTCTATTTCGTCCTTATCTTTTCTAGTATAAGCACCCAATTTCAAATTCTCATATACAGACAGCTGTGCAAACACTCTCCGTCCCTCTGGCACGTGTGCCATTCCCAGAGATACAATCTTATGCGCAGGTACTTTGGTAATATCTGTTCCTTCAAATTCTATTGTACCATTTCTTGGTTGAATGAGTCCAGTAACGGTATGTAAAATTGTGGTTTTCCCTGCCCCATTTGCTCCAATTAACGCAATGACTTCACCTTGGTTTACTTGAAAAGAAATCCCCTTTATAGCCTGAATTACTCCGTAATAAACTTCCATATCTGTCACTTTTAACATAGACATTGCAATCCCCCCTATTCTCCTAAATATGCCGTAATTACTTGTGGGTTATTCAAGACGCCACTGGTATCCCCTTGGGCTAATACTTGACCGAAGTTTAATACTGTCAATTCTTCACAAATACCAGACACTAATTTCATATCGTGTTCAATTAATAAAATTGTCATATTGAATTCTTTTCTAACAAATTGGATGGTATCCATCAATTCCTTTGTTTCGTTTGGATTCATACCCGCTGCTGGCTCATCCAATAACAATAACTTGGGGTTCGTAGCTAATGCTCTTGCAATTTCCAGTTTCCTTTGCTTTCCATAAGGCAGATTAGATGCTAGATACTCTGATTCACCATCCAGATCAAAGACCTTTAATAACTTCATTGCTTGCTCATTCATCTCTTTTTCCACTTTGAAATAACGTGGTAAACGAAACATTCCTGATACTGTCGTATAATGATTCCCATTATGTAACCCTACTTTTACATTATCAAGAACTGTTAGTTCCTTAAACAAACGAATATTTTGAAATGTTCTTGCAATTCCTTCTTTGTTAATATCAATGGTCTGTTTTCCAGTAATATCCTTACCATCTAATGTGATAGACCCTGTATTTGGTTTATATACACCCGTAAGTAAGTTAAAAATAGTAGTCTTTCCTGCGCCATTAGGCCCAATTAGTCCATACAATTGCCCCTGCTCAATTGTTACATCAAACCCATCTACTGCTTTCAACCCGCCAAAGGAAATCCCTAAGTTCTTTACTTCTAACAATGCCATCTTAGTGTTCCTCCTTTGTTACTTTTTTCTTTGGAAAGCATGTATACTCCATAAAGCGACTTTTCCACTCTTGCGCTTTAGGACTCCAGTTAAATAACATCATAACAATCAACACAATTGCATAGATCAGCATCCGATAGTCATTTAAGCCACGCAATAATTCTGGCAATAAAGTTAATAATACAGCTGCTATTATGGATCCTCTCATATTTCCAATACCACCAAGCACTACAAATACAAGAATCATAATCGACATATTGTATCCAAAGTTCTTTGGTAATGCTGTAAGTGTTGCTAAATTGTGTGCATATAATACCCCTGCAACACCTGCTAATCCTGCTGATACTGAAAATGCCATCAATTTATATTTAGTAATATTAATTCCCACAGACTCCGCTGCAATCCGATTATCGCGAATGGCCATAATTGCACGCCCATCTCTGGAATTCATTAGATTTAATACAATGATTAATGTAATAATAATTAAAACAACTCCAATGGTAAATGTGGCATCTTTGGGTGTTCCTGTTATTCCCTGTGGTCCATTAATTAATACAGTTCCCCCCTCTGAAAGATTTAAAGACATGGAATCTTTTAGCGAAAAGTGTAGACCTGCACTATCTTTTCCAATATAAAGTGCATTGACCACATTTTTGATAATTTCTCCAAATGCCAGCGTAACAATTGCTAAGTAATCACCACGAAGTCTTAACACCGGTATTCCTATTATAATTCCAAATATTGCAGCACATGCAGCTCCGATCAATATGGCAATGAAAAATCGTAGTCCATCCGGCATAAGTCCACGCGTGCATTTAGAAAATAGAGCACCTGAAAATGCACCAACACACATGAATCCAGCATGACCTAAACTCAATTCTCCCAATATTCCCACTGTTAAATTAAGTGATATTGCCAATATAACATAAATACATAGGGGAACTAGAAGTCCTTGCATCAAGCTCGATAAATTTCCAGACATTACCATAATCTGCACAATAATATAAGCTACAACTACCATTCCATAGGTAATAAAATTACTTTTTGTTATTTTACTCATTTTCCTTTTCATTCATCTCACCTACACTTTCTCACTGATTTTCTTACCAAGAATTCCAGTAGGCTTTACTAATAGTACAATAATTAATACTCCAAATACAATGGCATCCGATAATTGTGAAGATATGTATGCTTTAGAAAGTATCTCAATTACTCCTAATAGTATTCCTCCTATCATAGCTCCTGGAATAGAACCAATTCCGCCAAATACTGCGGCTACAAATGCCTTGATTCCAGGCATAGAACCCGTATATGGATTTAATGTTGGATAGGCTGAACATAAAAGCACACCTGCGATTGCAGCAAGTGCAGATCCAATGGCAAATGTAAGAGCTATGGTTCCATTTACATTTACGCCCATTAATTGTGCGGCACCCTTATCTTCCGATACTGCTAACATAGCCTGACCTGATTTTGTTTTCTTAATAAAGAAAGATAGCCCTATCATTATAACGATACAAGAAACTATTGTTACAATTGTTTCTCCAGTAATAGAAAGTTCACCCCCTGCCAAACTTAAGGATGGTACTTTAATTACGGATGTAAATGATTTTGGATTAGCTCCAAAAATTAACAACGCTATATTCTGAAGAAGATAACTAACACCAATTGCTGTAATCAGCACCGCTAATGGAGAGGCACCTCTTAATGGCTTATATGCAACTTTCTCAATAGTCATACCTAACAAAGTACATACAATGACCGCAATCAATACTCCTACCATTGGTGGTAATCCTGCTGTACTAGTTGCCATAAAGACAACATATCCACCTATCATAATTACATCCCCATGGGCAAAATTCAACATTTTTGCAATCCCATAGACCATCGTATAGCCAAGGGCTATGATTGCATATACACTTCCTAGGCTTATGCCATTGATTAAATACGATATAAAACTCATAATCCACCTCTGATTCTTTCATGTTTAAAATTGAGGGCTACCTATTGGTAACCCTCAACCACATATTCTTACTTATCGTCTGTACCCTTACATTGCTGTGTAGGCTCCATCCTTAATCTGAACGGCTTTTGGAGATTTATTTGGCTCCCCATCCGCGGTCCAAGTAATTCCATCTTCTCCACCGGTTAGACCTTTGACTGTAATTGATGTCATACCTTTTTTTGCAGCCTCACAGATATCAGATATACTCATATCAGGCGTTATTTTCTCAGCTTCAAAAGCTGCTTTTATTGCATACATTCCGTCATATGCATCTGCTGCAAATTGATTTGGAATATCTCCATATTTTTCTTTATAAGATTCTACAAAATTCTTTGTAGCTTCATCCTCTGCATCTGCCGCAAATGGTGTCAATAGCATTACACCATCAGCTAGGCTTGCTTCAAAATTTTCTACTGTAAGAATCCCATCTAATCCATCACATCCAAAGAATTTGGTATCAAATCCCATTTTATCTGCCTGACCTAGAATTAATGCTGCCTCTGTATAATAAATAGGTAAAAATACTAATTCTGCCCCTGCATCTTTTGCTTTTTGAAGCTGTGTTGAGAAGTCCTTATTGTTATCCGCTGTAAATGCTTCTGCTGCCACTACTTCAATTCCTTGATTTTTAGCCTCTGAAGTGAATTTTTCATAAATTCCTGAGGAATATACATCTGAGCTATCATATATAACAGCTACCTTTTTTGCCAATCCATTTTCACCAATATACTGCGCTGATGCAATTCCTTGGTTTGGATCCGAAAAACACACGCGGAATGCATTCTCGTATTGTACACAATCAACTGCAGAACCAGATGGAGTTAATTGGAACATATTATCTGCTTGTGTTTCATTCGCAACGGCTATACTTGGTGTGGAAGTAACCGTACCCAATAATGCCTGCATCCCCCAGTCCTTCAATGTATTATAAGCATTTACAGATTTCTCTGCATCATGTTCATCATCTTGGAAGTTCATTTCAACCTTTGCTCCATTAATACCACCATCCGCATTAATTTCTTCTACTGCTAATTCCATAGCATTCTTAACTGCTTGACCGTAAATGGCTGCGCCACCTGTCGTTGGCCCTATACCTCCTATCTTAAAAGCATCTGACCCGGAACCTTCTGATTTACCTTCTTCTTTTTTACCACACCCTGCTACAGATGCCACAACAAGTGAACACGCTAACATCACACTAACAAATCTTGTCATCCTTTTCATAGATAGTCCTCCTAATTCCTTTTACAATTTAGCTCTTTAAATTGCTATAATATGAAATTATCATACCTTTCATTTTTTCTTTTGTCAAGCATTTTTAGATTGCGCTCTGTTTTTTTATTAATACAATTTGTGCATATAAAAAGAGCGTAGCTTAAGTTGCGCTCTTTTTATACTCATTATGTTTTATGATCTAAGTTGACTCCCTTTACATTCTCATGATCTTCTCATTCCAGAATTTACATGCTGCCTCATAATTCATCTCTGCCTGTGGCCAATTCACTACTTTCAACCAATCATCTACGTATTTCGCTCTCTCGTTATAATGTTTTAAATAATATGCATGTTCCCATACATCTATATTTAAGATAGGTAACATATGGCAAGCGATAGGAGTATCCTGATTGGCGGTATTTACAATTTCCAAATCTCCATTTTTATTTAATACGAGCCAAGTATATCCTGATCCAAATAAGCTAGTCGCCTGTTGTTTAAATTCCTCAATAAATGTCTGAAAGTCCCCGAACTGTGCGTCAATTGCACAAAATAATGCCCCTGTGGGCTGACTAACGCTTCCATTTGAAGGCATCATTCCTCGAAAATAAAATTCGTGGTTATATACCCCCCCTGCGTTATGCTCCACTGGTTCTTGAATCTCCTTTGGCAGGCTCTCCACATGGCAAATCAACTTTTCCAATGACCACATCTGCAATGCGGGATAATCTTTTAATATATGATTGAGATTATCAATATACGTCTGCAAATGTCTATCGTGATGCAACTCCATTGTTTTTTTATCTATATATGGCTCTAACCCATCGTAGCCATAAGGCAGTGGAATATTGACAAATTTATAATGCTGATACATGTGATCCCCTTCCCTTATAATCATCTTCTAATACAATTCTTTTCACTACAAAGTACTGATTTTCATTCACCTCAATACACCACTTAACTAAGCGTAATTCCCCACATTCAATTTCGATTGCAGTAATACACCTTGGATGAACGCAACTACCTGAATTATAATAAAAGTCCGTCTCTTTCTTCGGATATTTTGAGTGGTGTGTATGTCCTCCTATTGTCAACTGCTGATTTTCATTTGCCCATTTTTCTAATTTGTTTATATGCTTTCTATCTCTTGTATAGATGCTTTCCGGTTCCATTGGATTATTGACGCCCAAAACCTCTAATGGCTTCCAAAGATATCTTACCATCCATCGTCCCAAAAACCACAATTGATCATTAATGCACTCTCCCTGATGACCATGAAGTAAAAATAATTCTTTTTGATGATCCACATCCTCTAATATCATGGATTCTACAATCTGAATCCCCGGGAAAAGAGGTAGGCATCTTTCTTCTGCATCGCAATAATATTCTTCTAGATATCGCTTTGTAAAATCCGCGTTCTTTTTAACCATGTCATGATTTCCATATAACATATACAATCTTTTTTCCTGATGAAACTTTGAAAGCAACCAATAAATATTGCTATAATTTCGAATAATTTTACAATAGTTTCTAGTCTCCCAAAGTTCATCCCCATCTCCTAGTTCGATATACGTATAATCATTTTTATAATAACAATTTAATGCCGCATAATAGATTTTTTCATTATTGACGAAATTATCATTCCATCCACCTGCTCCACGATGGCAGTCGCTCATAATTACAATCTTACTTTTTCTATTAATAGACATTCTTGTTGCTCGGTCGTAAGCACCTTTAATTCTGGAATTGTAGTTTACGCTATGCATTGATGCTTTTCCATATATCTAAAAGTTTTATCATGAACTTGTAGATTCGTGGAACACGTATTCTAATATATTCAATCTTATCTAATGTACACTTTTCATTTTTTGTAATTTTGCGATATATTTTGCAATTATACTTATTCATCATCATTGCGATTTTTGCCTGTAATGTCCTTCGAGTTTTCGGTTGTTCTGTATATGGATGACTATAATAAATCCGTACTGTATTTCCACGGACATAATAATCGGTTCGTTTATATCCTATTTTACGTAGCGCATCAACAAATGCATGACACATTTCTTCGTCTTTCAGCATTAACTCTATTACAAGTACTAATTCTTCTGGCTTTGAATATTCTCCTAGCACAAATGCTGTTAACCACCAATGCTTCTCTACTCTTCTTGCAAGTATTTCCCCATTCTTTTGTATCGTAAATCCCATATATATCTCGTCTTTTTCCTCTACGCATTGATACGTTTTACGGTTATCTGATACATAAATCCCTACTTCTGCTCCGGTGGTGATCCCATACTGTCCTTTCCAGAATTCAATCATCCAATTTCTTCCATTGTAATCGAATTTAACCGGTTCACTATCTATAATCATATTAAATTGTGGAGCCATTTCATCAAATAACTCTCTATATCCATAGTTTTTTTGCCAAGCATCTTTTGTTGAGTAAAAAATATCCTGACATGGATCGTATTGAAAACCAGCTGCTTTTATTTCAGAATTGAATTGGTCAACTTGTGTCTTAGAATTGAATCTTGGTTTAAATTCAATGATTTGGCTCCATATTACAAGCCTTCGGATTAGTAATATGATTAAAACAATTGTTGGTATAAACCAAAGTAAAAAGTAATAGTTTATTTCTTGCATCTTTTTTCATCCTTTCTGAAGTTCTAAAACTCTATACTTCAGAATATGATGTAAGTTCCCAATGGGTACGTATTCTCGAACTGTATTTTAAATTGTCTTATAGATATGGGACAATAACTTCCCAAAGCTTGATTAATGACTCTAAACCATATGATGCATTCGCAGGACTTGTAGAAGGCAACCCATAAATTTCAATCCCTATGCTTTCCAACAAATATTTGTCATATAATTTTTTAGCTGTTCCTCCGTTTGCATATATTCTTTTAATGTTGGATTCTTCCAATATTTTTTTAACATCTGCAGGTATAACATTTTTAATGCTACTATCACTTGATCCTACAATATCACAGCTTGCTATAACATCCCATATTGCTATGTGATTTCTTAACAGTAAAGCTTTCTTCTCTTTTACATCTATTGGCTCTATAGCCTTCGTTACAGCTGCAATAACCTTCCAAAATCGATTCCGTGGATGACCATAATAGAATGCTTCTTCTCTTGATTTTACAGAAGGAAATGTCCCCAATATTAATACGCTTGAATCTTGATTATAAACAGGTTCAAATGTATGATTTATATTCTGGTATTTCTTCATAATTTTCCTCATTTCTTTTGTTTTATTATTATTTTTAACCTTGGTATAGAATATTTTTTTTATAGTTGCACACATTATACAAAGAGGTGATTGATATGACATATATTTCCCCATCTGTGCAAAATAAATTTAATTCTCTTTCTTCCAATTTACAAAATATAATTATGGAACGTAATGTACAGATAAATAGTATACACGATTTAATTCGTGTCTTAGAGGATATTGTACAGGAAGCAGAAGGGTAGTCATACGCTTCTGCTTCTTTGCACTATCTACAATCCCTTCACTTGTCTCTTATGTAACTTCTTCTTTTGATTTTCTGCTCTCACCTGATAGTTTCTTAAATATTCCTCTTGCTCTCTGTCCTCTAAATATTCATCATACTTGCACTCTTTTAAGATCATTAAGAACATACCGCAAACAATAACAATCAATAACACAATACCCATCAACATATACATTCCCTCACATATTTGATCTTCTGGTTATATGCATTCGTATTTGTCGCACTATTGCTTCAAGGATACACCTATATCCATTATATGTGTTTTAAATGTGTATGTTACTTCATTTCTTAATATCAAAATTATGTTCCAATAATAACCAATTAGCCCGAAATAGCTGCATGATCTGCCAGTATCCTGCTCCTCGAAGTTGGAATTCCTCAATGAGATCAAATTTTGCTTGAATACTTCTTACATCTTCAAACCATACTTCATGAGTCACGTCATTTTTTTGATACTGAAAATGGGGTGATTGTGCTACTTCATCATATTCGATTTTCGCATGATTATCAATTGCAATTCTTACTGCTTCAATATTCCCAATTGTCTTCGCCTTAGATGTTCCCTTCACATACGGAAGTGCCCAATCATAACCATAATTTGGGATTCCAAGATTAATCTTTTCTTTTGGTATCTCAGTAATAGCGTATTCTACCGTTTCCCTCGCAAAATATATAGGCGCAACCGGCATTGGTGCACTATACGTGTATCCCCATTCATAAGTCATCAAAAGAACGGCATTTGCAGCTTCCCCAATTCCCTTATAATCTTTGCCTTCTGTAAGGGGCCCTTTTTGATCTGCTGATGACTTGGGAGCTAGTGCAACACTTACCTGATATCCTTTTTCATTCATTGTACTACTAACCAACCCGACAAATGCAGTAAAAGAGTCTCTGTCACTGGCTAAAATATATTCAAAATCTATATCCACACCTGCAAACCCTTTTGCAACTACTGTTTCAAGTAATTGATCTACCAATCTCTGTCTGGCCTCTTCATTATTGACCACCGCACTTATGAGATGGTTATTGAACATTCCATCTGCTCCAAAAGGGGTAAGTGTTAAAATTGGTAGTACTTGTGATTTCCAAGCTTTTTCAATCATCCAAGTATCATCAATCATTGGTGGAATCAAATCACCTTCTGGTGTGAATCCATAAGAAAATATTGAAAGTTCTGTCAAATACGGCAGGGTTTGCTGCAACACCCACTCATTGATAAAAGGATATGCATATCCATTAACAACGGCCTCTCTTTCCACACTTCTTTCTCCTGTGGAAATTAAAAGAGCTTGCCCAATGGCAAGTTCATAAGGATGTATTAACTGATTATCATATATGATTTTTTCTACTAAAACCCCATACTTTTCAGCAATAGAATCTATCGTATCACCAAGTTGTACCACATATATTTCCATGTACATTCTCCTTCTTTACCTATCTATCTTATTTTATGCAACAAGGGTGCTAAGGTTCTGCTAAGATTGGCTCCAATTTCTTCCCTCAATCAAAAAGACTTGTTAAAATAACATTATCATTATGAATATTAGGAGGAATTAGACTATGAACATTGGAATGTTATGTCTCGTAATTATCGGTGGGGTTGTCGGGGTTGCCACCACTTTATATCTTGCCTTTAGTTTACCGGCTGTACTCATTTGGAAGCTATACAGAAAATTTAAATATGGCCTCTCCTTATATGATTAATGACATCCTTCCCATTATCTTATAATACATGACTGACGACGCAAGCATCCATATTACGTATCTTTCTCATACGTTATATGGATGTTTTGCATCATTCATGATCAAATGAGCTCATACGGGCCAAGTGAATAGACACTATTATTCACCAGCAAAAACGCATGATTCTATTTATGATGTAGATACTAAGAGTAATTGGAGGTGATTATAATGAATTTGGAAAAATTAGTCTGCCATTGTAAGCATGTTACCAATGGCCATATAAAAGACGTCGTAGAGGCTGGTGCTAAGACATTTGAAGAAGTACAAGAAAAAACACATTTAAGTCAAGGTTGTAAGCGCTGTTTAGACAATGCTAAGCGCGTATATGAAGAGTTTTCCCACAAGAAATAGTGTGGGAAAGTTGAAAGGGCTGAATCTGGTATTCTATCAGATTCAGTCGTAAGACATTATTCGGATAATTCCTCTAATGTTTCTACTCTTTGTATGACAAATTCTTTCACAGCATCCCGATCCATATCCATAGAAATAGCTAATTCTCCATATAAATTATCTTCTGCCATCCGAAAATATTTTTCATCGCCAAGGGTTATTTTCTTCCCTTCTGCTAATCGAACCTGCTTATGAGAGTATATTGCTTTGATTACTTTTACAAGTTCTCTACAATCACATTTATGAACTGCTTCTTTATATTCAATCTCTCTTTTCTTAGGTGCTTCTATCCATAAAGCATCCATGTCTT
Organism: Lachnospiraceae bacterium LCP25S3_G4; assembly: GCA_052116865.1. Classification (GTDB taxonomy): domain Bacteria; phylum Bacillota; class Clostridia; order Lachnospirales; family Lachnospiraceae; genus CAUPWF01. The sequence continues at coordinate 52,868 of JBQKKG010000006.1, read as the reverse complement.
TGATCTCATCAATTAACTGAATTGCTTCACTTTTGGTCATGACAGGACGCATGATAACTTTTTGATTATCTGCGGGTGTGAATATGGTATTTCCTTTTGTGTAACATGGACTTAATGTATAATAAATCCTATCGTTAGAAACCTTCCGTGTATCCAAGGTACCTACATCTACAACCTTACATACCCCATTATTCCCATGAACTATATAATCTCCTTTTTTAAACATTCTATATCTCCTTTCTATAACCACACATTTACAGTACACACAATTTCATCGTAAAAATACCAGAAAAGACTATCACTTTTTCTGGCACCTTTCATTTTCACTATGTTCATTTTATCATTTAAAAAATTTTTTTGTAAGCATTTTTTCAATGCATTATTTGAAATTTTTTTACTAATATATTCATAGTGCCTTCATGAATTATATTAAATCCCCCACTTAATCAAACCAAGTATTACCAAATGTGCTGGATAAAATATGTAAAACAACCACTTACTATAAGGTCCACCTCCGCGTTTTCCATTATAAGTTGCCAATAACGGTAATGCTAGTAATACCCCTATCTGAATGCCTATCTGACCAAAAAATTCCAAGAAAGTAGGAACTTGCATCTCCGACACCATACCACTGTTACTTGATATCACAACTATTAGGTAAGGAATTGCAAACATCCCAATCATCACTCCAGTAGCAATACAAAACCAAAGGATTTGCTTTTTGAAATTCCCTCTATGCATACCAAATGCGAGAATAAACCAAATTGCAAAAAATAACCAATCCCCTAATGTTGCAATCATACAGATTACTATAAGCAAGCAGATACGAAAAATCTTTACTTTTTCCCTGTCCTGGATCCAAAGCGCAATTAAACCTAACCACAAGGTGAATATCATATTAAACATGAACATGGTTGTTATTGTGGGTAACGCACCCGTTTCGAAATATATAAATGGCAAGTAAGAAATAACTGCAAACATAAATAATCGAAATGCATATTTTTTTACATCACGCGTATAATAATAACCTTCCGCAATAAAATAACACATAATAGGTGCCGTAATACGGCCAATTAAATGCATCACTATTCCTAATAAAGAGTCTGTTGGAACAAATGCCCATGCAATATGATCGATTAGCATCGCAATAATTGCTAGTGTTTTGATGGAGTTTGCAGTCAATCCTTTTTTAGCTCTTATTGCTTCCATTTTATTCCTCCCTATTATTTTACCCTATTATCTTATATCTTAGCCCATAAAGCCAATATTTGCAACCTTTGCAGAATTTCTAGACATTTCATTTACAATTCTACCTTTTCTTGCTAAACTATTATTTGCTAAATTAATCATAGAAAGAAGGAAAACACATATGATAAATCCTGCTATAATTTTGAAACTTCAAGGTCTAAAAAAACGATTTGTAAACGATCATCCAAAATTCCCATCATTTTTAAATGCTATTCATAAAAAGGGATTATCTGAGGGGACCATTATAACGATTGAAATAAAAGCTCCTGATGGAGAAAGAATGTCATCTAATTTGAAACTGAATGCGAGTGATATCGCTGCATACTCTGAATTGATGCAGCAAACTCAGTCAATAAAATAGTGCATTAATCTTTATATTTTAGATAAGCCGAACTGTACTGTTATACAATTCGGCTTTACTTTTCCTCTATATTTATTTTCTCCATACCATCTCATTTACTATCTGAGTATAACTTTGTATAAACTTTATTACTTTCATACTAACATTTTTATCTGTATAGTCCGGAACCTCCATACCTATTTCTCCCTTATTATTCATACTAACTGCAACTTCAATAGACTGTAGGACTTGCTCTGCTGATATACCTCCTAATATAAAATTCCCCTTTTCAAGTGCTTCTGGTCTCTCCGTACTTGTCCTTATGCAAACGGTGGGGATCTTCTTAAAATAACTTGCTTCTTCTGGAAGAGTTCCACTATCTGAAAGAACACAAAAAGCATGTAACTGTAAGTGATTATAATCAGAAAACGAAAATGGTTCTAAACAACGGAGATTTTCATGAAATTTAATACCCAATTCTCTAATTCTTTTTGCACTTCTAGGGTGTGTACTATATATAATTGGAAAGTTATATGTTTCTGCCAATACATTAACTGTATTTACAAAGCAAGTAAATTTATCTATATTTTCAATGTTATCTTCACGATGCGCAGATAATAATATATATTTTTTGTGTTCCAATTCGAGTCTTGTTAATATCTTACTTTTCTGAATTTTTTCCAGATTTGCTTCTAACACTTCTGCCATAGGGGAACCCGTCACAAAAGTTCGTTCTTTTACGATTCCTTCATTATACAAATACAAGCGTGCCTGTTGACTATAGCATAGATTAACGTCGGCAATATGGTCTACAATTCTACGATTTGTTTCTTCCGGTAGATTTTCATCAAAACATCGGTTTCCTGCTTCCATATGAAAAATTGGTATTTTTAAACGTTTTGCTGCTATAGACGAAAGTGCAGAGTTTGTATCTCCAAGAATTAATAATGCATCTGGATTAACCTCTTTCATTATTTTATAACTTTTTGAAATGATATTCCCTATTGTTTCCCCAAGATCATTTCCTACAGCATTTAAATATATATCCGGTTCTCTCAACTCTAAATCTTTAAAAAAAATTTGATTCATATTATAATCCCAATTTTGACCGGTATGGACCAAAATATGTTGAAAATATTTATCACTTTTTTTAATCACCTCAGATAAACGTATAATCTCTGGCCTTGTTCCTAATATTGTCATCACTTTTAACTTCTTCAAATTGCTCCCACCTCCTGGAAATATGTGTCTGGGTGATTCTCGTCAAAGCATTCACTACACCAAATAAGTGTAATTAAATCCGAATTGCCAATATTAACAATATTATGAATATATCCTGGTGGAATTTCTATCACCTCAAGCTTTTCACCACTCACATAGAAATTGCATATTTGTTCTTCTCCTACTTGTTGTAACTGAATTAGACCAGTTCCACTCACTACAATAAATTTTTCACACTTTGTTTTATGCCAATGATTTCCTTTTGTAATATTGGGCTTTGCAATATTAATTGAATATTGCCCACTATAATTTGATTTTATTATTTCAGTAAAACTTCCTCTTTTATCCACGTTTGTTTTAAGTGGATAGATAAATTCGCTTTCTGGTAAATAACTTTGATACGTACTATATAATTTTCTTTCTAGTGAATCTGCAATATTTGGTATTTCTAAATCATTTCGAAATTGCCTGAATTTATAAAACGTTTCTGCAATCTCTCCTACTGTAATCTGATATTCTATTGATAGATGATAAAATTGGTCTGTACTTCTAATTGCTCTGCCTTCTAATACATCTACTAGATTTTCGACCACATCATCAATATAAGCTATATGCAAACATTGCTCTTTTTTGAGAATAGAAATAGGCAAATCTCGACTAATATTATAACAAAAAGTTGCTATCACTGAATTGTAATTCGGTTTACACCACTTTCCGAAAATATTGGGAAGACGAAACACGATCACATTTGCATGTTCTTCTGTTTCATATGCAAATAACAATTCTTCACATGCTTTTTTACTTTTACCATATGCATTACTTTCTACCGCTTGAATGGAGGATGATAATACAATGGGACATTTGTTATTCCACTTTTTTAAGTATTGTAACAATTTATTTGTAAAATCATAATTTCCTTCCATGAACTCACTCTCTTTTTCAGGGCGATTAACCCCTGCCAAATGAAAAATAAAGTTACAATTTTTACAATACTTTTCTAGTACCTTATCATCACCCTTTGCATCATATTCAAGTATCCCCTCATATCCACAAGTTTTCAAATAAGAAACTAGATTTTTACCAATGAATCCCTTGGAACCAGTTACTAATATTTTCATTTAATCGTTCCTCCAACTATCTAATTCGTTTTTTATATATGGCAGCTTTAATAGTTTATCCTTCACTTGATCTACTGATAATAATTTGGTGTTATTAGAATTAAACTCGCTTAAATGTTTTCTTTTTTCATTGCCTTCTTTAAAATATTTATCATAATTCAAATTGCGTTTGTCAGCGGGCACTCGGTAAAATGTCCCCATATCAATAGCGCAAGCACATTCTTCATTTGTTAATAATGTTTCATACATTTTTTCTCCATGACGAATGCCAATGACTTTTATTTGACTATCAACATGAAACAATTCCATAACAGCTTTTGCTAGCACTTCTAGTGTACATGCAGATGCCTTCTGCACTAAAATATCACCTGCTTTTGCATTATGAAATGCAAATAAAACTAACTCCACAGCCTCCTCCAGACTCATTATAAATCGGGTCATAGTTGGCTCTGTAATTGTTAGAGGTTGATCTGATTTTATCTGCTCTATAAATAACGGTATTACAGATCCTCTAGAACAAAGGACATTTCCATATCTAGTTCCGCATATCAAGGTACGACTTTCTGCTACAGTTCTTGATTTTGCTACAAATACCTTTTCCATCATTGCCTTAGATGTACCCATGGCATTTACGGGATATGCTGCTTTATCTGTAGATAAACAAATTACCTTTTTTACTCCCTCATCAATTGCTGCAGTTATTACATTTTCAGTTCCTAATACATTGGTCTTAACTGCTTCAAGTGGGAAAAATTCACAGGACGGCACTTGCTTCAATGCTGCAGCATTGAATATATAATCCACTCCATGTATGGCATTTGTTACAGAATGAATATCTCTTACATCACCAATATAGAATTTGATTTTTTCGCTTAGATTGGGATATTGTTTTTGATATTCATGCCTCATATCATCTTGTTTCTTTTCATCGCGTGAAAATATTCGAATTTCACTTATATTTGTATCCAAAAATCTATTTAATACTGCATTCCCAAATGACCCTGTTCCTCCCGTAATTAACAAAATCTTATCTTGAAATATATCGTTATCCATTTTTCTTTTTTCCTTTAAGCATTTATTTCAATATATGAGCAATACTGGTGACTTCATCACTATTCTTTTTAAATATGAACATCTTCTGTTACAATACATATATTAAAATATATCTAAATAATATAAGATTGGAGGAAATGATTTTGGATTTTCTGAGATTTTTTTTAATCATATTTGTTCCTGGATTGGTTGCTACCTATATAAGTATGTTTATTACACGCCATGATGTTAAAAATATTCTTTACACTTCTTTCATTTACGATATGTTCATATATCTGACTATGATTACAGGACTATATTTCTTTAAGGGTATCTATACAATGCCAGCATTAATTACAAGTATGAATTGTCTAAGTTTTACTAGAAGATATACTATTCTTAGTATTGGTATAGGCATAATGCTAGCAATCTGTTGGAGTATTTGTTGGAAGATTTTCCACCACTGCAGGCGAAAAAGTTTATAAAATTGATTATATGGAGGATGTTAACCTAGATGAACTAGGTTAACATCCTTGTGTGCCTATAAATTAAATTTAGAATGTTAAAAGGTGAGCAGATGGAAAATACACCCTTAATTAGTATTGTAGTCCCAATCTATAACGTAGAAGTTTACTTGGAAAAATGTATTACTAGTATTTTAAAGCAAACTTATCAAAATATAGAAGTTATTTTAGTAGATGATGGTAGTAATGACCATTGCCCCTCCTTATGCAACATATATGCAAAGAAGGATTCTCGTATAATCGTTATTCACCAAAAGAATTCAGGATTATCTGATGCGAGAAATTCTGGTGTTTCTTTAGCAACCGGCGAATATATTGGTTTTGTAGATAGTGATGACTGGATTGATGAAGATATGTATGAAACCCTCGTTACTATTGCACAACTTTATCATGCAGATGTAGCTGAAATTAGCATGCGTTATATATATGATAATTCCATTATCGAAAAGCAAAGTTTTCAAACAAATGTATTAACACCTTTTGAGGCAACTTCCTCTTTTCTTGATAGAACCATTGATATAAAGGGAAATGTTTGTAATAAATTATATCGTAAAGAAATAGTAAAACAAATTCCGTTTCCAAGCAAACGACTGCATGAAGATGCATATTTCACCTATAAGGCTTTATATTATTCACATATTTTTGTTCGCTTTGACATATGCAAATACAATTATTTACAAAATAGAAAAACAAGCATTATGAGTAGCCCTATTAGACCTCAGAATATATATGATGCAATCACAGCGTTTGAAGAACGGAATCAATTTTTTAAATCTGCCTCTGAAAAGGTTTTATATGAAAAATCAAAAGCGTTTTATTATCAAGCTCTATTTAGTTATTATAGAATTGCCAAAAAATATTTACCTAAAGAAAAAATACTCAGAAACGAACTTAAAGAAAAACTTTGTCTTTCTTATCCCGAAATAAAATCAAATCCGTATCTTGGACCTTGGAAATGGAAATATTTGATTTATAAAACTTGTTTTTTTATTAAATAATTACAGAGGTGTATGCCATGAATCATGCTATTATTATAACGTTTCACTGTGCCCCTAATTATGGGGCTCTTCTTCAAACATATGCTATGCAAACTATTTTTTCTAACTATTTTAGTACTGTAGAAATTCTTGATTATAGACCTACATCTCTTTTAGAATCTTATCGATATTTTCAATTAACGTCTATACGAACTTTTCTATCCAGTTTGTTAAATATACCTGCTAAGTATATTAAATATAATAATTTTAAAAATTTTTCTAAGTTACACTTACATTTAACCCCTAACACTTATTATGATTCTAATGATATTGCATTAGATTGTGATTTTATCATATTAGGCAGTGACCAAATTTGGTGTTTTGATATTACAAAAGGTTACGATAATACTTACTTTGGAAATATTACAAAAAAAACAAGAACTAAAATCATGGCGTATGCTCCTAGTATTGGAAAAGATTCATTGACAGATAACGAGTGCTCTTTATTTAAGTACGGCTTAACAAATATAGATTATCTTTCTGTGCGTGAGTCTAGTGCTAGCGAACTTCTTTATAAAATAACAAATCGGAAACCTGAAGTAGTCTTAGATCCTACCTTACTATTAACGGACTCTCAATGGCAAACTGTTGCCCAAAAAACAAGATATAAAAATTATGTGCTTTTATATAGCTTAAATGGATATTTTGCAACATACCGTATTGCCCGTTTTGTAGCCGATAAGTATGGTTTAGATATCATTGAAATATTATCTGGGGGAATTTCTTTTTTAAAAAAATATAAGCATAAGGTTTTATCTCATGTTTCACCAGACAAATTTTTAGGACTAATGGAAGGTGCCTCCTATGTCGTAACTGATTCCTTTCATGGCACCGCCTTTGCTATTAAATTTCAAAAAAATTTTTATACAGTTCCACATAATATAAGTGGCAGTAGAGTGACTCATTTATTAACAACACTACACTTAGATAATCGAATTTGCAATGAATTTACCCCCTCCATGCACGTTCAACATATCGATTACCAAACTTGCAACAAACTACTCCAAGAGCAAATAAAGCAATCCTATGATTTTATAGATAATTCTTTGAAAAAAGAAAGGATATGACATGATTAGTATAATTATACCAATCTATAATTGTGAGCGCTATCTTTCACGTTGCATCTCTTCCGTGATTGCTCAAACATATAGTAATATTGAAATCCTATTGATTGATGATGGTTCCACTGATAATTCCCCTTCTATCTGTAAATCATTTGCTCAACAAGACAATCGAATTAAAATATGTATAGGTAAAAATCAAGGTGTCTCACATTCTAGAAATATTGGACTTACCATAGCAAAAGGCACTTATATATTCTTCTTAGATTCTGATGATTGGCTTGAACCAACTTGCTGTGAAACTCTGCTTCTTGGATTACAAAAAAATAACACCTTAATATCCTGCGCCTCCTACTTTGATAATTATGAAAATCTAGTACAAACGCATAGCATACATCTACAACTATACAATCGCCAACCAATGATTCATTTTATAAAAAGTTACATGAATAGTCCTTCCTTATCCTTAATTTTTGGTACTTGTTGGAATAAACTTATCTATAGAGATCTAGTAAAACATATATGGTTCCCAGAAGACATTGCCTTACATGAGGATACTATTTTTATGATGCAACTTTATTTAGAAGTTCCATCTATTACACTGATTAATGAACCCTTATATCATTATTTTCATCATAATACAAGTACTTCACTTACACATCAATACCACAAGAATATATTGGAATTAATAATTGATTACTATCTTCTAAAGAAAGATTTTTTAAAACAATTTTATTTGTATCACGGTAATTGCAAATGTCAGCTCCTAAACAATTGTTATAATTCCTGCTTAACATCTATGATTGATTTTATAAATATCGACGATCTATGTTATCAAGAAAAAGTGGAAAATATATGTGCCTTATTAAATAATAGTCTTTTTTTAGAAACACTCCCTTATGTTACGTACCATTCCGCAACCTATCATCTGATTTACTATTTTATTAAAAAACAAAAGGTTAAAAGCTTACTTATCATTCTTACTTTTATTCGTTTAAAAAGAAAGGTTTTAAAGCAATGACTCGTACACGACTTTTTATATATAATTCTGTTTCTACAGCACTATTACAATTTATTGTACTAATTGTTGGTTTCATAACTCCTAAAGTCATTTTGACAACATACGGTTCAGAAATTAACGGCCTCGTGTCTTCTATTATTCAGTTTATTAACTATTTTAGTCTTGTTGAAGCCGGATTAGCTAGTGCATCCATTTATGCGTTGTATAAGCCTCTTGCCGAAAATAATCACACTGCAATTAATAGTGTTTTATCTGCCACTAAAAAGTTCTATACACAATCTGGATATATTTTTCTATTGCTAACAATTGGTTTGGCCTTCTTGTATCCAATATACATACACTCAGCTAGCCTCTCCCCTTATATGATTGGTTGTCTAGTTCTTGTACTTGGAACCAACGGAGCACTTGATTTTTTTACTCTTGCAAAATATCGCGTATTATTAGTTGCTGATCAAAAAACTTATATTATATCCCTGGCATCTTGTGTTCAGATTATTGTAAATACATGTTTCATTATTTTTTTTGCATACTATAATATTCATATTGTTGTTGCTCGTTTTGTGGCTCTTTTTTCCGTATTTTTAAGAAGTTTTTTATTGTATTTCTACTGCAAACACCATTATTCTTATCTAAACTATCACGAAATACAAAATGTGAATGCTCTTAATAAACGTTGGGATGCACTTTATCTACAAATTCTTGGCGGCATCCAAAATGGAACTCCCATTGTACTTATTACTGTCATTCTTAAAGATCTTAATTTGGTAAGTGTTTATACAGTATTTAATATGGTTCTTGTCGGTATTAATGGTCTCCTTAGTATCTTTACTAGTGGACTATCAGCATCATTTGGAGATCTGATATCAAGAGGTGATACCAAAACCTTACAGTATGCTTATAGAGAATTCGAACTATTTTATTATTATCTTATTACTATTATATATGGCATAACCTTTGTTTCGCTTATGCCCTTTACCAGAATTTATACATCAGGCATTACTGATGTGAATTATAACTTACCCCTTATTGGTTTTCTTTTTGTTTTAAACGGACTTTTGTATAACTTAAAGACACCTCAAGGTATCTTGATTATTGCTTCTGGCCTATATAAAGAAACAAAGTGGCAAACTACCTTCCAAGGACTCATATGCATCATTGTCGGCGCTCTATTAGCTCCTCACTTTCAATTAGCCGGAATACTTATTGGGTCTATTTTATCAAACCTATATCGCGATATTGATCTTGCATTTTATATTCCAAAACACATTACAAAATTACCAGTAAAAGACACTTTGTACCGCTTTCTTATTATTTCGATTGAACTAATGCTCATCTATATTCCCTACTTAACAATAACTGTAAGCATTGGCTCCTATGGGAACTGGATTATTTATACTTGCTGTATGTCTTTATATATTATACTTATTGTGTGTCTTTTCGGTTATATATTGGATAAGAACAGTATAAAAATATTATTAATACAATTAAAATCCTTAGGAAGGAAAAGAAAATGATATTATATATGAATAAAGAAATGTGTTGCGGTTGTTCTGCATGTGAAAACATTTGCCCCCAATCCGCAATCACTTTGACTCCTGACTCTGAAGGATTTTTATATCCTTCCATATCTCCTGAAAAATGCATTTCATGCGGACAATGCCAGAATGTATGCCCTTTACAACATGTTTCTAAATTGCCACTCCACGAAACATCCCCACGTGCCTATGCCGCAAAGCATAAAGATGATAACATTAGAATCCAAAGTAGCTCCGGTGGAGTATTTACAGCCCTCTCTGATTATGTCCTAGATCACGCTGGAATTGTATATGGAGTTATGTACGATGAAACTATGTGCGTAATACATGCAAGAGCAACAACCAAAGAACAGCGTGATTTATTTAGAGGTGCAAAGTATGTACAATCAAATCTAAAACATATATTTGCCCAAGTAAACCAAGATTTGAAAAGAGGTAAGCTTGTTCTTTTTTCTGGAACACCTTGTCAGGTAGCTGGATTGAAAAATTATTTAGGTGATTTTTCAGCAAACAAATTAATTTTATGTGATATAATATGCCATGGTGTTCCAAGTCCCCAAATCTGGAGTAACCACATTCATCATATCAACAAAAAATTGAATTCTCCTATTCAAAGTTATTATTTTCGTAATAAAAGCCATGGATGGCACACACCTACAATAGCCGTTTGTACAAAAAACAAATTGATTAAGAATAAGTCATATCTAAAGACCTTTCTTATACTGTATTATGCCAACTTAATTAACCGCCCTTGCTGCCGCAATTGTAAATTTGCAAATCTAAATAGGTGTGGAGATATTACCATAGGCGACTTTTGGGGTATTGAAAAATCTCTCCCTACCTTCGATGACAATAAGGGCGTATCCTTGCTTCTTATAAATACACCAACTGGTGAACATATATTTAACAATATAAATTCAAACTTAGAATTTTATGAAAGCAACCTTGAAGATTGTCTTCAACCTCAATTACAAACTCCTAATTTAGATGCTTTAAATCGGCAGGAATTCTGGTCTGAATTTTATAAAAATGGTTATCTTTCAATTGCAAAACAATATGGCGGATATGGTTTTTGGAATCAGTTTAAGCAATTTTTTATTAGAATATGGATAAACTTCATTCATTAGTTCTATTTTTTATTTTTAAATACTTTTCACTACTTGAACAGGCAATTAAAATCATCATAATCCCCATTAATTTTATTTCACCCACCATGACATTAATGGTAAAACCTATAAAAAGAGGAATGATCCATATATACTTTTTTATACTTGTAATTTTTCTTTTTCGGAAAAACAAATACATAAAACATGTATAAAATAAAAATCCATAATCAAGAATAAAAAACAAATGCCCATTATGGGGGGAGTACTTTAGATTGTCAATTAGTGTCACTCCGCCTCTACCAAATAGTACATATTTCCATAATGTAACATGCTCCAATACATAGTTCCAAATTCTAATTCTTGAATCTCCGTTGTTATTTTGTAATCTTTGAAAAGCTTCCAGTGCTACTGATGTTTCAAGATAGCTTGGTATTTTACTGATTGTATATCCAACTACAATGACTGTTATATATAAAAGCAATAATTTGGCTACCGTAATCTTAATCTTTACAGGAAATTTCTTCTTAACAAGATCAATTAATTCAACAATTAGATAGAGACTTGCACCTATAAAAAAAGCTAAAAATCCCCCATTGCTCATACAAGAAATCAATACGAATAATAAACTTATTAGGGTAAATAGTTTGGTAGTAAACGTTATTTTTTCATTACACCACAAATATAATACAATCGCATCCATCATATAAGCAATATTATTTGCATCCATCCAAATAAAAGAAAAGCGATAACCTATGAAATTCACATAAGTAATTTCATTAATAGATACTCCAGAGCGATTATTCCACAATAACACTAATTGATTGTACAGATGCTTATCTATATTATAAAATACAGCTAATACTACTACAAATAGAATGAAAAACAAAAGAATATTTTTCAGTTGAAAAGAATACTTATCAATATAATAAGTAAATAAGAAGTAGTATAGTAACATCGATGTGAATTGAATCATATACGTTGTATTCTTATATGCATATTGTGGTGCTAGAATATAACTATAAAGAGTACTTATTCCCATGGTCAAAAGCATAATCAAAAAGAGTTTGTATTCTTTATTTTTAATCAAATACTTATTTCTTCTTATACTCCAATAATATACAATTGGCATTGTATACAGTATTGAAATAAACCATACATAAGGTAAAAAGAACATATCAATCAAACAAATATAAAAAACTACCTTATCAAATTTCTCTGGGTTATTTTGAATCAAATTGCTCATAAAAATCCTTCCTTTAAAAATTGATATATCTTTTCCCCTTGTTTTTCCCATGTTTTATGTTCAAGTACAAAATTCCTTGCTTTCATTGCCTTATTGTCTAATTCAATATTTGACATTTTAACAATCTCATTAATCTTTGTGGCTAATTTACAAGGTTCATTATCCTCTACTATAAACATTTTGTCTAAATATTCTTCCGACAAACCATTCAATTTTGTGGTTAAAACAGGTGTCCCGCTTACCATATACTCCATAATTTTTGAGGGAAAGGTAACCATAGATATTTTATGATCTATTGGCCTTGGGTTCACTAATAGAAACGCTTCTCTTTGCACCTCTTTTATTGTTTCATTATCTACCATTCCATAGTAATTAACATTTTGCATTTTACTAGCACACTGCATTATATAGTCCTTTAATTGTCCGTTTCCATATATATCTAACACAATTTCATTGTCACAAACACGTTTCATTGCTTCAATTAAATTTATAATGCCACTATATTCAACCAATGCCCCTGAGTAAACAATATTTTTGCGTCTATGATGTTTTTTTATTAGGTCACAAACATCCCTTGAATCCACCCCCCCTTCAACTATTGTATATGGGACTTTTGGCGCATACAAATTTACCGCATTTGAATTTAGAGCTATAATTCCATCACATACCTGAATACTTTTTTTAGTAAAATAGTCAAAAATTTTTCTTAATAACATAGAATAGATATTTCTTCCCTCTGTATCGTCAATCGGCAAATCCGCCAATAAGGATACTATTTTACAGTGATATCTTTTCTTTATCCATTGTACTGGAATCCCAATTTCTGGGAACATATTAAAAGTCATAATTAATGTAATATGTTCCTTCTTTACAATGCTTGCAGCTGTAAAAACTGTAGATAATATTATATAAATCTGTTTTAATATTTTCAAATTAAGAAACCCTATTTTTAATGAAGAAAGCTCTCCAAATAAATGAATCGTTTCTTTTTTTATTCTTACCTTACCTTGCGGATAAGCTGCAGTAGGGTATATTGTAATGCACTTTATTTTCACATCACTGTGTTTTGCTAATTGTTCCAACAAATTAATCTGCATTTTATTTCCAGCTACTGATGCACCATATACCTGCGAGGCTTCCTCCATATTTATTGCATAACCTATAAACAGAACTTTCAACTTGATATCTCCTTAAAAATATTCAAATGTCTTTTTGCCATGTTTTCTATTGTATACGTTTGAATTTTATTAAAATTATTCTCTTCCATTTTCTCTCTCAAGTGATCATTATTCATAATAAGATTTATTTTTTGAGTTAAATCTTTTACATCATCAACAGCAACAATAAATCCATTTTCAAAATCTTTTATTAGCTCTACCCCTGCAATACATCTGCTTGTTGTAATAACTGGTAACCCGTAACCCATAGCCTCATTTATAACTAATCCCCAAATATCCTCTCTTGTTGGTAATACAAACAAATCTGATATTTGAAAATATGCTTTTAATTTTTCTTTAGATTGGTAAGGAGCAAATGTAACATTGTATATGTTTAATCTTGCAATTAGTAATAGATAACTCTTTAAAGGCATTCCACCTATTATAATGACTCGAATATTTCCTTGTAATTTTTCACATGCCTGAATTAAGACATCAAATCCTTTTCGTTCAATGAATTGTCCTACTGATAATACAACTTTTTCTTCCTTAATATTTAATTCTTTTTTTATTTTTTTTATTTCAACAATAGATAATTTTTCGTTCTTAATATCTTTTTCACTTACTGACGTGAACGGATACCTATAAATATCTGCATTTTTTGCACCATATTTCCTATAGTATTCATCATGTATTCTCGATGTACTTAAATATCCTTTTGCTCCCTGAATTAACCATTTTTTAATGTGTTCTTTTATTCCTTTCCCACTCTTTGCAAACCCTCCATCTCCCTCTAAAAGATAAGAAATTTTTCTGATTTTCATATATATAATAGAACTAATACCTGTCGGTGTTGCAATATCTGACACTACAATATGATCATACTCATGCTTTTTTAAATACTTGATAGAGGCTATGCTAAATGACTTATCTACATCCACAGAAATACCTTTTAAAAAAACCCCTTGAAAATAGTTAAATTCATGCTTCTCCCATCCGTTTACTCGTTCTGTTGATGTTACTTTTTCAAATAGTACAGTTAAATCACACCATTTACCCAATTCGTTAAAGAAATCAACACGATATGGGGAAGGAACATTTGTTAGCCACAATATTTTGATAAAATCACTTCCTTATATAGTTTTAAATATTCATCACAAGTTTTTTCTTTGCAAAATTTTTCTGCCTGCTCTCTACATTTTTGAGAATCTTTTGGATAGACAGATAAAGATTGTATTCCTTCATAATAATCTTCCACCTGAATTTCATTTACAACATAACCCGACGTATGATTCACTATCAGTGGATTGGATGTATATTTGTTGGTAATTACCTGTGTACCACACGCCAATGCTTCAAGTGTTACAAAACCGAATGTCTCCTCAATAGATGCATTAATAAATATATTCGCTGCTGTATATATTTCAATCAATTTTTCTAGGCTATTTGTCCGTTCAATTGCTATTATATTGGCTGGCAACTTTTTTTTCTGTTCTTTTGTTACTCCTACCAAGACTATCTGATATGACTCATCCAATATCTTTGACAGCTCTATAAATAGCCATAATCCTTTTCTGTCACTCCAACAAGAGGATACACCTAGTAAAATTACTTTGTCTTCTATATGATAAGAACTCCTAAAATTACCATTGGTAGGTTTAAATAACGTTAAATCAATTCCATTAGAAATTGTTCTAATATCATACTTATTTAAAAAAGATTGTTTAACTTCTTCTTGTAACCACGTAGATACGGTTACAACGGTTAGATTATCTACCCCATTAAATAGTTCTTTTTTACGTTTATAATTTTGTCTGGAACGGTCCATCACTTTACTGGCAGGGTAACATTTTTTTTGTGGGCATTTTTCACACCCTGTTTTCCATTTTCTACATCCCACATACGTATAATGTGCACAATGTCCTGTAAATCCCCAACAATCATGTAGTGTCCATACAACCGGTATTTTACTTTCTTTGATATATTTAAAAAGTAACTCTATATTTATATAGCTTCCATGTATATTATGAAGGTGAATAATATCCGGCTGAAATGCCTTTATTTTTTTAATAAAGACTTTTGTGGCATATTTTGATGCCAATCCTTGTGCATCGAATATACGGGTTTTTAAAGCATGTACGTAGACGTCTAATTTTGTTCCAATTTTTATGTGGCTTTTGTTATCTTTGATCCCTTCTCTTCCATATCCGATTACGACCTCGTGTCCAAGTTCACTTAAAAATTCATATAAATCCCACACAATTCTACCCGTACTGCCAAACCAACTGTCTGAATTTATAAATAGCACCTTCATATTTTCATCCTTTTTTCTTCCCAATTAATTTTATTTTTAATTATACAAGCTGGAACTCCACCAATTATTACATTTGAATCTGTAAATTCTTTTGTTACAATAGCTCCGGTCGCAACTACAGAATCCCTTGATATTTTTGCTCCCTTTGTTAATATGACTCTGTTACAAATCCAAACATGGTCTTTAACTTCAATATTCTTTGAGTTATTTATTCTTATTCCTTTTTCGTTTAGTATGCTATGGCTGTCTCCAGTTCGTAAAACAATATCCGAGGAAAATAAGCACCCTCTTCCAATTGTAATTTTACATCCTTCTATACAGGCAAGATGGGTTTTACCTGATATCCGTGTATTTCTTCCAATATAAACCGTATTGTAATTATCTTCTATTATAATTTCACAATTGAGTGCAGATACATGATCATCTATTACTACCGTATTGTAATTACCTTTTATTTTAATACTGCAGTTTTGCATTACCGCTAAGCTTTTAATCTGAATCTTATTACCCTTTCCGTCCACCCAAACGGTCGTCCGTCTCAGAAAACAATCTGCAATTTTAAAATAGTTTCTTCTTCTTCCTTTTATCCTATTACAACCATAAATATAAGTATAAAAAAAAGCTAAAATCCTGCGCACTCGAATATTATTTTGGATAAATTTCTTAACTATCAAAGTCATTTAAACACTCTTTTCCTTCTTTTATATCAACATCTTCTATTTTTATATAAACCTCCCCCACACTGCATTTCGTATTTAATAATTTTTTCTTGTCGTATGGTAATTTTTTACCATATTTATATATATTCTCAATTACCGACTTTTCTTTCGCCTTTTTATTTACTTTTTGTCGGTAGATGCTGATGTCTTCTATTGCTTCTGCTGGTACTCCAGCAACAACAGTATTTGACGGTATGTTTTTATTCACAACACTTCCCGCACCAATAATAACATTATCACCAATAACAACATTGGGTAATATTAAACTTTTTGCACCAATAAATACATTATTTCCAACTAATATTCTTCCAACTTTAGCATATCCAGTATATCTTTCAGGGGATTGGTCATGAGCTAAAAACTGTACACCATTTGCAATTGTTACTTGATTTCCTATTTCAATCAAAAAACAATGCAATGGATCAAATTTTGTATCTGATTGACGATTAAAGTTAGAACCTATCTTCATTCCACATTTTTTATAATACCAATTAGGTAAATCACCGTAACAAATAAAAAATTCTATTTGATGAACAACCGTCAAAAAAAACCATCGTATGATTCGAAGATTCTCAATAAATTTTTTTTGTTTTTTCTCTAGCTGGATAGAAAAATGCTCTTTTACGATTTGGTAACTTATCTTTGAGGTATACATAGATAAAAATAAATTGTAACCTTTTTCACCCATATTTTTTCTAGTCTCTGTTGAAGATAATTTGATTACTGCATTTTCAAAACCTTTTAAATCTCCGTTTTCTATTTGGAGTCCACATCCTGCATTTTCAATGATATCTCCAATATCAGTTGCTCTATCAACAGCTGCAATAATTGGAATTTTACTTATAAGATACGTTAGTAACTTTGAGGGAAAATTAGGTACACTACTTTTTTCGTTAAGCAATATAAGTCCCACATCACATGCTGGAACTAGTTTTTTATAATCACCCATTGGTATCTCTGGCCTTAAAGAAACGTTATTTGCTTTTATACGCTTAATGCTTCGTTCTAAATTTTCATATGCTGTTCCAGATCCTAACACTAAAAAATATATATCTTCTTGACTTTTATATTGCTGAAAAATATCAATTAGAAATTCTACTCCTTGTGCCTTCCCCAAATTTCCCCCGTATAGATAAATTAACTTTTCTTTTGGTAGACCGTATTTTTCCCTTATGGCTATCCGATCAATAGGTATGGTTTTCCGTAGTTTTTTACTATTGGGGCATACTTCAACTATTTTATTTTTCAAATATGGGTTGTGTTTTCTTACATATCTTACATTTGCAGGTGACATGCACCCTATATAATCTGCCGCACTATACGTAATTATTTCTAATAATCGAAAAGCGAACCAAACAATTCCACCCTTTCTCATTGCCCCCAAATCTACAGAATCCTGTGGCCAAATATCCTTTAATAATAGATATAGCTTAGCCTGATATTTTCTTTTTAATAAAATAACTGCTGGAGTAAGAGTAATCGGCGGAGTAGAATACAATATAAAATCAAACTTTTTTTTGACTGTATATTTACGAAGATCAAAGAGCATTCGAATTCCTGCCAAAAAGGAAACTATTACCTTTTTGTATTTATTTGTTTTTTGTATAGATCCTGCTGCCACTCTAATGACATAAATACCTTTTTCGAGACTAGCTTTTTGGTGTATTATATTCTTTTTTTCATCTATAGCTAGTACTGTTACGCTATGACCATCCTCTACAAATTCCTCCATAAAATCACTATACAAGTTGTTCTCATTCTTCTGTGGCCATCCCATTGTTATAAGTAAAACATTCATTGGCTACTATATCCCCCTATGATGATACTTTTAATATATTTAAAATCTTTTTCTTGATATCTTTGATCTACTGTGATAGGAATCATATATTTTGACATATAACATTCTAAAGAATCACTTGGCATTTTCTCTAGTAAATATTTCCACCACCGACCTTGCAGTATGTGTTGTTTTAACAATTCATCTTGCAAGCTTTCCTGTTCCATTACAAGTGGATAAACCATTGGAACACAAGTGTCATCGTACCATCTGGTGCAATCCAATCGATTCATTTCTTGAAATAATTCACAGCATATGCTGAAATTACTTTTTCTTTTTTTAATAATGTTCCTATAATCAACACTATCTAGAATTGCATGTGTTAATTTTGACATCTGCTTTATTCCTGATTGATTGATTCGTTCTTCATTTTGTATTCTACTTTCATATACTTTTTTGCTACAACCATATTCAATTCTTTGTAATAGAAATAATCCTGTATCAGATGAGTAATCCTGTTCATACTCCTCTATATAGTTATTTACACCTTTCCCTACCACATAAGAACCATCTGGAACACCTATAAATTTTCTTGCTGAATATATATTTATACAGCAAGATATTGGCTGGGAAAAAAAAGCTTGAGCATTATCGATAATAACATTCTTGTATAACCGAATTATCTGTTCCATGTTATTCTTACTAAAAATTCCAAAATAGTTTACTATTAAAATTGCAGTGTTTTCAGATAGATTTTCGCTTATTATGGGCTGAAACTGACTATTTAAGGCATAATAATTTACGGTGATTTTATTTTGCTCAAGAAATTCACTAACCAACGGACATTCATAAAACGGAATATAAATCTCCCGGCATCCTAAAATTCTAATTGCATGAAAGATTGCGGCTCTTCCAGAATTTAACCGTGCAATATTTTTCCCTCTATAGTACTCCATGTTTTTCCTTAATTCTAATTCTAAAAAGCTACCAATTTCCTTTCTACTCAAAAATAATCATCCCTTTATACTAGCTTCAATTTTCTCCCAATCATATCCATAGTTAAACAAATAATCAACAATAGATAAATTAGGAATAAATGCTCCCCACATCTGTTCATAAACAACGGGTTTATAATTTGTATATACAAGTTTTACCCCTCGTTTAGAAAAGTGTTCGCCTTCTTGATACACCCTTGCTCCTTGCCCTGATAAATATACATTTCCAGCAAGTTTATTGCAAATATCCAGGATACGTTCTTCTTTTCTAGAATTTATATTCATTTCAGATGAACATGCAAACTTTTTGTCCATCTGGAATCTTCTACATATGTCTTTTATAATTTCAATATTCATATCAGCAATATTACAATAATCCTTTACCAATAATTCTTGTAAATTATTAAAAATCTCGTCAAAGTACTTTGACCTTGCATAACTGCAGATTAATGCTGTTAAATGTTTTTTTTTCCACTTAAGCTCATCTTTTGTCGATACGTTTAATATGGAATCTCCTAACGTCTGATTTACGGGAATTTTCAGCCTTTGCTTTCCTTGTGCGGTTTTGATTGTATTCCAATTTGTATAACCGGTATTTGAATACTGAGCATCATCTAAAAAAACAAAACAATCACACTGTTTAATTTTATAAAAATAACCTATATATGGAATATAATCTGGTTGGTGAATTGCAACAATCATAATAGCTTTTCTCCTTTCATCCGCTCATCTGTAAACGAGATTCTACTATACGCAGCATAATTCATATGATTTCTTTTTAGTATAGCTCTAAGCGTTGCCAGCATTATCCTAAAATCCAATAAAAAAGAAACATTATCCGCATAGTGTACCTCATATTTAAACTGCTGTTTCCACGTAGGGGTAACATTCTTATATAAAACTTCTGGTGGAATAATCCCCCCCCTCACGCGATGCCTTTGCATTTCTTTCTGTGTATAAAAGGGCAAATATTCCGGTGGCAATGGGCGTGGGCCAATTATAGACATATCCCCTTTTAAAACATTGAATAATTCTGGAATTTCATCAAGGGAAGATGACCTTAAAAAGCTTCCAAATTTAGTGAGCCTACGTTTATTTTCCAATAATATTCCTTCCTCATCTTTAAGATTACGCATCGTTCTAAATTTATAAATTGTAAATGATTTATTTCCTTTGCTAATTCTTTTTTGCTTGAGCAAAATAGGCTTTCCCATACTTACTTGTATTCCAAAAGAGAGGACAAGGTACACAGGAAGTGTAATAATCATTCCCAGTAATGAGCAGCCAATATCTATCAATCGCTTTATATACCTACGATACATGTTAATCTTCTCCTAGATTTACTATATAATATTTCTTATTAGATAAAAAGCCTCTGCTGCTTTTACGTGTATAGTCGCTCCTCTATACTTTGCAAGTGCTTCTATATTTTCAGCTGAACGAGTACCTGGAAAATCATCTAGCTGTGAAGCATAGTATTTCATTGCTACTATTTTAAGATTAATATATTCACTAATATCCACAAAAACATTCGGGATAAACGAATGTGCAGAATGTGGGATATTCCATTCTGTTTCTGAGACGGTCTCATAAGCATATATAGCACCTACTTTGTGCAGATATTTTGGACGGAGGGCTACCATAGATGATCTTGCAATCATTTCATGATCTTTTTGAATATCTCCATAATGTGGAATAAATACAACATCAGGTTTAACCTGATCTATAATACAAAACAACTTATTATTCACTTCATTCCGATCTTCATATTCAAGCATGGATGCAGAAAAATCAAGAAAAAATGTTTCTTCTACTCCCAGAAATTGATGACATAATTGAGCTTCTTGAAGTACTTTACTTACTAATGCTTCATCAAATAAAGGAGCATATCCCCTTGTGACAATGCATATATATACTTTGTAGCCTTGAGAAATTAACTTTATAATTGTACCTCCCACACCTAGAATTTCATCATCTGCATGTGGTGCAATTACTAATGCATTCATACTTCACTCTCTTCCTACTTTGCCCGATATATCGGAAAGTAATTGACATCTTTTTTTTGATTTCCACAAATTTTTATTAGATAATTATATTTTTCTATATCATATATTTTAGTACCTATAGAAAAAATATGATTTGAACTCCGATTAAAGCTATGCTTAAATTTATACAGGCTATCTTCCTGATTACCAAGACCTCCTCCTAAATGAAACTCTCGAAACCCTTTTTGATATCCCCAGCAAGCCGCCTCATATAACAACAAATTTGTTGATGCCAGCTTCGAATAAGTTTTATTAGATGCGGATAAGTGATAGTGCATATACTGATTTGCAAACAAAATGATAGACATAGCAATTACAGTCCCTTCATAAACCGCATAAAAAACAATCGCATTTGAATTTAGATTATCTTGAATACACTTAAAAAAAGAACTTTTAAAAAAGTAGTAAGACGATGCCCCATCTTTTATCATTGTTTCATAATACATAGGCAAAAAGATCTTATATAATTTATTTTCCTGTCCTCTATATATCTTGACACCCTCTCTTTTTGCTTTTCGAACCATATTTCTATTTTTGCTTGTAAGGTTATTCCAGATACATTCTTCTGATTCTAATTCAATGCTTACAGTTCTCCCAAGTTCTTTAATATCATAAAGCGAATACATATTTTTCTCATTCCTTAACAAAGGATGAAATCTAACAAATTCACTTACAATTCCTTTATCCATACAATATCTTTGATACTCTACTGATAAATTTGTTATACTCTCTGTTATCACTTCTCCTTCTAAAAGAAAGCCACCGTAACCATAGGGAGTTATTAAATCATAATATGTTTTCAAAGGAATTTTCTCTCGCAAGACATCAGCCATTCCTATATCTCTGAGCATTACAACATTGATTCCCCGCATTTTATTATCTTCATAATATACTAATAACGGCTTTCCATCACCATGCTCAGCAAATGCCATTACATATCCTGACAAATAATAGAGATCATATGAATGAAAACTTTTAACTACTTTATCCCACTCTTCTGAATTCTCTAATGAAATTTCTTGTAACATCTTTTCACCTCATTTCTTGCAAAACTGCTACAATACGTTCCATATCTCTTTTTTTATACCGTTGATCACACGGAATAGATAGTATTTGATGATACACGTCAAAAGTAGTTTTTAAGTTTACGCGATTATATCTACTTACTTGCCTTGGAATCGGCCAATGTATCGGACAATATATCTTTTCCTCACATAATTTTTTTTTTACATAATCTCTGTCACCCTTAATGTAAATTGGATAAAACAATGGACATACATACTCATATAATTCTGAAAATACCGGTTCTATCCATTCTATTTGTCTGATGTTATTGTCAAGCGTTTTAAAATTTTCTTTTCTACGACTTATTAATTTTTTTATGTCAAGAAATTCGACCCTGTCTCTAGAATTGGAGTCAATACTATATACTTCAAAATCTTTCTCAAGAAGTTCCTCACCTTGATTAAATAAAGTTAAATATCGCTTTTCTTTATTTTCATTTCCCCTACTCATCTCGTAAGATTTTAACTCCATAGCTTCTTCTCGAACGGCTATGAATTGCGTATGCTCTGGAAGCTTATCATTTATCCTATGATCTTTAGATACCAAAATCCCCCCACTTATAATACCTAGCCATTTGCGAATACTTCCAAAATAATAATCATTTTCATGCATTCTTTTGATATTTGAAAACATTGTATGGGTTATATCTTCTATAATAATGGTAGAATTTTCATGCATCTTTTTAATTATTTCTCTTAAATTTTGATTTGTTTGAAAACCAAAATAACCTATATGAAAAAAAACACCTATTTTTTGTGTCATATCAATGGTATCTAATACAGGCATTAAATTTTTATCCAAAGCATAAAACATGATTCTATAATTTAATGTTTCAAAAGGAACAAGAATAGATTGACAGATATAGGCTGGTAATAGTACTGTTTTAACCACTGGATCTATCTTTTGAAGTAACAATGTCAGTGAACCTCTTCCTGAGGATGTAAGCACCATATGTGGAATTGTACTTGACCATTGATCATTTGTTTTCGCTTTTAAGGAATTATCAAACCAAAATTCACTTCCTATTTCCATATCACAACTCTTTTAATATGGAATAAACCCAAATATCATGATATAATCCTCTTTTATAAATTCTTCTTCTTAGAATTCCCTCTTTTTTAAATCCAACCTTTTCAAATAATCTGATAGACGCAATGTTATACTCATTTATATATGCATAAATGCACTGAATTCTTAGTTCTTGAAAACAATAATCTATTATCGTTTGTATACTATCGTTTCCTAATCCTAATCCCCAAAACTCTTTTAGTAACTTTACATGGATTTGTGCTGTACCATTTATATAATTTATATCAGAAATAATCACAGTCCCATATGTTGTCATGTGCTGCTGATCCTCTATCATGCACCTTAATACATGCACATTTTCTTCTAAGGCATTCATCCATCTTGTTTGAGCATTATTCGATACCGGAAAAGAAATACCTTCCAAAAAATATTCAATTTCACTATCATTTACAAGTTCTTTTAATAGTTGCTTATCCTGTTCTTCTATTGCTCTTAAGCATATTTTTTTTCCTAAAATATTCAACTATATAACCTCGCTTTTATGGATTCCATCTTTTTTTAATCACGGATACCACTCTATACAACTCCTCATCTGTCAACTTCGTATCACTTGGCAGGCAGATACCATGCTCAAACAAATTATTTGATACGTTATTTCCACAAAAATCATATTTATCAAAAACAGGTTGCATATGCATAGGTTTCCACAATGGCCTACATTCAATATTTTCTTGATTCAGCGCCTCTATAATATCTAATGGTTTGTTCGCTCCTGATACTGTAAAGCAGCTTAACCAATAATTTGGCTGATTCCATTCATTAATAGGCATCATCGTTATACTGTTATAATCCTTTAACTCATTTTTATAAAATTCGAAAATATATTTTTTCTTTGCAATTCTTTGATCTAAGACACGCATTTGTCCTCTACCTATTCCTGCAAGAACATTACTCATTCTATAATTGTATCCTATTTCACTGTGTTGATAATGAAGTGCTTTATCTCGAGATTGAGTTGACCAAAAGACGATTTTTTCTAACGCTTCATCAGATACAACCATTCCTCCACCTGATGTGGTAATTATTTTATTTCCATTAAATGAAAACACCCCATATTTACCCATAGTTCCAGCATACTTACCTTTATATAAGGAACCCAGGGCTTCTGCAGCATCTTCGATTAGCGGTACTTGATACTCATTACAAATGGCCATAATCGCATCCATATCTGCAGTTAAACCGTAAAGATGTACAACAATAACTGCTTTTGGAGTTTTTCCTATTTTTTTGTATTTTTCAAAAGCATTCCTTAAGTACTCTGGGCTCATATTCCAACTCTTGTGATCACTATCGATAAAAACTGGAATAGCTCCTTGATAAATAATCGGATTAACAGTTGCTGCAAATGTTAGGGATTGACAAAATACAATATCACCTTTTTCTACTCCTGCCGCTTTTAAACTCATATGAATTGCCGCTGTCCCTGTATTTAACGCAACTGCATTCTTTGATCCAAGTTTCGCTGCAAATTCCTTTTCAAATTGCTCTACATTTTTCCCTAATGGGGATATCCAGTTAGACGCAAATGCCTCATCTATAAATTCCATTTCATAATTTTCATCACTCATATGTGGCGATGAAAGATATACTTTTTTATTATTCATAAAATTGCACCTATCCTAATTTAATCTTTATATTTTGACGCAATATCTTTCAAACATTGGTTAAGATCTTCTGTTCTATTTTCCATAATTAATTTTTGCAATAACTTTATAGTTTCCCTAACCTCTTCTGGTGCTATTTCTATATCATTTTTCCAAAATATCCTGTTATTTTCCGTTTGAAACAATTTTTCCTCGTGTAATAATTCTTCCTCTATTTTTTCTCCTGGACGCATTCCTATTTCCACAATTGGAATATCTACATATGGTTCATAACCCATTAAACGTATATACCTCTCTGCCAATTCCAAAATACTTACTACGTTTCCCCTATCTAACACATAAATTGTAGATCTTAGATCCATTGCTTCAATAATCAGTATTAATTCTGTAACCTCCGAAATTGTCATAAAATGACGTTTTACTTTTTTATCCGTAATTGTAACCGGTCCTCCCTTTTCTATCTGTTGCCTAAATAATTGAACAACGGACCCGTTAGAGCCTAGTATGTTCCCAACACGAATAGCTACATATTTTGTCTGGGTAATACCTTTCATACTTTGTATCATCAGCTCACATATTTTTTTGCTGAATCCCATTATACTTGTAGGATTTTCTGCCTTATTGCTAGATAAAAAGATGAATTTCTGAACTCTATATTTATCTGCAACCTGAATTAAATTGTACGTTCCAAAAATATTATTTTTTACAACTTCATCTGAACAAGTTTCCATGAAGGGGATATGCTTATACGCTGCTGTATGAAAAACGATTTCTGGCCTATATCTTTTAAATAGTACATCCATCTTTCTCTTGTCTTGAATTGATGCAATCTCTACATGTATTGTAAGTCCACTCCCCTGTGCATCTAATAATTCCTGCTGAATGTTGTAAGCATTATTTTCATAATTTTCAATAATTATTAACTCTAATGGACGAAACGAAGCAATCCTTTTACAAAGTTCTGCTCCAATCGATCCTCCACCCCCTGTTACTAACACCGATTTTCCTTCTATACCTCGCACAATTTTCTCTGAGTCAAATTGTACAATATCTCTTTCTAAAATCATATTATGATTCATTTGTATCGGATTTTTTTTTATTTTCCTTTGTTTATCCTCAATCTTTTTTGGGGTAGATATTTCCTTTATTATTAAACTATCCTGTCGAATATCCAAACCCTGTATCATATTAACTACATTTTGGTCCAATTTTTGACTTTGGTTTTCTCCTAGTCTATTTGTTATAATTTTATACGCCTCATGTAGAATTGGCGGGCGCTCCTTCATATTATGGCAATCGCTCCCTATAACATCGATGTATCCTCTTTTTATATAATTTAGAGAAATGTATCTTCTTTTTTTACACATAATCGAGGTTGCATTCCATTGAATAATGCATCCCATTTTTTTTAACTTTTTTATATGACCTATTCCCCTGAATTTTCTTATATAACGATCTGCATGTGCAACAATCGGAATAATTCCATAGCGATCAATTAACCTTTGTAACTGATTATACGATGTCGCATTCCAGTAATTCTTATATGGAATTTCAATTAAAAGATAATTGGTATTTTCAATGCACAATGGTGCGACTTCTGGAAGACATAATAAAAATTCATTTAGCATACATTCACTTGCCATAATTAAACATGTACGATGAATTTCTAATTTCTTCTTGGATTCTGTTCTTTTTTTTAAAAAATCACTTAAAATTGTCTTAGAAGCATCAAAATGTGGTGTACATACTACCTTTGTTATACCGTGTGCGTATTGATATTCAACCATTTCTATAGCTTCTTGAAAGCTAGTCGCACCATCATCTATATCAGGTAAAATATGCGCATGCATATCAATCATATGAATTTCCTTCTTTGTTATAGTAATGTTTATATTTGTTTCTTTGTTTTTCAAAGCATACATCATTTAATACCATACCTAAAATATTTACTTCTGTAAATTTAAGCTGCTCAATAGCCTTAAAGAGTTTTGTATATGTTGTAGTTCTCTCTCTTACCACAACTACCACACCATCTATTAACTTTGATAAATGCAAGGTATCTGAAAATAAATCTAGAGGTGGCGTATCAATGAAAATATAATCATATTGTGCTTCTAATTCTTCTATTAATTTTTCATAACTGGTACTACTTAAAAGTTCTGCGGGGTTCGAAAAGACACTTCCCCTTGGAATGATATCTACACCCAAATAACTAGTGTTTAAAATCAAATTTTCCTTTTCTACTAATCCTGCTAAATAATCACTAATACCAGGGACATTTTTTATATTAAAAAATTGATGCAGGCTCCCTCTTCGTAGATCGCAATCAATTATAAGAACTTTCGCCTCTGTCTGTGCTACAGTAATTGCGAGATTTACAACAGTTGTACTCTTTCCATCTCCCACATCACAGCTACAGAATGCTACTTTCTTGCATGATTTTTTACGCAAGGATACAAATAAATTAACACGAAATGATTTATAAGCTTCCGCTACTATTTTACTAATCTCTTCCTTACCTATTTCCTCAAATTTTAATCTCCTCTGCTTTCCTTTTTTCGTTTTTATATTATTAAATCTTGGAACAACACCCAATATAGGTATTTTTGATTTTTCTTGTAAATCCATATAATTTTTAACTTTATTATTAAGAATTTCCATGCAAAAAATGATAAAAATTGATATAAATAGGCCTACTGCACCTCCTACAAATGTGTTATTTAAAATATTGGGGCTAGATGCGGCAGTCGGTAAAACTGCTGCATCAACCAGACTAACATCACAGGTATATTTTATTTCTTTAATAAATTGGGGGATGGTCTCTTGCATAGCGACTGCCAATTTATATGAATCTAACGGATTCTGAGTTGTTACACTAACATTAAAAATTTCAGTATTATTTACATTATTTATAGACGTCATTTCTTTTAATTGACTGGATGTATATTCTAAGTTTGTTTGCTCTAATACTTCTTTATAAAATTCATTTGTTTGCAAAAAATTGATATACGTATTGAGAACTTTTTGTGCATAGTTAAGATCATTCATATTATTAACAGAAGACGAATAGTTTGGATTTACATACATAAGTGAAGTTGAAGTATAACTAGGCTTTATAACAAACTTACTTACCAAAAAAAATAAAATCATTCCTAATATAATAGACAATACGATATATATAATTTTTTTTCTTACTAAAGATACTATCTCATTAATTGAAAACTCCATTGCATTTACCCCTCTATTATAAACGTTGAAATTCATTACATTTGTGCTATCATGATATGTAGAATTTTGACGTATGTTACAAAAGAAAAAGGAGCAATTGAGTCTAACTCAATTACTCCTTCTTCATACTTATCCTTAAATACAATAAAATTACTGCTAATCCCAATATTAATATTGCCCACTGTTGCTTCAGCATAAGTATACTATTTTCTCTTTTTAACTCAATACCAAAATTTTGCAGCACATTCGCTAAAAGATATACATGCTTGCTGTCTGCTAACCAAGGACGTAGTCCTTTGATATACTCCTGACGAAGTATGCTAGTCACTTGCGTTGGTGGAAACCACAGTAACACTGGTTTTAACCACTGCGGATAAAAGTAGTAAGGAAGATATGCTCCCGAAAGAAACCCAATCACTGTCCCATATAAATTTGCAAATGTAGAGAATGTTGTCGTATTCTTTAGATTTTTGGCAAAACATAATAAGATTCCAGCATTGATACAAGATGAGAATAGTACCGTTTTCAGGATAGAAAAAAGAGAATCCATTGAAAGCACGTGACCATATACTCTTTTAAAAAACACTTCCCCTCCCAGTATCGTTATGTAACTAAATAGACAGGATATGATCATCGCTGCTATCCAATAACCTAATAACATGGTAAAAGGATTGACTGGAGCAACTAGGAAGTCTCTTCGTATGCCTGTTGCAGCATCATTTACACAAATCTGGATAATTCCAAAGCAGGTCGTTGTATTAATAACAACAAGTAAGCCTGCAAACATCATCCTATCTGTGAATTCCTTCACATAATCCGGGTGAAGAATGGTTTGTTCCGCCATCCCAATCAAAAAATTCCTTAGGAAGAACACATACATACTGATTACAATTGGTATGGAGGCTGCAGATAATAGAATGTTTAGCTTATTGTTCCAAAATAATTCTATGTTCCTCGCTACTAAATACTTGATGCTACGCACGTCCCATCTCCTTTCAATAGTTGGAAATAAAGTGCTTCCAGCGTATCATATGTGGATCTACCATACCCTTTTATCTGTATCTGCTTTAAACTACCGCAAGTGAGTATTCTCCCATCCTTTAGTATACAAATAGTATCTGCGTATGCTGCCTCATCTAGATAGTGTGTAGTATACACAATGGTCATATTTAATTTGTCTTTTAATTTTAATAATACATTCCATACATTTTTTCTCGTTACTGGATCCAACCCAGTTGTTGGTTCGTCTAAGATTAATAATTTAGGATTTGGCAATAATGCTCTTGCAATTTGAGCTAATCTTTTCTGTCCACCTGAGCATTCCTTATATTTTCGGTCCTGTATTGCGTTCATGGCCAGCAAGTTCACAATTTTCTTTATCTGTTCTTTCAATTCTATCTCTGTTTTCCAATAAAGTGCTCCCCTATATAATAGATTTTTATAAACGGTCAAATCATCATCCAACACATCATCTTGGAATACAATCCCAATGCTTCTTTTAATCGCATCTTTATCTGTTTCTACATTTTCTCCATTAATGAACAATGTTCCTTTTGTCTTTTCCAGCAATGTTCCTACCATATTCATAGTAGTACTTTTCCCTGCTCCATTTGGGCCTAAAAATGTAAATATTTGTCCTTGATCTACCTTGAATTGAATGGATTTTACAATTTCACTATTATGATAGTATTTGCTTAGCCCCTCTGCGTAAATACATTCCTGCATAAAATCACCTCTGGTCTAACATATGAGGATTTTTCTTTCTATAGACATTGCTTTTAGATTGATACATGAATATTACTTTTGAACATCTACTTTTGTCAACATACGTTCTATAATATTGACACTTCCTACAATTCCATACGTTGAACTATTAATACACAAATCATAATTTGCCGCATCTCCCCATATTTTACCCGTATAAAAGTTATAATATTTTTTATGGCTTTTATCCATTTGTTTCACGTATTTTATGGCTTCCTTATATGTCAACTTTTTCATTTCCATAGTTCTATGTACTCTTAATTCAAAAGGTGCATCTATAAAAATACTAAAATGCGGAATTTTATGATGAGTCAAAATTACATCTGCACAGCGCCCCATAATCACAAAGCTTTTTTGTTTTGCCATATTACTGATCAAATCCCCCTGATTAAAAAACAATGCGTCTTCTCTTGGCAAACCATGATATCTACTTATATCTCTGAAAAAACTAGGTCTTTTCTTCTTTCTATTTGGCGGATATACATTGTAGTCATCTACTGCTTCATTACTTATTTCCATTCTACGAAGAACAGTCTCAAAAATTTCTTTATCATAGAATTCTATATTTAATCTATTGGCCAGTTCAAAGCCTATTTCCGTACCGGCACTTCCAAACTGACGTCCTATGCATATAATTCTGTTTCTGTCTGGTGAAAATTTGCCTGTAATATCAATTCCATATAAATCTGCTGCTTTCGAATTTAAAATCTCAACAGAACAATAATCCTTAGGCAACTCATCAATTAATTGTTTGATTTTAGCATATTCGCTCATGAGTTCTATACAATCTTCCTCTTTATCAACTGTATGAGCCATATTAGCGATCAACGCCATCTCACTTCGTATTCTATGAATTTTTCTTTTCTTTATATTCTGAATGATCTGCTCCACGCAAATGTGTCGTTCATCTGTATATACACGTCCTAGTGTTGATTCCAAGCTTCTATACACCCTGTCATCCAGATCATATAATCTATTGGCAATTTCTGCTTCTTTCGATCTATATTCCATACTTTCCTCCATTTTTCTCAACTCTAATTAAGAACTCCTTAACCAATTTATATAAAAAATATTATCATATCTATTATGAAAACTGGAATCAAGAAGCACAGCGACCATAGCATATAGCCAAAAAATGAAGGCATTCGAATACCATTTTCATCTGAAATAGATTTCACCATAAAGTTCGGAGCATTTCCTATATATGTATTTGCACCCATAAAGACTGCACCACACGAAATTGCCATCAATATCTGCACTGGAATGATTCCTACTGTTGTCGCCACACCATTTGTCATATTCAACGCTCCTGCTGTTGTTAAAAAGACTAGATAAGTAGGCGTATTGTCAAGGAAACTAGACAATGCACCTGTCGCCCAAAATAACTGGTATGGCTGATCTAATCCTAAGGAAGCGCCATTTGCTTTCAGTATCATTAGCGCTGGCTGCATGGTAATAAAGATTCCAATAAATAGAACTGCCACCTCTTGAATTGCCCCCCAGGTAAAATGGTTGGCCATTCGAATAGATCTATCAGTTGTTTTAAAAGAAAGTAGTGCTGCAAATAATATAATAGCAATCTCTATGATTTCTGGAAATGTAATGACAACATCCTTCATAATATGCAAACCATAGGCAACACCATTTGCATCGTGAAATAGGGGCAATCTAGGCAATACTCCGCTTAACACCACCGCTCCTACAATCATAACCAAAAAGAGAAGATTATGTATTCCCTTCACACTTATGTGTGTTCTTGGATTGCTAATATCTGGCTTCATTCCTTCCGCAATATCCTTCCGATATTCTCTCTTGTCAAGAACATAAAAGACTACCAATAAAATGACTACATTAACTATCATCACTGAGAACAATTTCAAACTCCAAAAGAATGGAACTCCTCTCATAAATCCCATTAGTAACGGTGGATCTCCTACCGGAGTCAAACAACCTCCAATGTTGGAAATTAAAAAGATAAAGAAAATCATAATCTGCCTTTTTCTTTTTCTCCACGCATTTGATTTAATGACTGGACGAATCAAAAGCATACTTGCACCGGTTGTTCCTATCCAACTAGATAACAGTGTCCCTATTAAAAGTAATACCACATTTACACGTGGTGATCCTGCCAAATCCCCCTCTAAGGTAATGTTCCCAGCCACACAAAAGAGTCCAAATAGTAATACGATAAACGTAAGATAGTCATTGATTATACACTCAAGCACAATCGTTACTGCATTCTCTACTCCAAATGCTAGTGCAAATGGAATCACAAAAAGCAATGACCAAAACGTAACAATCAGTGGTTTGTGTGCATCCCACCACCTTGGTTTTACAAGCGGAAGAATGGCAATACATAATAGAATTCCTGCAAATGGTATACAACTCCATAAAGAAAGAATGTCACCCATATTCTCCACACTATGTTCCGCTGCTAGTACGGAACTTGGCATACTAAGAAAACAGAAACTTACAATCCCCAAAAACTTTAGTATTTTTTTCAAAATTTTATCCCTCATTTCATAATTCTTCTCAAATGTATCTTTTTATTTGAGTAAAAACTAATTTCTATTGTAATACAAAGAAATTATATCACAACGCGTAACTTACATGTTAGCTCTCTAATGCTCCCTTGTCAAGAATGAAAATTTTATCTTGATTTTAAGTAGCCATATCCAGTCGTTTCGGATTCACATGCTCTTTTACTGCCTTTTAAAAAGTCTCTGTCAAGTATTCCCTGACACACAATTTTTTTCGGATTTAGCATATCACATAGGCAGACTATCCTTCACACACAGTGCACCCCATCCTATCTGTGGATTTGGATAACGATCAAATCCTGGAAGTTCTTTTGCCCCTCTTTTAAAATACGCTTTTACCTTTTCTCCATATAAATATAAATCATTCCCGTTCACAATTCCCCATTCCATTAATAATGCGGCACTTCCTGTTACAAAGGGTGTTGCAAATGATGTTCCCGTGACTTCCGCATAACCATCACTCCCTACAGTAGTAGTAACCTTTACCCCCGGTGCTACAATATCTGGCTTCATTAGACGTGGATTCGTCTCCTGACCTCTGCCTGAAAAGTCTGCATATGTAAGTGTCAAGGCGTCATATGCACCTACAGATATTACACGGTTAGCCGTAGATGGAATGGTAATCGTTGTATTTTTGGTTGGAAAAAGAAATCCTGTCCCTATATTTAATGCCCCTGCACTTGGCAGCCACATTTGATATTCACCTGTCACAATTTTTTTAGGGGTTAACACAACCTTCCACTCTCCACTATTAATGTAGTTTTTTCTTGGTAAAAAATCTATAAAAATTTCTTGATTTACGCTATATGGGCTAGGCTCACCGTAATACAATAATATTTCCGTCTCACCAATGACAAATCTTTGTGGTCCCAAGATTTCTTGAATTGGCCCTACCGTAATACCAGATGGTGTAACAATTGATATATCAACAATATCCTGAAAATATTTCCATATCTGAACATTAATTGTTGGTTCCTTCTCCTGTACTGCAATACGTATTACTGCCTCCTCCATGTCTTTCAACACTCCCGATGTATGCCCCGAACCAGTGCCCTCGTTCCCAGCCCCAATGCAGATAACACTTTTCCAATAATTGGAGATATCATCAATATAACGTTCTAAAAGGCTGGTTCCATCGTGTGCACCATAAGTATTTCCAAAGCTAATATTAATAGCAATTGGCTTCTGATACTCTAGAGACTTCTTTAGTACGTAATCTAGCCCCTGCATTAACTCTGTCGTCCTAGGGAATCCATCTTTTCTTGGGCTTCCTAGCTTTACAATTAATAACTCACTTTCTCTTGCCACTCCTGCATACTTTCCGTTGCTATTACTACCATTACCAGCTGCAATCCCAGCTACTGAGGTTCCATGTCCAGAAGTATCAACGCTAGGTACCAGTTCCATTCTTTTCACCCTAGTTGTTTGATTAATCGCCTCATTAATCTGCTCATTAGAATATTCTGTGCCTATGTAATACCCCTCTGGTGGATTCCCTTGGATTGTCTGATCCCATAGATTTAGTATTCTCGTGGTCCCATCTATATTTCGAAAATCCTTATTCATATAATCGATACCCGAGTCCAAGATCGCTACAATTACCTGGCGACCTAATAAAGAAAGACGAGGTGTCTGTACCTGATCAATACAAGACACTCGTCTTCCGTTCATTACCTCAAAAAAAAGTCTTTTTGGTTTTTCTATATATTCAATCTGCGGCACCTGTGCTAATGCAGGTAATAAAGATTCTTTGATTGTAATAATTGCATACTCATTACTGAGTTCTGCAACCTTTATTTCGAATTCCTCAGGAAATACTAACCGACCAGAGTATTTTACAATCACATCCCACTCTTTATCAATGGGTGAATAACCTACATCTAAAACTAATGATTTAGACCGTTCCTCTTCTGTTGCATCCAGTGATAAATTAAGAAGATTTTCTATTTTTTGGCTATTCATATTCACCATACAATCACCTATTCCATTACCTTATCAAAAAAAGGAGCTAGCTCAATTGGGATAAAATATCCCTTTTCATGTCGACAAGTTGGACAAACTTCTGGTGTTAAATTTCCAGTATGAATATGACCACAGTTTAGGCACATCCATTGGCCCTCAATTCCCCGGTTATAATACGTTCCCGACTCCAGCATTTCTGCAACTAGTCCAAATCTCTTCCCATGAACCTTTTCAATCTCTGCAATCTGATAAAATGCCGATGCAACTTCGAAGAACCCTTCTTCTTTAGCTATATCCCCAAATGCCGGATAAATATCTTCATACTCTTCAAATTCATTGTGATGAGCCGTCTTTAATAATTTTAATATATCATCAAAATTATCAACTGGATATCCTGCAGTAATTACAATGTTTGATCCTGACAAGCTTTTTAATAAATCATAATAACGCTCTGCATGAGCCCGCTCTTGATCTGCGGTAAAAAGAAAGATTTCGGCAATGGAATATTGTCCTTGCTTTTTTGCCTCCTCTGCTGCAAATGTATATCGGTTTCTAGCTTGACTCTCGCCCGCAAATGCTCGCATTAGATTTTCTTTTGTTTGCGTTCCCTCTAAACTTTTTGAAATTTCAGCCATGTTATATACTCCTTTTATTTTACTAATAATTACTAGTATGTAGCATGTGCTTCTAATTATTCCTATTTCATTTAATCTAATTAAATCCGACTAGCTGTCTTGCAACATTATAAGCCATTGTAGATATTTTCCTACCTGACTTCCCAGGTAAATTCATCGTTTGTCCTAAGATACCGTATCGAATTTTCCAATACACACGATAATCATTTCGCTTTAAATACTCCCACAACTCTTTTTTCTTAGCTAGGTTCTCTTTTCGTTTAGAACGAATTAATAAAATAGAGGAGACTGTCATCATAATCGCCAAATAATTAACCATGTAGTTTCGCAACTTTTTATTTGGTATCTTCCTCATAGAATACATATCTATCATGTTCTTTGTTACATATATTTGTTGATCGACACGTCCAATCATTACCTTCTCATTTACCGATTGATCTTCTCTTCCTATATAATAGCGGTACAAATTCACATCTAAATAATACATAGTATTCACATGTGGTAATGGGTAATAGACATATATATTATCTACATAAAAGGTATGCTTTGGTAATTCCAACTGTGTCATTTTCAAATGTTCAGTTCGATAGATTACGGAGTGCATTAAAATATATTGCCCTAAATGAAATCGTCCAATATCGTTCCAGCCAAAAATGATATCACACGGAAGAACGTTCGTATAATCTATTACGCGTTTATTTTGCACTCCTACTTTCTCATAAACATAATTCGCTACTACCATATCTACAATGGTATTATGTTCAACAAATCCATGTAATACCGCTAATACCTTTTGCAATGCTTCTTCATCAACCCAGTCATCGCTGTCTACTACCTTAAAGTAAAGCCCCGTTGCATTCCTTAATCCAGCATTTACTGCATCTCCATGTCCCCCATTTTCTTTATCAATCGCTTTCACAATGGTAGGGTATTTGGCTTCATATTCTTTTGCAATTTCTAATGTCCTATCTTTAGATCCATCATTAATAACTAAGATTTCTACGTCTTCTCCTCCAGTTAGAATGGTTTCTATTGCATGTTCCATATATGCCTCTGAGTTGAAGCATGGTATCGCAAATGATATATATTTCATATAAATTCCCCCTATTGACTCTTTTTCATACTGCCTTATAGTATATAACATTTCACAGTAATTTCCAACTTATATTGTAAATAAGTAATTTTTCCGTTATAGTATATTCTATACAAATAATGGAGGATAAAACATGAAAAACATAATTGTTGGACAATCTGGCGGACCAACCGCAGTCATTAATGGTAGCTTATATGGTGTTGTATCTGAAGGTCTTAAAAAAAATGATTGCTTTGATAAAGTATATGGTATGGTAAATGGTATCGAAGGCTTTCTCAGTGATCAATTACTTGATATGAGACAGGTAGAAGAAACAGGTGAGTTAGAATTAGTAAAAACAACTCCTGGTGCCTTCCTAGGCTCTTGCCGTTACAAATTGCCAGAAGATTTAAATGATCCTGTATTCCATACACTATTCCAAAAATTTGAGACTTATAACATCGGATATTTCTTTTACATCGGTGGCAATGATTCTATGGATACAGTAAGCAAATTATCGCGTTACGCAACTATGATTAATAGCAATATTCGTTTTATTGGAATACCAAAAACAATCGATAACGATTTGGTCGAAACCGATCATACTCCTGGATTTGCAAGTGCAGCAAAATATGTCGCTACAACTGTACGTGAAATCGCAATTGATGCTTCTGTATATGATAATAAAGAATCTGTAACTATCGTTGAAATCATGGGACGTCATGCTGGATGGCTGACTGCCGCCGCTGTTCTTGCAAGAAAGTTTGAGCAGGATAATCCGGTACTCATCTATCTGCCTGAAGTTGCGTTTCATCGGGAGGATTTTGTCACGAAAGTGAAACTTGCACTAGAAACTACAAAAAATTTAGTGGTGTGTATATCTGAAGGAATCAATGATGGCAATGGAACTTTTATCTGTGAATACGCAAGTGATGTTGGGGTCGATAATTTTGGTCACAAAATGCTAACTGGTTCTGGAAAATATTTAGAGAATCTGGTCAAAGAAAGACTCGGAGTAAAAGTTCGATCCGTAGAGCTTAATGTGAGCCAACGTTGTTCCTCTTCCTGTTTATCTAAAACTGATCTGGAAGAAGCAATTGCAGCAGGTGTACATGGGGTTCACCAAGCACTTGCAGGGGAAACAGGTAAAATGATTACTTTTACACGCTCTAGCAATGCTCCTTATACCTTACAATGTGGCACTGCTGATGTGACTCTTATTTGTAATAAAGAAAAAGGAGTCCCTCTTGAATGGATAACAAACGATGGGGCAGATATCAGTCATGAATTTATAACCTATGCCAAACCACTCATCCAAGGAAATGTGGACGTACCTATGAAAGATGGGCTTCCAGACTTTGCATATCGCAAATAACCATTCTATGCCGAAATATTTTGTAATGTATCTGGATCCATTTAAATAACAAGGTCCTCCTGTTGTTAGAACGTTCTAACAACAGGAGGACCTTATATCATTGTCTAACACTTGTATTAGAAAATAATTTCTTCATATCTATCCTTTGGCACTTCATCGCAGATCAAAGAACCCTGAGCTAAATTGCAATTAACACTACTGTATAACGCTGCCTGATTTTCAGTTTCTATATGAGTCACTATCATTTTTGCATTACTAATACTTACCATAGCTGCTAAAAGCCGTATCTGGGTAAGACCCTGCTGATCTTCCAAATCCTGCGTCAATCTTCTTGCATCGATTCTCACCATTGTTGGCTGACACTTTAAAAGTTCTATTGCGTATCTTGCAGATTCAAAATGACTAAATGATAAAGAAAACCCCATTTCCTTCAGTCTGTCTTCTGCTTGCACCATTTTCTCATTGATCAAAGATACTTTATCCGCTCTAATTTCCAATGCGATTAATCTAGATGGTACTTGGTACTTCATAACTAAGGTTTTTAATTTATCTGGAAAGTCTGAGATATAAAAATCTAAGCTAGATATCTGTACTAATAGTGGAACTGGTACTAATTCCTTTTGAACCCATCCTTGCAACAATTTACATGCCTCTTCAAATACAAATAAATCCAGCTCCTCCATATAACCCGACAATTCCATGAGTGAAATGAACTCACTTGGAAAAACGATTCCTAATTCCGGA
The DNA here is from genome assembly GCA_052116865.1 of Lachnospiraceae bacterium LCP25S3_G4. Taxonomy (GTDB): domain Bacteria; phylum Bacillota; class Clostridia; order Lachnospirales; family Lachnospiraceae; genus CAUPWF01. Next base: position 14,297 of record JBQKKG010000006.1, on the reverse strand, counting down.
TGATTCCACTTTACTGACAGTTCCGCTGCAACAATTTCATCCGTCAGCATATCATGGACCGTTTGAAAATACACTGACAATTGTCCTTCTTTCATTGCCGTCGGAATATCTTTTAACAAACGCTGATATCTGTTTACCTGCTCTTCTGTTATAACATCTTGTTCTATACCTCTTTCCATCAATTGGAAATTATAACTCTTATTCGTCATTTCTAGCACTTCTTCAAAATCCTGCTTTTCCCCACTTATTATATAAGTTCCTATTGAAAATGTTCCATAATAGTCATATGTATGTTTCCCTCTTTGCACCCCTACCTTCTGTAATTGCTGAATAAGTGCGTACATACGTTTATTAACCTGTTCTCGATCGTCTTCTTGCAACAAGAATATAAATTGCGCTTTCCCACGTATCTTGCCTACCAATTCTTTTTCTCCAATTGCTTCCTGTAACATCTTCGCTACTTGACGTAACATTAGGTCTGCTGCATGTTCATAAAAAACTTCAAGAATTTCTTCATAATTCTCAAATACAAGTAACACGCAAGAATACCCCTTCCCACTATTGGAAAGACTATCAAAAAAAAGTCTACATTTTGTTAAGGTTGCAAGTCCTGTAGATGGACTAACAAATGCGATATTCTCAATATCCTTACGAATTTTTATCTGATTGTAAAAATTTTTCAATGATTTGTCCCCTCTCTATGTTGGGTTGATGTTAATACATGTTTCTCCCTTTTCAATCTTACAGGATTGATAAGTCCCTGAATTTAACATTCGTTCCCCATACATTTCAATCAACACATTTGGATATAAGGATCCAAGCACCCGAATGGTTCCAGTGCTTTTCTTTAATTTCAAGATATCCTCAAGTTGATCAAAATGCATTTGCTTGTCCCTTATTTCTGCTTTTAGTTTTTGAGATGTATATTTTGTCCGTATCGCCACGGAACGTTTCTCCGAATCACTTATATTAGAAGCTTGTGCCATTTCATTCGCCTTTAATAAGCACGCTATACTTTCCTCATACTTTTGAATGCTATCTGCAAGTTGACCTTGTTCCACTAACAACTCCGTCACTCCCATTAATACCACATTTGTACGAATACCAACATTATTCCCTATTTGATTTACAACCATATCTCCCATAGAAATATGAGTTCCCCCAATTAGACATCCCTTATTTCTTCTTGCTATAATATCTCCGCCTGCTTTGGTATTACAATTGATAATCGCATCTGCAAAAATACTCCCCTTTGCATCTACCGTTGCATTCTCAAAAAATAACGCCTGAACCTTTCCTCCTGCTTCTATTTTTCCTTTTGATTGTTTTCCACCGTTCATTCCGCCAGCAATAAGGACATCTTGGTCTGCTATGATTTCGGCTGCTTCCACATTTCCTTTTATAATCACATCACCCGCACTACAAATGGAGAATCCTTCCGTTACATTTCCATTGACAACAACAGTCCCCAAAAAATCTATATTGCCTGTACTGCTATCCACATTTTGAAGTACTAACATTTTATCCACAGAGATTTTTTTGGCTTTCCAAGTTACACCTCCATCACAATCTGCATAGATACAAAGACCACTTTCATCGTAGTGCACATTACTCCCAACTGGATCTGGAACTTCTTTTCCTTGTCTGCTTGCAATTTTATTTCCCAATATATCATAACCGTCTCTGCCTTTGGTTGGCGGGGTAATTTCTCCTAATAAATCGCCTTGCTTTGTATTACTAATATAATTGAGATTACGAAAGTCCTTTTTCTCCATACTATCTTCTTCTAGTGACTGATTGTCTTTCTGCTCAAATAGCAGATTTAAACTACCATCCCTGCCCTGAACGGCCGGTGAGCCTTTTGCAATAATAAAAGACTTTCCTAAAATAGGATGCTTTGCTAAACGTCTCAAATAATCTAATTTAATTCCTCGCTTGATTCCTTGCTGTTGAAGTGCGGCTTGTAATTCTAGAAATGTAGGATATTCTTCTTCTCCCTCTTGATAAGATAGCTTAATTCTTGCTTCCATCTTATCCGGACTGATTGAAATTTCTATTCTGTCATCAACATTTTGCTTTCTTTCTAAATGCTTCCGCATTCTTTCTCGCAATTGATTTGCTTTCTGAATCAGTTGCTCAGACACTGCTGGATCTTCCTTGTTCGGCATTTGCTGACTTTCATTACTAGAAACATTTTTCACTTCCTCCTGACCCGATCTTGTACTCCCAACTCCATGTTTGTTTAATAATGCTCTTTTCAATAGTTCAGCTTCATTCATTGATGTTAACGTATCTAGATCTTCCGCAATTAATAAAGAATCATCTAGTCGCTTTCCTTGACCCTTCATTTCCAATCCTTTGTTTCCCATATTTTTCTCCTTCTACTAGAAGTATGATTGCCCTATCTAACAGACACATCTCAAAATGTAACGATTTCATATAAAATATCTATTTTACATAAAATATCTATTTATCTGAAAATAATAAAATTATAGCGATATCTTTGCTTATTTTAACATACAATATGTCATTTTTCAATGATCCCATCTTATTGTAAAATTACATTTTCAAAATTTCTATCACTATATTCCACGTCAGCAATTTCATCTGTTAACATTTTGTTCATTTATCGTTTTAAAAACTTTCATTTATATAACATCATTTCTTCATTTCTTTATTCTATACTAAATATATCAAATGAAGAAGATTTGATATATACAAAACAACTGTCTAGTATTTATATACTATTTGGAAATAAACTTTTTCATAATACATGCCAGGGAATCTTAACCGATTTCCTGGCATCCTCCCTTTTAAAGGACTATTTTCAATTATACTATTTTTTTCTTTTTTTATAAGCCTTTATAATACAAATTATCCCTACACTCGTACCTATGAATACCATTATAATAAATCTACTGTAGTGATATTTCTTTTTATGTATTTTTATCGGATGACTTTTATTTTTTACTATATTAATGAATGGCTTTATGAACTTATCTACTTTGGATTCTGGTTCTATAATTTCAAAGGTAATGTTTGCCTTAGATTTATTATTTGCTTGATCTTTTGCAATTATTTCCATTACATATTTTTTAGGTTCCTCTAATCGTTTGACCCATCTATTCTTTTTGTTTAAAGTTTCTTTTTTCCCATTTATAATAATTTGATCAATTATGTCGCTCTCATCTTCTAGTTCTATAATTGCTTGTATTCCGCCTTCGTAGATACCACCTTGCGTTATATTCTGAAACATCATTTGAGGCCGTGTATGATCAATTACAAATTCCGCTTTTACTTTTGATTCATTCCCAGCAGCATCCGTTGCCTGAACAGTTAAATAGTGTATTCCCTCTCTCTCAATTTTCTCTCCTGCCGGATAGAGCTTCCCATCCAACTCCATGATGTATGTGTAACTTGTAAAGTCCTGAATGACATGATCCATTTCATAATTCCACTGAAAATATTGTAGGAATGTTCCTTGCAATTCATTCACATATCTTATAATTGGATTCTCTCTGTCTATAATACAAGTAATAATAGATAATGCGCTATGTCCCGCCTTATCAGTAGCACGGACTTCAAGACGATACTTTCCACTCTCTACAAGCTCAATTTCAGCTTGACTAGTCGTCCCATTTGCAATCCACACCATAGGCTCTAACGGTGCAACACTGCCATCAATTGATTCATAAGTTCCAATCATTTGGATATCAGCAAGATAATTGTCATCTTTAATTTCATAGTTGCAGCTAATTTTATTACTTGTAATTTGATGATTTTTAACACCAGAAACGGAGATGATTGGATAGTCTTTATCCACTTGAAGATATTGTTTTTCTATGATTTGATTTCCCGCCCGATCTATGACTTCTACTGTAATCGGTATACTGCTGTCATTTATAGAAGTAGCTCTTACATTTATTTTGGTTTGGTATTCTAACACCTCTAATTCATCTATGTTTTCATGTAAAACTAAATCTTTGTTCATATAGATTCTAATCCTTTGAATTCCAGAACTTATTCCAACCTCTGTTACATGTATGGCAACCTCAACATCCTGATCGTACCATGTATGAAATCCATGTGGCGTTTCTAATTGAATGTTTGGCTTTTGCGTATCACATATCATTTCTTTTGAAGTAATACTTCGTGATTTATTTCCCGCTCTATCTATGCTATATGCACTAAGCTTCCCTTGAAACCCAGGTTTAATTGCAATTCCTACCTTACAATCCATAGTAAAATTCCACGCATCACCATCTAACTGATAATAAATCCCACTTATATCCTCATCTTCTTTATGAGCGTTAATATATACATAACTTTCTTCATTGTAATAAATCTGCTCCCCCTCACGTTCACTCCCATAAGAGATAAAAATATCGCGTGGTGCAACGGTATCAATCTTGAACACCACCTGTTCTTCTGTCTGATCTATCTGCCTGCCACTCGAATCCTCTAACCAAACAGATAGTTTATGCATTCCTTCTTGAAATTCTCCTTCTAAAATCATCCCTTCGTCATATTCCTCTTTTAATTCTCCTTGCAACAATTCTTGGTTTGGTTTTTCCAGAATATACTTAGAAATATAGCCCTTCTCACGATGTGTCAGCTTTATAGAAGGCTTTTTGGTATAATATTCATTTTTCCCATTTGGTTTTTCATATTCAATCTCACATTTTTGCACCTCTGCTTGTTCTATTACTTCCTTTTGTGGCAACTCTTGTGCCCATAATTTTGGACCTCTAAATATCAAGATTCCTGCAATAAGAACCCATATGTATCCTAATTTTTTACCCATAACTTATCTCCTTCTTTATGTATCCCACATTCTTCTAGTAGATGAATAAATAATTCTTGTTCTACTATCTCTGGTTGTTCATTCATCTGTAATTCGATCTCATCTAACCAGACTTGGGTTAAGGGGGCTTGTGTTTTACAGATATTATAAATGAGCCCAAGTCTTAGTTCCATTGACTTTGGAAATCGTTCGATTCCTAGCTTCATAACGTCTATTGATTTTCCTCCTTCCCCGGTCTTAATATATAGCTCAGATATTCGTCTAAAAGTACTTGTATTTAGAACATTATTATCCCTTAATAGCGCCATAATCTCCTGATATTGTTCCAATGCCTGTTCTAATCTTTGCAACTGATCATATGCTGCTGCAAGATAATTCCTAACTTCCATCTGTTTTTTATAATCCGAGTTCTTCCAACTCCTACTTGCGACTACTTTTTCCCCAATCTTAATAATCGCTTGTCTTGATTCTTCGCTGTCTAATAATGCATACACCCGCATACAAGAAATACTCCTATCTATTTCTAATTCTAAATCCTTATATAACTCCAATTGTTCTAATTGCTCAATATGCTGTTCTACATCAAACTTTTCATCACCCTGCAAATCTCCGATTAAAAACTTTGCAATTATTTTATAAAGCTCTGCTACCTCATTTTTTTCTGCAATCTTATCGAAATAAAATGCACTCTTTTTATAATTCTCTTCTTCCATAAATTGAACCATACCTAGTTCAAAAAAAGTATCTACATCATAACCTTTGAAATTGTTAGATCTACTTTCTTTTTCATTTGACGTCTGATTCCCCTGTAAACTTATAACATCAAACTGCTTAGGACTTGTATAGATACAACTAATGCAAACAACGATACAAGTGCTAAAAATTATAATACTTCTTTTTTTACATTTTTTATGATTGGATTTTGGTAATTCTTTTAGAATTTTATGAAATGTCTGATGATATTGCTTTGATTGTGTTTGTGTACACATGTTAATGATATGAGATAATTTTCGTTCTTCTAGTTTAGAAAGCTTCGGTTCGATGCTGGTTTGGGATAAAATAAATTGAAATACCATACCCAAACTATAAAAATCTGCTATCTGATTAGATATATGCCTTCGCTTTGTTATTATAAATTTATCTAGAATCGCTTTCTTTGGCATATTAAACATGAACTCTTGATTGCTAGGTGCATCAAAGTCTAATAAAAAAATATAATCTTCTTCGGTTATTACAATACTGTAGGGAGTTAATAAATGAATACTCTGATACTCTAGACAATTTTGGTATTGTTCCAATTGTATGGTTAATTCTTTCAACCATTGGAATAATAAATCTTTAGAAATGCTGGGTTGCTGATGCAGTCTATGAATCAGCAATTGTCCCGTTGCATAAGCCGATACCTTATAGCAACACGCTCCTTGCTTCATCATTTTTAGAACCTCATATTCCCCTTGTGTTGGTGGCACTGGCATCCCTCCTTGTTCACACATGTAAGAATTGTATTACTATATTAGCTTATTCTTTTTAGAAATGCAAGTTAATTTTATTCGTCAAATTCAACAATTAAATAAAATCCACGTTCTGTCTCCCTGATTTCTTTTATCAGTCCTTTGCAAGACTTTATTCTTTGTGTACTTCTATAAATTCCTGACATAGCAACGGATGGTTCTACAATATAAGAATATAAGCCAGAATTGGGACTTCTTTCTGTAACTTCTACTTGCTGACCTTCCTTTACCAAATCTTTTCTTTCCATTTTAAATTGCTCTGTTCTCATTCTATCATCTTCCTTCTCTGAACTTCATTGGATAGACATACCTCATTCACACGCTGTCTGCATGAGGTATGTCTACGATTGGCTATCACTATTTTCTTTCATGTTTCTTCTCTTTTGGTTTATATAAATGTCTCGGAATCCCATCTACCATGACTGGAGATACGTCCCCTTGAATTAACGGTTTTACATAAGATACAAATTCATCGGTCACATACGTTCCTTCTTTATTCACCCATTCTCTTGGTACTAGCTTTTCATCATTTGCGATCTTATGAACATCTTTTACCTCTGTGCCACTTTGATATGGATCGTCTGAAAGTCTAACTAATACGACCATTTTTCCTGTATCACCTTCGTCGGCTGCTTTTACTGCGGCACCTCCTACTTGATATGCTTCTAAAATATCAACCCTAGATGCTGAATGAGATGCTGACCGTTGTAATGTACTTAGTTCAATCGCTCTTGTCTTACATCCCACCTTCGCTGCAATCAAGCTTGCCAAATAGGATGCTGTTCCGGTAAGCTGCTTGTGCCCAAATGCATCTACAAAATCAACGCTTGTCCCAAGCTCACAAACATACCTTCCGTCTTCTAGTCTAATTCCTTCGGACACCGCAACTACTACAGATGTATTTTTTTCTAACAAATGTTTAATTTTAGTAACGAATTTTTCCACATCAAATATAAGTTCTGGTAAATAAATCAAATCTGGTCCATCACAATCCTCGCCTTTAGCCAACGCTGCTGCTCCTGTAAGCCATCCAGCATTTCGCCCCATAACTTCGACAATTGTAACCAATCCCTTCTCATACTCCAAGCAAAATCCATCACGAATAATTTCTTTCACTGATGTTCCAATATACTTTGCAGAACTACCATACCCTGGTGTATGATCTGTAAGTGCTAGATCATTATCAATCGTTTTAGGACAACCTATGAATCTGGTTGGATGTCCTGTTATAATTGCATAATCAGATAATTTCTTTATCGTATCCATGGAATCATTTCCACCTATATAAATAAAAATTTCGATTTCTAATTTATTTAATATTTTAAAAATCTTTTCATATAGTGCCATATCTTGATGAATTTCTGGCAATTTATATCTACAAGAACCTAAATAAGCTGCTGGGGTTCTCTTAAGTAACTCTGCGTCCAATTCATTTTGTATATGATCTGATAAATCAATATACCGTTCCTGTAATAGACCTTGTACTCCATGTAACATTCCGTACACTTTATTGTATCCACGATCTTTGGATGTGCGGTAAACTCCTGCTAAACTTGAATTAATTGCCGCTGTTGGTCCCCCTGATTGTCCTACTATAACGTTTCCTTTCATACACATGTACCTCCAGATTCTATGATGTCTAATACTAATATTTTAGTGCATTTTGCATGTTTTGTAAACAATATTATTAGTTTTGTTGTATATTTTTACCTTTGCTAATTTGATCTATAAGAAGGCGTTCCTCTGGTGTGAATTGAATCTTATTGATAATCCCAACATTTTCTTTAATCTGAGACGGTTTAGAGGCTCCTATCAAAACGCTTGTTATATCCCCATCTCTCAAAATCCAACTAAGTGCCATTTGAGCCAATGTCTGATTCCTTTCTAAAGCCAAATGATTTAACGCTTGAATCTGTTCCAAACGTTCTTTCGTCAACTGACTTTCCTTTAGAAATCTGCCATCCTTTTTTATCCTGCTATCATTTGGAATTCCATGCAAGTATTTATCTGTTAACATCCCTTGTGCAAGTGGACTAAAAATAATGAGACCACAACCTTGTTCTGCCGCAAATGATTTTAAGCCATTTTCTTCAATATGGCGGTTAAAGATAGAATACTGAACTTGATTTATTACAAATGGACACTTTAAATCTTGTAATATTTCCATGGCTTGCTTTGTATGTTCACAATCATAGTTGGAGATTCCTGCATACAATGCTTTCCCACTTTTTACAGCCTGATTAAGCGCCATCATGCTTTCTTCTAGAGGTGTCTCTGGATCCATCCTATGATGATAAAAAATATCCACATAGTCCAATCCCATTCTTAGCAGACTTTGGTCCAAGCTTGCCAAAATATACTTTCTACTACCGCCATCACCGTAAGGGCCTTCCCACATTTCATAACCCGCCTTCGTGCTTATAATTAATTGATCTCGGTACGCTTGCATTTCCTCCTTTAGAATTTTACCAAAATTTACTTCTGCGCTCCCAGGTAATGGACCATAATTATTAGCAAAATCAAAATGCGTAATGCCTTCGTCAAACGCAGCAAAACACATTTCTTTCATATTCTGATAATTATCATTGGTTCCAAAATTATGCCAAAATCCTAAAGAGACCATTGGCAACTTTAATCCACTCTTTCCACACCTTTTGTACTTCATCTTTTCATACCTGTCATTCATCGCTTGATATTGCATATCTTATTCCTTTCCATAAAACTGATATCTATTTTTCCCTTTTTTCTTAGCTTGATAAAGGGCACTATCAGCATTTCTATATAGTTCCGAAAATGAATTACCATCCTTAGGGGCAATTCCAATACCGATTGAACAATTAAGGGTGCTATCTTTTGCTCTTATCTTCAAAGCCTGCTGAAATATGTGATTGCATTTTTTTTCAATAAATTGTCTAGAACTGATGTTGGATATCAATACAACAAATTCATCCCCACCCATTCTTGCAACCACATCCCCCTTACGAAAAGAACTGCTTAAACACTGTGCAAATGCAATTAGTATTTTATCTCCTTGCTCATGCCCATAATTATCATTGATTTCTTTAAAATTATCAATGTCAATCATTAACATTGCACTCTGTTCTTCTATGCTCTTCTGTAAGATTGCATCTATCATATCTTTTCCGGTTGCTCGATTATAAATACCTGTTAACGAATCGGTTTGTGCCTGTTGTACCACACTATGATATTCTTTTAACATTTCTTTAAAGCGCCGTTTGGATTCTAACACATTATGCACTCTTTTTATTACAATTTCTCTTATAAAAGGCTTCACAACATAATCATTTGCTCCCAGGGCTAACGTATTAATTTGTTGTTCTGGATGGTCTTCCGAGGTGATAATAATTACCGGAATACTTCCGATTTCTTCTATTTCTTCTATTTCTTGCTTTCGGTGCAAAAATTCCTCCCCATCCATAACTGGCATCACAAGATCTAGCAAAATAATATCTATCTGATTATGATTTTCCTTTAATACCTTTAGAGCCTCTTTTCCATTTTTAGCTTCTAATATATGGTACTCTTGCTGAAATATTTCTGCCAATATTGCACGATTTACTTCAATATCATCTACAATCAGAATAGTTCGCGTACTATTACTTTCATCGGAAAGTGCATCCTTATATCTTTGTAGTTCTTGATCAATTTCTTTTTGTACCGATATATCTGTTAGCGCTCCAAATACCAGATATTTTTTTCCAATTTGGCTAATATATTTTAAACGTATATGTACCCACATAATTTTCCCATTACTAAAATTGCGTAAATACTCACATTCTACACTCTCATTGGACGAGATTGCCCTTCGAAAAGCATCCATAACCGTCTCTCTATAATCTAAGTTAACTAATTCAATCGGCTTGTATCTCTTTTCAGATATATCTTTGTATCCAAGCACTTCATAAAATACACTATTAACACGTAATATCTCAATATGATCATCTTCAAATTCATACACTGCCGTAGCCTGCAAAGAATTATTAAAAAGTTGTTCCATTTGTGTATTAGATGCCCATAACGAATCCGCGTCAAAGCTAACTGTACTCTTTTCAATTTCCTGAAATACTTTGTTAGACTCTAATAATGTTTCATATCTATCAACTGGCATAGGATGTGCAAAATAGTACCCTTGCACATATTCACAACCAATACTACGCAAAAAATCTATTTGTAGTTTCGTCTCAACGCCCTCAGCAACTACTGGTATATTTAGCCATTTTGCCATTCTTATAACAGACGCAATTATATTTTCTCCTCTTCCTGGTATCTTTGTATTGGCTAAAAATTTCATATCAATTTTTAGAACATCCACTGCTATATCTTTCAATACATTTAAGGAAGAATATCCACTCCCAAAATCATCCATCATAATAATAAAACCATAGTCTTGTAATTTAGTCATCGTTTCACTCATGACCATTGGATTATCTGAATATGCACTTTCGGTTAATTCTAAATTTAGCAGATGTGGTGGAATATCATATTTCTTAACTAGTTGTATAATACTATCAATTAAATTAGGGTTATACAAATTAACTCTAGAAACATTTACAGAAATAGGAAATACTTTATATCCACTATCTAGCCAGGTGCGAATATATTGGCAAACTTTTTCCCACACATAATAGTCCAAACTAGTAATAAATCCATTCCTTTCAAAAAGAGGAATAAAATCTGCTGGAGGAATCATTCCATTTCGGGGGTGATTCCAACGAACAAGTGCCTCTGCTCCAGTAAGCATATTTGTCTGTAATTCATACTTGGGCTGCAGATATATCATAAATTGCTCTTCTTCTAGTGCTGTCTTCATTTCATTGGTAATCTCTTGTTCTTTTATAATACCTTCACTCATTTTCTCATTATAGAAGGCATAATACTTCATATACTTTCCCTTACAATCTTTGGCCGCTAAACTAGCTCTGTCCAGCATAATATCTACAGGCGTATGAGTGTCCTTAATAATATATATTCCAAAAGTTGGGGTAATACTATAGTTCAAATTATAGGAAGATAATAGAATTCTACCTTTATTAATCAAATCAATTAGTTCTTTTTCCCTTTTGTATTGAAGACAAATTCCAAAAATATCAGCCTCTATTCTTCCATAGATACAAGTCTCGTCCATATCCAAATTTTTCTTTAACTGATCTCCAATGTAATTTATAAGCTTATTCCCCTCCTCAATTCCGTAAAAGGAATTGATTAATTGAAATCTTTCAATATCAAAACGGATAAATGCATATGTATTTTGAGGGTACAACCTTAACATCACACGTGTCTCGTGAAAAAATTTAGTCTTATTATAAATATCCGTCAAGCTATCATATTCGGCTAAATATTTTAATTGTTGAAAAGCCGTTAACTGACTTCTTTCAATCGCATTCTTGACCCTGAATTTAATAATTTTTGCATTGTACGGCTTTGGGACAAAATCCCATGCTCCTGCTTCTAACGCCTTAATTTCATTATCATAGTCACTGTTACCGGTAGTAACAATAATTGGAATATTCTCAAACGCTGTATGATGATAAATCGCACTTAAAAATTCATAACCACTCATGACCGGCATCATTAAATCCAGCATAACTGCCGAAATAATATCCGCATTATTACTTAATATATGATATGCTTCTTCTCCATTTTCTGCTTCTATTGTATAATAATCCTCAGACAAAATCTTACAGATTAACTTGCGATTAACTTCATGATCATCTGCTACTAAAATAACTTTTTTATCCTCTTTTGCAAAGTCTATTCTTGTTTTTAGTAGTATTTCTTTATCCATAATCTCCCCCTTAAGGCTTGCAAATTGCACTTTTTAGAAACACTCTCTTTTTAGTTTATTATACGTTGATACATACCATATTTCAATGATAATTGACAAAAGAGACATACCAAATGATATGTTCCGTCTACATAATGTAAATAGTCTCTTGCTTTTTGCATCTGCTCTCTTCATAAGCAACCACAGCTCTTTTGCTTCCCTTGCATGAGATTTTTGGCTGATGCATAACATTTATTTCCTCACTTACATCTGCACTCCCATACTACAGAATGTTCTCGCCTCCTAATCTTTTGTTATTAAATACTTTTTATTTAGTTAGCGAAAAAAAGCATAGATACCACATATTGCAATATCTATGCTTACGCCTAACGCCATCGTTAAGTTATAAAATTATTTTTCTTCCATTAACAAATGTGATTCCCATTGATTTAGGTCATGTAAAATAGTCTTTACTTTTATAATAGCATCATCTACTTGTCCTTTTGCTTCAGATATTTTAGATTGTACTAACCAGTCTGTAATTAATCCGTCAAAGAAGAAATCACAAAACACCAAAAAGTCACAAATATCCATTTTAAAACTTGTAGGAACTTCTATATCCTTTAATTCCCCTTGAAAACATTGAAGTTGATGTCTGGCCTCTTCCATCTTGCAACTAGCACTTTCTAATTTTGAATGCTTCATTACACCGGATAACAAACCTCCTCCAAACATATCCCATAATCCCCAATTTCCGGCACTATCTAATAGTACTTTCACATTGCTTAAACTAGCCAATGCACGTTCCCCTACAAATCTTGCCTCCTTAATTTCTTTTAAATTTTGCTCCTGTTTCATTTGTAACTTCTCCTTCCCGCCTTTGGTTTGCCATTGTGGCAGATATAAAAAAAGACTCTTACTATGACATATCTGCCACAATAAAAGTCTTGCACATTTCATTTGATACGGATACATCTCTGCATCGGCTGACGATCTCAAACCCACCATTTTGGTGTTCGGCTACTCCCTTTAATTGGATAAGAAAACTATACCACCTTTTTTTAGAACTGTCAAGATATGGTTGTGAAGTATTTAACCTTCTTAACATTTACAAAAAAATCACTAATGAAAGTTTCCTTACATTAGTGATATAATTTATACGTGGGCGAGAAGATTCGAACTCCCGGCCTTTTGGTCCGTAGCCAAACGCTCTATCCAGCTGAGCTACGCCCACACATATTATTAGGTATTATGCCGGCGACCGGAATCGAACCGGTACGGGAGTATAAGTCCCGCAGGATTTTAAGTCCTGTGCGTCTGCCAGTTCCGCCACGCCGGCATAATATGTGTTTTGCGATAAATCGCAAATGGGACCAACAGGGCTCGAACCTGTGACCCCCTGCTTGTAAGGCAGGTGCTCTCCCAGCTGAGCTATGATCCCATGGGATATGAAATTATAATATAAATTAGCATAATGCTAACGACCCGGAAGGGACTCGAACCCTCGACCTCCGCCGTGACAGGGCGGCGCTCTAACCAACTGAGCCACCGGGCCTTACAAATTAATTTTTAAAAAATGGACCTTCGGGGACTCGAACCCAGGACCGATCGGTTATGAGCCGATTGCTCTAACCAACTGAGCTAAAGGTCCAAATCAATAAGTATGCTTTGAAAGAGCCTGAAGCTACAACATTTACAAAGCGAAAGCCGACAATCGGACTTGAACCGATAACCTGCTGATTACAAATCAGCTGCTCTGCCAATTGAGCCATGTCGGCATATTAACTTGAATGACTCCTACGGGAATCGAACCCGTGTTACCGCCGTGAAAGGGCGATGTCTTAACCGCTTGACCAAGGAGCCGCGCTATCTACTCTTCCAGACGACGCTACACGTCTGTGTGTTCTAACACTCTTGTGTTAAGCTCCCCAAGTTGGACTCGAACCAACGACAACTCGGTTAACAGCCGAGTGCTCTACCAACTGAGCTATTGAGGAAGATTAAAAGTATCTTCGTATTTTTTCGACTTCTCTCAAAAAATACTATATACCTTCAAAACTGCATACAAAGAAATGTTTCATCCATTTACCTATTCCATTTTGGTTATGCCCTCGACCTATTAGTAACAGTCAGCTCCATACATTACTGCACTTCCACCTCTGTCCTATCTACCTTGTGGTCTTCAAGGGGTCTTACT
>JBQKKG010000005.1:0-250490 GCA_052116865.1 Lachnospiraceae bacterium LCP25S3_G4 | reverse complement strand
GCGGTATTAGCAGTCATTTCTAACTGTTATCCCCCTGTATGAGGTAGGTTACCCACGCGTTACTCACCCGTCCGCCACTCAGTCATAAGACTCTTCCTTCCGAAGAATTCCGATTCTTATGCTTCGTTCGACTTGCATGTGTTAAGCACGCCGCCAGCGTTCATCCTGAGCCAGGATCAAACTCTCGTTAAAAGTGTTTGTATTCCCAAGTCCAGAATTAACAACTAGCTAATTCTTTTCCCGTTTTACTGTTAAAATAGGTTGACATCTTTCGATGTCCGTTCTGAAATCTCTCTTTTAGAAATTTTCAGGGTTGTTTGTCTATTGTTTAATTATCAATGTTCTGTTTGTTACTGTTGTGCTTGCCGTAATCGGCTCAGCTCAGATATAATATCATTATTCTTAATAAGTTGTCAATACATTTTCAAAAGTTTTTTTAATTTATTTTTCAACCTACAATATATGCTACTTTTGTTAGAATAATGTCTATATTTGGAAGCAGTTATCTGCTAAGCGGAGAAAGAGGGATTCGAACCCTCGCGCCGCTATTAACGACCTACTCCCTTTCCAGGGGAGCCCCTTCGGCCAGCTTGGGTATTTCTCCTTGCCTTTAGACAAACAAAAAACTACCATACTTATTACTTGGTAGTTTTTCAAGCGGAGAGGGTGGGATTCGAACCCACGCGCCCTCTCGGACAAACGGTTTTCAAGACCGCCTCGTTATGACCACTTCGATACCTCTCCACATATTTAATTCTCTATCGCGCTAGCGACAAGATGTATTCTATCATAAGACTTTCAAGATTGTCAATATGTTTTTTGATTTTTTTTATTTTTTCTTTGAAGAAAGACTTCAGCAATATCCAAGTCCTCTGGAGTTGTAATTTTTATATTCTCATATGAACCCTCAACGAGAGTGATTTCTTGGTTTCCCATGAGCTCTACAACCATTGCATCATCTGTGACCTGTATTTCCGATTGCTGCATAATGTTACTATAAGCTCTCTTAATTAATGAAACCGCAAATACTTGTGGTGTCTGTATGGTCCACAGGAGATTTCTATTAGGAGTGTTTTTCGCAATTCTATTTTGATCCACTATTTTGATGGTGTCTTTTACAGGCATACCAATCACACATGCACCATTTACCTTAACACTTTCATAAACACGTTGTAACATATCATGGGTCACAAAAGGTCTTGCTCCATCATGAATAAACACATATCCATTATGAGGAATGCACTTTAACCCATTCCAAACAGAATGATATCTTTCACTTCCACCTTCCACAATTGTTCGAACTTTACTTAATTGATAGCGCTCAACAATTTCTTCTTTACAATATACTTGTTGTCCCTTACCTACAACTAGGATAATATCATCGATCAGCTCTTCCTCTTGAAACACTGCGAGGGAATAATATATCACTGGATGATGATTCAAATCAAGATATTGTTTTTGTATATTGGTACCCATGCGGCTACCTTGTCCTGCCGCTAATACAATTGCTGTACACTTCTCTTCATTCATCTAACGTTCTCCTAACTTTAAATTAGGAATGGCATTTAAGTCCAATCCATGCCTTGTACCTGCTAAATATTCATAATAAGCTGCCACTCCAATCATCGCTGCATTATCAGTACAGTAAATAGGCGAAGGATAATAGAATGCAACATCTCGTATCTCACAGGCTTCTTTCATGGCACTTCGCAATGCACTGTTAGATGCTACTCCACCTGCTATGGCTATTTTTTTGATTCCATATTCTTCTATCGCGTGCATTGTATTCTCTACAAGCACATCAATCACCGCCTTTTGAAAAGATGCTGCTACATCTGCTTGTTGATAAGTCTCCCCTTTCATCTGGCACCCATTGATATAATTAAGTACAGAAGACTTTACACCACTAAAGCTAAAGTCATATGGTGCATCTGCTACATGCGCCTTCGGGAAAACAATCGCATTGGGGTTGCCTTCTTTGGATAATTGATCGATTTTCGGACCACCTGGATACCCAAGCCCTATTGCTCTAGCCACCTTGTCAAACGCTTCACCTGCCGCATCGTCCCTTGTCTTACCAATGATCTCATACTTACCATAATCTTTTACACATACTAAGTGTGTATGACCACCCGATACTATCAAGCAAAGAAATGGTGGTTTTAACTCTTTATTCTCAATAAAATTTGCTGAAATATGACCTTCGATGTGGTGCACTCCTACTAATGGGATTTTTTTTGCATATGCAATTGCCTTTGCTTCTGCTACACCAACCAAAAGCGCTCCTACGAGTCCCGGACCATAGGTCACTCCAATCGCATCTATTTCATCCAAGGTAACTCCGGCTTCTTTTAATGCTTCTTCAATTACTTGGTTGATTTTTTCTATATGCTTTCTAGAAGCAATTTCTGGAACCACTCCTCCATATAACTTATGCAACTCTATTTGAGATGAGATGATATTCGATAGCACCTCTCTACCATTACATACTACCGACGCCGCTGTTTCATCACAAGAGCTCTCGATTGCTAGTATTTTAATATCTTTTTGTTTCTCCATATTCGTCCCTCTATTCCTCTGGAAATTCCAATTCTACTGACATCCGGTCTTTTCCTGCTTTTGCATTGGCAAAGATTGCCCTGACATCCTCCATATAGTCTTCTGCTCTCGTCATGGATGGGCTGTAATGAGTCAACCACAATTCCTTTGCGTTAGCTTCTTTCGCTAGTTCTGCTGCCTCATAGAATGTCATGTGCTTATACGCTACTGCTTTAGATGACTTTTCCTTTTCACCATACATTCCCTCGCATATAAATAGATCCGATCCAGCTGCATGATGACGTATAGAATCTGTTGGCCGTGTATCTGTAGTATAAGTTAACTTAATTCCTGTTCTTGGAGGCCCAAGTACCATATCCGGTGTTATGATCGTTCCTTCTACCTCAACGGACTCCCCTTTTTGTAACTTGTTCCAACACGTGATTGGAACTTCATAAGCTTTTGCCTGTGCAACGTCAAATTTTCCTACTCTATCAATCTCTATGGTGTACCCATAACATAACACATTGTGGTTCACACGAAATGCACGCAGTCTGTATCCATTCATTTCAAAAGTTTGTTCTTGTCCTTCGATCTCTCTAAACACAAGTTCAAAGGGCAATTCCGGTGCTATCACGCGCAACGCATTCACTACTCGTTCTAGCCCTTTTGGTCCAATCAGGGTTAACGGTTCCGTCCGATCTGCATTTCCCATAGTCAACAAAAGTCCAGGTAATCCACTAATGTGATCACCATGAAAATGAGTAAAGCATATGGTATCAATGGGCTTGAAGCTCCATCCACGCTCTTTGATTGCAATCTGTGTTCCCTCGCCACAATCTATTAATAAACTGCTTCCATTAAACCGTGTCATCAACGCCGTAAGCCATCTGTAAGGAAGGGGCATCATCCCACCGGTTCCTAATAAACATACATCTAACATATTTGTCCTCTATTTCTTCTAAACTATTTTAAGCGGGAACTTCTTCCCGCTTAATTATCTTATCATAAGACAAAACTTTTTACAATTTCCTTTCATAATATGCACGTGCTATAAGATAGACAACCGCATATGCCATTATAATAACCCATAAGGTCCAAAATACTTGCAAGCTGAAGAATCCCATCACCAGGATTCCTAAGTACACTCCTATTAGAATCACTGACGATGCTAATATCAATGCCTTTTGAGAGATCATAATCACTCTCTCATCCTGACATGCTAATCTCTTCTGTCGTATTTTCTCATCATTTTTTAATAATTTTCTTGTAGCAATCATATTCACAATTGCCACTGCAATCAACCCGAATCCAAGCCCAGAATAGACACCACTTAAGAATGAGGCTTGATGCCCAGAAGCCTCTATGGCAGATAGTACACCTACGATTAATGTAATGATTCCAATAGCACTCATTACATACCATATTTTCATTCTTCCCTTTAATACATTTCTGTATTCATCATCTGTTCTTGCAGTTGTTTTCCACAATGACTTCATTAGCATAAATTCTCCTCCTCTAAATCGAAAATAAATATGTCTTCTATGTTTCGTTCAAAATATTGTGCAATCTTATGGGCTAGCACAAGGGATGATTTGTATTTTCCATTCTCAAGAGAAATAATTGTCTGCCTTGTGACCTCCACTGCATCTGCCAATTCACTTTGGGTAATCTTTCTTTCTTTTCTTAACTCCTGTATTTTATTTTGCAACTACTGATCCCCCTCCTATTACTCTATTATGCGTATAGTTAACTTTACATTTTTAGTATAGTCTGCTTTACATTAAATGTCAAGTTAATTTTACATTTAAATATCAAAAAAGCATTTACAGTTTCTACAAGACCAATGGCTCATCTTATACAAACTGTAAATGCCTCTCAAATCGAAGGTATCTATACGTGATTGATTTAGTATTCATTCTTTGTCTTAATCTCTATCGGCGTCAAAAATCCTCTAACTAGTCGGTCGTAACATTCCTCACACAAATCAAAAGCATGAAGTTCGCCATCTTTTTCCGAAAAATATCCCCATTCATACTCCGTACTGAATACCCCTGCTTCAATCCTTCCATTTACAACTGGAATCTCTTTTCCACATTGGTTGCAAAATACTTTATCTATTTCCTGCGTTTCTTGCATTCTATACTGGCGCATATATTTCCTCCTATGAATCTATATTATTACTCCCTCAATGTCACAGCCATATTATATCTTGTGGGTAGGCCTATTGCTAGTGGGAACTGTTTCCTTAATTACCAATCCCACTTTTCATACAAATTACAATAAAAATTATTGCAATTCTTTTTGCATAACAATTCCATCTTCTACTGGTGCCTTGTAATATTCTTTTCTCATAGCAATTTTCTTAAAATCATGTTGCTTATATAAATGTAATGCGGCAAAGTTGCTTGCACGCACCTCTAATAATACCTTGCGAATTCCTTTTTCTTTGCAAATGTTCCAGGCGGTTTCTAGCAGTTGTCTCCCCACCCCTTGTTTTCTAACAGAAGCATCCACTGCTATTCGAGCCAAATCTGCCTCGTCCGCCGCATAATAAATCACGCAGTATCCTTTTAACTCGCCGCAATACTTTGCACCCAAAATAAAAGCATGGGTGCTTTGTGCAGTATCCGCTACCCCACATTCACTCCATGCATCAGAAAATATAGTACGTTCCAGGCGTGCTACCGCAGTAATATCTTGCTGTTCAATCACCTCATATGTCCACATTTTTTCCACCCCAATACGTGTATTGATTTCTTAACGTTCACAAATCATCTTTTCTGCTCGTTCTCTCTCTGCTTGTGATGCTCGCAAATAATCCGGCTGATGTTCCACTGCTGTTACCATATTGCCTTTCAGGTAATACTCCATAGCCAAAGCACCCACTGATGCCGCACGTTGTCGATTCATATGTGCAGGTGCAAAACGATATTCTATCGTCAACAGATTCATCAATTGCTCTTTATAAACAGGAACCCCGTCTCCCAAAAATACAACGGCACTTCCCAATCCATTTAATTGATTTGCCAACTCCTCTATGTTAATAGCCTTTTGTCCCTCAACCGTTTGCATCTGTTCCTTCTCAAACTGATAAATTCCAGTATATACTTGATTCCGCCGTGCATCCATAATCGGACATATAAGTTCTTTGCATCCATACATATTGTATGCCAGCCCTTCCACTGTTGGGATATGAATCAAAGGCTTTTGTAACGCTAACCCCAATCCTTTTGCAGTTGCCGATCCAATGCGAAGACCTGTGAAAGAACCTGGCCCTCCTGAAATTGCAATTGCATCAATTGTTTGTAAATCTAATTCTACCATCTTTACAACTTCATCCAACATGGGCAATAATGTTTGAGAATGTGTTTTCTTATAATTGACTGTATACTCTGCTACAGTTTGCTCATCTTCAACTATAGCTACTGTAGCTACTAGCCCTGAACTATCTAACGCTAAAATCCGCATATTCTATACCTCTTTCATCGTAATTTTACGATACTCAAATCCTTTTTCTATCTCTTTTTCTATCACGATCTCTATTCGATGCTCTGGTAAAATCTCTTCTATCAAATTTGACCACTCTATTAAGGACACACCCTGTCCATAGATATAATCCTCATATCCAATTTCATCCATCTCCTCTATATCAGCAATCCGATATACATCAAAATGATAAAAGGGTAATCTTCCTTCCTCATATATCTGAACTATAGTAAAGGTAGGACTACTAATCGATTCCTGAATTCCAAGCCCCTTAGCAAGCCCTTGTGTGAAAACGGTCTTTCCTACTCCAAGGTCCCCTACTAATGTAAATACCTGTCCCTGCTTAGCTTCCCGACCAATCTGTTCTCCCAATGCAAATGTCTCTTTGGCACTTTTTGTTTCTACAGTCTTTAACATACTTCACCTTCTGTTCTATTTTACATGTCTAATATTTACTTTCGCTGGTGGCATATGTGTAGAAATCATCTCCACAACAGCTGGATACTCTTCCCCTAATGCTTCCTTGGGAAATATAAAAGCACGCACTCTCGTAATATATATAATAATAGAATGATTCGTCGAAACAGCTTTTACCAATTCTTTCCAAGCAACGCTCGTCTTGGCATCTCCTTGAGAAGTAATAATTCCATCTTCATTAAATTCATAATGGATTTCTTCTTGAAACATAGGCGTCTTCTCCACTTGTTTCTTCGCTTTGCTCCGTAAAGTAAACGGCGTAAAAATCAAAAATAAAAACGCAAACATAAATAAAATCAAACCTGAAGAGTAATCCTCCATTCTCCAGGATCTAACCCCTAATATTAAAGTAACTACTCCAAAAACAGAACCAAACAGACCACTAAAGTGGTGATAGGTATGGTATAACATAAAATCAAACATCGCCTTTGTTGTCATCTTAACTTGAAGTTTAATCGTCATTTACTCTTCCTCCTATGTTGTGTACACTACAAACAACATCCCAATTAATTTCTTAATTTATAACACAAAAAATGTGTGTGCTATACGATTATAGCACACACATTTCACCATGACAACTAACTACATTTTGAATATTGGACTAATTTTTTTGTAAATTAAGATGGTAATCGCAGATACTACAACGCCTTTCAATATATTGAAAGGTGCTACAGCAAACATTACAAAAGTACTAAGGCTTGTAATAGCCGGATTAATTTTGGTTCCAAATTCTACCAAAGCATCAAGTGGCATTTGAAATACTTTTGCATAGACTGGCAGTAACACATACGCATTCAACAAACAGCCAATGACCGTCATAAATACAGTTCCTGTAATCAGTCCGATAATTGCACCTTTTCTGGTTCGATTTTTACGATAAATAATTCCTGCTGGAACACATAATGCACATCCAATCATTAGATTTGCAAATTCCCCTACACCTCCTGTAATCGTCCCATTGATTACAAAATTCAGTATAATTTTTACGAGTTCAATCACTGCACCTGCAATAGGCCCCATAGCAAAACAACCCACCAATACTGGAACCTCACTTAAGTCTAATTCATAAAAGCTTGGCGCAAAAGGAAGCGGAATCTCAAAAAGCATAATCACTGTTGCAATTGCTGCTAACATCCCCACTTGTGCGATTGTTCGGATTTTAATTTTAGATCCTGTTTTTGTGTTTGGCATAACATCTGTACTCATTTCTTTCTCTCCTTTTCATTGCAAGGAAAACTTTTCGGAAAATAAAAAAACCCCGAATATTACTACTCGGGGAGTCATTACATTACATCATGTAATTTTTCTTCTCTCATCCAGACTTTACTGTCGGTACTGGAATTCATTACTACGTCACCAGTTCAACCGCTTACGCGGGTCGCGGACTATACCGCCGGTTGGGAATCACACCCTACCCCGAAGAATTTCCTTATTCTTTTTACACTATTAGCATACGGCGTTTCTACAAATTTGTCAATATTAGTTTGTCTTATAGTGCCGATCCAAACTAAATCCTCTTCCCTTTACTTCGTTGATCTGGGAAATTGTAATAAATGCCTTATCGTCTATTTTTTGAATCATATCATTAACAGCGTATAACTTACGGCTTGGTATCACACAGAGTACCCCTGCCTGTTCTTTCTTATCCATTCCAGTTTCTATTTTAATCATGGTTGCTCCAACTTGCATTTTATTTAATAGCTTAACCCTAATTTCCTCATAATTTTCCGAGATAACAAATAATTGAATCTGAGACTGTCCAGAAAGTGTGACTCTTCCTAATACAATGGACGTTAACAATAGCGCCAGCACACCGTATAATATTTGTTCCGTTGTTGAAAACACGGTCTGTGAAGCAATAATAACAAAATCCACACCATACATACAGACAGCCAATGATATATGGAACCACTTATTAAAGGAAAGTGCCAAAATATCTGTCCCACCTGTAGATGCACCTACACGAACAATAATTCCAATTCCAAGTCCCAATAACATTCCTGCATAAATGGTAGCTAATAGCGTATTATCTGTAAATCCATCAATTCCTGGTATCATACGAATAACTTTTAATATGAACGGATAAAATACCGTACTAATTGCCGTGTTGATGGCAAATTGTTTTCCTATA
Source organism: Lachnospiraceae bacterium LCP25S3_G4 (assembly GCA_052116865.1). Taxonomy (GTDB): domain Bacteria; phylum Bacillota; class Clostridia; order Lachnospirales; family Lachnospiraceae; genus CAUPWF01. The sequence goes on along the minus strand of JBQKKG010000005.1, from coordinate 241,855 downwards.
ACAAATGCACCTAAGATAAACAAAATCGCATTTGCTCCAAGAATAATAACAGAAAGATCTAATGATATATAATGGCCTAGCGTAATACCAATACCGGTAGCACCGCCCATTACTAATCCATGTGGTAAAATAAATGCTGCAACAGTAAAAGCTAAAATTACATTGCCTAACAATACACCACCCACAACTTTTGCTTTCTTTTTGAAATTCATCTCTAATACCTTCTCTTCTATACGAACTAAGAAATACCTTTCATCGTTAATTGAATTCTCTTTTTCTGTAAATCTACACTCATGACTTTTACATCAACAATATCTCCAACACTCACTACTTCTAACGGATGTTTAATAAACTTCTTGTCTGTAATCTGGGAAATGTGAACGAGCCCATCTTGATGCACACCAATGTCAACAAATACACCAAAATCAATAACATTTCGAACCGTTCCTTTTAGAACCATACCCTCTGATAAATCTTTCATTTCTAATACGTCTGTCCTCAAAATAGGCTTTGGCATCTCATCACGTGGATCACGTGCAGGCTTTTCCAGCTCTTTTACGATATCGCGCAATGTAATTTCCCCAATTCCCAACTCTTGTGCCATCTTCTTATAATCTGAAATCAATAGAGATATCCCAGTCAAATTACCATTTGCTATATCTTGTGTGGTAAACCCAATTTTTTCAAGCAATTTTTTGACTGCATCATAACTTTCTGGATGCACACTTGTTCCATCTAGTGGTTCTTTTCCTCCTTGAATACGCATGAATCCTGCGCATTGTTCAAAGGCTTTTGGCCCTAGCTTTGCAACTTTCAATAGCTGCCTTCTATTGGTAAATGTTCCATTTTCTTCTCTATAAGTTACAATGTTTTTAGCAATTACTCCACTAATACCCGAAATATAAGCTAACAGTGGAGCAGAGGCCGTATTTAGATCTACACCCACCTTATTCACACAACTCTCTACTACACCTGACAATGCTTCACTTAGTTTTTTTTGGTTCATATCATGCTGATACTGCCCTACCCCAATGGATTTCGGATCTATTTTTACTAATTCTGCTAGTGGATCTTGCAATCTTCTCGCAATAGATGCTGCACTTCGTTGTCCAACATCAAAATTTGGAAATTCTTCGGATGCCAGCTTACTAGCTGAATACACCGATGCTCCCGCTTCGTTCACAATAATGTATTGCACCTTTTCCGGAATCTCTTTCAATAATTCTACAATAATCGTCTCGGATTCTCTTGATGCCGTTCCATTCCCAACAGAAAATAACGTAATGCCATATTTTTTAATCAGTTTCTTTAACGTCTCTTTTGCTGCTGCTATCTTCTGTGGTGTGGTAGGTGCCGTAGGATATATTACGACCGTATCCAACACTTTACCTGTAGCATCTACTACTGCTAGCTTGCATCCTGTTCTAAACGCTGGATCCCATCCTAATACTACCTGTCCAACAATTGGCGGCTGCATTAATAATTGTTCTAAGTTCTTACCAAATACACTAATCGCACCGTCTTCTGCTTTTTCCGTCAGCTCTCCGCGAATCTCTCGCTCAATGGCAGGACCAATCAATCTTTTATAACTATCCTCAATCACACTGATTAAGACCGGTGTTGTATATGCATTTGTAGCATGAATCACCTTCTTCTGTAAATACAAAAGAATCCGCTCTTCTGGAGCTTCAATCTTTACCGTTAAGATTTTTTCCTTCTCCCCTCGGTTCAAGGCTAATATACGATGTCCTGCCAGTTTACTAATCGGTTCCTCAAAATCATAATACATTTCATAAACAGATTCCACTTTATCATTTTTCGCTACCGAAACCATCTTGCCTTGTTTTACCGTAATCTCTCTAATGTATATTCTATAGTCAGCTTCATCTGAAATAACTTCCGCAATAATATCCTTCGCACCAGCGATAGCATCCGTTACATTTTTCACTTCTTTTTCTTCGGAAATAAAATCTAATGCAATCTCTTCCACTGGTTTGTCCAACTTCTGCAACATGATCGTATTTGCCAATGATTCCAGGCCCTTTTCCTTAGCGATTGTCGCCCTTGTCCGTCGCTTCGGTCTATATGGTCTATACAAATCCTCTACAACAACTAACGTCTCTGCCTTCAATATTTGTTGTTTTAACTCTTCCGATAACTTTCCTTGTTCTTCTATACTTGATAATACTTGCTCCTTTTTATCTTCCAAATTACGTAAATATACTAGCCTCTCATGAAGTTTTCTCAATTGCTCATCATCTAGAGATCCTGTAGCCTCTTTACGGTATCTGGAAATAAATGGAATAGTATTCCCTTCATCAATTAATCCAACTGCAGCTTCTACCTGCCACTTATTCACGCCTAATTCTTCTGTCAGCCTTTGATTTATATCCATTGTTTTATCCTCTCTTATCTTAACGCTATCTTTCATTATAATGCATCATTGTTGAATATGCAAAGTTAGAGTTCACTCTGTTTTTTTGTTAAATTATATGTTATACTCTAAAAATATTAGAATGAAAAACACGTTTATCAAGGAGGGTTCAATGAAAGACGATTCCAAATTATCAAAGCAACAACTAAAATCAAAAGAAACCAAAGACCGGATATTTAAGGCCGCTAAAGACATTATGCAAAAAGAAGGATACGAATCCCTTTCCATTAAAAATATATGCGACTCTGCCGGTGTATCCAACGGTAGCTTTTATCATCATTTTAAGACAAAAGATGATTTACTTTCTTACTATATCGAAGATCAACCTAGCATTGACCCTGAAATGTTAGATCTTCCACAAAGTCGACAGGACGCAATTGACACGATTATAAAAGTTTATTTGAATTATGCAACATATTGCAAAGAGTTAGGTGTGGAATTTATGGCAAGCTACTATACCCCCAAAAATTTAGCCCTTAATCCACATATTCGTACCGAACGCCCATACCCTATTATTACGGTGCAAACATATGTAGAAAAGGCTATTGCTGCTGAAATTATTACGATGGATTTAAAAATTGATGCGTTTACAACAGACATTCGAATGCTTGTAATCGGAAATGTTTTCGAATGGTGTTTAAACAACGGACAAGCAGATATTGATGAAAATATAAGACGATCCTTAGGTGCCTATCTAAACATCACATTGCATTAGCGAACATGGCAGGGTCATCCCTGCCATTTCTATCGACTTTGAATTTTATTTAAAAATTGTTTGGTTCTATCTTGTTCCGGGTGATCAATGACTTGCTTGGCGGTTCCCCGCTCTATAATATTCCCTTGATCCATAAAGCAAACTTGGTGAGATACGTTGCGTGCAAAATTAATCTCATGGGTTACAATCAGCATTGTCATGTGTTGATTAGCTAGCTCTTTTATTAACTCTAAAACATCACTTACCAACTCTGGATCCAACGCTGAGGTGGGTTCATCAAATAATAAAATCTGCGCTTCTAATGCAATGGCCCTTCCAATAGCTACCCGTTGTTGCTGTCCCCCTGACAAACTATGGGGATAATTGTTTCGCTTGCCTACCAGTCCTACCTGCTCTAAAATATGCAAAGCACGCGCGGTTGCTTCTACTTTGCTTTTCTTTTTTACAACACGTAAGCCTTCCGTTATATTTTCCAAAACTGTCTTATTTTGAAATAAATAAAATCCCTGAAATACCATGGCTGTATTTCTTCTTAACCACAATTTTTCTGCTTTTTTTGCTTTTGCCAAATCGACAGATACATCTCCCAATGTAATGATACCTTCATCCGCCGATTCCAGACAATTGATGCAGCGCAACAATGTGGACTTCCCCGTCCCTGATGGCCCAATCACAGAAATTACTTCCCCTTGCTTAATTTCTAAATCTACTCCTTTAAGAACCTCCAATTCACCATATGTTTTATGAATATTATGTAACGTTATCATCTATTGTCACCTACCGTTCTTGCAAGCTTTATCTCAATCTGTCTTTGTACAAATCCAAGCACAGATGTAATTGCCCAATATACAAGCAATACGCAGACGTAAGCCTCAAGATAACGATATCCTGAGGCTCCTTCCAATTGCGCGGTTGCCATCATTTCTTTTACCCCTATTGCAAATACTAGCGAAGTGTCTTTTACAATATTAATAAAGCTACTAAATAATGTTGGAATTGCAACTCGAATCGCTTGCGGTAATATAATCCGATCCATCATTTGCATATAGGTCATTCCAATTGATTGTGCTGCCTCCGTCTGTCCTCTTGGCACAGAACTTATGGCTGCACGTATGGATTCTGCCATGTATGCAGAACTCGCCAGCCCTAATACTACAAGCGCAGCCTGAAAGGACGATACTTTCAACACCAACTTCGGAAGCATTGGTAAGATTCCAAAATAAAAGCAAAAAAGCTGTGCCATCAGTGGCGTACCACGAAAAAAGGAAATATATACTTTAAAAAATTGTGCCAACACGGGTACGTTTGCATATACCACCATAGCAATGACGAAAGCAAGTATCATCCCTAGTAAGATTGCTAATCCAGATAGTGCTAACGTAACCTTACTATATTTTAGCATAATTGGAATTACTCGCCCGATAAAATTCAAATCAAATCTCACTGATTCCCCCTACTTTTCTGGAACCGTTGTATCTATATCAAACCATGTCTTTGATAGTTTTTCTAACGTCCCATCCTCTCTCATACTATCAATAGCTTCGGTAACCTCATCGGAAAGTTTTTTCCCTGCGTCATCCATTCTAAAAGGATAGGCATTTACTTCGTATACCAATTTTTCATTTAATTGCCGAAGCGTCAACTGATTTGCTTCTATGGTAGTCTTTGTTTTGATTTCTCCTTGCCATAAAGCATCCAAGCGTCCAAGCATTACTTCATCCTCTATTGATGCTCCATCAAAAGTAACAATATCAAATCCCAATTGATTATCCTCATCAATCTTACGTAAGGTAACCTCACCATTTCCCCCAAGCCAGCATCCAACTTTTTTACCTTTAAGATCTTCTTTTGTCTGATATGTACTATCCTCTTTCACAAACAAATCATAATAGCTATATGCATATGGAGATGAGAAATAATACTTTTCTTCTCGCTCTGGTGTGATAGACATCTGATGGGCAACTGTATCAATTTCACCAGCATCTAACATCCCAACTAATCCACTGAATTGTCCTAGCTTAAATTCTACTTCATAGTTGTTACGCTTTGCGATCTCTTTCCAAACATCAATTTCAAACCCTTTCACTTCATCATTTTCTTGAAATGCCCAAGGTGTATACGATGCCGAAGTACCAACTACTATCTTGGTCTTTTCTTTGGTCTCTTCCTCTTTGCTTGATTCTTTTTCTGTAGATTCTTTTGCTTTGTCACTACACGCTGCCAAACTACATGCCATTACAAAAAGCAATAGCAGTGCGGTAATTTTTTTGATTTTTTTCATAAGTTCCTCCCTTTATATGTATTTGTACTTTATGGACATCGTAGCACCTTGATTTTTACTTGTACAATTGATTATGTTGATAGGCTTATCGCCATTATCTATAGTCTTTGTACACATTTAGCAATCTAGGTACAATCACTTGACAATATTCCCTGTTTGATAAATACTTATTACCATAGAATGAATGGAAGGAGAAAAAAATGTCAATTGTAACATACCAAAACAGAAAAGGAACAAATTGTTCTAAATGGGATGCACAAACTGCACTGTTTGGGGAAGAACATCTTCACCCCATGTGGGTAGCGGATATGGACTTTCAAGTACCTACATGTGTAACCCAAGCTTTACATACATACTTAGAAACGTCTGTATTAGGATATTATGCTATACCTGATTCTTATTATAATGCATTTATACACTGGGAAGCAGAACGTCATAATTATTACGTGTCAAAGGATTGGATTCGCTTTTCCCCTGGAGTTGTCCCTGCAATTAACTGGTTCATTCAGATGCTAACCCAGCCGCAAGACTCCATCCTTACGTTTACACCTGTATACTATCCCTTTATAAATTCCATTACGAATAATAATCGCACTCTAATAACCAGTGAATTAACCAATGTTGCTGGTGTATATTCTATCAATATGAGCGATTTTGAAGCAAAGATTGTACAAAATCATGTACGCATGTTTATTTTGTGTTCTCCACATAATCCCGTGGGACGAGTATGGACGAGAACGGAATTAGAGGGTATATTATCGATTTGTAAAAAGCATCATGTCTATGTGATTTCTGATGAAATCCATCAGGATATTACATTTCACCCGCATAAGCAAGTACCATCTGCTACTGTTGGGGATTATGATGAGATACTGATTTCATTGACTGCTGCATCCAAAACATTTAACCTTGCAGCTTGTCAGAATGCTTTTGTTATCATTCCCGACAAATTACTTCGTGAGACTTTCGATTCTTTCGTTCAGAATCTTCGTATTCTTTCCGGCAATGCTATGGGTTATGTTGCAGTCGAGGCCGCTTATATGAATGGTAAAATCTGGTTGGAGGAGGTGAAAGAAATCATCTATAAGAATTATGAGTTTATCGTAGATTATTTTTCTGTTCATCTACCAAAGGTAATCATCTCTCCATTAGAAGGTACTTATTTGTTGTGGTTGGATTTCAGTGCCTACCTAGATGGAAAGGATCTGAAAGATTTTATGCAAAAAAAATGCAAACTTGCACTAGATTATGGTGATTGGTTCGGAGGTTCACACTTCCAAAATCATGTACGGATGAACTTAGCTACCTCATTAGAAAATGTAGAAAAAGCGGCGAATGTCATCGTACAGCATTTACAATAAAATATTACAATTAGAAAAAGACAAGCTAGGATAGCATACACTCCTCGCTTGTCTTTTTCATACACACATCTAGAAACTTCTTAATTTGTCATTCTCATCCTCACCAGTATTTTGAATAGATTTGATAATGACATGATAGCCATAACTATCATTGACTTTTACAAAAACACGTTCCCCTATTTTTTTCTTGAAGATAGCTTTCCCAATAGGAGATTCCGTACTGATTCTTCCTTCCAGTGAATTCCCACGCACTGTTGTAATCAATTTATACGTTTCCTCAACATCATCTTCCTCAAAGTATAGCTCTACTGTATTATTCAGACCAACCTCATCCTCATTGGATTCATCCGTTACAATTTTAGCAGTTTTAATCATCCTTTCCAAATATCGGATTCTGCTTTCATTTCGATTCTTGTCTTTCTTCGCAGCATGATACTCAAAATTCTCACTGAGATCTCCATGAGCTCTAGCCTCTTTTACTGCCTCCAATGCCTCTTTCCGAACTACCAGCCTTCGGTATTCAATTTCCTCTTTCATCTTTTCTATATCACGTTGTGTTAATTCATTATACATTATTATCACACTTTCTTAATTCGTTCTATCCTACGCCTTCGATTATATCTCTTTTTCTTGTCTATGACAATCCTTATTACGCGTGTTCCATAAGCAAAAAGCGCTAATAATCACCGCCATCATCTCTGCTACAACAAAGGATATCCAAACCCCATTCATTTTGAAGATTGCTCCTAGAATTAAAACGCATGGAATGATGGCAACACAGCCTCTAACCATTGATATTGCAAAAGACTTTCTTGGTTGTTCCATTGCACTAAAGTAGGAAGCGACTATGATATTAAGCCCTGCAAAGAAAAATCCAATGAAATATAGACGCAATCCCTGCGTTGCAATTTCATTAAGTGCTGCATTATACTCACTGTTAAATACATGAATTAACCATTGGGAATTTATCATTGTAAGTAGATACACGGTAGCTGCAATGAACGTAGATAGCATCAAAGCGTACTGCAGTAAGCTCTTTTGTACATGTCGCTGATTCTTGCCATACGCCTCACTTATGAGTGGTTGTATCCCTTGTGCAATTCCTGTGAAGATTGCGATTACTACCAAAGCCAAGTTAGCAATCACACCATAAGCGGCAACCCCTATATTTCCTTTTAACTCTAATATTACAAGATTAAATACAATCAAGACAACCCCCGATGCTACCTCTGTGATAAAGGCGGATAATCCTAAGTTAATGATATCCTTTACATACGTTCCTGCCAACTGATAGCGTTGTAAGTGAAATCCCTGTTGTTTCTTCCACAAATGAATAGAAAGTATTACCATACTAATGATAGGCGCTATTCCCGTTGCAAGTGCAGCACCAACCATACCCATGGAACACGGAAATATAAAGATATAATCCAATACAATATTTGATAAACTTCCCACAATCATTGCTGTCATAGATAGCTTTGGATCTCCATCATTTCTAACAAATGCCAGAAAAATATTGTTGCATATAAAGCACGGAGCAAACAAAAGTATAATTTTTAGATATTGACTAGTCATAGCATGAATAAGCCCTCTGGCACCTAACAAATAGGATATAAAGGTAGTACCACAAAGTCCCATTACTCCAAAAACAATTCCAACTACAATTCCCATGGTTAACGTCAAAGAGAATATGGTATTGGCCTTTTTTCTTTCTTTTAATACCTGAAAAACATTATATTTTATTGCACCACCAATCCCTAACATTAGCCCACTTCCATGAATAAATGCATAAATTGATATGGCAAAATTAAGTGCCGTAAGTCCATCTGCTCCCATGGCCTTTGATACAAAAAATGTATCGGCTAAAATGTAGCAAGACAGTCCTAGCATTCCAAGGACATTTAGTCCTGCATATTTTATAAATCGTTCTATCAATCGTTCTTTTTTCAACTTCATTTATTACTCCTTTACTACGTCTGCCTATCTGCAAATAAAAAGATGCCCTAACACCTTTCTTCTATGACCTACCGAAACGTGTTGGGACACCTAATTCATTCTACCCGGTGGCAGAATGATTGTGTAATTATTTTTATACAATCAGTTTAATTTAATTTATGATGATTGTCAAATCCTTTCTTTGAATTGTAAATCACTTTTACATGTGATATTATTAATCGGAACAAAAAGAAAAAGGACTGATAAGAATATGAATAAAAAAGAAGTATTGGAAATTAGAAAACAGTTTACTCCTGCTAACTGCTCCATCACACGAATCTGTGGTTGCTATGTAGATCACGAAAAGAATAAGAAACTAGAATCTAGAAACGCCTTTTTGTCCATGCCAGAAGAAGAGGCTTTTAAATATTTTGATATTTTCAAACAAACACTATCTGGAACCGTTGGAAAGAACTTATTAAATATGGAGTTTCCACTACAGCAAGAAGCTCCCGGGGGCACACAAGAATTCTTGCTAAAACTTCGTAATAGTAAACTAAAAGATGATATGCTAGTAGAGGAATTCTATGATAAAATCATTGAAAATTATATATACGGTGAGAATTATTATATTATCTTAATTCACGCAGTATATGATATCCCGGGAAAATCTTCCGACGGACTAGAAATGTTTGATGCTTCTGATGAAGTTTATGAATTTGTAATGTGCAGCCTTTGTCCTGTCAAACTATCAAAAGCCGGATTGTGTTACAATGCTGAAAAAAATAACATTGAAGACCGCATTCGTGATTGGATTGTGGACGCCCCTTCCAAAGGGTTTTTATTTCCTTCTTTTACCGATAGAACGACTGATATCCATGCAACTTTATATTACTCTAAAAAGCCAGAAGAATTACAGCCAGACTTGGTAGAGCATGTGCTTGGGGCTGTTGTTCCAATGTCTGCTGATGATCAAAAAGAAAACTTTCACACAATTTTAAGCAATACTTTAGGGGAAGCATGTGATTATGAGATTGTACGAAGCATTCACGAGAACTTAAATGAAATGATAGAAGAACACAAGGACGCGCCTGAACCACTGGAACTTTCAAAGACAGATGTAAAGAAATTATTACAACACAGTGGTGTCCCGGAAGAAAAGATGGAAACTTTTGATACCGATTATGAAACAACGGTGGGCGAAAAAAATTCACTACTTGCTACTAATATTGCAAGTACTAAGAAATTCAACATCGAAACCCCAGATATTGTGATTAAAGTTAGTCCAGACCGGGCAGACCTAGTAGAGACGAAACTGATAGATGGTAGACAATGCCTGGTCATTCCTGTAGATGATCATATTGAAGTAAATGGTATGAACGTTCGAACATTAAAACCAAACGCTTCTTAAACTTACATAACAAATAGGCGAAGGTACTGTAACAAGTATGTACCTTCGCCTATTTGTTATCTTATGAAATTCGTTGCAGTTACTGCTTCTGGCGTAGGGAATGTAATCCCCTGCTTTTTGCCTAATTCAATACACTTTAACAACCATGCCATATTATTTCCTAATGTACGCATGGTCTGCATACCTTCCAAATCCTGTATCACTTCCTCTGGTGTATTTCCATGAACTTGATTCCAGTATTGTGAAGACACAACCGGCATGCTGCTAATTGTAAAGTATTTATTCAGCTGGTCAAAGGCAGCCGATGCACCACCACGCCTACAGCTTACAATGCTTGCACCAGGCTTTCCAATATACAAAGCTTTTTTTCCATAAAATGCACGATCTAAAAAGGAAGTCAATGCTCCAGAAGCCGCTGCATAATGCACGGGTGATCCAAATATAAAGCCATCTGCTGTTCCCGCCTTTTCAGTAAATTCATTGACCCCATCTTCCATAAAGCAAGTACCATCCTTAAGACAAGCACCACACCCAATACATCCTGCTACTGGTTTGTTTCCCACCTGAAAAATCTCTGTCTCAATTCCATTGGCTTGTAACGCGTGTTCTATCTCTTTCAACGCAGTATAAGTACACCCTTTTGCGTGTGGACTCCCATTCACTAATAATACCTTCATATAATCTCTCCTTATCTAATATTTGCTTTGCCTGCTAATTCTATGATATCAATTCGAATTACTTCTGTTTGCTCCCAATGGGCTTCTATGGCTTGTGCTACCGCTTCCATATTATCCGGTGTAAATCTCTGGCATATCAGCTGTAGTGCCTCTCTTTTTTCTTGTTTCTCTTTTACTAGTGATGCGCTTCCTGTTGCAATTGCTGACTTATATGCAATCGTAAAATCCTCTTGTATTGTTTTCATTCTACTTACTGCACTCACACATACCGTTGGACATTTCTCTATCGCAATATTTTTTTTACCTTCTTTTGCACAATGGAAATACAATGTATCTGCTTTTCGCACGATTGACAAAGGTATCGCATAAGGTCTCCCTTCTTCATCTATCATAGAGAGTGTCATATATGGTGCTTTATCAAATACCTCATATGCAAATTCTTTCGTTTGTTCTCGATCTGTTCTTCTCATTTTCTCACTCCTTTTTTCCTGACAGTTAATATCCAAAGACACCCTCTAAGGATTCATCTTGCTCAATCCACTCTTGCACTAAAATCAGTCGATATTTTTCTTTAGAATCTCGAATATAGACCTGTTCAATACCTGCATTAATGATTAGTCTTTTGCACATAGAGCAACTACAAGAATTCTCCACATAATTCTTCGCCTCCGCTTCTACACCCACTAAATACATAGAACTTCCAATCATTTTATCTCTCGGTGCACTAATAATTGCATTTGCCTCCGCATGTACGCTTCTACATAACTCATAGCGTTCTCCCCTTGGGACATTAAGCTTTTGTCGTATACAAACACCTATATCGGAACAATTTTTGCGCCCTCTTGGTGCTCCTACATATCCAGTAGAAATCACCTCATCATTCTTTACGATCACTGCACCATAATGCCTTCTCAAACAGGTACAGCGCTGGGAAACAACTTCAGCCAAATCTAAATAATAATTGATCTTATCTCTTCTCTCTTCCACTAGTTTTTACCTCTTTTTTTATGATTTTTTCTTTGGTATCTTAATTATATCTCCCGTCACAGCCTCCCCAGTATCATGAAACAAACACATTAATATTATCTTATTCGTATCCACCTCCGGAAATTCATTCTTTACAAAATAAGCCATTGTTGCTAACATTCTGCTATCTCAAAGCTTCTATTGCTGATTGTGCCAATAACTTTGCTCCGTAATGCAACGCCTGATCGTCTGTATGGAATTTATCATTATGCCACGAATAATGCGGTTCTCCTTGTTTTCCTACACCAAGCCAATAGAAAAATCCTGGGACCTCCTGCATATAACATGCAAAATCTTCGGTTGCCAAGCACCCTTTTGTCTCTACGATATGTTTCTCTCCAACTACCTTTTTGGCTGCCGCTAACGCTAGTTCATACATAGATTCCGGATTGGCTACTGCTGGTACTGACTCTTCTATTGACAGAGTGGCTGTACACTCATATGCAGCCGCCAGCTGCTCTACCATGGTATGCAAGCGTTTTAAGGCTCGTTCCTCCACATTTGATTGAAACGTACGCATACTCCCTGTCATTTCTATTTTATCTACAATTAAGTTGTCAAAAGTCCCTCCATGAACGGAACAAATAGATAACACGATGGCCTCCATCGGATCTATATTTCGGCTATTAATCGTCTGGACTGATTGAATGATGGCAGCTGCACAGACAATAGGATCTACGCATTTATGCGGCATGGAACCATGTCCACCTATCCCATTTACTACGATTCTAAAGTTATTCTTTGCCGCCATCAAAGGCCCCTTTTTCACTACTACTTGTCCCGTAGGTATTTCTGGTCGATTATGTAATCCAAAGATAGCATCTACTTGACACTTTTTTAATATTCCCTCTTCTACTAATCTTCGGGCACCAGTTGTAGTCTCTTCGGCTGGTTGGAATAGAAACACCACATCCCCATTTATCTTTCCACGCATATCTCCCAGTATCATTGCAGCTCCAAGAAGTGCGGCTGTGTGAAAATCATGTCCACAAAGATGTGCCACACCTTCTCTCTTTGATACTGACTTGGATTCCCATCTCTCTTCTCCCTGAATTGCATCCATATCCGCCCGCAGGGCAATGGTCTTTCCAGACCCATTTCCTCTTATTCTTGCAACCACTGCTGTATCTAATGATGTTTCTATAAATTCTATTCCCTCTAGCATGCTCAACTCCTTCCGTATGAGCGCTGCTGTCTGGTATTCTTTCCAAGATAACTCCGGATACTCATGAAGTTTGGATTTAATCAGCACCATCTTTTCTTGTTGTTCTTTTGTGAGTTGAAGTTCCATCCTTTGTTCCTCCCAACTACTTTTATTTCTTCTATATTAATCCAATACAATCAAGTTATCAAGAGATTTTAATCCAAAGGGGACGGGGGCAATGTACATTGCCCCCGTCCCCTTTGGATTAAAGAATCTGTATAAATCTTTTAAATGCACGCCTTCCTTCTTTGGTGCACTTATATACTCCTGCGTCTTCTAATACGTTTGTAAATACGATACCAATTTCTTTTTTTAAGATGTCCATCACCGTATCTGGCGAAATGTTCGAGTATTTTGGTAAAAATTCCAATACCCAATCTGCATGCTTTTCTAACATCTCATCGGATGCTATATCTCTATCCTTTATAATATACTCTGCCAGCAGTTCCATTTCAAACTTCAGCCTTGCCGGAAGTACCGCTAATCCCATCACTTCAATGAGACCTATATTTTCTTTTTTGATATGATGACGTTCTGCATGTGGATGATACAACCCTAACGGATGTTCTTGGGTTACAATATTATTACGAAGTGCCAGATCTAGCTCAAAAGTATCCCCCACTTTTCTAGCAATTGGAGTAATTGTATTATGGGGTTCTCCATTTGTCTGAGCAAAAATATTTGCTTCTTCATCTGTATAAGAACGCCACTTTTCTAAAATATGCGTAGCTAACTCCACCAATCTCTCTGCATCTTTATGTCTCATTCTCAAGACAGACAACGGCCACTTTACAATACCAACTTCAACATCTTCATATTGAGGGATTGGGAATTGTTCTTCTATTCCTGCCTTTGCCATCGGAAAAGTATAATGTCCTCCTTGAAAATGGTCATGACTTAAAATAGAACCACCAACAATTGGTAAATCAGCATTTGATCCCAAAAAATAGTGTGGAAATTGTTTTACAAAATCAAATAACTTCACAAAAGTTTCTCGTTCTATTTTCATCGGCACATGCTGCCCGTTGAATACAATACAATGTTCATTATAATAAACGTATGGCGAATATTGAAATCCCCATGAGCTTTGATTAATTGTAATAGGAATTATCCTATGATTTTCTCTTGCCGGATGATTAATTCTCCCAGCGTACCCTTCATTCTCCATACATAATAAGCATTTTGGATAGCTACTATTTTTTGCATTTTTAGCTGCCGCAATTGCCTTTGGATCTTTTTCTGGTTTTGAAAGATTAATTGTAATATCAATGGCTCCATAGTCACTTTCTACCTTCCACTTCAAATCCTTAGCAATCCGATACCGTCTAATGTAATCGCTATTTTGACTCAATTCGTAAAAATAATCTGTAGCGCTCTCTGGCGATTCCTGATACTTTTCCCAAAAGATATCCTGCACCTGACTTGGGCGTGGCATTAAGCAATTCATTAATTTTGCATCAAACAGATCACGGTATACAACACTATTTTCCACTAGTTTTCTTTGACATGCTTCATCCAATAGTTTCTGCAACACTTCTTCTAGAATAATCTCTTCCCCATCAATAGACAACTCATGATAATCCTGCTCCCTAAAACAATCCAGTAGTAAGTTCGTTGTATAGATACGTTCACTTTCAGGTGTCAACCCTTTTTCAATGCCATATTGTACTAGCTTTTTAATATTTTTATAAAACATAAGCGCCGTCTCCTATATCTACTACATAGAATTCTGCTTTGTGTCCTACTTGTTCCTCATACTTTTCACCAACAAATTCAATAAAGTAATCTACTTCTTCATTTTTAACAATGCTCACTGTGCATCCGCCAAACCCGCCACCTGTAATACGTGATCCAATCACTCCTTCTAGAGACCAAGCCAAGTCTACCAAGATATCAATTTCCTTGCAAGACACTTCATAGTCATCTCTCAAAGACACGTGGGATGCATTCATTAATTTCCCAAAGGTTTTAATATCTTGAGCTTTTAATGCTGCTACCGCCTTAATGGTTCTTTGATTTTCATATACTGCATGTTTTGCTCTATTTCTTCGAATTTCATCTAAAATCACCTGCTTGTTGGATTCAAATTGTTCTTCCGTCAAATCACCCAAACTCTTAATATCTATCACCGTCTGAAGCTCTTCTAAAGCAGTTTCGCATTCTGTTCTTCTTTCATTATATTTAGAATCTACCAGGCTGTGTTTTACCTTGCTATTGGCAATTACAATCTTTGCATCTTCCAAAGTAATATTGGCATACTCATATTCTAAACTACTGGTATCTAAAAAGATTGCGTGATCCTTTTTCCCCATTGCACTTGCAAATTGATCCATAATCCCACAATTCATTCCATTAAAATTATTCTCCGCATATTGTCCAATCAGTGCAATGTCTGTCATAGTCAATTCCTGCAATTGGAAGAAATCTTTTAGCATCAACCCAGTTAGTACCTCTAACGATGCAGAGGAAGACAACCCTGAACCATTCGGAATATTTCCATAAATTAAAATATCTAATCCCTGATGGAGCTGGTATCCTCTCTTTTGAAATGCCCACATTACTCCTTTTGGATAATTGGTCCATTCTGCCTCTTGGCGGGGAATCAAATCATCCAGATTTGACTCTATTACACCCAGATTTTCAAAATTCATAGACAAAAAACGTAAGTTACGATCCTCCCTAACTCTAGCCACACCATACGTACCAAGTGTTAATGCACATGGAAATACGTGTCCGCCATTATAGTCTGTATGTTCACCAATTAGATTGACACGACCTGGTGCAAAATAAGCTCTAACCTCTCCCTTTTCTCCAAATACCTCATGAAATTTTTCAATCATTTTTTTCTTCATATATAAATACCCCTTCTCACTAAATATTTGATGGTACATATCCGTTTGGATGACTGCTGTGCCATTTCCATGCCGACTTAATAATTTCTTCTAATTCTCCATGCATAGGGTTCCAGCCTAATATTTTTTTCGCTTTTTCACTGGATGCAATAAGCGTTGCTGGGTCACCAGATCTTCGTGATTCTATCACTGCAGGTATGGGCTTTCCCGTTACGTTCCTTGCAACATCTATGACTTCTTTTACTGTAAATCCAATTCCATTTCCAAGATTAAATATATCGCTTTCGTTCCCCTTCATCAGATATTGGACCGCCAAAATATGTGCCTGTGCCAAATCGGTTACATGAATATAGTCCCTGACGCAAGTACCATCTTTTGTTTTGTAATCATCTCCAAAGATGCTGATAAATTCTCGTTGTCCATTTGGTACCTGTAATATTAATGGAATCAAATGTGTCTCTGGGCGATGTGCTTCTCCAATCTTTCCACTTTTATGGGCTCCGCAGGCATTAAAGTAGCGCAAAGACACATACTTTATTCCATGAGCATTTCCTGTCCATTTAAACATTTTTTCCATTGATAATTTTGTTTCCCCATATGCATTAGTAGGCTCTGTTCTATCCGTTTCCAAAATCGGAGTTTTTTCTGGTTCGCCATAAGTAGCCGCAGTAGATGAAAAGACAATTTTATCAATTCCATGAGACACCAACGCCTCTAATAGCACCTTCGTTCCACAAAGGTTATTATCATAATACTTCAATGGATTTGTCATACTCTCACCGACTAAAGAGTTGGCCGCAAAATGAATCACTGCATCTATCTCTTCTTGATCAAGTACCTGATCTAAAAATTCTCTATCTCTTAAGTCACCCTGATAAAACCTTGCCTCTGGATGAACTGCCTCTAGATATCCCGTTTCTAGATTGTCAATAATTACCACGTCTTCTCCTTTATCAATCAATTCATACACCGTATGAGAGCCAATATATCCGGCACCACCAAGCACTAATATTTTCATAGAACCTCTCCTTTTAATCAGTTAAATTGTTGCTTCTTATTGTTCTATATTATATAATATTCTTTATAATTACAATGCATAAATGTATTATATTTATGTCTTTTTGTTGCAGAAAGGTTGGAATTCATATGTCAATTTCTTATAAAAATTCTTATAAAGTATCCGATAAAGAACTGATCTCACTCTCTGTATATAATGTTGGATATCAACGATGCACTCCACTTCATCAATGGGGCCCCGGCATCCGTGATCACTATCTAATTCACCATGTGGTCAGCGGCAAGGGTTATTATGCTGTAAACCACCATACATTCCAACTATGTGCAGGTGATTCCTTTCTTATCTATCCATTTGAAGAAGTCACTTATTTTGCTGATCAGACGGACCCTTGGGAATATGCCTGGGTTGGCTTTACAGGAACAGACGCGAACAGTATTTTACAAGCAACGGATTTTTCTAAAGCTTGTCCGGTGATCCATCAAAGTAATATTGGTGATTCTATTAAACGACAATTACTCCATATCTACGATGCTAGGGGTGCCGAATTTGAAAATGCCGTGGAAATGACAGGTCGCCTATATACAACACTTTCTTTATTTATGAAAGGCTCCTCCTCAAAGAAACGAAGCGCCTCGTACGAAACATATGCTAAAAAGGGAATCGAATATATTCATTCCCATTATCTTTATCCTATATCAATAGAAGAGATTGCAGAATATGTAGGCATTAGTCGCAGTCATCTATTTCGCTCCTTCCAGATATATATGTCCCAATCACCCAAGGAATACCTCACTAACTTTCGCATAAAACAAGCCTGTATCCTATTAAAACAATCCAATCTATCTATTACTGCGATTGGAAAATCCGTTGGATTTGAGGATAATCTAAACTTTTCTAAAGCATTTAAACGTGTGAAAGGCGTTTCTCCGTCAAAATATGTAGATTGTTAATAATTTAGTTGGTATGACTATAAATTAACATAGGTTGTTTATTTTTTTGTTCTATATTACAATAATATTACCAAATATACTCGAAAAATAGAAAATTTAAAAAGAAATATTCATGAGAGGTGAAAACAATGAGTAGACTAGAAATTTCTACGCCAAATAAGGCTCAGCTAGTTGTTGAAGGTCTCTATAAAGACTTAGAACGTAGAATCGAAGCTAGCCCTCCAGGACTATGTCCTGTTGATATGTCAAGAGCATTTCTTGACTTGTGCCATGCACAAACATGTGGGAAATGTGTTCCATGTCGTGTAGGATTAGGCCAACTAAAAAATTTAATTACGGATGTATTAGATGGTAATGCAACACTTGAAACTTTAGATTTAATGGAAGATACTGCAAAATCTATTATGGATTCTGCGGATTGCGCAATTGGTTATGAAGCGGCAAATATGGTATATAAGGGATTGATTGGTTTTCGTGATGATTATATTGAACATATAACACAAGGACGATGCATCTGCAAATATAGGCAACCTGTTCCTTGCGTTTCTTTATGTCCGGCTAATGTTGATATTCCAGGTTATGTTGCATTAGTAGGCGAAGGCCGCTATGAGGATGCTATCCGCTTAATCAGAAAGGACAATCCATTTCCAACTACTTGCGGGTTCATTTGCGAGCATCCTTGTGAAGCCCGTTGCCGCCGCAATATGATGGATAGTGCCATTAACATACGTGGACTAAAGCGAATGGCTGCAGATCACGCTGGTAAAGTCGCACCTCCAGCCTGCGCTGTATCAACTGGAAAGAAGGTTGCTATTGTAGGGGGTGGTCCTGGTGGACTTAGTACTGCCTACTATCTGCAATTAATGGGACATCAAGTTACTGTATTTGAGATGTTACCAAAACTTGGAGGTATGTTACGTTACGGCATACCAAATTATCGATTACCAAAAGATCGGTTGGATGATGATATTAACGCTATTTTAGAAACAGGAGTAGAAGTAAAACATGGCCTTAGAATTGGAAAAGATATCACAATTCAAAGTCTTCGTGCAGAATATGATGCTGTACTTATAACCATTGGTGCCAGCACTGATAAAAAGCTTGGTATTGACAACGAGCAGGCCCCTGGCGTGCTTTCAGCTGTTCAATTCTTGCGTGATGTAGGCAAAGGGATTGGTCCTGATTTAAGTGGCCAGGAAGTTGCCGTAGTAGGTGGTGGAAATGTTTCCATGGATGCTGTTCGCACTGCCGTACGTTTAGGTGCTAAAAAGGTAAGTATTGTATATCGTCGTCGTGTTGCAGATATGACTGCTTTACCAGATGAAATAGAGGGTGCTATTGCTGAAGGTATTGAAGTTCAAACCCTAAAAGCTCCAGCTCGTATCATGATTGATGAAACTGGTCATGTGTCAGGGATTGTAGTGACTCCACAAATGATCAGCAATATTAAAAATGGTCGCGCCAGTGTAACACCTTCTGGTGATCCTGAGTACACCATTCCTTGTACCACACTCATTGTTGCTATCGGTCAAAACATTGAATCGGAACACTTTGAAAAGGCAGGCGTTCCAGTACAACGTGGACAAATCATTACTGAAAAATTCGGCGGTTTTGATAATATCCCTGGTGTTTTCGCTGGTGGTGATTGTGCAACAGGCCCTTCTTCTGTTATTAATGCAATTGGGGCTTCAAAAGTAATCGCAGCTAACATCGATGAATATCTTGGATTCCATCACACCATTTCATGTGATGTGGAGATTCCAGAAGCAAGATTGGACGATCGTACTCCTTGTGGTAGAGTCAACATGACAGAACGTGAAGTCTGTAGTAGAGTATGCGATTTCGATGGCGTCGAAATTGGTATGACCGAAAAAGAGGCAAGGCAGGAAGCATCTAGATGTCTTCGATGCGATCACTTCGGCTTCGGAATCTTTAAAGGAGGTCGAGAAAAATTATGGTAAATTTAACAATTGACAATAAAGCAATATCTGTACCAGCTGGTACTACTATATTAGAAGCTGCCGAACATAATGGAATCCCGATTCCAAAGCTTTGCTACTTAAAAGACATTAATGAGATTGGTGCTTGCCGTGTTTGTGTTGTTGAATTAGAAGGAAAAGATAAGCTAATCATTTCTTGTAACAACAAAGTAGAGGAAGGTATGGTCATCTATACCAATAGCCCTAAAGTTCGTATGAACCGCAAAAAAACAGTAGAAATGATTCTTTCACAACATGATTGTAAGTGTGCGACTTGTACCAGAAGCGGCAATTGCACATTACAAACTATTGCCAATGATTTAAATATTATTGATATTCCTTTTAAACAGGAATTAGAAATTACTCCTTGGAATAAGGAATTTCCACTAATTAGGGATTCTGCAAAATGCGTAAAATGTATGCGTTGTATCCAGATCTGTGATAAAGTTCAAAGTTTGAATATCTGGGATGTGGAAAGTACAGGATCTCGTACAACCGTACACGTATCAAAACACCGTACTATTGAAGAGGCTGATTGTGCCTTATGTGGACAATGTATTACCCACTGTCCAGTTGGGGCCTTACGTGAACGTGATGATACAGAAAAAGTATGGGAAGCAATTGCAGATAAGAAAAAAATTACAGTTGCACAAGTAGCTCCTGCTGTACGTGCCGCTTGGGGTGAGGCTCTTGGACTTAGCCGCGAGGATGCAACCATAGGAAAGATTGTAGACTCACTAAGACGCATGGGTGTTGATTATGTGTTTGACACCACTTTTTCTGCTGATTTAACTATTATGGAAGAAGGCAATGAATTTTTAGAACGATTTACAAAAGGGGACTTAAAGGATCGCCCAATGTTTACTTCTTGTTGTCCTGGATGGATTCGCTTTATCAAATCACAGTATCCACATTTGGTACCTCAACTATCAACCGCGAAGTCACCACAACAAATGTTTGGTGCTGTAATGAAGACGTATTTTGCACAATCTATTGGTGCAAATCCAGAAGATATCTGTACCATTTCTGTAATGCCTTGTGTTGCCAAAAAAGGGGAACGTAATATGGAACTATTCTACGAAGAATATGCCGGACATGATATTGATTATGTACTTACCACCAGAGAATTAGCACGTATGATTCGTTCCGCACATATTGAACCTACTACATTGGTAGATGCTCCATGTAACGAATTGATGCAAGATGGGTCTGGTGCAGGTGTCATCTTTGGAGCTACTGGTGGTGTTATGGAAGCTGCTCTTCGTTCCGCATATTTCTTAGTAACTGGTCAAAATCCAAATGCAGATGCTTTTAGCATTGTGCGAAGCACCGGTATGAATCACGGTGTAACCTCCGCCGAGATTAAAATTGGCGATGCAGTAGTCCGCGCAGCTGTTGTCAGTGGTCTTGGAAATGCACGTAAATTGATAGACTTAATTGAACGCGGTGATGTTCATTATGACTTTGTAGAAGTCATGGCCTGTCCTGGTGGATGTGTCGGTGGTGGTGGCCAACCAATACACGATGGTCAAGAGTTAGCATTTGAACGTGGTACCAATCTATATTTCTTAGATAAGAATGCTCCTTTGAGATTCTCACATGATAATAAAGATATTCAGAAGTTATATAATGATTTTATGGAAAAACCATTGTCCCACAAAGCTCATATGCTGTTGCATACTGACCACAATGCTTGGGAAATGCCAAGAAATCCTAGACTATAATCTGTCTTTTATGACAAAAAAGCAACCGGTATATTTGATAAACCGGTTGCTTTTTTTATCAATGATAGATTAAATAGAAAATTCAAGGTAAATATCTTTTCCTTCTTTCATAGATATGACAATCTTGCCACCTTTGAAAGATGTTACCATGCCTTGAGCCGTTCCCATTACTTGAAGTGGTGCCTCTTCTTGTCTTGTTTCCTCCACTGGTTGTTCTTCCACTACTTCTTGCGCAGCATCAATCACGCTCATGGTAACTGGAGTTAACGAGTCACAAGTCTTTGTAAGTTTGGAACCTAGGATTTGTTCAATCGTAAGTACCCCTGTCAGATCCAATAGTCCAGAATCAACTAGTTCATCTAATATTGCTGGATCTTCCAAATTCTTTGCTTCAATCACTGTTCCTTCTTCGGCACGACAGCATAATACCGCAGGGTCCTTCGCGTGTTGCTTTGCGGTTTCCTCTGTAATAGACATAATATTTTCCTCCTTTGAAATCTAAGTATATCTAGGAAATCGGGGGTTTCACTAGACTACAGTCTAGTTTTAGTATACTTATCTTTCAAATATTTTTCCAATTGATAATTTTTATAATAATATAGATGTTTTCCATAATTATCCTATATTTATTCTATATGGAAATAACGGCAAACTTCCTCCATGACTTGTTGTGCTACCTGACTAGTACAAGAGGAAACTGCCGTAATGCGAGTACTTACATCTCCAATACAAGACACTTGTTGACCTGGCTTTAAGATTTCCACCTTAGGATATGTACTATTTTTCAATCCTTCAATCATAATGATGTCCATATCTTGCATCCCCTGGATCAAAACTCTTTCATTCTGCACTTTTTCCTTATTTACCATTGCCCATTGTAATTGATCATATATCCCAGTCCGCAACGCACCTGCAACCTGAAAGCGATAAGAATCTGTTCCCTCCCTATCTAGTTCAAATGCATGCCCATCATGCTTAATCACACCAATTCTAGGGAATTTCTCTTTCATAAGCTGTATTAGTTGTAATATAAGCGTCGTCTTTCCACTATTCTTATATCCACAGACACAAAAGACAAATGGTTTTTGTAACTGCTCATATTCCTTTGGTGTATTTATATTGGAAACAATACGTGGCGAAAAGCAAGATAGCTCTATTGGTATGTACTTGGTTCTTACATGTTCAAATAATTCTCTAATCTGATATGCGTTGTTTTGAACCATTGTTTCAATTTGCGGAAGAACTGTCTTTGAATAAATACCACATAAGGGATGGATCTCTTCTCCCTCACACAATATATAACAATCATAATCCTTACAGATAAATTGCTCCAAATACTGAACTACTTTCTCTTTGATAAAAGGCATATCTGAAGCACATATAAATATATTGGGATTTCTTGCTATGCGCAATATTTGTCGGATTCCCTCAAGGGGGCCAATACCTTGATTCTCATCAGCAATTACCTGATAAGACACATCCGGATAATCCTCCGTTACTTTTCCCGCAATAATACGTTCATCATATTTCTTCATTTCACATAGAATCCTATGTATAAAGGTGTCTCCATGATATGTGAGTGTTGCTTTCTCCTTTTGCATCCTCACATTCCTTCCACCCGCTAAAATACCTACGCTCATTTTCACTTTGCTATCCTCTTTCGTGTTCCATAAAGCCTACTTGCCTCTACAAACCAATCAATATTTCTTAATTCGGTGGTATAAGGAATGTTACAGCCTGGGGCAACGATGTAACCTTTCTGACTAGAAGCACCTTTTTTGATACACACTTTTACTGACTGCGCAATCTCTTCTTGTTCTCCATTCATAATTACTTCTACTGGTGGAACATTTCCTATAATCATGAATTGCTGGCCCATTTCTTCTACTGCTTCATTGAGTTCTATTACATTATCAACACTAAAACTTCCCATTGGTATTTCTTTTAATATGGGCCATAGTCTCCTCGAATCACCACACATATGAAGCATAGACTGATAGGCCGTCTTTTGATTACCATATGTTACAATTTCTTTCATATAGGGCAAGACAAATTCTTTATAATTCTTTGGTGATATCAAATTAGGTCCAGCAACAGGATCCGCATAACATAGCTTTATATCGTATCGAGATACAACATCAATGCATGCTTTAACACTATCTGTTACGACTCTCATTAAGGCATGAACACTTTCTGGATTTTTACGGACATCTCTTAATAAATTCTCAATTCCTCTTAAGAATGAAGCAATCGTAAAAGGCCCTCCCATACTAACCGTGATGGTAAGAATATCTTCAAATAAATCCGTAGAATATTTTAATATTTCCTCTACAAATATCATCTGTTTACTATTGCTTATATGCATAGGATCCATGCGATGCAACCACTGATAATCTAACACACTTGGTTCTCCCGCATAGGGAAATCCTTGTGCTTTATATATGATGTTAGCACCTAGCGCTTCTGCAATCCCCTTGGTATTTGGTCCTACTGTAATTTCATCATGTCCCCATCGTTCATATGCCATTATTTCTGCCTGAACAAAACTCTCTCTCTCATGCCAGTATTGAATGGCATTTTTACCAATGAGTTTCCCATCTATTTCACCAAGAAACGGGTAGATTGGAAAACGATCGAAATCTTGCCCCTTCTCTATTGCTCTAGCCCTCTCCTTTGGTACCATCTCATCACTTTTATATCTCGTTACTTTCATTTAGACTTTTCCCACTCCCATCGCTACTTGGAAACATCAAACTCTCTGCAAATAATTTTTCATAATCTGATGTCTGCGCTAATTCCATATATGTTATCTCCTTTGCCAGCCTTTCCATGTCACGTTTAATAGATTCTGACATAAGTGCCATATATGCACCTGTCTTTGAAGTATTTCCTACATAAATAATCTTGTCCTTTACTTCCATTGGCAATATACCTACTCCTATAAGGCTATCAACCGAAAGATAGGCTCCAAATTGACCTGCAATCATAATCTTATCTAAGTGCTTGATATCAATATTAGCCCTTTTTAATAGTGCCTTAAAACCAGAAAGAATGGCACCTTTTGCCAATTGTACTTGTCGTACATCGCTTTGTGTAATGATAATCTCAGGATAATTCTGCAGTACAAATTCTCTTTTTTTTCCATTCTCTCGTACCCATGCTTGGCGATAATCCTCTTTTGGCATCTTCTCTTTTTTTATAAATGCCCCTTCTTTTCGTATCAATCCTACACGTAATAATTCTCTAACTGCTGCTAAAACACCACTCCCACAGATTCCTACTGGTGGCTGATTATCAATGGTCTTGAGTTCTAAAGACCCCTTTGTAATCAAAATATCTTCTATTGCTCCTTGCGCTGCTCTCATACCACAACTAATATTCATACCCTCTAGTGCCGGTCCAGCTGCACAGGAACAACAAAGTAAGTGCCCACCATTGGAAAGTATAATTTCTCCATTTGTTCCTATATCAATAAATAATACGTTCTTATCTTGCTTTTCTAATTCACAGACATAGGTTCCTGCAACAATATCAGCCCCTATAAATGCGGACACAGATGGTATGCAATATACCCTTGCACTATTCTTTACACTGATACCCAGCTCCTTTGCATTTCGCTCTTGAGCTTCTAAAAATTGAGGCTCATATGGTGCTTTCCCAATACTTCTTGCATCAATCCCAAGGAGCATATGCAACATCGTACAATTTGCCGCTACCACTACTTCTTCAATACTTGTGCATTTTATATTCGCTCGTTGACACAACTCTTGTATACACTCATTGATTCCTTTTATTATGGCGGATTGCAATTCCTGTATGCCCTGTTGTTGATATTCATATTCATACGCAATTCTAGTCAACACATCTAATCCATATTTTTTTTGGGGATTAATCATCGTTGATTGTGCTAATTGTTGCCCATTTCTTTTGTCCACGAGTTCACAGACAACCGTTGTGGTACCAATATCGACGCAGATGCCGTATCCATTGCCATATGGACAATGCTCGAATTCTGGCATATATCCAGAAGATAGTACTTCACATATTTCCTCTTGATTTGGCAGTTCTATCTCTAAGTTTTCCCTTGGTATAATCAGACAAGCCAGGCGAATCCCCGCTTCTATTTCCTTTGATTTTAGTAATTTCTTCTCCGTTTCTGTCAAAGATTCTAGGTATCCGTTTAATATCTTGACTTTGCATTTTCCACACGTTCCATTCCCATTGCAAGAACTCTCAATATGTATTTGTTGATTTCGTAAAATCTGCAATAAACTATCTCCTGGTACATATTCTATCGCTCGTTTCATTTCTGGTATGATTATCTTTGGCATTGTTCGTCCCTCATTGCTCTAATATTAATCAGTGGTGACTTCATTCCTAACCCGCATGCTGGGGAAATAATACTCGACCCTTGCATCATACATTGCTTTGTTAACTCTCTCACTTTCTGTGGTGTACCAAATTCCAATGTGTAAGTACTCACATTACCCATTAATACACGTTTCTGTAACTGCTTTTTTGCATCTCTCATAGATACAATCGAATCAAAACTTAATACATCACTTTGTACTTGATTCACCTCTTGATACACTGCTCGCATTTGCCCGCATATGTGTACAATGGTTCCAATTGCTTCTTCTTTTATGCAGTGAATTAATTCATTTAGATATGTTACGGCGTATTCTTCAAAATACTTTGGTCCCAGGATTTCACCTGTTCCACTCGGGTCTGATATTGCAATGACATCCGCACCTGCCTCTATCTGTGCCTTCGCAATCTTTTTAAGCTGGCTTGTTATAAATCGCAAATATTGGTGTACTTCTTCTGGCTTTTTACGCATTTCTTTATAAAAGATAACTGGTTCAATTACAGAAGTCGCTGTACTGATAGGCCCCGTAATATTCCCAATAATTGGCACATCCGCGGATGTTTCTTTTAATAATCTTATAGCATCTGTTACCACCTTGACTCTACCACAAGTTGCATCTATCTCTGCTAACTTTTTCCATTCTTCTACAGAACCAATTGCATACTGGGTCACATGCGGTTCATATACACGATTCCCCATATCTACTTTTGCCCCTAAAGCTTCTGCCTCCACTGTCATGCAAAATGGAACTCCATAGTTCTCAAAGCATCCCTGCTCATAGGCTGCACTTGCAAGTACAGCCATTTGTTGCGCATTCGTGTGTGCATCTGGCAAGAAGATACCACATATCTCCATTAATTCTTCCGTAATCATGTTCATCATTCCACCTGGACAGATACATGGAATACGGTCAACTTTATTTCCCTTTATTGCGTTATTCAAACGTTCTTTTGGCGTCATTATTTTATGAAGCAATTGCCTCTTCTCCTTTTTCAATTCTCTATTAGACTATATATCCCTTACAATTTAGTTAAATGATAACATTGCTATGATGGATTAGGAAATCGATTTCTTCTATATAGTTATAGGTATTTTCTATGGTTATTTTAATAAAAAATTGTGTGATTGTAAATTTATTTATGTTTTAAAAATAAATTATGATATAATGAAATATACTAGATAATTGGAGGACCTATTATGTATACATTTATAATAAATCCTAATTCTCGATCTGGATTGGGTCAACATATTTGGAAAAAATTAGAACCAACTGTTCAGTCGCAATGTGCTGAGTATGAAATCTTTTTTAGTAAATATCAGGGACATACAACAACATTTGTTCAAAAACTAACATCGGATGGTGCTACTCATACCTTAGTGATCCTAGGTGGAGATGGTACGATAAATGAAGTAGTGAATGGTATTGCAGACTTTTCCAAAGTAACTTTGGGATATATCCCAACCGGATCAAGCAATGACTTTGCACGGGGCTTAGGGTTACCTACTGATCCACACAAGGCTCTTGAACATGTTTTAAACCCTACAAAATATCGCTCTATTAATATTGGACATATCTTATATGGCGATCATAAAAAACGACATTTTGCCGTAAGTTCAGGAATTGGTTTTGATGCTGCGGTATGCCACCAAGCAGTAGTATCAAAGTTAAAAAAATTTTTAAATAAATTCCAATTAGGGAAGCTTACATACGCAGGAATTGCCTTGAATCAAATCATGGTGAGTATGCCCAAAAGTATGTCTGTTGTAGTAGATGGTTTCAAGTCCTTGAAATTTGACTCTGTATATTTTATCGCGATCATGAATCAACCTTACGAAGGCGGTGGTTTTAAGTTTTGTCCAGATGCCAAACCGGATGATGGCTTGTTAAATATATTAGTGGTATCCGATATGCCTAAAGCTAAGATTGTCACACTACTACCTGCTGCTTATACTGGTAAGCACCTTCGTTTTAAAGGTGTCACCACATTTACTTGTAAATCTATTGAGATTAATTCCGAGCGTGCCTTACCAATTCATACTGATGGAGAACCTGTTTTCCTGCAACGAAACTTATATGCAACGTGTGCTGATCGCACGTTACGTATTATTACCACACACTAACATGGAGCGTTACATATGTATCTCTTGTATATCTTTTTTTGTATTATATTTGGATTAACCGTCTTATACTTTATATTGATTTGTCCCAATTGTTCCAGACGTAGTCAGCTTTCAGAATGGAATCATACTTGTATTGCCCATCGCGGCTGCCACAGTAGTCAACCCGCCATTCCAGAAAATTCTATGCCGGCTTTTAAGGGTGCCCTTAAAGAACACCTTGCGATTGAATTGGATGTACATTTGACCAAGGATAAACAAGTGGTAGTTTTTCATGACGACACCTTGCAACGAATGTGTCGTGTAAATAAACGTATTGAACATATGACCTTAGAGGAGTTAGGCCACTTACACTTGTTACACACAGATGAAAAAATTCCCCTTTTTGAAGATATATTATCTTATATTGACGGACGAGTACCCTTATTGATTGAGCTTAAGCTTCCAGCAAGAGATACCGCTCTTTGCTATTATGTCAATAAAATATTACAAAATTACAATGGTCCTTATATGATTCAATCTTTTAATTCACTAGCACTCTGTTGGTTTAAAAAGAATGCTCCTGCTATCTTACGTGGACAGTTGTCGTCTAATTTGACAGCAAAAGAATCCACAGAACCTTATCTGTTACGTTTTGCAGTGAAGTATTTGCTTTTTAATATTTGGGTAAAACCAGACTTCATCTCATACAAATTATCAGATATCCATAACTTAAGTGTTTATCTGAATCAACATTTTTATAAAGTACCCATTGCAGTTTGGACCATCCGGAATAAAGAATCTTTCGATCTCGCTTACAATAACTATAATATGGTAATATTCGAAAAATTTAAAAAATAATTGTTAAACTATTGTGAACCGTATTGTAGTTCTTATTTTTTCATGCTATAATCACCACGACTTATAACAAACAGTGGAAGGAAGGGAGCTCCTTTATGAATAAAGCTATGAAGTTGTTATCTAAATATAAACACGCTTGGGTTTTTCTCTATGCATTTATATATATCCCTTGGTTTATATATTTGGAACGAACAGTCACAACTGAATTTCATGTGATACATTGTAAATTAGATGATTATATTCCTTTTATTGAATATTTTATTGTTCCTTACCTTTTATGGTTTGCGTTCATTGGTATTACAATTGCATATTTTTTCTTTACGAATACAAAGGATTTTTATAAACTGATTATTTTTCTATTTTCCGGGATGACCATTTTTTTGATCATATCAACGGTATATCCAAATGGTCTTCTTTTAAGACCAACTACATTTGCCAGAGATAATATATTTGTAGATTTAGTTAAGACGCTCTATGGTACCGATACTTCCACAAATGTTCTTCCAAGTATTCATGTATTTAATTCCATTGGCGCATATATTGCAATATCAAAAAGTGACTCATTGAGAAAACATAGATGGATTCAATTTGGTTCACTTGCACTGACCACCTTGATTATATTAGCTACTATGTTTTTAAAACAACATTCGGTCATCGATGTTATTGCTGCTGGTATTATGGGATTTTTACTTTATCAATTAGTATATGCCAAAGAAACGAACAAACAATATAAGTTTTCTCAACAACCAACATAAAAAAAGCTAGGGCCTCCTAGCTTTTTTTATGTCGGTTTCCTTTCTATCTACTTCATTCCGCTTAAGGCAAGTCCCCGAATGAACTGCTTTTGAAATATGATAAACAGAACTATCATAGGTAACATCATCAAGGTACCCGCTGCCATCATTGTGGACAAATCTTTCGAGTGTTGATTGCTAAATACAGATAATGCTAGTGGCAATGTCATCTTCTCTACATCATTTAGCATAATTAATGGATTCAGATAATCATTCCACAATCCCATCGCTGTAAAAATGCCCAGAGAACCTATGGCTGGCCTAATATTAGGTAAAATAATATTCCAATATATCTTTAGTGGCCCCGCCCCATCGATTTTGGCCGCTTCGCAAATACTATCTGGAATATCCGCAATAAATTGACGACTTAGATAGATACCAAATGCACTAACAATTCCTGGGATAATCAATGCCCCAAGTGTATTAAATATACCCATCTTCTGTATCATTAGAAATCTTGGTATCATCGTTACTTGCCCTGGAACCATCATCGTTGCCAATAACAATAGAAACAGGCTCTTTTTGTATTTAAACTCATATTTTGCAAATATATATCCGATTAATGTACTTGTAAAAATTACAAATATAGTTGTGATACCAGTTACGATCACACTATTTAGAAACCATGTCCCAAGTGGCGCCTCTGTAATAGCCTTTATATATCCCTCCAAAGTCCATACTTCTGGGAGTAGATGTGTTGGATTTAATCTGATATCTGCATTGCTTTTAAATGAGGTAAATATCATCCACATAATCGGAAACATGGTAATTACTGAACACGCACTCAAAAAAAGAAGTATGATAATATGATACCCTCTGTATACTCGCTTTTTCATTATTCATAACTCCAATCTGCACGCATCATTCTATTTTGTATCAAAGCCACTATAAAAATTATAAAGAACAATGCGGTTGCTATTGCGGAAGCATACCCCATATCATTCGAGGTAAAACTTTGTGTGTAGATATAGTTTGTTAAAACCATAGAAGATTTACCCACACCCCCTTTAGGCGATAAAATCTTAAATTGAGCAAACATTTGAAAATAATTTGCCATAGTCATAATAAAAACAAATGCAAAAGTGCGTCCCATTAACGGTAATCGAATCGATAAGAATCTACGAATTGAACTTGCCCCATCTATCTTTGCTGCCTCATCAAATTCTTTTGGAACACTTTCTAATCCTGCAGTAAAAAGTACTACATTATACCCAATATCCGCCCATAATGTATAGACAATAATAATCATCAACAATGCAGTTGTTGTTCCAAACCAATTCTTTGGCGGTATTCCCAATAAATTGCATAATTGATTCAGTGTCCCACCGTCTGTCTGCAATATCCCATATTTCCATACAACAGAGGTACCAACCATAGGTGCAATACAAGGAATAAATAATATAGTTCTAAATAATGTTTTCCAACCTTTTTTAGGCAATATAGAGATGAGCTGAGCCAAAAAAAGTGTAATTACAATATTAGCACATACCCCTAAGACGCTAAATAACAGTGTATTGCCAACAGCCTTCTTAAAGATTGGGTCTTGAAATAACTTCATATAATTCTCCAATCCTATAAATGGGTTATTATGTCTGGCCGGATTATAATCCAAAAATGAGATTCCTAGACCATAGAATAATGGAAAGATTGTAAATATAAAAAGTACTAGAAAACTAGGAATTAAAATTAGTTGTACAAATTTTGTATTTTTCATGATGTTCTCCAACTATATCACAATGCAGGGACTCCATTTCAAGGACTCCCTGCAAACATACTAAAAGTTATTTTGTTGAGTAAGATATTTGACACTCCTCTGTGATTTGCTTTGAAATTTCCTTCAACGCTCCCTCTACATCTGGATTATCTGTCTGGCATAATTCAATAAATTTTTCATTTAAGATTTCTCTCATTGCGGAAGTATTATATGCACCCATCCATTGACCATTTGGAAGAATATCTAATAAGAATGAAATTTGTGGCATTGCTGCCTTATACTCTTCGTTATCTAATAATGATTTTCTTGGTGGTAATTGGTTACACGCAATATTATGTTGCACAAGATTCTCTGGTTCTGTAAAGAATTGAATGAACTTCCATGCAGCGTCTTGCTTTTTACTATTTTCTGGTACTACAAGTCCCCAGCCTGTCTCTGCTGCAAATGCCATAGTATCACCATACTGTGGTACTTGAACATATTCAAAATCTTGCCCATAAGTTAATCCATAGGTATCCGTTCCTTCACCTATCCCCCAAGAACCAACCGATGACATGAATCCCTTATCTTGGTAGACATCATTGTATGTATACTCAGCCTTTGTAAGACTTTCTAAATCCATCTCTTTGTCTTTTACCATACTGATGATTTCTTCCATAGCTTTTATTCCTTCTGGTGTGGCAAAATTTACAGAATTGTCATCTTGAATATATTGTCCACCTTGCTGAAGAATCATAGCTAAATAATTACAGATGAGAGCATCCTCGTCAATCATTTCAAATCCTCTCATCTCTAACAAATCTCCATTACTCTTTGCAACAGCTTTGGATGTAGTTCTTAATTCTTCCCAAGTTGTTGGATATGATAATCCTGCTTGATCAAATAACTTTTTATTTGCAATCATTCCGCCATATTCTAAGTTGAATTCCATGGCTACACCATAAAGATTGCCTTCCTTTTCATATATTCCCAAAGCTGGTTCTAGATAATCGACTCTCAAATCTTTTTCCAACTCTTCTGGAACTTGTGCAAGTGCATCTGTTTCAATAAATTCAGGAGCACGTCCTCCCCAAACAGCAATCACATCTACTGTATCAGAATCTGCTGTTAATGCCGTTTGAATCTTTTCATTATATACATCATAAGGATAATCGGTTAATTCAACTTCATATTCTGGATATTTTTCTTCAAATTTATCTATCATGTTTTTGTAGGCTTTTACCCATGGTTCATTTGAATGACACCAAAACTTAATCTTTGTTTTTCCATCTTTTGATGCACTATCCTCAGTTTTTGTTTCCTCTTTTGCTTTCTTACTGCATCCCGTAAATATAGATGCTGCCATAACTAATACTAGTATTATAGCTAGCATCTTTTTTGCCTTTTTCATCTTGTTCCTCCTAAAATCTATTATTATAATTTTCCCATGACAATCGTAAATCCTACTGTCATAATATACCTTCTGATTATAATTTATCAAAGCTTGAATGTAAAATAGATATAGAACATAAATACGCTTATTTATAGATATTTTCTATCCATTTTTGTAATTATAGAACTCATTTTTATCCCGTCTATGATATACTACTTTTATGAAATGAACAATTGGAGGTAATCATGATTCCACAAATAAAAGAATATGAAATGAAACTAGTAAGTTCTTTGGTGAAAGTATTTCCCGATGAAGAACCAAAATACGAACCCGAAACCTTAATTCTCACCGCATTAAAAGGAGATACCGTCTCTTTTCAAGTTGCCTATAAAGGTACCTTCTTTATGCGTGAAATGCTTTCCCTTTCTATTAATTCACCAATACAAGATCACATTCGTGCTCGAAGTGTTGAACTTGTCCCTGTTGGTAGAGCTTGTAATGCGGCCACAGATGACAATTACTTAAAAACCACTACCGGTCTTTATCCTGATTTGCTAAAAGATGTGGTGAATTCCGAAGTAATGGTTTGCACAAATCAATGGCGTAGCCTTTGGATTGATGTTGAGGTGACGCCTGATCTGGCTGCTGGTACTTATCCAATTCAAGTACAACTAAAAAAAGAGAATCACATTGTTTGCTCTGCAACTATGCCAATCACAATTTTCGATATTGCTTTACCTAAACAAGAAATTATGCACACGGAATGGTTTCATGCCGATTGCTTGGCTGATTATTATCAAGTAGAAGTATTCTCCAAACAACATTGGACGTTTATTGAAAATTACCTAAAAGAATATGTTTCTAGAGGTTGCAATATGATATTAACCCCTATGTTTACTCCACCTCTAGACACCGCTTTTGGTGGTGAAAGAACAACTGTTCAGTTGGTTGATATTTGCGTAATAGATGGCGCATATCATTTTCACTTTGACAAATTACATCGTTGGGTAGAATTATGTAAAAGTTGTGGAATAGAATATTTTGAAATGTCGCATCTTTTTTCACAATGGGGTGCAAAATATGCACCAAAGATAATGGCAACGGTAGACGGCAAACAGGAAATGATATTTGGTTGGCACACACCTGCTATCGGTGAGTATACCTCCTTCTTAGAGCAATACATTCCTCAATTAATACAGAAATTAGAAGAATGGAACATACAGGATGTCACTTATTTTCATTTGTCTGACGAACCACAGGAATCTGATTTAGAGAGCTATCGCGCTGCTAAAGAATCTGTCTCACATTTACTAAAAGGATTCCAAACATTTGATGCACTATCAAGCTATGAGTTCTATAAACACGGCTTGGTAGACAAGCCTATCCCTGGTAATAATGAAATTCACGAATTTTTGGAACATGGATTAATGAATATGTGGGTCTATTACTGTACCGGACAATGTGTCGATGTTAGCAATCGATTTATGTCTATGCCTTCTGCTAGAAATCGAATCTACGGTGTCCAGTTATACAAATACAATATTATTGGTATTCTTCACTGGGGCTATAACTTTTACAATAGTCAGTTTTCTACGGATCATATAAATCCTTACGAAATAACTGATGCTAATGGTGCATTTCCCTCCGGTGACCCATTCATCGTTTATCCTGGAAAGGACGGACACCCTGTAGAATCTATTCGTATGATGGTACACTATGAGGCCCTTACTGACTTACGTGCTTTTAAATTGCTAGAATCTCTAACAAGCAAAGACTATGTGATGACACTCATCGAAGAGGATCTTGTAGAACCTTTAACCTTTATACAATACCCAAAATCAGATATGTATTTGATTCAGTTAAGAAATAAAGTCAACCGTGAAATTGCAAAAAGAATGAGTTGATATATATATGCAGGATAGAATAACAATGGTTACTCTATCCTGCATATTCCATGTCCCATTCCAAAATCAACTCCTTTTAAAATCTGTTCCTTCACCTTTCTTTGCAAAGAACTTTCTTCCGGATACTTCTCCTTCTCTTTTGCAATACATCCAAATACCCTTTGCTCAATCTGTGGGAATTCGTAGGTAACGTTGTAGATATAAAATCGTTGTTTGAATTGCTTAATATTTGATGTGTCCTCTAGGATATCATCCAGAAGAGGGGATAGCAACCAAGACATACATATGGCATACTTGTATTTATCTAAAAAGAATTTCTTTGCCATTTCTAGTGACCGCTGGCATTGTAAGGGTGAAAGTGGTTCCCCTTCTGGAATATGAATATTGAGCACAGAGGTTCCCTTTAATAGTACCTCATCTTCTAATAGCACCTTCTGTTCTAGAATGATAGGCTCAAATTGTAATCTTCCTAAACGAAATAGTCTCATATCTATGGAAGTACTTAACCATTCTAATTCTTCTAGACCATACACTCCATTTTTTCTATAATAATCCTTACACCAAATAGAAAGATCTCGAAAAGTATCCACAAAGATCTGTTTATCAATCCCTTTTTCTTCATATAACTCATATGTGGTTACTGCAAAACGACTAAATAATTTCAACCCTAAAAGTGCACGGTCTGGTTCTTTCTCCAACTCTTTATAAAATGCAGAACGATCTTTATAAAATAACCGATACAAGGAGTCTTCCTTCATGGATTCTATCTTGATATCACGCATTACCGTCTGCGCTCCATATGGTAGCTCTATTGCTTGATATAATTCTTCAATTGTCATATCTTCTCCCCTTATACTCAATTGCTTGTACACTGCATACTCTGACACAAGCGGGCTCTCTTCCTTCTCTAATTCGTTCTATGCATCCATCACACTTTTGCATCTTGCCCAAATGATCAAATTGAATGACCTGTTCTTTGCATACCTTTTCACACCTTCTACATCCCGTACATCTATCAGACTCAACTAATACAAATCCAGTCATTTTATCTCGGTAGATTGCTCTTACTTCACATGCTTTTATGCATGCTCCACAATGCGTACATCCAGGAGAAATGTATTTTATAAAACCATCTTTATATGTGATTCGCTGAATGCTTCGATATCTTAATGCATCTGGGTCATCCGCTTGAAAATGAGCATCTAGACATGCCGTCTGACATGCATAGCATCCTATGCATTTTTCCTTGTTTAATCTTAGGTTCACAGCCTTACTCCTTTTCGTCTTCCTGTACTTTTTCTATATTGCAAAAGTAACTTTTATATCCTGGAAATCCTGATATTGGATCTAGATATGTTCTATCTAAGACATTATTAACATCTGCTTTTGGATTCCCATGATACATGTGAATTACTCCACTTAGACCAGTCGTATTCCAACACGCGATGCCTTCTATACTGCCTATAGGTGTATTTATTCGTACCTTATCACCATCTTGAATACCATAGGCTTTTCCCTCCTTTGGGTGCAGGTCCACTAGATTTAATGTTTCTAGATTTGCTAACCAAGGCATACGGTACACTCTTGCATGAAATAATTGTGGCTTACGGGATCCCGTATTCAAAATGAGTGGAAATCTTGTTCTATCAATATTCGTACATTCCCGATAGTCTTGATAAAAGGGAAGCGGATGGTAACCATGCGTATTCCGATATTTATCAAGTACTAAGGAGTAAAATTCTATTTTTCCTGTTGGCGTTGCGAAGTTCTGTTGCTCATAAGTTTTCAGTTTTGGTTCTATCATATGTTTCGCAAACAGTCCATTTTTATTCTTCCTTAACTGAGCTATTGTTAAACCAGCCGGTTCCAGCACATAATCCTGATACTGTTCTACTCCCAGCTGCAGCACATCATCTTGTATTCCTAGCTTATTCGCAATTCCCATAATAATCTCAAGATCACTTTTACTTTCTCCCAGCGGTTCTATTGCTTTTTCTGCAAGATAAAATCTACC
This sequence comes from Lachnospiraceae bacterium LCP25S3_G4, assembly GCA_052116865.1. Taxonomy (GTDB): domain Bacteria; phylum Bacillota; class Clostridia; order Lachnospirales; family Lachnospiraceae; genus CAUPWF01. The sequence continues at coordinate 205,163 of JBQKKG010000005.1, read as the reverse complement.
TCCTCGTTCCGCCTTTACTTCCTCCCTTTCAAAGGATGTGCAAGCTGGTAATATTAAGTCTGCTACTTTGCAGGAATCAGAAAAGAAAATCTCGGTGTTAACATAAAAATCCAATTCACTTAATGCATCTAATAAATAATCAGGTTCTGGCCACATATGATGATTTAATCCAAATCCTACAACTGCTTTTACAGGATAGCCTTCTTCCTTAATATAATCCGCCATACGGGAGCATTGTGCTTCTTCACAAGACAAATCAAACCATACTGGGAATTCTTGTTCTCCAATCGCTTGTATGGTATGAAGCCGTTGCACTTTACGAACTCCGTTTTGAGGTGCAACTGGAGTTGCTTGAACACGATTGCCCCCTTCTATATCATAATTACCAGTTAGTGCAATCAAAGAAAATACGGCCCTGTAATTTTGCACTCCATTTATATTGTGCACAACAGGAGCAGCCGAAAACATTAGAGATGCAGGTCCGTGTTGTGCATATAGCTTCGATGCTTCCTCTATCAGACACGCTTTTACCCCAGTTATCTTTTCTACTTTTTCTAAGGTAAATTCTTGTACGTATGCTTGATACTCTTCAAATCCGTGCACATACTGCTCTACAAATGCCCGATCATATAGCCCTTCCTGTATCATAATATTCGCCATTCCTAATGCCAGAGCACCATCCGTTCCCGGAATCAATTGCAGGTGTAGATCAGCCTCATGTGCAGTGACTGTTTTTCTTGGATCCACCACTATGATCTTTACTCCTCGTTCCTTCAGATCCCGGTAGGTACTCCCCATCGTTACATTGGAATGATACAGATTCGAGCTCCATATTAAAACGGTATTTGTATGCGCCAAATCTGGCCCGCAAATTCCATTCCCATATAATAACCTCCATGCTAAGGCTGCTGCCTGAAAGCAAGTACTAGACTCTGTACAGAAGTTTGGTGATCCAAATCCATTGCTTAGTCTTAGTAATGCGGGCCTAAACCACTTGGGATAACCAACATAAAACAGAACGGATTGGGCTCCATACTGCCCACGGATTTTTAATAACTTTTCTGCAATCATTTCATATGCTTCGTCCCATGAAATTCTTGCAAATGCTCCCTGGTTCTTGGGTCCGATCCGCTTCATTGGGTATAAAATACGTTCTTTGTTATAGACATATTGCTTAGAAGCCGCACCCTTAGAACATAGACACCCCTTTTGCCCTGGATGACTTTTACTTCCCTCAACAGATATAATCTTGCCATCCTTAACATACGCATCTATGGGACAGCATGGTCCACAGATGCTACATGCCGTTTTCTTTACTGTTACTTTTCCATCTTCCATGAATGCTTCTTCCCCCTCATATAAGTTTTTTCTGGGCTTCTAATCCATTCGCATACACAAAAAGCAAAGCAAATGCTTTGCCTTTCACTTTTACAGCATCTCTATGAATGCTGTCAATCTTGTAGCTAATTGTCCCACGTCTGCTTGCGAATAATCAGTCTCTACACTGATATATGGTTTCCCTTTTTTCTCATTTACAAAACGCCTTATTCCCAAGGTTTCTACGTTATATGTATGACAAGCTTGCAACACAACCTCCACTACGCCATCCACCTTATATTCATCAATCAAACGCCCCATAAGTTCCAAACGATTAGGATTTGGCGTCATAACGGAGCAGCCTATTGCTAGGTATCTTCTCGCTAATGCATCATATACATCTGGATTATCCTCATCGACGAGTTGGTCGATTGATTTCGCTCCTGAACAATTCTCATACGTTACAACAATAGCACCATTATCTTCAATCGCCTTAATGACCTTTTCTGTTGCTCCACCGATTGGACATCCAGTCACAAGAATTCTTGGTTTTTTCTCTATGCTATGTTTTTCTCCATATTCCGCTTTTATTTTATCTACTAATGCATCTACTTCACCCGGAATAATGGAACGATCAAATTTAAACGTACTCCCATATAGTACTTTGAATAAATCATAGCCGTAGATTGGTACCGGATCATTTTGCATTACTTCATATAAACATTTTAAAGATCGTCTCACCTTATTATTTAGTACGATAGCTTCACGAATTTGTTCCTCCGTAATTTCCACTTGAAAACGTTCCTCTAAATGTTCCTTAAATCTTATAATTTCCTTTTTCCAAAGTACGATACCTTCTTCTGTCTGACGATTTGGAAGTTCCATAACATGTACAGGTTTGAACTCTGCCATATATTCAAACATCTTTTTCTTCCCATCACAAGTAGTTTCTCCGACAACCAGATCAGAAAAATAAAAAAATGGACATTTATCTGTTTTTGCAAATCCATAGCTAGATTTAATCAGAGGGCATAGATTCTTCGGTAAATCTTGTTCCGCTTCAGGGATTGTCTCATCTGACATAGAACATAGTCCAATAGTGGCTGCACCCATGGCCATTGCTATTTCTTGTGGAAAATATGTACAATATACACCAATAACTGGTATTCCTTTTTCTTTTAATTCTTTTACTTCTAAAAATGAATTTTTGCGTTGTTCTGCAAATTCTGCAAAAACTTCTGGTAATTCTTTTACTAATTCCATAATTGCCTCCTGATTTTCATACGTTTTCTTTTGCCTTCTTTTTCAATGGTACCATTCCTATCCTTAAGTTTCTAATTGATATTCTTGATAATTGCACTTATATATTGACTTATTCTATAAATAGACTTTTACAATATTCTATTACTAATGGTATAATAAGATTAACTAATTTATTCGACTGATACTACACAAGGAGCCAATATGAAAGACATTATAGATTTGCATGTACATTCTCATTGTTCTGATGGTACTTTTTCACCTACAGAACTCGTTCACTTAGCAGCTAAAAAAGATTTAAAAGCCTTTGCTTTAACTGACCATGATACCACCGAAGGTATCGATGAAGCAGTACTTGCTGGTCACTTACTAAATATTGAAGTGATTCCAGGTATTGAACTTTCTACAAATTATCACGGAAAAGACATTCATATCGTGGGCTTAGGTATTGAAAAGGACAATGCTTATTTTCAAGAATCACTCCTTAGATTTCAAAATTCTAGAGATATCCGAAATTTAAAAATGATTACAAAATTACAGGAATCTGGCATTCATATCACAAATGAATCCATGTATGAAAGATTTGGCAACGCCATATGGACACGTGCTCATTTTGCAAGGTTCTTGCAAGAAAATGGATATGTTCAGAAGATGTGGGATGCGTTCCCCAAGTATATTGGAGATGATGCACCTTGCTTCGTTCCGCGAGAAAAAGTGACACCTTTTCAAGGTATACAATTGATTCACGAGGGCGGGGGCAAAGCAATACTTGCACATCCTTTATTATATGGATACACGGTTGACGAACTGGATTTTTTAGTAAAAGAACTAGCATTTGCAGGCCTAGACGGTATGGAAGTTATGTACTCCATGAATGGTTATGGTGATGAACATCGTATGAAATTATTAGCGAAAAAGTATCAACTTAAGCCATCCGGCGGTTCCGACTTTCATGGAAGCAATAAACCAAGCATCCAACTAGGTACAGGCAAAGGGAACCTCTGCATTTCCTATGATGTCTGGAAATCAATTCGAAGTTAATGCTATTTCTTCCAATATAGTAATTACTTCATCTAATCTCCTTCTTTGATAGGTTGCCAATGCTTGGATTTCTCTATCTGGCTGAACTAGATCTGGAATCAAGACTACCTTCATTCCAGCTGATATTGCAGAACGCACACCTGCTGGTGCATCTTCAAGTGCTAAACACTCACTCGGATCTAATGCAATTAATTCACATGCTGTCAGATAAATTTCCGGGTCTGGTTTCGCATTTTTAACTATATCTCCAAATACCATCGCATTAAAATTCTCATAAATACCAGCTTCCTTTAACATCTGTGTAGCATGCTCTTCTCTAGAAGATGTTGCGACAGCGGTTCGCAAGCCTTTTTCTTTGGTATACTTTAGTAATTCTTGTAATCCTGGCTTCATGGACATCCCTTCTTGCTTTACAATTTCACAGAATACTGCTCGTGTCTTTTCATTAAATTCTGTCATCGGAAAGTCTTCCCCGAGTGCATTACGAAAATAAACATTGCGACTCTTCATATTCAATCCCACAGTGTTAAAAATATGCTCTCCAAATTCTGAATATCCCAAAGACTCTCCTACAATGTTCCACGCTCTTTTTACGATTCTTTCTGAATCAAAAATCAATCCATCCATATCAAACACGATTCCTTTAATCATACACCTCTCCTATCTTTAGACCTTTCTTATCTACTACTTTTCACTTTTACCCATTTCCAATTGCAAAGAACGGACGTTCTGCGCCCATTATACCATTGCTTTTTCCTTGATGCAATCAGTTCCTAATGATATACTTATAAACATATAAAAATACGTTTTAAGAAGGAGCTTTATGATAAGTGAAATATGGAATAACATTGTAGAAAAAAAAGAGATACGACAAAATCTAAGCAAACTAAGAGAGGCAATTAAAAATGACAATCATAAAACGGCTCTTCTCTATCTGCTTTCTGGCAAAGAAGAACAAGTCCTTGCACTCTTAACAGAAGATGATCCAAAGATCAGGAAAAATGCTGCCCTATTGATGGGGGATTTGGGCAATCAAGAATTTTTACCCCCTCTATATGACATCTATACAACCGAAGAAAAATTATTTGTTAAAAGCTTTTATTTAAAAGCGATAAAAAACTTTGATTATAGAGCCTATTTAGATGATTTTAAATCTAGGTTACAAGTACTTACCGACTGTCCCGCTAACCCAGACACACAAAAACATATCTCGGAAGAAATACGGGAACTTTCTTCCTTAATTGTCACTATGGATGGAATTCATACACATGAATTTTGCGGACATGAAACGTCTTATCATGTGGTATTATTAACAGCACGTAATTATCAGACTGTTACTGCAAATGAATTAAAGACCTATCTTCCGCAGGTAAGTATGAATATATTTAATGCTGGAGTCATGGCAAGCGCAGAGCACCTAAATTGGGTGAACAAGATCAGAACTTATCGGGAACTGTTTTTTATCATCGATGGAATGAAGACTTGCCCCCTAGATGTAAGCAACGCTGCTAAAACTATTGTAACTTCTGAACTGCTTCCTTTTCTTCAAAGAGGATATGGGGAAAAGCCACCTTATTATTTTAGATTAGAAATAAAAAGCAACAAAAATTTAAGTGAAAAAAGTACCTTTGCAAAAAAACTAGCAAGCGAAATCGAACGATTGTCTGGAAGATCCCTTATTAATAGTACAACTAATTATGAATTTGAAATACGTCTTATTGAACATAAAGAAGGGTTATATAACGCATTAGTGAAACTATATTCATTAAAGGATTTGCGTTTTACCTACCGTAAAGAATTGATTCCTGCTAGTATCAAACCCGTTAATGCTGCTTTAACCATGGCACTTGCAAAGGATTATATGGTAGAGGATGCACAGGTATTAGATCCTTTCTGTGGAGTCGGAACCATGCTGATTGAGCGTCATAAAGCAGTAAGAGCTAATACTTCTTATGGTATCGACTGGCAAGCTGATACGATAGCAAAAGCAAAAGTGAATACAGCAATTGCACATCAACTAATCCATTATATTAACCGGGACTTTTTTGATTTTAGACATGATTATTTATTCGATGAAATCATAACGGACATGCCTTTTAAGATTGGACGCATAACAGCGTCTGAAGTCAAAGACGTATATCAACGCTTTTTTATAGCCGCAAAAAATGTCTTAACATTGGAAGGTGTAATAATTCTCTATACACACAATCATGAATATATAACTGAATTTGCACCTTCTGCTGGATTTTTTATTTTAAAAGACTACCCAATATCAGAAAAAGAAGATATCTACGTTACCATTTTAAAACAATCATATTAGTAGCCCTGCTCTTTTTAATCCAAAATAAATAGCTGGAATTGCAATTAACTGTATTCCAATCCCCGGAATCCCTGACAAGATTCCACTCCAAAATGCTGTTTGATTTGCAAATGGTGCTTGTATATGTAGCAGTGTTATACCTCCGATCAATGCTAGACCATAACAGCATCGTCCTGCCAGCATTGCTCCGATTAGACTTATATAGATTGGAAATCTTTTCATCAAAAATCCAATTGCCACTCCATATACGGCTAATTCAATTACCATAAAATATAATTTTGGTACTGGCGGCATTCCGGTTAATATAGAACTTAGTATTGGAACAATAATTCCAACCACTAATCCATAATATGGGCCTAGCAGTAATCCTGCCAATAAAATCGGTATATGAATTGGTAAAAATGTCATCCCCGCATTTTGACCAAACATATGAAACGCTTGTGGTAACAAGATGCCTAAAGCAATGAGCACCCCACTATATACTACTTTTATTACTTTTGCATCTATTTTTGTATTTTCTTTTATATTCATACGTGACATCCTTTCGTTTCTCTTGTTCTTAGTTTACTTTATATTTCATTTATTGTACAATAAATATATGAAAATATCATCTATTTATGAAGGAGATTTATTATGAAAATAGCAATAGGTAATGACCATGCAGCAGTAGAAATGAAACAGGAGATTGTTTCACACTTAGAAAGCAAGGGACATACAGTACTCAATTATGGTACTGATACTCCAGAATCTTGTGACTATCCTAAATTTGGAAAATTAGTAGGTCAAGCTGTGATTGCACAGGAAGCTGATTGTGGAGTATTGATTTGTGGAACAGGTGTTGGTATTTCATTAGCTGCTAATAAAATCAGAGGAATCCGTGCAGTTGTTTGTAGCGAGCCATGTACTGCCAAACTTTCCAAACAACATAATAACACCAATGTACTTGCATTTGGGGCCAGAATTGTAGGTACAGAAGAGGCCAAAATGATTGTAGACGCTTGGCTAGATGCTGAGTTTGAAGGCGGCCGTCATCAAAGACGTGTTGATTTAATCGAAGAATAGGTATTGATACAAAGTAGTCAGTCTTTCCCTTTAATAATAAAGTTCAAAGACTGACTGTTTATCCTATAACCCTTTTACTTTTTTCTGCCAATGACAGCTTTTACTTTTTCTTCAATATGAGCACTTGTAAGGCCAAATCTTTCCTCTAGATAATCTTGTGGACCAACTTCACCAAATTCATCTTCTACTGCAACATACTCAATAGGTGTCGGATTATTTTTACTAATACACTCGGATACAGCACTATAAAGACCACCAATCTTGTTATGATTTTCAGCCGTCACAATAGCCCCAGTCTTAGCAGCATATTGAAGTACCAGTTCCTGATCCAATGGTTTAACAGTAAACATATCTATTACCGATACATATATCTTTTCTTTTTCAAGTTTTTTTGCCGCCTCTAATGACTTGGCTACCATAATACCGCAGGCAATAATGACTGCATCTGGCCCTTCTCGTAACGGGATTCCTTTTCCTACCGGAAAGACTGTACCTTCCTCGTATACTTTTGCATTATTTTTACGTCCTACTCGAATATATTTTATGCCTTCTATGTCTTTGCATTGAGCCAATACATCTTCTAACATCGCAGCATCTGTAATATCGAACACCTTCGCCTTAGGTATCGCACGGTAAAGTGCCATATCTTCAAATGGCATATGCGTCCCACCGTTAAATGCAGCGCATACACCTGGGTCCGTACCAATGACTGTAACAGAATTTCCCGCGTATCCTCCTGACAAAAATATTTGATCATAGCACCGACGTGATGCAAACGGACCAAAAGTATGTACAATCGGTTTCCATCCTACCGCTGATAGTCCGCATGCGATTCCTATCATATTGGCTTCTGCTATTCCACAATTAATTGCACGCGATGGATGTTCCTTTGCCCATTTTAAAGTTCCAATACATCCCATTAAATCAGCATCTAGGTAAATCACATCTTTATCTTCCTCAGCTAAGCGAGGAATCATAGCACCTAATACATCTTTAAATGCACGGTCCTTTTCACCATTGTATACAATATTCATAGTAATTCTCCCTCCTCTAATCTAATGTGTTTAATTCATCGTGTAATTTTTTTAACCATTTGTCGTAGACATCATTTGGCATTGCCATGCTATGATTTCCCATTGTTTCCTCTACTTCTTTAATCCCTTTTCCTTTTACCGTATCTAAGATAATAGCAATTGGTTTGTCTGTCGCCCTTTTGGTTAACGCCTGGTATAGTTGTTCTAAGTCATTTCCATCAATATTTAAGGTTTCAAAACCAAACGCTGAGAATTTTTCACCCAAATCTCCAGCATTTAGTATTTCATCCGTATATCCATCCAATTGTTTCTTATTATTGTCGACGAGCCAAACTAAATTATTTACTTTTTTAGCAGCTGTGAACATTGCGGCCTCCCATACTTGGCCCTCATTAATCTCTCCATCACCGACAATAAGAAAAACACGATTATTGCGGCCTTTGATTTTATCTCCCAGAGCCATTCCCACCGCCAAAGACGTTCCTTGCCCCAGGGATCCTGTTGTCATGTCAATTCCTGTTGTTTTTTTACGGTCGCAATGACTTGGAAAATTAGTCCCTGGCTGGTTTAATGTTTTAATATCCTCATATGGAAAATATCCTTTTAATGCTAATGCAGCATAAATTGCCGGTCCAGCATGCCCCTTTGAGCATACAAGCTTATCTCGGTCTATTTTTTGAGGATTCTGAGGATCAATATCCATCACTGTACCATATAATACGGCCAATGCATCTGCAACACTTAAGGAACCTCCAATATGACCAAATCCTCTTGCTTTAAATTCCTCCACCGCACCGATTCGAATCTGAAGCGCAAATCGTTGTAGTTCCTTTTTTATACTACAATCTAACATAGCAATCCCTCCTACCATACTCTTTTCTTTTTGTTATTTACGAGCCACGCCACTTCTTACCGCTGCTTCTGCAACTGATTTTGCAACAGCACTTCCTACCCGTTCATCAAACGCAGCAGGTATAATATAGTCTGCTGATAATTCTTCTTCCGTAATTAATTCAGCCAATGCCGTTGCTGCAGCAATCTTCATTTCATCGTTAATATCGCTAGCTCTTACATCGAAGGTTCCTCTGAATATCCCTGGAAATGCAAGTACATTATTTACCTGATTTGGATAATCGCTTCGTCCGGTGGCAATAATTTTTGCTCCACCTGCTTTGGCATCTTCTGGAAATATTTCAGGAGTTGGATTTGCACATGCGAATATAATCGCATCTTTTTCCATAGTCTTTACCATCTCTGTAGTCACCATATTTGGTGCACTGACACCGATAAAAATATCTGCCCCAACTAACATCTCCGCTAGTGATCCATCCTTTTTTGTACGATTTGTTATGCTAGCCATCTCTGCTTTTACAGGATTCATACCTTCTACGCGACCTTCATATATTGCCCCCCGACGGTCACAGAGTGTAATATCCTTTATTCCTGCTGTAAAGAGGAGTTTTGTAATAGAAATGGCTGCCGCCCCTGCTCCATTGATTACTACTTTTACCTTTTCTTTGTCTTTTTGAACTACCTTCAATGCATTGATAATCCCTGCTAGTGTTACGACAGCCGTTCCATGTTGATCATCATGGAAAATAGGAATATCACATTTTTCCTTTAATTTGCGTTCAATTTCAAAACAACGTGGCGCAGATATGTCTTCTAAATTAACACCACCAAAACTACCTGATATTTGATACACGGTATTTACAATTTCATCTACATCATGACTCTTAATGCAAAGCGGGAAGGCATCTACGTTTCCAAATGCTTTAAATAAGACGCATTTCCCCTCCATCACTGGCATACCAGCTTCTGGACCAATGTCCCCAAGTCCTAAAACAGCAGATCCATCTGTCACCACTAAACACATATTGTGACGTCGAGTCAGTTCATAACTTAACGCCACATCCTTTTGAATCTCTAAACAGGGCTGTGCAACTCCTGGAGTATACGCCAACGAAAGATCCTCTTTTGTTGCCACTGGTACCTTTGCAATAACTTCAATTTTCCCTTTCCATTCATGGTGCAATTTTAATGATTCTTCTGCGTAATTCATAATAACCTCCTTTTTATTCTTCATTGATAGCTCGTGGTAATGTGGAACCTCCATATGGCATCACAAGTACCGTTGCATGTATTCCCATTTTCTCCATTGCATCGTTAAAAGCCTCTTGTACTGTTGCATATGGTACTAGGAATAAGTTTCTTACAAAATCAGGTTCTAATTCTGATACTAAGTAGATATCAGCATGCTCAAGCACCATAGCTATGGCCGCCGCTTTATGACCACCTAATTCAAACTTTTCTTTTACTCTAGCGATTAACTCCTCTGGGGCTTTGGCTGAGAGCATCCATTCCTCAAATGTATGCTCACCAAGCCCTTCTATACAAGAACCCACAAGTATGATAACTCCCCCATCCTTAATTGCATGTTTCGCGTTATCTAGTGCTTTTTGCGTCTGGTACAGATTCAAATCTTTGGGAGCTCCTCCTTGTGAGACAATTACAATATCCGCCCTTTCTGATATTTTCTTTTGATATAGTGTGTCTAAAAAAGCACATCCCTCTCGATGTGCTTTGGTCACATCCCCTGCAACTGCCCGAATAATATTTTTATGCTCATCAAGAACAACATTCACAATAAAATCTACTCCACAGATATCTGCTGCCTCTTCTATATCTTTTCGTAATGGGTTATCCCATATGTTGCCCGCACAAGCAAGCGGGTCTACCATCATACTATGATTCGATTGAATAGCGGCTCTCGTAGATACTCCTGGCATAATTGCTTTTGCACCTCCGGAGTATCCTGCAAAATAATGATATTCTATATTGCCCATGCAAATCCGGCGGTTTGCTTCGGCTACAATACGTACAATATCAACTGGTGTTCCTCTGGAAGTTGTTCCCATATGAACACAATCATTGATATCACCATCCACACAAGTAATTGTATGATATACTTCCCGTCCTACAAGCTTTATTTTTTCTTCCTCTGTATGAATACGATGACTTCCCAGCGCAAAGACAACTGTAATATCTTCAGGTTTTATCCCTGCACTATAAAGTTCTTTTAAAAGAGCTGGAATAACCACATGGGTTGGCATGGGTCGTGTAATATCACTGGTTATGATAGCTATCCTTTCGCCTTGCTTTACTATTTTACTAAGTGCTTCACTTCCTATCGGATTTTCTAATGCCCGTTGTACTTCTGCTTCACCCACAAGTTCCTGCCTCACAGTATTTGGTTCTAATACTCCCACTATATTATGATCTGCCACTGCAACTGTCTGTATACCATTTCCAAAGCCAAGTTTTATCTCCATATAGCTTCCTCCTATCTGTTCCCTGCATAGCGAAGTGCCTTCACCACTGGCAATTCTTCTCCTGTTAAGAATCGTATTAAGGCACCTCCGCCAGTACATATATAAGAGATGTCATTTACCTTTCTATATGTTGTAGTTGCAGTAATACTATCACCGCCTCCAACCACTGTATAACCCTTTGTATTGCCCAGTGCATCCCATACTACTTTGGTTCCTAGCTCCGTCTCTGCTTGTTCAAAAATACCCATAGGGCCATTTACAAAAATCGTTTTGGATGATTCTATTATTTCTTTATAGTATTCCGCTGTCTTGCTACCGATATCCGTTAAACACACTTGTTCAGGTATTGCACCTACATTGACTTCTTTTCTACTTCCACCTTCTACATATGCTAAGTCCTTGGGCACTACAATGTATTTCCCAAATTTATCATATAGTTCCTTTGCTTTTTTTATGTAATCTGCATAGTTGGATTTTATAATAAAGTCCATACTGCCTCTTCCTATCTGCTCTCCCATTGCGGCAAGTAGTATATTTGCTACTACCCCACCAGTCAATATATGATCTACATTTCCATTTTCTAGTACGGATTCCATCATCATAAATGCATCTGCAATTTTAGCTCCACCAAGAACAAAGGTACATGGCCGTTTCGGCAATTCCATTAATTCCGAAAGTATGCAATATTCTTTTTCAAATAAGCGTCCCATTGCAGATGGCAATACTTGTTGGAAACCGCATAATGACGGTTGATCCCGATGTGATGCAGCAAAAGCATCACATACATAAAGGTCCGCCAGCGGTGCTAATCTTCTAACAAGCAGGGTCTCTGCCTGCTGAGCATGAGTTAATTGTAATTTCAATTCAAACAATGTTTGTTCTTCCGAAAGGAAGCGTACGTTATCTAGCAACAGAATCTCTCCATCTTGTAACGATTTTATTTTCTCCACTGCCGCTGGTCCACATACATCTGGAATAAACTTGACTTCTTTTCCTAATAACTCGGTCAAAACCTTACTATGTGGTTCTGTAGTGTAAAAATTTTTATACTCTATATCACTTCCTTGGTGCGCCATCAAAACAACTTTTGCCCCTTTATCGGATAATTCCCGTATAGTAGGAACACACGCTTGAATTCGCGCAATACTTTTTAACGTTCCAGTTATTCGATCTACTGGTTGATTGATATCAATTCTGCATAATACAACTTTTCCTGTTACACAAAAATCATCTAAAGAATAGATTCCAAAACGCATGATTATACTCCTTTATATATGATAGTGTCTAGTTACTATACTAAGGGACGAGGCTATGCCTCGCCCCTTAGAGTGGTTGTCTGTATATGATTCTTGCATAAAAATTATTTAAATGTTCCAATATTTAAATAGTCATTAGTTTTTGATGTTCCATCTTCCTTTGTTGTCTGCATATGGCAAGCAGCACGAATAGCGTCTATCGTTTCTGGAATCGTAACACTTTCTTGCGGGATATTTATGGCAAACATAATATCATTTCCACTTTCTACTATACTATCTTCCCACAAGCCGATTTCATACATGTCTCCACGAGAGTTACCTAAGTCCCTTGCATATTTAAAAAATGATGCATTTCCTTGAAAACCATCCTCTATTTTAACAACACGAATACGCGGATGTTTTTTAAATGCTGCTAAGGCCTGCTCTTTGGTAATTTTTTCTTTTCCTGTTGCCAAAACTGTAATAATATGGCCATGTGTCACTGGCGTATGTACTAAAATTCCTGTGGCATCAATGTGCGGCATAATTGTCATTAAGTCTAATGCTTGGTGTGAGGGTGCCTTATCCATCTGGAGTGCATTTGTTAATCCGCGATGGTAATCTCCCGGATCAGCAACACGTCGAATAATTGTAATTGCAACTTTCTCTACTCCAAATTCTCGATCCAAACAATCCACCGCCCGAATCAATCCAGTCGTATTACAACTTGTAAGTTTTAAGTAATCTTTATCTACTCCTTTTTCATAGTTTGCATATCCATGAAAGAAAACATCTGCAACCGCGTTTTTTTCGCCACCTTGGAATATTGCTTTGACGCCTAACTCTTCATATATTTTTTTATTTTTAGCTCCAACACCGCCTGGTGATGAGTCTAACATAATATCGACTTTTCCTAATAAATCCAGAAATGTTCCAGAAATTGGAATATTCAATTCCTCAAATTTAGACTCCTCTGCACCATCCACTAAGTATAAGTCATAAGGCATACCCTTTTCTTTTAATGCACGTATGGATAAGGTAGGTGCTAAATCAGCCACTCCCACTAAGATCATATCTCCTTGTAACGCCACTCCATCTGCAAGACGTTGCCCAATTGTCCCATATCCGGCAACTCCAACTTTAATCTTTGACATAATTTTCTCCTCTCACTTCTTAATTTGCTAATCATTTGAAAATCTCTTTGTTATCTTATTATAAAGTATTGAATAACTTTTTGCAATGTTTTATAATATTTTTTTGCATTTTTTAAAAATATATGTTTAAATTGTTTAACTTTTTGTATTTTTATGTTAATATAGGTGACATAAGATTCCTTTAGTTTTCATGAAAGATGAGGTAATAACGTATGCGTTTAGACAGATTAAATTCAATGGAACAATATATACTCCAACAAGGTACCGTATCATTAGAGGACTTGGCATCGCACTTCCAAGTTTCAACGAATACGATACGCCGAGATCTAAATGAATTATTAGACCGTGGCCACATTGAAAAAGTATATGGTGGTGTATCTTCTTTATCCGATCCCACCCCTCTTCCACTATCAATCCGTACTTCCAAAAATAGTATTTCCAAACAAGTAATTGGAGAATTGGCCGCAAGAATGGTGAATGATGGTGATACCATATTTTTAGATTCTGGATCCACAACTCCACATATTTTGCCACATATTGCAAACAAACAGAATATCACGATCGTGACTCATAGTCTAAGTGCCATGTACGAAGCATCCAAATACCCAACACTTAAAGTAATTGCACTTGGAGGAATGTATAATATAGCTACTTCCTCTTATGTTGGAATTTCTACTTTGGAAGCCTTATCTTGTATTAGCATTAGCGCAGTATTTATCGCCGCTACTGGTGTTTCCCTGGAGCGCGGATTAACAAATACTACCTATTTTGAAGCTGAGATTAAACGCAAAGTAGTTCACAGTAGTAACAAAATCATTTTAATGGCCGACCACAGTAAATTCGATGATTCCTCTACCATTACATTCTTTGATTTTAAAGACTTATTTGCCGTAGTAACGGATCAAAAACCAACAAAGCCATACATGGATGTCATTCAAAGAAATAATATTAGGCTCCTTTACTCCGATATCCAAAAAGCTCCTCAACTATAGAGGAGCTTTTTATATACTAGCAACTTGCAAGCACTCCCTTGCTTTGTTACTATTCACCTACTTTTACTGGTATACCACCTTGCTCACAAGACTTCTTTGCTGCAATTGCAATTAATACTGGCTGCAATCCATCAAATGCACCAACCAATGTATCCGTATCATTGATACACGCATCTACAAATTCTTTTTCTTCTTGGATAAACGCCTCGTTGTAACGTTCTAAGAAGAAATATAGTGGCTTTTCTTTATATACCCCTTCCTCTGTATACAACGTAGTGTTGTTTGGTGTTTCATTATCTGCTGTAATTTGTCCTTTCGAACCAAATACCTCAATTCTCTGGTCATAACCATAAGCTGCTTCGCGACTATTATCTATTACACCTATCGCACCATTGGCAAATTTTAGCGTAATAATACAAGTATCGACATCACCTGCTTTTTCTATTTCCGGATTTACCAAACAGGTCCCCACTGCTGACACCTCAACAACTTCACTTCCGGATAGAAAACGAACCATATCAAAATCATGAATGGTCATATCCATAAAAATCCCCCCAGAAACCTTTACATACTCAATCGGTGGTGCCTGTGGATCACGGGATGTTACCTTTACGATATGTACATCTCCAATTCCCCCATTTGCAACCACATCTTGCACATGTTTAAAATTGCGATCAAATCTACGGTTGAATCCAACCTGATATTTTACCCTAGCTTTTTTCACTTCTTCTAATACTGCTTTTATTTTCTCTAGATCATGGTCAATTGGCTTTTCACAGAAAATATGTTTTCCTGCCTTTGCTGCTTCTAACGATATCAATGAGTGCGTGTCTGTAGATGAACAAATAAATACTGCGTCGATTTCTGGGTCAGTCAATATCTCTTTGTAATCTTCATAAGCCTTTGTAACGCCCAGTGATTCTGCCAACTTCTTCGCACCATCATAGTATACATCTGAAATTGCCACTACTTCTGCATTCGGAACTCGATTTACCAAGTTATTTGCATGTAGCTTCCCAATACGTCCTGCACCAATAATACCCACTCTTAATGTTTCAATCATCATTCTTCTCCTTGTTTTTAAGATTTATTAGTATTGTCTTGCATTTCTTACATGTTCTAGATGTTCTGCATAAGCAATGTTATTGGATTCTTTTTCTGATACTTCTGGTGTACCTACCCTCCACCAAGAGCCATATCCATCTGTCATTGATTTTGGCAGTACTTTTATATCGAATAGTACTGGAACATCCTTGATTTTTTTTGCTTCTAAAATAGCTTCTTTCAGTTCTTCTATCGTGCGTATAGTATAAGATTTCGCTCCATACCCCTCTGCAACTTTTGCATAATCAATGTTCATAAATGAACCATCTAACTTCCCGCTTTCACCTCTATAACGCAGTTCTGTACACAACGTTGTATTGCCTTGTCCATTTTGTAGATTATTAATACATCCAAAACTTGCATTGTCAAATAAGCATACCGTAATTTTTTTATGCTCTTGTATCGCCGTCAAGAATTCCGAATGAAGCATGGTAAAGCTTCCATCTCCAACCATTGCATACACTTCTTTTTCTCCTGCCGCCAACTTTGCCCCTAATGCACCTGAGATCTCATATCCCATACAAGAATAGCCATACTCCATATTATAGGAATCAACACTACGAGCCTGCCACATACGTTGCATACATCCAGGGAGACTGCCCGAAGATCCAATCACAATAGCATCTTCGTCAATAAATCGATTTAGAATACCAAGCACTTCTGTTTGCGTCAGCCCAGTTACGATATCTTTCGCAAAATCAAAAGCAGAATATGCATTTGCATCGTTGATATTCGGAACATAGTCCGCATCAAAATGAATATTATGAAGTCTTTCTAACTCTATCTCCCATGCCTTTTTTGCATTTGTAATCTCATTGCTATAACTGGATTGATATCCAGATAATTCGGCCTGCAACACTGGGAGCGCCGCTTTAGCATCTGCAATCACACGTACTGCATCTAACTTATATGCCTGAAATTCTGAAACATTTATATTCACAAACTTAGCTTCTTCTTGAAACAGCCATTTTGATGCTGTTGTAAAATCCGTATATCTTGTTCCAACACCGATAATAACATCTGCTTCCTTTGCTATTTCATTTGCCGCTGAACATCCTGTTACTCCCATACCGCCAAGATTTAACTTATGATTCCAAACAACTGCACTTTTTCCCGCCTGCGTTTCTCCAAAAGGAATCTGTAGTGTTTCTGCAAAGTCTATAAATTCTTTATGCGCTTCCGAATAGCGCACACCACCCCCACATATTAGCATTGGTTTCTTTGCATTTCTAATAACTTCCGCTGCCTCTACAATGGCTTCCTTCGTTGCTGGTCGACGTTCTAACCTATGTACTCGTTTTTCAAAGAATGCTTCTGGATAATCATATGCTTCCCCTTCCACATCCTGTGGCAAGGCAATACAAACTGCTCCCGTATCCGCTGGATCGGTAAGTACACGAAATGCATGAATCATTGCAGACATTAACTGTTCTGGACGGTTAATACGATCCCAATAACGACATACTGGACGAAATGCATCATTGGTAGAGATAGATAAATCTTGCACTTGCTCTATCTGCTGTAACACCGGATCTGGCTGTCTGCACGCATACACATCACCTGGAAGCAATAATACTGGTATATTATTTGCAGTTGCAGTGGCTGCTGCTGTAATCATATTTGCAGCCCCTGGGCCTACGGAAGATGTAATAGCAAAAATCTCTTTTCTTTTTCTTTGTTTTGCAAATGCCACTCCAACATGTGCTTGCCCTTGCTCATTTTTCCCTTGATATATTTCTAGTTCCTTAGCCTCTTGCTCTAATGCCTGCCCTATTCCAACCACATTGCCATGGCCTGGAAGCATAAAGACTCCACGTACAAATCTATGCTCTACTCCGTCATATGCAATGTATTGATGTTCTAAAAAGCGAACAAGTGCCTGTGCCATAGTAAGCCGTACTGTTTTCATGTTATATTCTCCTTTCATCCTCCTGATATATATGCTCATTGGCATCTTTTTTCCAAAGCCAAGCATGTTCTTTATCATCAATTCTTGTTTTCTCCCAAGGGTCTCCTTCCAAATGTCGGATTCCCCATACATAGCACATTGCATAACCCGGTGCTGTTCCTTGCGAATGAAATCCGTGATTAATAACGGTCAATCCATTATGGCAGGATTGATAAACCTCTCCATTAGCAAAGCTTACCCCGAAGCCTTCTGGATAATCAAAGCGATGAAAATACACTTCTGGTTGTGGGTGATGATGTGGCGGATAAGAGGACCATTTTCCAGGATAATTCAATACTTCTCCCAACACCATATTAGAATATGGAGCATTTTCATAATCAAATAACGTCTTTATTTCACGTCTCATACACCCCATCAGTTCTCCATTAGCACCTGCACGTTGTACAATGGTATCCTCAGGCGTATATAATTTAGGTTCAAAAAAAGTATTATTTATTGTTTTTTGTATATAGATTTCACAATGTTTAGAGGCAATAAGTTCCACCTCAACACCGAAAGGCACATGTAAACACCATGGATGATAGTGAAAGGTATCTGGCCGCTCTCCATGCACTTTTTTTGCATCATAACAAAATGTTACTGCTCCCTCTAAGAGTAAATATGCCGCTTCTTTTTCCATATCTTTCTGGACATAACGCTCCCCCGCCTCTAACACCAAAAGTCCTACATCCATAAATGTGCCATAATCATTGCTCTGCAGATTCAAATATTCATTATAGCCATTGCTGATATTCTTCTTGATATACATAATAATTCTCCCATCTATTTATTTACAGCCGAAGTTCAAAGGAACTTCGGCTGTACATCTTCGGTTTTCCCGAGGTTTCTTTATGTATTTACATAGTTTATTCTGCTGCTAATCTACGTGCTTTGGCCTCTAACTTATTGCGGGTAACATCAATGGTAACTGCTAATATTATTACTAGACCAATTACAATATATTGAACATCATTTTTGGTACCAAATAAATTCAATCCATTACGGATCGTCCCAATTAAAAGTGCACCAATCATGGTTCCCCAAATCGTACCCTTTCCACCTGTGAAGGACGCACCACCTATGATACAAGCTGCAATGGCATCTGTATCATAGGTCATTCCTGCTGTAGCATTGGCAGTGGCCACGCGACCTACTAATATCAACCCTGCAAGTCCACACATGAATCCCGATAAACCGTATACAAATGTAAGAACGTTTTTAGATCGAATGCCAGAAAGCCTAGCAGCTTCTGCATTTCCACCTACACAATACACTTGTCTTCCAAGTACTGTATGATTTAAGAAGATATGAAATAACCCATATACAATAAGTACAATAATAAAACTAAGTGGAAAATCACCAATTGTTTTTGATCCTAAGAATAGTACGGAATCAACACCTTTTCCAGTAAAACCAATGGCTGTTGAGCTAGTAATGAATAATGCAAGACCTAGCAGTACATTTTTCATACCTAATGTAGATACAAATGGATGTGGTAATTCTAATCTCGTTAATAACAATCCATTTACTATTCCAGCTAACGTACTTACCAAAATACATGCTCCTACTAAAATAATTGGATTTGTAATTCCAAAATTTTGAACAAGCACACCTATCGTACAAGCAGCCAATACACAGTTCGACCCTACTGACAAGTCAATTCCAGCTGTAATTAATACAATTAACATACCAGATGCTATCAAACAGTTAATGGATGTTTGTTTCAGAATATTCATGATATTTCCTAATCTAAAAAATTTCCCAGGAAGTGTAATCGAGAAAACAACAACCAATATTGCTAAGGCCAACAATGGACCCAACTTCATTAAAATGTCGCCTACATTCATTTTTTTGTTCTTTGTCATTATATTTTTCCTCCCCAAGCAGCTTTCATAATTGATTCTTGACAGAAGTTCTCTGTTTCTCTATCTATTTGTCCCATCACGCGGCCACCACGCATAACAACGACGCGATCACTCATTGCTAGTATCTCTGGAAGTTCTGATGATACCATAATGACACATTTTCCTTGTTTTACGAGTGTGTTCATTACATTATAGACTTCTATCTTTGCCCCTACATCAATACCTCGCGTAGGTTCATCAAAGATAAAAATTTCCGAATCAGAATTCATCCACTTTCCAATAACAACCTTTTGCTGGTTTCCACCCGATAGTTGGGCAACTACTTCATCTGCACTTGGTGTCTTAATCTTTAATGTTTTGATATTATCATTACTTGCTTTTTCTATCGCTTTATGGTCTAGCAGTACTCCTTTTTTGAAGTGCTTCATATTTGCAAGGATTAAATTAGACTTGATTGGTTCTGAAAGCACCAATCCTTGCCCTTTCCTATCTTCTGTTAAAAAAGCAATCTTATTTTTTATTGCATCCTTTGGACTTTTAATCGATACTTTTTTACCTTTGATAAAGATATTTCCGCTATCAATATGATCCGCCCCAAACAAAGCCCTCATGGTCTCTGTTCTTCCGGCTCCTACCAATCCTGCAAATCCTAAAATCTGTCCCCCATAAGCTTCAAAACTGACATCACGAAGTACTCCTGTTGCATTGATATTTTCTACTTTTAGGAATACCTCACCCTTCTCTCCATACTCCTTTGGAAACAAGTTGTCTAACGTTCTTCCTACCATTGCATGTATTAGTTCTTCATTCGTAATGTCAGTAATTTCCTTCGTTATAATATGCTCACCGTCACGCATAACGGTTACCCTGTCACAAAGTTCAAATAATTCTTCTAATTTATGTGATACAAACAGAACAGCTATCCCTTTATCTTTTAGTGTACGAACTGTTTTCATTAACTGTGCTATTTCATCTTTTCCCAAAGACGACGTCGGTTCATCCATAATAATTAACTTCGCATCTAATGAAATAGCTTTTGCAATTTCGACCATCTGTTGTAACCCAATTCCTAATTTCCCACATTGGCTCTTTGGATTTATCTCTGGATGCCCCAAACTATCTAAGGCTACTTTTGCTTCTTTATGCATTTTAGAATAATCTAATAATCCTATACTATTTTTTTCAGAGCGTCCCATAAATATATTATCTGTAACCGAAAGCTGTTGCACAATATTTAGCTCCTGATATACACAAGCAATCCCTTCTTCACGTGCATATACTGGCGTACGCAACATCTTCTTTTTTCCATCAATATATATTTCTCCTTCTTCTGGGATATGTACTCCTGTAAGTACTTTAATAAGTGTAGATTTTCCAGCTCCATTCTCTCCAATCAATCCATGGATTTCTCCAGGCTTAATACCTATGGACATGTTTTTTAATGCGATTACACCTGGAAAACGCTTTGTAATATTTTTTAACTCAACTACATATTCACTCACAGTATTACCCCTTTCCTGTCTATTTACGATGTGTGTATTCTAGCCTATTTGTCTTTTAATAGGTGGCGGAAGCCTTTATGCCGCCACCTAGAATGATATGTAACTAAAATAACATGTATCCTTAATATTACTTAAGCATTTCATCGAGCCCATCTAAATATTCTTGTGCATTCTCTTTTGTAATTAATTTTGCATCAACTGTTACTACTTCATCCACTTTTTCTCCATTGATAGCTGCGAGTGCTTTTTCTACAGCTGTATAACCCATCATATATGGCTGTTGTGCAACGGTTCCTTCAATATCTCCTGCTAAGATTGAATCTACAGCTGTTTTATTTCCATCAAATCCTATAATCATAATATCTTTCACACCTGCCTGTTGGCATGCCTGTAATGCTCCAAGTGCGGTATCATCATTGTGGCATAATACTGCTTGAATTTCTCCTGGGAAACGTGTAAGTAAGTCTTCCATTGTTGCCAAAGCTCCATCTGTTGTATTATT
Organism: Lachnospiraceae bacterium LCP25S3_G4; assembly: GCA_052116865.1. Lineage (GTDB taxonomy): Bacteria > Bacillota > Clostridia > Lachnospirales > Lachnospiraceae > CAUPWF01. Next base: position 183,495 of record JBQKKG010000005.1, on the reverse strand, counting down.
ACCAGACTGCTCTGCAAGAAGCTCTCCACCGCCATCTTTCAATCCATTCTTATATCCAGTCGCACGTGCATTACTTGTCGCTTCACCTTCTTGACCATAAATAACAACTGCCTTTGCACCTTTTCCTAACTTTTCAACTACATATTTTCCACCCAGTGATGCAGCTTCTTCATTTCCGGTTCCGACAAAAGCTGTCTTTCCTTCTAAGTCAGCATCTGTATCCACAAAAAGCACTGGAATCTTTCCTATTGCTGGCTTTAAGGCTGCCGCTGCTGAACTAGAATCATTTGGTGCACAAACAATAGCATCTACGTTTTGTCCTAATTGTTCTTCGATCATTGTTACCTGTTGTGCAATTTCGCTCTCTGCATTTGGACCAATAACAGTTACTTCCACATCGAATTCTTCTGCTGCTGCATCACATCCGGCCTTTACATAATTCCAATACTCACTCGAAAGTGTCTTCAATACTACTGCAATTTGTTTTTTTCCACTTGAAGATTCTTTCTTTTCTTCTGTTGAGGTCTCCTTAGTTGAACAAGCAACTAAACTTACTACCATTGCTGTTGCTAATAATGCAGCTAGAATTTTCTTTTTCATTTTTAGCTTCCTCCCTTTTATAAATGTTGTTTGCTGTTACGTCTCCGATTTCTTACAGTACAAAACCGTTCTAGTTACAAATTACCATAACAATTCCATTTTGTCAATAAATAATACAAACATTTAATAAAGTTTTACCAATAATATCCCTAACTTTGCGTAATTTTAGACAATCTTCTGAAACATATCACTATTTCATTTGTGTATTTCTAACGATTAATTTAACTATTTTTTTCAACCATTTCGTTGTCTAATAGCTATTATTGTATTTTTTCATCACTTATGGTATACTCATGAGTAACTTATGGGTAACATTTGAGTACAGAAGGAGGATATTATGTTTAATGAAAGTAAAGTTTTCTTAGGAATTGCACCAATTGGTTGGTGTAACGATGATATGCCTGAGCTTGGTTCCGAAAATACATTTCAACAAACAATAAGTGAAATGGCATTGGCTGGTTTTACTGGCTGTGAAATTGGTAATAAATATCCCACCGATCCACAAGAACTTAAGAAGGCATTAGATTTAAGAAAAATGAAGATTGCAAGCCGTTGGTTTAGTTCTTTCCTTATTACCAAATCATTTGAAGAGAACAAAATGGCTTTCATGAAGGAATTAGACTTCTTAGAGGCTGTCGGTGCTAATCGCATTAATGTAAGTGAACAAAGCTATAGTATTCAGGGACAGATTGAAACACCAATTCTAAATGATTGTAAATATACGATGAACGATAACGAATGGGAACGTTTTGCAGATGGACTTAATCAATTAGGGCAAATCGCAAAAGAGCGTGGATTCAAACTTTGCTTTCATCACCATATGGGAACTGTAGTCCAAACGTCGGACGAGACGGACCGTATGATGCAAATGACTAATCCCGAATATGTATTCCTGTGTTACGACACCGGACATTTTACATTTGCCGGCGAAAACCCACTTACCATGTTAAAAAAATACGTACACCGGGTGGGACACGTACACCTTAAAGACATGCGCTTAGATATTGTAAAAGAAGTGAAAAAGAATCATTGGAGTTTCTTAACAGCCGTGCGAAATGGATCTTTTACTGTACCAGGCGACGGAGATGTAGATTTTGACCCTATATTTAAAATATTAGCAGATTCTAATTATGAAGGCTGGCTTCTTGTTGAAGCCGAGCAAGACCCTTCAACAGCTAATCCATTGGAATATGCTCTAAAAGCTCGTAGCTACATAAAGGAACACACCGGTTTGTAACTAACAAAGCCTTCACCTATGTTTCGATTTCACATAGATGAAGGCTTTGTTAGATTTTAATTTCTAATTCTTTATAGCAATAAGACAAGCGTTCCAAATACAATCATTGCCAATCCAATCAAAGATTTTTTAGATAAGGATTCCTTTAAAAATAAATAAGAAAATGCAATTGTGAATAGAATACTTAATTTATCAATCGGCACAACAACACTTGCTCTTCCATCCTGAAGTGCTCGATAGTAGCAAAGCCAAGATAGGCCTGTACTAATACCGGATAATAGGATAAATATCCAACTTTTTGCATCTATGGATGAAATATCCTGCACCTTCTCTTGCATAATAACAATCAACCAAGCCATTCCCAATACAACGATGGTTCTTATTGCAGTTCCCAAATTAGACTCTATCCCCTGTATTCCAATTTTTCCTAATATAGCAGTCAAACTTGCAAACACTGCTGCTCCCAATGCAAATAGAAACCACAATGGATGATTGTCTTTTACTTTTTCCCCTTCCACCTTATCTATAGGCTTTTTCCGTAGCATAAGTATAGTTCCAACCCCAATACTCACCATACCGACTAACATAAAAGCCGTAATCTTCTCTCCTAGCAATAAAAAAGCAAGTATCATGGTAAGAATAGTGCTACATTTATCTACCGGTGTTACTTTATTCACATCTCCTAGTTGTAGCGCCTTAAAAAAACATATCCACGATGCCCCTGTACTAAGCCCCGAAAGAATCAGAAATAGCAGAGTGTGTAGCGTAATGTCTCCAATAGTCTTATAAGAACCAACTATAAATACCATTAGCCAAGAGCAAAGCAAAATTACAATAGTGCGAAGAGCAGTCGCTACATTAGCATCGGTATTTCTTATCCCTATCTTTGCAAGAATTGCTGTAATACCAGCAAAAAATGCTGCCCCAAACGCAAATAATATCCACATAATCCTTCCTCTTTCCTATTCTCATTCCTCTTTTTCATTTCCAACAGCCCACAAGTAAAAAGATGCAATGGTTCCATATGGGGAATACCTTTTCTTGTATGTTTCAAATGCCTCATCAGAAATCTCTGTTCTTTTATAAACTCTACACATACCTCTTCGAATAATCAAATCTCCAGCGCTTACAATATCTTTTCTTCCCATAGAAAAAATCATAAGCATTTCCGCTGTCCATCTTCCAATTCCTTTTAATTGACAGAGTTCTCTTACAACCTCCTCATCAGACATCTCATATAGTTTAAGAACGTCAAATTCTCCATTCATAATCAATCCTGCAATCCCTAGTATATACTCTGACTTTCTCTTAGATATCCCCACCTCTCGGAATTTCTCTTCTGATAAACCACAAACGTATTGGGGCGTGATTTCACCCCATACCTCTAACACTCTTTTCCAAATCGTATTCAGCGCTTTCGTAGCAATCTGCTGTCCTATGATATGATAGACAAGTGCGGTAAACAAATCTGGTATAACTTCACGTTGTATCTTACCATAGTAATCAATTGCAACTGCCAACTTTTTGTCCCGTTGCTTCAAATACTGCATTTCTTCTTGTCCATATATATACCATTGTTTTGTGTGCTGTTCCAAAGAAAGTAATCGTTTCTTAACATGAATTCCACCAGCATAACCCACCAGCTTGCCATTGGCCCCTATGACACGATGACAAGGAATGATAATAGGGATTGGGTTCTTGTTATTTGCCATCCCCACTGCTCTGCATGCTTTCTCATTTCCTATTAATATTGCAATTTCTTTATAACTTTTTGTTGTTCCATATGGGATCTGGCCAAGCGCGTTCCAAACTCGCTTTTGAAATTCAGTACCTATTGGATTCAACGGAAGTTCGAATTCTGTTCTTATTCCTGCAAAACACTCCTCTAATTGTTGGTGAGTATTTACAATCAGTTCCGTTTCTTTCTGCTCATCTATTGGCAACTCTGGGACCCCAAAGTTCAACTCTAATATAACATCATCAGTTGCCACAATGGTTAAATTACCAATATCCGTATGATATGTATACCAGTATTTTTTTTGCATTTTTTTCACACTTTCTTTTATTTTTTTACATTATACCATACACGAATTGCAACTGCTACCAACTAATATTTGTCCCGAATATCAAAGGAAACTCCTTGAACACTTATTTTTTTTCTGCTAGAATGACAAAAACACTTATAGAAACCAAGGAGGAACAAAAATTGTGAGTATTAAGATACCCATTGAAATATCTGCTAGGCATATTCATGTTTCGAAAGAAGATTTTAGCATATTATTTGGCGAACACGCTGACCTTACTTTTTCTAAAGAGCTTAGTCAACCCGGACAGTATTTGGCAATGGAGAGAATTCACATCAAAGGGCCTAAAAATACCTTTGAGAATGTTGCAGTTCTAGGCCCCTACCGGGCAGAAACGCAAGTGGAGCTTTCAATTACAGATACAAAAAAATTAGGAATGCCTCATGTCATTCGCCAATCAGGTGATACGAAAAATTCTCCTGGTTGTACACTTGTAGGGCCGGTTGGTTCTATCACTTTGGATCACGGAGTAATTGTCGCAAAACGCCACATTCATATGACACCCAGAGAATCCTCGATATTAAATGTAAAAGACAACGAGATTGTGTGTGTTCTCACTACTAGTTATGAACGTTCTCTCATCTATGCCGATGTAGTAGTTCGTATTCATCCAGACTACCGCTTAGCAATGCATGTAGATACCGACGAAGGCAACGCATTCGCCAGTGACGAAAAACCATTTGGTGTTTTGGTAAGATTATTTGATGCTCAGACATATAGTCTGGAACAGTGGACAGAAGAAGTTCTGGAAGGAATTAAAAGATAAGAATTGGGGACGGGGGCAATGTCACATTGCCCCCGTCCCCAATTCGCTATTTCATCTCTTCTAACGTCGCATATGATGCAATTGCACCATGTTTTAAAACACTTAATTCACAAAATCGATTTGAAAATGAAATATATTCTTTTAGTTTTTCTTCTGTTATGCTTGCCAATTCTTCAAGCCCAACCTCATCTACTGACAGATTATATAAGAAGGAACCTATGAAGCCATCTCCTGCTCCCGTTGTATCTACTGCTTTGACTTTATTAGACGGTACAAATGCATGTGCCCCATTGGCAGTATATACTTCTGCTCCATCTGGGCCTTTTGTATAAATAAGTAACTTCAGATTCCCTGTAAATAATGCATCCTTCGCTTCTTCAATTCCTGAATATCCTGTAATAAATTCCAACTCTTCATCAGATATTTTCAAAATATCGGCATAGGCTATAAAATCATTCACTGTTGCCTTACACTCTTCTTTGTCGTCCCAAAGTGGTAAACGTATATTAGGATCAAAACTTATGATACACTGATTCTTTCTTGCATACTCAATAGCCTGTCTATGAGCCTGTTTCATTGGTGCATCTACTAAATCCACGGAACAAAAATGTAATGCATAGGCATCTTGAAACCATACTTCTTGTATATCACTTGCTTCCATTAACATATCTGCACTTGGTCTTCTATAAAAAGAAAACTCTCTATCTCCATTACTTTTTAAAGAAACAAAGGCCAATGCTGTATTAGCCTTATTAGTTCTTTTAATATAGGATGTTCCAACGTTGTATTTTTTTAAGTATTCTATCACCTTATCCCCAAATGGGTCATCTCCCAATTGCGTAATCATTTCAGATGTTCCACCTAATTTCGAAATAGCTCCACACACATTTGCAGGTGCTCCTCCAACTAGTGGCATGAATCCCTTTACTTCTTTAATTTCACATCCAGTTTCTTGTGGAGCAAAATCGATTAGTGCTTCGCCAATTGATAAAATTTTATTCTTCATTTTGATTACCTCATCATTTATATATATATGTAATTTTAGTTACTTAAAGTTATACTGAAAAATGTGTAAATTGTCAAGACTGGTCCTTGTTTTGGCTTCCTTATTTTGAAGATATATGTAACTTTTTTTCTGTATAATTATACATTATGTATATATTATTTATTTTTTATTACACATGGTTGTAACTATTATACGAATATGTTATTATTCAATTTATGGGATAAAATTATCATAACAGGGAGGTTTTTGAAATGAATGTACCAGAAAGAATTACAGCACTACGTAAGTTAATGGACGAAAAGCATATGGATGCTTATATTATTCCGTCTGCAGACAATCATCAAAGTGAATATGTAGGTGCACACTTTAAATCGAGAGCATTTATCACTGGTTTTACCGGGTCTGCCGGAACTGCTGTTATTACAAAAGATGCAGCCGGTCTGTGGACAGATGGAAGATACTTTCTTCAAGCAGAGCAACAATTAGAAGGATCTGGAGTAACACTATTTAGAATGGGGAATCCTGGGGTACCTACTATGGAAGAATACCTTGCAGATGTGTTACCTGAAAACGGAACATTGGGATTTGACGGACGTCTTATTGCAATGGAAGAAGGACAATGCCTAGCGGAAATGTTAGCTCCTAAGCACGTAAGCATCAACTATGATTATGACTTAATCGACATGATCTGGTCTGACCGTCCTGCATTATCAGAAGAACCTGCATTTTTACTTGATGTAAAGTACGCCGGAGAGTCTTCTAGTTCTAAATTAGAACGCATCCGTAAAGTGATGAAAGAAAACAATGCAACCGTGCATGTGATTACCTCTTTAGATGATCTTTGCTGGACATTTAATATCCGAGGCAATGACGTTAAGTTCTCCCCTCTTGTATTAGGTTATGCTATTGTATATATGGACCGTGTTGATTTATTTGTTGATATAAATAAATTCAATGACGAGATCAAAGCTGATATGGCAAAAAATAATGTTACTTACTATCCATATAATGATATCTATGATGCCATTAAGAAATTTGGAGCTGATGACACACTTCTAATCGATCCAGCTAAAATGAACTATGCACTTTATAATAATATTTCAGCCAATACAATGAAAGTTGAAAAGACGAATCCATCTGTTCTTATGAAAGCAATGAAAAATGATACAGAGTTAAATAATATTAGAAATGCACATATCAAAGATGGTGTTGCACACACTAAATTTATGTATTGGTTAAAGAAAAATATTGGAAAAATTGAAATTACAGAATTAAGTGCTTCTGATAAATTAGAAGAGTTCCGCGCAGAACAAGATGGTTTCCTTTGGCCAAGTTTTGCCCCTATTTGCGCTTATGGTGAGCATGCTGCCATTGTACATTATGAATCTGAACCAGAGACAAATGTTGCTTTAGAACCACATGGTTTATATCTAACCGATACTGGTGCTAACTATTATGAAGGTTCTACTGATATCACACGGACCATTGCACTTGGTACCCTAACAGAAGAAGAGATCTTACATTTTACTACCGTTGCAAGAAGTATGCTTGCATTAGCTAGAACTCGTTTCTTATATGGTGCTTGTGGTTACAATCTTGATATTGTTGCTAGACAACCATTTTGGGACATGGACTTAAACTTTAATCACGGAACTGGACATGGTATTGGATATCTTCTCAACATCCATGAAGGTCCAACTGGATTCAGATGGCAAATACGCGGACATGAAAAACATCCATTTGAACAAGGAATGGTGATTACAGATGAGCCTGGAATCTATATCGCAGGTTCTCATGGTGTCCGTACTGAAAATGAACTTATCGTATGCAAGGGCACTGAAAATGAATATGGTACTTTTATGTACTTTGAACCAATTACTTTTGTGCCAATCGACTTAGATGCCATTGATCCAAGTCTAATGTCTTGCGAGGATAAAAAATCATTAAATGAATACCATCAACAAGTATATGAAAAAATAGGTCCTCACTTAACAGAAGAAGAGCGTGAATGGTTAAAAGAATACACTAGAGCAATCTAGATGATATCAAAAGGAACGGTTGAGAGATCACAACCGTTCCTTTTATTATGATACCAAATAATCTAGCGATATTTATCCTGCCCTAGCTTCATATTCAAATAATTTGTATAACCTTCGAATGCAGCCGGAATTGGATATGTCTCTTCCACTTCTTCTGGATCGGCAAAGATCATCTGTTCCGTACATTGACTTTCTAATTCATCTACTCGAATGACATAGCCTATCATCTGCCACTCTACATGACTAAAGATATGTTTTGCAGGAGCAAGCGATTCTACCCGAATAGGTGTCAGACCAATTGCTTTACTATACGCTACTACCTCTTCTGTACTCATATGCCCTAGTTCATTAGGCAATTCATATAAGCCCGCAAGAAGCCCTTTCTTTGGTCGTTTTTTTATGGCAACCTTTTCCCCATCCTTAAAGATAAAGATTGTTCTTTTCTCTATCTTTCGTGACTTTGCTTTCGCCTTTACTGGCAATTCCATAATTCTATTTTGCTTTCTAGCTTCACACAAATTAGCTAATGGGCATACCTCACACTTTGCCATTCCATTTGGCACACACACAATGGCTCCTAATTCTATTAAGCCTTGGTTAAAATCACTTGCTTTATCCTTTGGCATAACTGCTTCTAATGCTTGTTCTACCTTCTTGCGGACACTTTGCTTCATAATATCTTCATCACTTGCTAACAATCTGGAAACTACACGTAATACATTCCCATCTACAGCCGGTTTTGGAATATGGTATGCAAAAGAAGCAATTGCTCCTGCGGTATAATTCCCAATACCGGTAAGTCCCAATATATCGTCATATTTTTGAGGAAATTCTCCTTGATAACTTTCCATAACCTGTCTAGCTGCTTTTTGCATATTCCGCACACGATTATAATATCCAAGTCCTTCCCACAATTTCAATAACTCATCTTCCTTTGCATTGGCCAAATCCTCTACTGTTGGTAATGCAGTTAAAAATCGCTTGTAAAAAGGCTTGACAGCCTCTACTCTAGTTTGTTGCAACATAATTTCAGACACCCATACACGATAAGCATTGATATGCTCTCTCCAAGGCAACTGACGTTTATTCTTTTGATACCACTCCACCAACGGCTCTCCCATTTCATATAATATGGTATTCTCTAATACAACTGGAACTTCTTTTGCAAGTGTAATCTCATCTGGTGTAACATTACAATCATAAGCCATAATCTTAACCCCACTCTTCTGGGCCTTCCTAAGCGCATCGCCAAATGCTTGATGGGTTTTATCGTTGGGCGCGAAATATCGTACCCCTTGCATTTGTATGACAAAGAATATAATTGCTTCATACCCTTCTGCAACTGCTTTCGTTAACTCCTCGATATGTTTTATTCCCCGTTCTGTTGGTGCATCTGGAAATCTGACAACACCATCGGTCTCCAAAGTCACCCCTTTTACCTCGATAAAAATTTTTCTTTCCCCAGCCTCCACATATAGATCAAATCGAGAATTTCCATATGTAGTCTCTGGTTTTATCTTTGGTATTCCAGAAAAAAAATGTCCTTCCTCTATCCATTCCTTTACCGCATAATTAGTTACTTGTGAGTCCATATTGATAATCCGTTTCCCTTTTTTAACAGCAATCAAATCCCACTTCGTCTTACGAGTCATGTGATCATTTTCTTGCAGATACACTTCCACTCCTGGAATTAACAGTTCTGCACAACGTCCTGTGTTTTTCACATGTACCGTTTCTACTTGACCATTTATCTCTACATAAGCAATAAAACGATTGGGACGTTCTAGGAACTTCCCAATGTGTATTCTTTCATATTTCATTATAGAACCTCTTTCCAATTGCCCTCTTTAAATCCTGGTATCACAAATTGATCTCCGATTAACAAGGGACGCTTTACTAGCATCCCGTCGGTTGCTAATATTTGATACTGCTCTTCCTCAGTCATCTCTGAAAGTCTATCCTTTAATTTCAATTCTTTATATTTTAATCCACTTGTATTAAAAAATCGTTTTAGCGGGAGTCCGCTTCTTTGATGCCATTCCTTTAGCTCTTGTGCATTTGGATTTGCCTCAACAATATTTCTGTCTTCAAATGATACATTATTTTCTTCCAACCATTTTTTGGCACGCTGACACGTGCTACATTTTGGATACTCCAGTAGTGTAATCATATTATAATCCTCCTAAACAATTCTATCATTATCCCTAGTTTAACATGTCTGTTCATCGAAAGATACCACTAAAATTGTAATTCAAAACTCTTTGTTTTGTTATCATATTATGTTAAAATATATCATAACACATTTCAAAGGAGACAATGAATTGAAAACAAAATTGGCATGCATTACCACTGAATTTTTAAAAACTTTTTTTGTTCAGGTATTTTCTTCTCTGCAGTTAGATTGTGATATTTCTTTTTATATATACCATTCATTAGATGATATCGTATCAATATATCCCAATCTTCCAAGTGATGTGGAAGGTATTGTAACAAGTGGTATCTTCCCAACACAAGTCCTAAAGAAGCAAATCCCATCTTTGGACATCCCAATTGCTTCTATAAATAGTGACGAAGCAGGTATTTACAGGCTCTTTTTTTCTTTATTAGAACAAAATAGAGACTTGTCTATTTCTCGCATTTATGCGGATCCTCTAGCAATCTTTCATATTGACACTATGGAATACCTGTTAGAAGATCAAACATTAAGTTATTCTAGTCGCATTGATCCACTCGTCGATGCAATGACATTGGATGACTTATTAGCGATAGAAAAAACTCAACTTAAAAAACATATAGAATTATGGAACACCGGAAAAACCGATATCTCCATTACACGCTTTAGTGGTATTGTCCCTCAATTAAAAGAACTTGGTATTCCCGTGTATTTTCCTTATCCAAGTATTCAATACGTAAATTCTGTCTGCATTACATTGCTTCATGAAATTGAACTTTATAATTTAAAAAAGCACCAACCCGCAGTCATCAATATTTGTGTAAAGTCCACCGAATTAAATACAACATTTACTGACAGCTCTTTAGAAAGACAATGTATTCTTCTACAGGAAGCTTTACTTGACTTTAGTAATTCACAAGTAATGAATTTTATATTCAAACGAATCTATAACGGATTTGAAATTCTAACCGAACTTGATAAGGTGCAACTCTTAACTAATGAATGTACCTGTTGTAATTTAAACTCTTATCTAAAGGAACGTTTGAATTTTTCCGTCTGTATTGGTTACGGTATCGGAACAGATATGACCCAGGCACGCATTCATGCAATGGATGCAAACCGTGAATCTTGTTTAAGCTCAGTGCCATTTTCCTACTTAATTCACTCATCTGGTGATTTATTTGGTCCCTTAGATGACTCTAAGAATCACACGAATACACTGCTTGCTAAGAACGATCTAGGGATTCCCTCTTCTAAGGCACACCTATCCCCTATCACAATTCGCAAAGTAACAACGGCTATGCAATCCATGCCTAATAAACAAATTACAGCTCGAGAACTTGCTGTAAAATTAGCCCTTACTCCAAGAAGTGCTAATCGCTTTCTAACAGAGCTTGAACGCGCAAATATTGTTGAGATTACTGAGAAAAAGCGAAACACATCAAAGGGGCGTCCGGAGAGAGTCTATACATTACGATATTAATAAAAGGAGATAAACTATTTCGTTTATCTCCTTTTCCTTTATTCTGTCTTTTGTTCCAAGTTCCTATATTTTTTCGAGCCAATACAAGCGCTCAACCATCCTACATATGTGATCCCTGTTAAAATAATTAAAATAATCCATGCCCATTGATATTTTCCAGAGATGTCATAAATCGATGCCACAAATAATGAGCCAAGAGACAATCCTACTTGCGTTGCACTATTGGCAATTCCATAAGCCTCCCCATATTTTTCTCTTCCAAACACTTCTGCGGTAACTAATGGAGGGACAACCGTTCCAATTGCATTTCCCATACCAAAGAAAATAGCCATAATATATAGCATAGAAGTGTTTTCTCCTAACAGCATAAAGACAAATGCAGTACCAAATGTCAAACATCCAAATGTAGTACTTGCCTTGATGCCAAATCGATCGTTAATCCAACCAAGTAACAGTTTACCAAATATCCCTATTAGCGAATACATAGATATGATGACCGCCTGCACTGCTGCACCATGCATCTCTTCCATTGCTGGTGGAAAGTGTCCCAGTGCTCCTGCGTTAATCAACCCATTTGCAAACATTCCAATTAACATGAGCCAAAAAAATCCTTTTGTTTTTGATTCGGCTACACTTAATGAAACCCCTAGCTGAATTGCTTTTTTTTGTACTCCGTTTTCTTGAACTTCATTCTTACCATATGCCTGTAATCCAATATCCTCTGGTCTCTTTTTCAACACAAATAAAGACACTGGTAAAGCGAAAACTAGCACAATCAGTGCCATTAATCTATAGGTAACTCTCCAGCCATACTGATTTAAAAAGTAGGTTACAATCGGACTAAATATAAATCCACCAACCCCAATTCCTGCCATTGCCATACTCATAGCCATTCCACGTTTTTTAACAAACCAATTGGTTATCATCATCGACACAGGTATTAACGTTGCATTTAGATAACATATCCCTAAGACAAAGGCTGAAATATATAAATGCCATACATTCTGTGCAAATGAATATGATGCATAAGCCAATACAAAGCCTATAATACTAGCACTCTGGATCTTTTTCATATTACCACTTGATAACTTTTTAGAAACAAACGGTGATAAAAAGATTCCTAACGCTTGTAAGATTGTGCTAACCAGTGTAAAAGAACTTCTGGTGATATTCATCTCTTCCGTAATTTGAATCAAAAATTTATTAGACAGCGCCATAACCAATGGTACCATGGTACTAGTAATTACCATACATCCAAGAACAATCCACCAGCCGTAAAATATTTTTCCTTTTTTCATCTTCCCTCTCCTTTACTGATTGTTTAGCCAATCAAATGCACACTGTGCATGCATACCCACTCCATACACCATTGCGGTTTCATCAAATACTACCTTCGGATTGTGGTGCGAATATGAACAATCCCTTTCTTTACAACCTAACATAAAATATACCGTAGGCACACTTTGTGAAACAAAAGCAAAATCATCTGAAGGCGTAACCTTATAATTGGATATAAACTTCATATCACAATCTAACTCTTTTACATAATGAAGTAATTCTTTTAACAATACTGGATCTGTGTACGTAGATGGCACCCCTGATAAAACCTCATATTTCACTTTTACTTTAAACATTTCTTCCAAAGCGTTTGTAATATCTTTCATTCTCGTTACTATATGTTCTCGTACTTTTGCGCTATATGTTCTTAGTGTTCCTTGCAAGATGCATTCTTGCGGTATGATATTACAAGAACTACCTGCTGAAAACTCTCCAAATGTCAAGCTTACTGACTCCATTGGTGGTACCTCTCTTGCTATTAATTGTTGAAAAGCAAGGTATAAATGCACTCCTGCATTAATAGGATCAATTCCCATGTGTGGTGTAGCACCATGACACCCATTACCATATATGGTAATTTTAAATCCATCACATGAGGAGGTCATATTTTCAGCACTATATCCAACAGACGGTGCTTCCATATCTAGCATTGTATGAAGTCCCATCGCCACATCGACCTTTGGATTCTCGAGAACTCCTGCAGCAATCATTTTCTCCGCTCCATCAAATACCTCTTCTGCAGGTTGAAACATAAATTTAACATTTCCATGTATCTCTTCTTTTCTTTCATTTAAAATTTCTGCTGCTGACAAAAGCATTGCCGTATGTATATCATGACCACAAGTATGTGCTGCTTTGGTCTTACTCTGATAAGAGAGTTCGTTCTCCTCTGCCATAGGTAATGCATCGGTATCACATCGAAGTAATATGGTCTTCCCTGGATACTTTCCTTTTAGTGTAGCTACTACCCCAGAGTCGCAAATTTCCTCAGGATCTAACCCAATTTCTTTTAATCTGTCTTTGATATATTTCGTTGTATTAGGCAGACTCCTTCCCGCTTCAGCATGCTCATGCAAGTACCTCCGATCCCTGATTGTTACTTCTTTTAATTTCATTGCTCTTTCCAAAAATTGGTTCATACTCATCTCTCCTTTTTATTAAAGACTATATACGGACTATATGTCTTTATAATACTTACGTTTATATAATTTGTCAATATATTTTAGATAACCATACAATTATTGTTACTTATACACAAAAAATAGAAGTGTTTAGATGAAAATCAATTCTAAACACTTCTATTCTTTGTATATTTTACAAATAACCAGATTTTACCTGCGCTTTTTAGGAACTACATGTATGGCATCTCCGTTTACATCCTCTAATGCTTCTGTCACAGCTTCATTATATGTTGGATGTGCCCTCATCGCTTTCAACAATTGATGAGTTGTTAACTGATTCGCAACTGCTGTTCCAAATTCTCCGATCATATCCGTCGCTCTTGCACACATCATCTGAGCTCCAAGTATCACATCAGAATCCGCTGCAACAATAATTTTTATGAATCCACGCTCTTCTTTAGATATCAGTGACTTTCCATTTGCACTCATCATAAACTTTCCTACTTTAATATCTTGTTCAGCTAACTTTGCGCCTTCTTCCGTCATGCCAACGCACGCGATTTCCGGATTCGTATAAACACACCCCGGAACAACATTCAAATCAATCGATGGTTCCTTGCCAGCAAGTTGTTCTACTACATAGATTCCCTGTGCACTTGCTGTATGTGCCAATTGTGCACCCTTTATCAAATCACCAATGGCATAAACACCCTTCATATTGGATTCAAATTGTTCATTCACAACGACTCTACCGCGTTCCATTTCTATGGATAGTCCTTCTTCAAATAATCCATCTGTATTTGGGCAGCGTCCAACTGCTGAAAGTATATATTCTGCTTGCACTTCTATTGCTTCTTCTTTTTCTACAAAAACACATGATAGCCCATCTTCCTTACGTTTAATCCTTTGGACTGCTGCCCCTGTATGTATATCGATTCCCCGTTTCTTCAAAATCAACTTTAAATTCTGCGAAATATCTTTATCCATATTAGGTAATAGTCTTGGTAGCGCTTCAACAATGGTAACCTGACACCCCAATGTTGCAAATACAGTAGCAAATTCTACACTGATAACTCCACCACCTATTACAACTAAGCTTTCGGGAACCTTATCAAGTTGAAACAATTCATCGCTAGTAAGTACTCCTGGCAAATCCATCCCTTCGATTGGAAGTAGCAATGGTTTCGAACCGGATGCCAATAGAATATGCTCTCCAATATAGCGATCTGTTCCTGTTTGGCTTACAACTTGAACCTCTTTATTCTTGCACAACATAGCCTTACCTCTAATAAGTTGCACGCCATTTGCCTTAAATAATTGCTCTACACCAAGTCGCAAATTTGTTGACGTATCGTTCTTATAATCAAGGATCTTGCCATAATCATAAGTAACATCATTTGCCACAATGCCGAACTGCTCTCCTTCCTTACTTTCTCGGTACAATGAAGAAGCATGAATCATTGCTTTTGCAGGGATACATCCTCTATTTAAGCAGGTTCCACCTACCTCCCTATTTTCGACTACCGCAGTTCTTAATCCTAATTTAGCCGCTTTGATCGCTGCTACATATCCTCCCGGCCCAGCTCCGATTACAAGTAAATCAAATCTATTATCCATAATGTCTCCTTTTAAATATGTCTGCCGACATCATATACCGGCAGACAATTTCCTCTATTTTGACACATACTCTTATAATTCTAGCTGATGAAGAAAGGTTATGATATCCTTCATCATTTCTTTTTCTTGGTTGTCTCTTGTAAATACAAGCCCAAGCTCGCAGCATATCGCAGTTTTTTCATATTTACAACCCTTTAAATAAGATGGAAGACTTTGAATTAACTGCGGTTTCATAGCATCAGAATAGATGACAGCTTCTTTAATTCTTCCTTCATTTACTGCTAATTGAATTTCCAAATTCCCCCACGAGAAACGTGTTTGAATTTCGTATTGGAATTCAATTTTCTTTCCAAATATAAAATCCCATGATGCAAATTTTTCCGTACCAGCTTTGATTTCTTCTTGGTTCAATTCTTCAGGCTTAATGACATTTGCTTTTTTATTATATACCTCTTCAAAAGCCTCATATAATTTTACTTTTAAAATATCAATTGTCAAATTCTCTGCATGCTCTGAAAGATTGGTTACTCTAGACTTCACAGAATCTACACCTTTTGACTGTAATTTTTCTTTCGAAACTGTTAGATATTTTGATAAGTCTTGCATATTTACGTGCACCATTAAAGTTCCGTGATGATAGCAATGATGTTCAGACTCAAAAAAGGCATTCCCCGAAAATTTCCTTCCGTCTACTAAAATATCATTTCTACCAGACTTTTCAGCACGTATTCCTAATTTTTGAACCGCTTTAAGAATAACTTCTAATTGTTTTTCCAAATCATAATGATCCTTATGAACCAAAAAGGTGAAATTCAGATTACCCAAATCATGGAAGACTGCTCCACCTCCTGATAACCTTCGTACCAAATACCCGTCGTCTTCTTGTAACTTACTTACCAGACATTCTTTCCATGCGTTTTGATTACGTCCTATAACAATCGTATGCTTGTTTTGCCAAAGATATAGGATACATTCATCTTTCTCTACATGTCTTAATAGATACTCTTCTAATGCAAGATTTTGATATGGGTTATACTGCTTACTTTCTATATAAGTTATTTTCTGTATCATATCATACCTCTAAAATTCATAACGCAATTTGGGATTTCTTGCTGCTTCTACTTCATCCAATCTTGTAACCGGTGTTGTCACTGGTGCTTGGTGTAAACTCTCAGCTTCACTTTTTGCAATCTCATACAAATTGCAAAATACATCAATGGCCTCATCCAATGTCTCTTTAGATTCTGTCTCTGTTGGCTCAACCATCAACGCTTCATGCACAATCAGAGGGAAATACATGGTTGGTGGATGAATTCCATTATCTAAAAGACCTTTTGCAATATCCATTGCTGATACCCCTGTCTCCTTTTTTAACCCCTCTAGACTCATAACAAACTCATGCATGCAAGTTTCATGGTATGCCATGGTATACAGATGTTCCAATTTCTTCATCATATAATTTGAATTTAGCACCGCGTTTTGACTTGCTTCTGGAATTCCCTCTTTTCCAAGCATGCAGATATATGTGAGTGCCCTTACAACAACTAAAAAATTACCATAAAAGCTTTTTACCTCTCCAATGCTATTTGGTTGTTTTATAAAGTGCAACTCTTCTTTCCCATCCACTAGAACTGATGGCAAAAATTCTACCAAAAGTTCTTTACATCCTACTGGACCACTTCCTGGCCCGCCTCCACCATGTGGCGTAGAAAAAGTCTTATGTAAGTTAAGATGGATCACATCAAATCCCATATCACCTGGTCTTACTGTTCCCATTACTGCATTTAAATTGGCTCCATCATAATATACTAAACCACCACATTCATGAATAATTCTTGTAATTTCTAAAATATTTTTGTCAAATAGTCCAACTGTATTTGGATTGGTTAGCATTAATCCTGCCACATCATCACCTGCTACCTGACGTAATTTTTCGAGATCTACGCACCCATCCTCTCTGGATGGAATACTTACAACAGAGAATCCTGCCATCGCTGCACTTGCAGGATTCGTTCCATGTGCAGAATCTGGTACAATAATTTTGGTTCGTTTGCTATCTCCTCTTTTTTGGTGATAAGCTTTGATTAACAGTAATCCAACAAATTCCCCATGGGCACCTGCTGCAGGTTGCAAGGTCATGCGATCCATTCCTGTGATTTCGCACAGATAATCCTCTGCTGTCTTCATAACGGCCATACACCCTTGTACTGTATGTTCCGGTTGTAGTGGGTGGATTTCTGTAAATCCTGGCAAATTTGCCATATCTTCATTTATTTTGGGATTATACTTCATAGTACAAGAGCCAAGTGGATAAAAACCATCATTTACCCCATGTGCCTTTTTTGCAAGTTCTGTATAATGTCTACTTAAATCATTTTCAGAAATTTCTGGTAGATGTAATGCTCTCGTTCGTTGGTTTTTCTCAGATAAAGTCACCACTGGTACATCACATTGTGGAAGTGCACTGGAATGTCTTCCTACTTTGCTTTTTTCAAATATTAACATTCTTCTACACCTCCTTTAGAATAGCAATCATCTCATCAATATCTTCTTTCGTGTTCATTTCCGTACAGCACCATAGGATTTGCCCCTCACGCTCTCCTGATAATGGATATCCACCTAAAATGCCTTGTGCCTCCAAAGATTCCATCACTTGATCTACTGGTGCTTTGGAACTTGTTACAAATTCATGAAAAAACACCCCTGAATTCATAACATTATATCCTATTTTCTCTAATTGTTCCGCCATATAGTGTGCCTTTGACAAGCATTGTTCTGCCACTTGTTCTACGCCTACTTTCCCCATTGCCGCTAAATAGGTACCTACAGCTAATGCGCAAAGTGCCTGATTAGAACATATATTACTGGAGGCTTTTTCTCGCCTGATATGTTGTTCCCTAGCCTGTAACGTTAATACATATCCAGTCTTCCCGTTGTGATCTTTTGTCTCGCCAACAATTCTCCCCGGCAATTTTCTTGTCATATCACTAACGCAAGCCATAAATCCAAGATAAGGACCACCAAACCCCAAAGAAAGTCCTAACGGCTGTCCTTCCCCAACAGCTACATCTGCTCCATACTCTCTTGGTGTTTTTAGCATTCCAAGAGAAATAGGATTTACACCCATAATATACTTCGCACCAGAACTATGGGCAATTTCACCTATCTTTTCAGCTTCTTCCAGACTTCCTAAATAGTTTGGATGTTGAATATAAACACATGCTGTACTTTCATCTACATGTGAAACTAAATATTCACAATCGCAAACTCCATCTTTTTCTGGTATAATCTCTAATTTCATACCATTTCCAAAGCAATACGTTTTCACTGTCTCTAACACATATGGTGAAACTGTTGCTGCGATTACGACTTTCTTTCTCTTTCTCTCCTTGCACATCCCAATACTCTCTGCAGCAGCTGACGCTCCATCATACACGGATGCATTCGATACATCCATTCCAGTCAATTCACAGATCATGGTCTGATATTCAAAAATAGACTGTAGAACCCCTTGACTAACTTCTGCCTGGTAAGGTGTGTAAGTGGTCAATAGATTTTCCTTTGAAATCACACTTTTTACAATTGCTGGAATAAAATGCCTATAAGCTCCTGCACCACGAAATATTGATGAATAGATCGTGTTCTTGGATGCTAACTTCGTTATTTTTCTACGAACTTCTAATTCTGACATTCCTGCCGGAATCTTAAGCCCATCTTTCACTTTCACTTCATCTGGAATATGACTAAATAAATCTGCAACAGATTCCATTCCAATCTCTTTTAGCATTTCGTTTTTTTCTTGCTCGGTTGTTGGGACATATGTTCCCATACTTACACCTCCCTTTTAGTGTTTACGCATTTTCATTTTCTACAAATGTTTTATACTCTTCCGCTGAAAGAAATTCTTCTTTATCAGATATCCCCTCTACCTTTATGAACCATGACTGATATGGTGCTTCATTAATCTTTTCTGGTGCATCTAAGAGCTCTTCATTAATAGCACATACAGTCCCTGAAACAGGTGAGAATACATCCGATACTGCTTTTACAGACTCAACATCCGCAAATGCCTCCTCCATAGAAACCGTATCCCTTTCTTCTGGTAAGTTGACAAATACCAAGTCTCCTAATTCCGATTGTGCAAAATCAGTCAAACCTATAACTGCTACTTCACCTTCCATTTTTACCCATTCATGTGATTTTGTGTATAATAATCCTTCTACAATATTCATTTCTTCCTTCTCCTTTTCTTTTTTCTCTTTTTATTTGCTTCTTTTATAAAATGGTAATGCTACCACTTCAGCCTCTACTTTTCTTCCACGAACAAGAACTTCTAACTTCGTTCCTACCTCTGTATAAGCTATTTCTACCAACGCCATCGCAATTGGATATCCAAGGAATGGACAATGTGTTCCGGACGTAGTATAACCTACTAGTTTGTCACCAACATATACTTCTTCATGTTCACGAATAATTCCACGTCCCGTTACCTTTAATCCAACTCTTTTTCTTTTTAACTCTCCCATTTCAAGCAATGCTGATTTTCCAATAAAATCATCTTTCACTAATTTGACCGCAAATCCAAGTCCTGTCTCAAGTGGTGTAATTTCATCATTCATTTCATGTCCATATAGTGGCATTGCAGCTTCCATTCGAAGTGTGTCCCTAGCTCCTAGTCCACAAGGGATTAAGCCCTCTTCTTTTCCTGCTTCCAAAAGAGTATTCCACATCTTTTGTGCATCCTTACTGCCCAGATATATTTCCACTCCATCTTCTCCTGTATAACCAGTCTTTGAAATAATACAAGTCATATCTGCTACTTTTGCGTCAAACACTGCATGATAATACTTTGCTGGAATCTGTTCCTCCGTAGTTAATTTCCGAAGAATCTCCATTGCCTTAGGCCCTTGTAACGCAATTTGTGCAACTTCACTTGAAATATCCTCAAATATTACTTCTCCAAATTGATGATCTAACATCCACTGATAGTCTTTATCTTTATTCGATGCATTGACTACAATAAAATAGCAATTCTCTTCTTTTTTATAGACAATTAGATCATCTACTGTACCACCTTGTTCATTACACATTGGGCTATATCTTGCTTGGCCATCAACCATATTGGTAAAATCATTTGTTAAAATCATCTGTAAGTTTGCTAATGCATCTTTTCCTTTACAAAGTATTTCCCCCATATGGGATACATCAAACAGCCCTGCCATGGTGCGAACTGCCATATGTTCTTTAATAACTCCCTGCTCATATTGGATTGGTAATAAATACCCCGCAAATGGTACAATTTTTCCATTTGCCTTTACATGTTCTTCATATAATGGTGTTTTTAATTCCATATCAATTCCCTCCTTCTACTCATACAATGGATACTTTGAACAAATTGCATCTACAGAACTTCTTATTTCATCTGCCTTGCCTTCAAAATCTGTGACCGTCATTTTAATTAATCTCGCAATGACCGTCATATCTTCTTCTTTTAAACCTCTTGTTGTCACAGCTGGCGTTCCGATACGAATCCCACTTGTAACAAAAGGACTTGTAGGATCATTTGGAACTGTATTCTTATTTACTGTTATGTATACTTCATCTAAACGATTCTGTAGCTCTTTTCCTGTGATATTCATATTTTGCAAATCTACTAACATTAAGTGATTGTCGGTTCCTCCACTTACCAGATGGAACCCTTCCGCCATCAAAGCATCTGCCAATGCTTTTGCATTCTTTAATACTTGTTCTTGATATTCCTTGAATTCCGGCTTTAATGCCTCTCGAAAACAAACTGCTTTTGATGCAATTACATGCATGAGTGGCCCCCCTTGTGTACCTGGGAAGATTGCCTTATTGATTGCTTTTGCATGTTCTTCTTTACACATTATGATTCCGCCCCTTGGTCCTCGGAGTGTTTTATGTGTAGTCGTAGTTACTACATCGGCAAATGGAATTGGACTTTGGTGTAACCCTGCTGCCACCAAGCCTGCTATATGTGCCATATCAACAAAGAGGTAGGCTCCTACTTCTTTTGCAATATCAGCAAATACATCAAATTGAATTGCTCTTGGATAAGCGGATGCTCCTGCAACAATCATCTTTGGATGATGTTCTTTCGCCAAAGCTCTTACTGCCTCATAGTCGATATATCCATGTTCATCCACACTGTAAGGAACAAAATGATACAATATACCTGACATATTAACCGGTGAACCATGGGTTAAATGTCCCCCATTAGCAAGATCTAATCCTAATACCGTATCCCCCGGTTGTAAAAATGCTTGGTACACTGCATTATTTGCATTTGCACCTGAATGCGGTTGCACACATACGTGATCACATCCAAACAATTTTTTTGCACGTTCAATTGCTAGATTTTCTAATACATCAACCTCTTCACAGCCACCATAGTATCTTTTCCCTGGATACCCTTCGGCATACTTATTTGTTGGAACTGTACCCATTGCCATCATAACTGCCTCTGATACAATATTTTCAGATGCAATTAATTCTAAGTTTCTTTTTTGACGCTTACTCTCTGCTAATAGCGCATTTCCCACCTCTTCATCATATTCTTTGATGAAATCCATTACTTGCTGTACCATATGTACATCCTCCTCTTTCTTTTCATTCTGTCAAAGTAAATATTTCTGTTTGTAATTAAATTAAAACTCTGTGATTGGCTCGTTGCTTACACGCACTCCTTGAACAAAGTTCTCGGCTCGTGGGCAGTCGCCAACTACAAGCTTATGCTTGTGATTGGCTCGTTGCTTACACGCAAAAAGAGACAAACATAAATATCACATGACTTGATATCCATATTTGCCTCTGTCCTTTAACCTGAAAGATTCCCAACCAATAATTTGGTTAGTTACTTCTTCGGTACATTTCTGTTCTCCAGAGTTTCGTCCGAATCCAATCCTTTTGCCTGAGAGTTTAAACTGCTCTTTTCACCTTCGGCGCTATCTTATCTTCTTGATAGTCTCTCTCGGATTCCTCAACCGATGCTATGAAATTAATTGTATTATATTCATTACATCTTCATCTGTCAACTATTTTTTGGTAATTTTGTTGATTGATATATTTTAAACGACCCTATACTTTGTACACTTTAACTATAATCCTTATTTTTTTACGACAATACCTTTGATAAAAATTCCTGCAAACGTGTGTCTTTTGGATGGTCAAAGAATTCTTTTGGAGCATTTTCTTCTTTAATCTTACCTTCATCAATAAATATCACTCGAGATGCTACTTCTTTTGCAAAGCCCATTTCATGCGTTACCACTACCATAGTCATTCCATCTCGTGCCAATTGTCTCATCAGCTCTAATACCTCACCTACCATCTCTGGATCAAGCGCCGAAGTTGGTTCATCAAAAAGCATGACATCTGGATCCATAGCAAGAGATCTTATAATCGCAATACGTTGCTTTTGACCACCTGACAATTGCGATGGATATGCATTTGCTTTTTCTTGCAAACCCACTAATTCCAATAATTCCATGGCTCTTTTTTCCGCTTCATCTTTGCTCTTCCCTAACAACTTGATTGGCGCTAACGTAATATTTTGCATAATAGTTTTGTGTGGAAATAAGTTAAAATGTTGAAAAACCATTCCCATCTTTTGTCTATGCTTATCAATATTAGTTTTTTTGTCTGTAATGTCTATTCCCTCAAAAAATATTTGTCCTGTTGTAGGCTCTTCTAAAAGATTTAAAGAACGAAGAAATGTAGATTTCCCAGAACCAGAAGGGCCAACAATCACTACGACTTCTCCCTTTTTTATTTCATTAGATACTCCATTCAATGCATGGAATCCCTTGAATACCTTATGAACATCCTCAACTTTTATTAGCACATCGCCTCTAGTGATCACTATTACGCAACCTCCTTTCCAGCATATTTACAAGTTTTGTAAATATCAATACCATAATTAGATAAATGGCTGCAACAGCAATCAACGGCATGAATGCATCATAAGTACGACTTCGAATGATGTCTCCACCTTTTGTCAAATCTTGCAATGCAATATATCCAGATACTGAAGTCTCTTTTAGCAACACAATAAATTCATTCCCCAACGCCGGCAGTACATTTTTAAATGCTTGTGGCATAACAATATGTACCATTGTCTGCCTGTAATTAAAACCAAGACTTCGCCCCGCTTCAAATTGTCCTTGATCGATCGACATAATTCCTGAACGGAATATCTCAGATACATATGCGCCTGAATTCAATCCAAATGCAATGACTGCGACAAGAATCTTACTAATATCCATACTGCCAAATATAACAAAATAAATAATTAACAATTGTACTACAACTGGAGTTCCTCTAATCACGGTGATGTACAATGTGCAAATAGCATTTAAAAACTTCATCTTCTTTGTCTTATCGTAGGTTGCACGTACGATAGCAACTCCAAAACCTAACACTACCCCAATAATAAGAGCAAAGAAGGTTACAATTAATGTAACCTTCAGACCTTCCAAGATATATTTCCAACGGTCTTGTGCTATGAAGTTCATGATAAATCTCTCTTTAAAACTCATGTATTCTTCCACCTGTCCCAATCAAATAAATGACTATTTTTTTACAATAATAACTTGACGCCCTGTATAATAAGAATCTGCAAAATCAACTTGTGTTTTTCTTTCATCCGTTACCGTCATACCCGCTGCTCCAAAATCTGCCTTTCCACTTTGCACTGCTGGAATAATAGAGTCAAAAGCCATGTCCTCGATTTTTAAATCCATGCCCAATTGATCTGCTATAGCCTGTGCAAAATCAGCATCAATACCAACAACTTCGTCTCCCTCATAATATTCATATGGTGGGAATTCTGCATTCGTTGCCATTACTAATTTTCCATTAGAGCGATCTGTATCTACAGGTGATTCATAACGTTTTGCATCTTCTTTTCCACCAATGTAATAATCTACAATTGCATCGAATGTACCGTTTGCTTTTAATTCTTTAATTGCCCCATTCACCTTATCAACCAATTCGCTATCTTTTTTAAAACACATTGCATAATCTTCTTCTGCATATGCAGCATCTAAGATTTGAAGATCATCACTTTCTTTCACGAATTCTTTTGCTGGTTGATCATCTATTACGACTGCATCGATCTTTCCTTGTGACAACGCCTGCACAGCTTCAAACCCTTTGTTATAACGTTCAATATTCTCATCACCAAAGTCATCGCTTGTATAAATGTCACCAGTTGTTCCTAATTGTACTCCAATTTTCTTTCCTTCCAAATCATCAGGTCCACTTATGCTAGTACTTTCCTTTTTATCTCCACTCGCACTTGCTTCTTCTTTCTTAGACCCACATGCTGTCATTGATAATACACAAGTCAATACTAACAATATGCTTAATACTTTTTTCTTCATACGATATTCCTCCCATTGAATACTACTTTTATGCATAAAAATTCACTTCTTATACATATATTAACACATTATATGCAAATTGCAAGTACTTATTGACTAAATATTCATATTTTCCTACTAATTATAAATAAACAGGTCTTATAACACCTTTCATACTAACCAAATATCAAGAAATAACCTAATACAATAATACCCAGAATTATTCTATAATAACCGAATGCCTTAAAGTCATTCTTTTTGATATATCCAATTAAAAATTTAATTGCCACTACAGATACAAAGAATGCAACAATAGAACCGACCAAAAGTATAACCACTTCCATTGCAGTAAAATGGAACCCAAATTTAATTAATTTGAGAAAACTTGCTCCAAACATTACTGGAATTGACAAAAAGAATGTAAATTCTGTAGCAACATAACGCGATACACCAAATATCATTGCCCCAATAATCGTTGCCCCTGAACGGGATGTTCCAGGAATCAATGCTAATACCTGAAAGGCTCCGATGATTAACGCATCTCTATATGTGAGCTGTGAAAGCTTCTCAACATCTGGTCTCCGTCCTTTGTTCCGGTTCTCCACAACTATGAATAAAACACCATACAAAACCAACGTAAATGCAACAACTACATAGTTCAGTAATACTTTATCAATCAAATCATCAAATAATATTCCGATAATTCCCGCTGGAACACAAGCTACTAATACTTTTCCCCAAAGTTGGATGGTCATCACCTTTTGTTTGCGATTTTTACGTGGCGAAAATGGATTTAATTTATGAAAATATAACATCACAACAGCTAGGATTGCTCCTAATTGAATTACAACAAAAAACATCGTCTTAAATTCATTACTCACATGTAACTTCATAAATTGATCTACCAAAATCATATGTCCAGTACTGCTGATTGGTAACCACTCTGTGATTCCTTCTACAATTCCTAAAATGATTGCTTTTATAATATTTAACATTCGCTGTCCTCCTATGCTTCCAATACAAGCTCCCTAATTGCCTTTGCTACACCTTCTTCATTATTAGATGTGGTAATATAATCGGCCACAAGTTTCACGTCGTCTTTTGCATTCTCCATGGCCACTCCATACCCTACTTCTTTTAGCATTTCAATATCATTGGCACCATCGCCAAAGCACATAATTTCTTCCTTCTTAATCCCAAGGATTTTTCCTAATTCTAATAATCCCTTTCCCTTATTCACTCCTCTGTGGTTGATTTCCAGATTATTTTTTAATGCACCAGTGATTTCGATATCTGCAATTAACTGTAGTTGTCCCAATGCACTTTCCCGTTCTGACGAATGTCTAAACATTGCCTGTACCTTATCTAAGTACCTATTACTTTGTAATATCTTTTCTCGAATGCTTGGTATCCGCACCCTAGTATCTAATATGTATTGTGCCATACTTGGATGCTCAAAGTATTCAAATATATTCCCTAACAATGCTTCATTGGTATATCCTATTCCATCGTAATATATTTCAGGAATCGCGTCATACTTTTCAAATACATCTAGGATCTGGATTGCCTTTTGTGGAGAAATCAGTGATTCGTATAAAGTTGTTTTTGTTGCAATATCTACGATCCTTGCTCCATTTGCGGTTAAAGCGTATTGTATTCCAGGACACTCTAATAATTCTTTTGGAAGTCCTGTTATCGGCCTACCTGTAGCCGGTAGAACCACAATCCCCCTTTGTATTGCCTCATTCAGTACCTGCTGCGTGTAGACTGTTATTTTCTTATCATCCGTTAACAGCGTGCCATCTAAATCAAATCCAATCATTTTAATTGTTTTCTTCATATACAGATAGCTCCTCCCTTTCCTTAGAGAAATACAACAATGATTTACTTATCTTATCCAAATTTCTCTCAAAACTTTCATTTCCAAATAATACCATTTGTTCAATGACTTCTTTTTGATTGGCAGGTGCAAAAAGTACGGTGTCCTTTGCCGGAACCATAAGTACCAAATCATCATTCAACTTTTCACAACACATATTCCATATATGCTTAAAACAAATCGCACTTGCTTCATGATGCCCATCTGCAATAATTCCAAATCCTCCATACATAGTATTGGAAATTACAAATTCCACATCCCTCACTAGATTTTCGCAGGCAGTATGATATAGTTTCTCTATATCACATTCATCTGGCAGCATATTATCCTTTAGTATTTCAAACTTATCTTCCCCACGATGAATTACAAATACGACAATTAAATCTCCCACAAACGAAATCATAGGTGTATCCTTTTCGGATATGAACTTTCCATTTAATGCCGTATGGTCAATTAACGATTGCTTTACCCATGGATAAATATTATTTTTTATATTCTTATATTGATATTTTTCTTCTTCATTCTTCCGCATGATTTATACCTTCCTTTATTTACATATATTTTATATTGTAGCAAAGTTTGCAATATTAAGCAATTTATAGTACAATACAAGATGATTATTTGTCGATGAAAGGAAATTTATCATGAAAAAACAAGTAAAACACTTGTTGCATCGTACTTTTGGAATGACATTTGCCATATGTCTATTTCTTTCTAACATTCAAGTATATGCAACGGAGTCTGTTGACAGTCTTGAAAGTACAACTTCAAATCTCGAGACAGAACTTTCTAACTTAAACAATGAATTGGATGCCCTATGTGCAAAGCTCGATGCCACACTTGCCCAAATAGAATCCACCACAGAAGAGGTAGCCAATGCTAAAGTTGCATTAACCTTAGCAAAAGAAGATGAAGAACAACAATATATTGATATGAAACTCCGCATTAAATATATCTACGAATCTGGAAATGCCTCATTTTTAGAATTATTATTTAACGCAGATAATATGACCGACTTTTTAAATAAAGCAGATTTTATTTCAAACATTAGCGATTATGATCGTGAAATGCTAGAAAACCTGCATGCAACACAAGAGGAAATTGCTCGCAAGGAAGCTTCTTTAGAAGAAGAAAATGCAACCTTATCCGGCTTAAAGGATGATTTAGCCAAAGAACAACAGGCGCTAGAGTCTAAAGTATCCTCTACCTCTAGTGATTTAGCTAATTACTCTGACCGGTTATCTCGTGCTAAATCCGCTCTTGCATCTGCAAATGCACAGTTGGGAAATCAAACAACCATTGCTGGAAATGAACCGCCTTCGACTGGCAATACTGGCCCTTCGGAAGATGAAGAGGCACCAGCTCCACCGCCCCCACCTTCTGTTCCTGCAACAACCCAAGACGTTGATTTACTTGCCGCTATCATTGAATGCGAAGCTGGCGGTGGAAGCTATGATGGTATGGTTGCAGTTGGTGGCGTCATTATGAACCGCGTCAGAAGTTCCAGATTTCCAAATACTATTTATGATGTCATATATCAAAAAGGACAATTTTCTCCTGCTAGTTCAGGGAAATTAGCTCGTGTGTTAGAACGTGGAGCTAATGCTACATGTTATAATGCTGCTAATGATGCACTAAATGGTATCAATCCTGCTGGCAATTGCCTTTACTTCAATTATGTTGGTAGTGGACATGCCGGTACCGTAATCGGTGCCAATGTGTTTTGGTAATACATAATCTTCATCAAAGAGATTTGATCTTGTATTGAATAAAGAAAACAGAGCGTATGAATAAAAAATCATACGCTCTGTTTTTTTACTTTTATTGATAATCAACAATATCTATCCATTTCATAAGGAATTCTTTTTCTTCTATATTTCCTTTCGTAAGTTGCGCAGCTGCTACGATTGGCAGCCACTTATCCAGATATTGCCTTGCAGTATCACTTTTTTTGCAAAACAGCTCTAAATACTTATTTGCCAATGCTTCATCCTCTAACGCAAATAGTAAATATGTCATTGCCGCATCTGCACTTGCATTCCCCTGAGTAACATGTGCCCAATCTATAATTGTTGGTGTTCCATTTTTTCCAATAATCACATTTGTTGGGTTAAAGTCCCCGTGGCATACTTTTGTATGTTCTGGCATACTCTCTAACCTTGTCATTAACTCATATCTTGTTGTAGCATCTATCTCTTTCAAACTATTGATTTGACGCGCCAGCTTATCCTTTAATTTGTTCAATAGTGGACCCTTTTTTGCATGTATCTCCAGTTGTATATCAACAAATTGCTCTAGATATTTTTCTTTGTTGTTACAATCATCTTTCATCAATTGCGCAAGAGTTTTTCCTTCTATTGCTTCCATTTCCAGCGCCCATTTACCATCCTTTTGCACAACTTCTAGAACCTTTGGAATGTTTAACCCGGTCTCCTCTACTCTTGCTTGATTCAATGCTTCATTGAATACATCTGCTTTTGGATGCGATTCATCAAAAACTTTTACCACTTTATCTGCTTCTTGATATACAGTTTTATATGGACGTGTTACAATGATATCTTTTTGATTCATATTCATAGTGGTTCCTCCTTATTTACCGTAGTATGCTTTTAAATAGATTGCTTTCATTTCTTTCATAAGTGGATATCTTGGATTTGCTCCTGTACATTGGTCATCAAATGCCTGCTCCACCATTGCGTCCAATGTTGCTAAGAAGTCTTCTTCTTTAATTCCATATTCTGCAATTGTCTTCTTAATTCCAATCTTCGCTTTTAACTCTTCAAGCGCTGTGATAAATTTCTCCAATGTTTCTTGGTCATCTTTCCCTACAATGCCTGCAAATCGTGCACATTCTGCATATCTAGATAATGCATGTGGATATTGGTATTGAGAAAATGTTCCCATTTTTGTTGGTACTTCTTCTGCATTATACCGAATGACTTCTGTTAAAATCAATGCATTTGCAATACCATGTGGTAAGTGGTGGAATGCACCTAACTTATGAGCCATAGAGTGATTCAAACCAAGGAATGCATTTGCAAACGCCATACCAGCCATACAAGATGCATTTGCCATCATCTCTCTGGCCTTTGGATCATTGGCACCATTTTCGTATGCAGATGGTAAATAATCAAATACATTTTTAATTGCTTTTAATGCCAATCCATCTGTATAATCAGTTGCCATTATGGATACATAAGCTTCAATTGCATGTGTCATAACGTCAATACCTGATGCGCTTGTTAAGCCTTTTGGCTGATCCATCATATTGTCTACATCCACAATTGCCATGTTAGGTAGTAATTCGTAATCTGCTAATGGCCATTTTACGCCTGTATTTTCATCTGTAATAATTGCAAATGGTGTCACCTCAGAACCAGTTCCTGAAGACGTTGGTATTGCTACAAAATAAGCTTTCTCTCCCATTTTAGGGAATTTATATACTCTTTTGCGAATATCCATAAAATCCATTGCCATATCTTCAAAATTAGCCTCTGGATGCTCATACATTACCCACATAATCTTAGCTGCATCCATTGCCGAGCCACCGCCAACAGCGATGATAGTGTCTGGATCGAATTCTTTCATTGCTTCTGCACCCTTTGTCGCACACCCTAAGGTTGGATCTGGTGCCACTTCGAAGAAACATGTATGTGTAATTCCCATTTCATCTAACTTTGCTTCAATTGATTTGATGTAACCATTCTGATACAAAAAGCTATCAGTTACGATAAATGCCTTTTTCTTACCCAACTCATTTCCAAGTTCATCCAAAGCAACTGGCATACAACCTTTTTTAAAGTAAACCTTTTCTGGTGTTCTAAACCAAAGCATATTCTCTCTCCTTTCAGCAACGGTCTTTATGTTAATCAAATGCTTTACGCCTACGTTTTCTGAAACAGAGTTTCCACCCCAAGAACCACAACCAAGTGTCAATGATGGAGCCAGCTTAAAGTTATATAAGTCACCAATACCACCATGAGAAGAAGGTGTATTTACTAAAATTCGACAAGTTTTCATTGCAGCTGCATGTTTTGCCATCTTTGCTTCTTCTGCTGGATGTATATAAAGAGATGCTGTATGTCCATATCCTCCATCTGCAACTAGTTGTTCTGCCTTTGCAATTGCTTCATCAAAATTCTTTGCCTTATACATTGCTAGAACTGGTGATAACTTCTCATGTGCAAATTCTTCTGCAATATCTACTGATTCTACTTCACCTATTAAAATTTTAGTAGCCTCTGGAACCTTTACTCCTGCTAACTCTGCAATTCTAAACGCTGACTGACCAACGATTTTGGCATTCAATGCACCATTAATAATGATTGTTTTTCTAACTTTTTCAATTTCTGCTTGCTTTAAAAAATAACATCCTCTATCTGCGAATTCTTTTTTCACTGCATCATATATATTGCCAACAACGGTAACGGATTGTTCCGATGCACAAATCATACCATTGTCAAATGTCTTTGAATGTATAATGGAATTCACAGCCATCTTCACATCTGCAGTTTCATCTATTACAACTGGAGTATTCCCAGCTCCTACCCCTAACGCTGGCTTTCCTGAAGAATATGCAGCTTTCACCATACCCGGTCCACCAGTTGCTAGGATGATGTCGGCACTTTTCATGACTTCATTGGTCAGTTCCAAAGAAGGTACATCAATCCAACCAATAATTCCTTCTGGTGCTCCAGCTTTCACTGCTGCTTCTAGTACAATCTTAGCTGCCGCAATTGTAGCATTCTTTGCTCTTGGATGCGGACTTATGATAATCGCGTTCCTAGTCTTTAAGGAAATAAGTGTCTTAAAAATTGCTGTAGAAGTTGGATTGGTAGTAGGTATTACTGCAGCTACTAATCCAATTGGTTCTGCAATTTTCTTTATTCCATATGCTTTATCCTCTTCAATCACGCCACAAGTCTTGGTATCTCTATACGCATTGTAAATATATTCTGCAGCATAATGATTTTTAATGACTTTATCCTCTACAATCCCCATTCCTGTTTCTTCTACTGCCATCTTTGCTAACGGTATCCGTTGCTTATTCGCTGCCATAGCCGCTTCAAAAAAGATCTTATCTACTTGCTCTTGTGAATATGTTGCAAATTCTTTCTGCGCTGCACGCATTGCATTCATTTTGGTAGTCAAAGCCTCAATATTATCAATTACTGTTACTATCTCTTTCTTAGCCATATATAGTTCCTCCTGTAATTTCTGTCCAATCCTTACAAAACACAGTATATGACTTTGTTAATTATTTGTCAATACTATATTGTTATTTTTTTAACATTTTAAGAAATAGTTGTTTTTTCTTAAAATAAAAAGAGCCAAAAGGCTCTCTTTATTATTTTATTTAAAAGGACTCATTACAACTGGTTGAACTTGCTTTCCTTCAAATGCACTTTGTAAAGTCGGTTGTAGATATGTGGTATGCGCAACCATAGAACTAGGTTTCTGTGTTGGATTATCCTGCCCAAATGGAACGAAGTAAATATTCTTTACATTCATCAATAGGCCTATATTTTTTAGATTCATCCCCAATGCATCATTGGTAGATAATGAGATGATTAAAGGGCGTTCATTTCTCAAATGTGCTTTTGCCGCCATCAGTACTGGTGAATCCGTAATACCATTTGCTAATTTTGCCATCGTATTACCAGTACACGGTAATAATACCAATGCATCAAATAACTTTTGTGGCCCTACTGCTTCAGCCTTTTCAATTGTAAGAATTGGCTGTTTTCCAGTAAGTTCTTTTGCACGCTCCATAAATTTCTTGGCAATCCCAAATCGGCTATCGATCCGTTGCGATGCATCCGAAAAAATTGTGGTAACATCCGCTCCTGCTTCTTTCAACCCTTCTAGTTCTATAAATATTTTATCGAATGTACAAAAAGATCCTGTAATTGCTACTCCAATTTTTTTTCCTCTTAAATCCATATGCACTCTTCCCTTTTCATTTTTACAATAAGATCTGCTAACTTTTCACCGGAGGATTGTGGCGAATATTTTCCCGGAAGTCCCAGACATAAATATGCCTTAACACCCAATTTTTCTGCCGCTTTATAATCAATGCCACCTGGCGCTGATGCGATATCAATAATGATAGCTTGTTTGGATATATTTGTTAAAATGTCTTCTTTTAAAATTACATGGGGAATGGTATTAAAGATATAATCATATTGCCCAATCGTTTCTTTTAATTTATTTTCTAATTCTTCTTCTGGTGTTACAATACTCCCACTTTGCGTAACAGCATCTTTAATCATCTCTCCACAGTCTGTAGCTTTTCTTCTTTGGGCAATCGTAACTTCCGCCCCCATCTGACTTAACTTTTGGACTAACGTCTTTCCACACCTTCCATACCCCAAGACTACACACTTACTTCCATCTAGATTACGGGGATGTCTGGTAATTGCTTCTACGATAGCACCTTCTGCCGTAGCGATTGCATTGTAACAAGTTAATTCCTCCTGTTTCATAAAATCCACATACTTCACATGGTTTTTTCTACAGAATTCTATCACTTCTTGCGGAAGTACTCCTGCAAATACTTGATGCATACTTGTCAAATATTTTAAAAATATCTCGATTGGTAGATGAACATCTGGATCTTCACTTGTAATGTCCTTTTTATTCTTCGTAAACGGAATCGGGCATACTACAATATCTGCACGATTTATTCCAAATTTCAAAGCCTCTTCGAAGTCAGAATTATTGTATTCTTGTACCTCTTGATACCATTTTGGTAAACCGATTGTATAAACTTTGAAATTCATCTGCTTTAGTCTTTCTGCCAAATATATCTGTCTAGAATCACCACCTATGACTAATACTTGCTGCATTGAACTCCTCCCTTTCTTTGTGTGCAAAGCACACTCAGTATTCTAGTATTATATGTAAGTTCTTGCAGATTGTTCCTTGTCTAAATCTCTCCCCAATCCAAGAGGGAGGTCAAAGATTTTCATCTTTGACCTCCCTCTTTTATAACATTGCTACTTAGGTATGTAACTTCAAAAGTGTCATACTTCTTTATAATAAATATTTCGCAACAAGCCATCGTACATATGATCTTGTCCAATAACCTTATACCCAGTACTTACAAGATTTCGACAACTATAAATATTATCTGGATGTGCCGTTGCCATACTGTATCGATACCCCATACTTTGTATAACTGGCTCCGCTTGTAACAATAGATTCTTTTGGATCCTTAACCCACGATATTGTGGTAATACACAAATCGTATCCATATGGGCTACTTTCGATTGTTCTTCTTCACTGAAATGCTGATACTGCCCCAAGTTATCTGGATCAAATAGTGGAAAATAGACAATTAGAAATCCTGCCATAACGCAATCCACCATTGCTTTTAGTACAAATCCTTTTTGCGTGATACAATCTCTTACAAATTCCTCATCTACTGCAACATACCAACCATCCTCACTTATACCTTCCTTTGCAATGTGTATGCTTCTTACAATATCCTCAACGTCTTGATCGTTAGCCCTCTCAAAATAAACTGCTGTGTCCATGTGCCCTCCTTTTACTCCACTTCTCATTTATCTACAGTGTAGCATAAATTTTACTAATTTGGGACACTCTTTTCCCTAATTAAACAATTATTGTACGGACAGGTTCGTGTATCCCATCAGGCTTTGATCTACTTCTTTTGCTACTTCCCTTCCTTCTCGAATTGCCCATACCACAAGTGATTGCCCACGATGCATATCTCCTGTAGTAAATATATACTTCCTATTCGTTTCATAACTATCCTCTAACGTACTTACATTGCATCTTTCATTCACATCTACGTCAAATGCCTTTGTGATATAGGATTCTGCTCCCAAAAATCCTGCCGCAATCAATACTAATTCAGCCTCAACTGTATATTCACTCCCACCTACTTCTTTGATATCCATACGTCCAGTCTTTTCATTTTTGACAAATTCCAATTTCACTAATTTGACCTTTTGTAAATTTCCTTCCTTGTCTTTTATGAATTCCTTGACCGTTGTTTGGTATTCTCTTGGATCTTTTCCAAATAATGCAATCGCCTCTTCTTGACCATAATCTGTTTTGCAGACCTTCGGCCATTCTGGCCACGGATTATGTGCCGTTCGTTGTTTGGGTGGCTTAGGCATCATTTCTAGTTGTCGCACAGATTTTGCACCATGTCTGATAGCTGTTCCCACACAATCATTTCCTGTATCACCACCGCCGATGACGATTACATTCTTCCCTTTTGCGGAAATGTATGTACCTTCTTTGAGCCGGCTATCCCATAGGCTTTTGGTTGTTGATTTTAAAAAATCTACTGCAAAATATATCCCCTTAGCATCTCTACCTGTTACTTTGATATCTCTAGGATTAGATGCTCCACAAGCTAGAATTATACGGTCAAATTCCCGTAGAAGTGTAGCCACTTTCTTATCCTTTCCAACATTACAGTTATGCACAAAGGTCACACCTTCTTGTTCCATCACACTTAGCTTTCGATCAATAATATCTTTTTCTAGCTTCATATTAGGAATTCCATACCTTAGTAGCCCGCCACTCTTGTCCTCTCTCTCAAATACCGTGACTAAGTGCCCCCTTTTATTCAGCTGATCTGCCGCAGCTAAGCCAGATGGTCCGGAACCTATGACTGCAATCCGCTTACCTGTCCTTACTTTTGGTGGTTTTGCCATTGCATAATTCATCTCATATGCATGTTCTATAATGCCATATTCATTTGCTTTGGTTGCAACCGCCTCTCCATTGAGCCCGCAAGTACAAGCTGCCTCACAAAGTGCTGGGCAAACACGTGAAGTAAATTCCGGGAAATTATTTGTCTTCACCAGCCGATGGTATGCTTCTTCCCAATTTCCATGATAAATTAAATCATTCCACTCTGGTATCAGATTGTGCAATGGGCATCCACTAGCCATCCCCATAATCATTTGCCCCGATTGGCAAAATGGTACCCCACACGACATACATCTTGCTCCTTGTAGTTCTTGCTCTTCCTGTGACAAGGAGGTATAAAATTCCTGATAATGCTTCACTCTATGCTTCGGGTCTTCTGTTATTTTATTCTTTCTTTCATAATCCATAAATCCAGTTGCTTTTCCCATTCCTTCACCTCCTATCGTTCACTTTGAATAGCATAAAACGCCTCTATCTGAGCCTGTTCGCTACTTAAGCCTTGCTCTTCCATTTGTAAAATAGTTGCCATCATCCGTTCATAATCATAAGGAATTATTTTCTTGAATTTTGGCAAGTACTCTTTGAAATGATTCAGTATATCTTTTCCTTTATTAGAATTTGTATATGCTACATGCTCTTGTATCATCTCTTTTAATTCTAATACATCATACTTTGATGTCACGTGCTCAATCTTAACCATCTCTTTATTCACCTTCATGTATAGATCACTATCCATATCTAAGACATAGGCGATGCCTCCACTCATTCCAGCTGCAAAGTTTTTCCCTATCTTTCCAATTACAGCCACGCGTCCCCCAGTCATATACTCACAGCCGTGGTCTCCTAGCCCTTCTACTACTGCTTTGGCTCCAGAGTTCCGTACGCAAAAACGCTCTCCTGCAACTCCATTTATATAGGCATTTCCACTTGTTGCACCATATAGGGCAACGTTTCCA
Organism: Lachnospiraceae bacterium LCP25S3_G4; assembly: GCA_052116865.1. GTDB lineage: Bacteria > Bacillota > Clostridia > Lachnospirales > Lachnospiraceae > CAUPWF01. The sequence goes on along the minus strand of JBQKKG010000005.1, from coordinate 147,122 downwards.
ATAATGATATTCTCGTCTGATTGAAAACTAACCCCAGTCGGAGGATAAACGACTAGTTTTCCACCTGAAAGACCTTTACCAAAGTAGTCATTACTTTCTCCCCGCAATTCTAACGTTAAACCTTTTGGAATAAAGGCACCAAAGCTTTGCCCACCAGCACCATTACATTTTACGATGAAACTATCTTCTTCTAAGCCTTCTGGATAACGTTTGGTAATTTCAGAACCAAAAATAGTTCCAAAGGTTCGATCTGTATTATGTACATCTATCTCAATACTACGTTTTTGCTGATGTTCCAGAGCCGACTGTAACTCCTTTTTTAATACTTTCTCATCTAATGTTTTCTCTAATTCAAAATTAAACATTTTTTTAGGTGAAAAAATTCTTTGTTTTTCACACTCTAAGTACGGATTATATAGCAGATTGGTCAAATCGAGCATAGATGATTTTGTGGAATCTGCAGACTCATTGGTCTTTAAAAGATCGGTCCTTCCAACCAATTCATCTACCGTTTTTACTCCCAATTTTGCCATGTATTCACGCAATTCTTCTGCCATAAAGCGCATGAAATTTACTACATACTCCGGTTTCCCTTTAAATCTTTTCCGCAATTCTGGATTTTGGGTCGCTACCCCTACAGGACACGTGTCTAAGTTACACACTCTCATCATGACACAACCCATTGTTACTAATGGTGCCGTAGCAAATCCAAATTCTTCTGCACCTAAGAGCGCTGCAATTGCTACATCTCTACCACTCATTAATTTGCCGTCTGTTTCTATCCGAACTCGTTCACGTAATCCATTTTGTATCAGTGTCTGATGCGTCTCAGCTAACCCTAATTCCCACGGTAGTCCTGCATTGTGTATAGAACTTTTCGGTGCTGCTCCCGTACCACCATCGTAACCTGATATTAGGATTAATCCAGCCCCTGCCTTTGCCACACCTGCTGCAACAGTACCAACCCCAGCTTCCGAAACTAATTTTACGGAGATTCTTGCTTTTTGATTCACATTTTTACAGTCATAAATGAGCTGTGCCAGATCTTCAATAGAGTATATATCATGATGAGGCGGTGGTGATATCAAGCTAACACCTGGAGTAGAATGCCTTGTCCTTGCTATCCATGGATACACTTTTCCTCCCGGCAAATGGCCACCTTCTCCCGGTTTTGCGCCTTGGGCCATCTTAATTTGTATTTCTTTTGCACTTACTAAATATCTCGATGTTACCCCAAATCTTCCGGAGGCTACTTGTTTAATTGCAGAGCATTTTTCACTCTCCAGGCGTTCAACTTCTTCCCCACCTTCTCCTGAGTTCGACTTTCCATGTATTTGATTCATTGCCAAAGCCAAAGTCTCATGTGCTTCTTTCGAGATCGAACCATACGACATGGCCCCGGTCTTGAATCTTTGTACAATTGCATCTACACCTTCTACTTCTTCGATTGGAATCCCTTTTTGTGGAAACTTGAATTCCAATTGACCTCTAATATTAACGCCTTGTCCTTCTTCATCAACCAATTGGGTGTATTGTTTAAATAACTGATAATCTCCTCGTTGTGTAGCTTGTTGTAACATATGTATAGTCTGAGGATTGTACAAGTGTTTTTCTCCACCACTTCTAGACTTGTGATTGCCAGAACTATTTAGTGTCATATCTACGGCTAAGCCCAACGGATCAAATGCTTCTGAGTGAAGGCTTGTATAGTCTTTTGCAATTTCTTCCAATCCAATTCCACCAATACGGCTCACTGTATCCGTAAAGTATTTATGAATAAATGATTCTTTTAATCCGAGCGCTTCAAATATCTTTGCACCTTGGTAGGACTGGATGGTTGAAATACCCATTTTAGATGCTATTTTTACAATCCCATGAATCACTGCATTATTATAATCATCTACAGCAGCGTAAAAGTCTTTCTGCAACATATTGGACTCGATCAACTGTTTGATAGATTCGTGTGCTAAATAAGGATTAATTGCACATGCACCATAGCCCAATAAGGTGGCAAAATGATGTACTTCTCTTGGTTCTGCTGTTTCTAATATGACAGCTACAGAAGTTCTCTTCTTTGTCTGTACTAGATGCTGCTGTAAGCCTGATACTGCTAGAAGTGACGGAATTGCAATATGATATTCATCCACTCCTCGATCTGAAAGAATGATGATATTTGCTCCATCATGAATCACACGATCCACTTCAACAAATAGATAGTCCATCATTTTCTCCAAGCTCGAGTTCTTGTAGTAGACAATTGGTACCTCAGCAACTTTAAATCCTTCCACTTTCATATGTTTGATCTTCAGTAAATCTGTATTCGTTAAAATCGGATTATTTACTTTCAGCATTTTGCAATTTTCCTCTTTCTCTTCGAGTAAATTACCATCTTTTCCGATATATACTGCTGTAGATGTTACGATTTCTTCACGAATCGCATCTATTGGCGGATTGGTTACTTGTGCAAACAGCTGCTTAAAGTAGCTGAACAAAGGCTGATGTTGCTCTGATAATACTGGCAATGGGCTATCTACCCCCATGGCGCCAATCCCCTCTGTTCCGTTAGCTGCCATCGTTAAGATCGACATTTTCACGTCTTCATAGGAATATCCAAATGCCTTCTGTAAACGCGTACATTCTTCTTTATTAAAAGATGGCACTTTTATATTTGGAATTTTCAAAGAACGTAGCTCAATCAAATGATTGTCTAACCACTCGCCAAATGGTCTCTTGCTGGCATATCTCTCTTTTAGCTCTTCGTCCCCAATTACTTTCCCATGAACCGTATCTACCAAAAGCATTTTTCCTGGATGCAAACGTTCTTTTACTAGAATTTGCGTCGGATCAATATCCAATACTCCTACCTCGGACGCTAAAACCAAGGTATCATCTTTGGTAATTAAATATCTAGAAGGGCGAAGTCCATTCCGATCCAGCACAGCTCCCATGCAGTCCCCATCTGTAAATAATATAGATGCAGGTCCATCCCATGGCTCCATCATAGTTGCATAGTATTGATAAAAATCCTTTTTCTTTTGGGATATATTGCGATTGTTAGCCCAAGGTTCCGGAATGGCTATCATTACTGCAAGAGGTAAATCCATTCCACTCATTACCATGAATTCTAGTGCATTATCTAACATAGCTGAATCAGATCCAGACGTATTAATTGCTGGTAGAACCTTGTGTAATTCTCCTTTCAGATATTCGGATTCCATGGTCTCTTCCCGCGCTTGCATTTTGTCTGCATTTCCTCTAATTGTATTAATTTCACCATTGTGAACAATGAATCTATTTGGGTGCGCCCTCTCCCAACTAGGTTGTGTATTCGTGCTAAAGCGAGAGTGTACTAATGCAATAGCGGATTCATACTCTGGGCTTTGTAAATCTTCAAAAAATAATCGTAATTGTCCCACTAGGAACATTCCTTTGTATGCAATCGTTCGACTAGATAGAGAAACCACATATGTATTGTCACTGCTTTGTTCAAAAATTCGTCTTATCACATATAATCTACGATCAAAATCCACTCCTTGCTCTATCTTAGATGGACGTTCAATAAATGCCTGCATAATGCAAGGCATGCATTCTAATGCCTTTTTCCCTAGAACTTCCGATTTGATAGGAACCTCTCTCCATCCTAAGAACTTGAATCCTTCCTTTTGCACAATGACTTCAAATATCTTCTTCGCCTGATTTCTTTTCAATTCATCCTGTGGAAAGAAAAACATACCCACTCCATAATCTCTCTCTGAACATAAAAAGATGCCGAGAGGTGTACAGACCTTTGTGAAGAATCTATGTGAAATTTGTAATAAAATTCCTACTCCATCTCCGGTCTCACCTTCGGCATCTTTGCCTGCTCTATGTTCTAAATTCTCTACTATCTTCAGTGCATTTGCTACTGTTTCATGGCTTTTTAAACCTTTAATATTCACAACAGCACCAATTCCGCAGTTATCATGTTCAAAACTAGAATGATATAATCCTGCTTGCCCACGAGTCTGCTCGTTCCATACATTGTTCATAAGCATTACCCTTTCTTTTGAAACATTATACTATTATTTTCACACTATACACTATTTCAAATCATTTGTAAATAGTTTTTTCTTTAGAATCGTCTGATAGTTTTTGTTTTACAAACAATTATTTAATTTATCAGTTTTATTCTTTCAGGGACAGGGCAAATGTGAAATGGGGACGGGGGCAATGTACATTGCCCCCGTCCCTATTTCACTACTGTATAAACTTTGCAGCCTTTAATATTTCTTTTGCTTTTTCTTTATTTGCTTCGCTCATTAGGATAATAGGCCCGGTACATCCCATTCCACTTTCTGCATAAATACCGTTTTTCCAAAGTTCTGTGACTCCATCTTCCAAATCCATGATTTCAATTCCAGCAATCTGTGCTGTCACAACTTCTTTAGGAGGTGCTTTTACTTCTTCCACAGCTGCGGCTGGTTTTGCATTTGCTTTACGTGCTTCTAAGATTTCTTTTAGTCCTGCATTATTTGCCTTCTTAAATTCTTCTTTTGACACGTCAAAAACTTTTCCTCTTACTAACTCTGCCGCATATTCAATTGCTCCTGCAATCAATGGCGCTCCAGATGCTCTTGATACAATCATTACTAACTTTTTGTATCCCTCACCGATTCCAGGTCCATATCCATATCCTGATGCTTCAAAGCTACCACCAGTTGTATAAGAAGACAACATCTTAACCAAGATATTACCGGATAGTGAATCACAGACCATAACATCTGGACTTCCTTGAAGTACATCATTACCTCTCATAATACAACCACCGTCTGCTCTTCCAGATTCGGCAAATTGCATGTCATATCCTTTTTCAACTAACTCTTTTAAAGCCATCTCACATTGTCTTGCACCATCTACATTCAATATTCCAACCGTTGGTTTTGCAATACCACATGCTTTAGCTGCAATCACACCATAAACTGCATTTTTAATCATTCCTTCAATGCGATCAGCACTTGATGTACCTGTTGTTGTTGCTAGGAACATCTCTTTACCCTTTGCAGGTGTTACCACTCTTCCCACTGTGGATACTCCAATTGGGAAAGGGAAATGCATGGTTACTGCTCCATCTACCTCACCAGAATCAACCATGGCCTCCATCTTCTTATGGCCCTCGTCTTCATCTGCTACTTTTACAGTTGTCACACCTTCATGCTCCAACGTCCCAATATAATATACATCAACACCTGCTTTTGCTGCCATGACAGCACCAGCCATTGCATTTTCTTCTCCATGCTCACTTCCCATTCCTGTTAGCGCAATCTTAGGCTTTGCTCCAAAAGAACCTGTTTCTAGCCCATCAGCGATTCCAAGAAATGTTTCTGCGATCATTTTTTCTACACTTTTTGCCATGATTCACACCTCTATTCTTCTTCTGCCATTAGGGAACTTGCGAAATCTTTCATTGCCTTTGCAATCAAACCTTTTACTTGTTCTTCTGATACAGAAGATGACTCATCCTTCCCACTATTTGGTTGAATGATAAACGACACACCGTCAAAAAGATTGGTCATACGGCCTAAGAATAAGCTTCCCTTTCCAATAATCATGGCTGTTTTAATGCTTCCAGACAAAATATCCTCTTTTGCAAAACCAATATAAGGCACTCCTGAAGGAATGTGACCTTGCGTTGGAGCCCATCCTACCAAACCATGTTTTTCAACAAAAGCTGGAAGATCTTTTGGAGTCATTTCACCACTTTTTGCTGCCAAAGCTCCAATCATCTTGTAATTAGCCATTGGAACATCCCCAGCTCCAGCTGGTTTTGTAATATCTGGATTCTGCATTTCTGGTGAAAACTTATCAATATCTAAAATCTTTAATCCCGCTTTTGCAAGTGGCATCTGAACAAGGCTTCCAATGACTGCCTGTGGTGAGGATCCCGTACCTACTGTATGGCGACCTACTAATTCAAGGTTAATTTCTGGATTGATTCCATCATTTTCAGAGATTACAATTGCAAATCCACCTAAGCAATCCTCTAAAATTGGAAGACCCTTTTTCAAATGATCTTTCCCATTCATTCCTAATTTTGCAGTACATCCTCCCGATGTCACTACTACAGTTTTATAAGTACCAGCTTTTACTAATGAAGCTGCTTCAATTACTGTATGAGCAGGTGCAGCGCAGAATCCACGTGTATCGGAACCTGTTGCATTGACAAGACCTGCAATTTCTGCTGCAGCTTTTGCAAAGTTACCGCCACCACGCTGATTCATATCACCACATGCCTCTTCCGCACAATCAATGACATACTCTACCTCTTCTTTTTTAATTCCAGCATTTTTAACAGCATATAACAATGCCAATACACTACTTGCTTTACTCATTAAGTTTTCATGCATTACATGAGCAGACAAGTTTATATCAATATCATGAGCAGTCTTTACACAGCCCACCAATTTACCTGCATGGAATAATGGTTCTGCATGTTCATCATTTACATGTGTTTCAATTTCAGATACTTCTACACCCTCTACAATACGTGCAACAATATCTTCATCAATAATAGGATTTGCAGCAAATTTTTCTTTATTTGCAGCTACAAATGATTTATCAAGTTTTACAACATCGAACATGTCACATGCCTGTACAAGTAATAAAAATTCCTCTTGTGGCATGATCTCGCCAAACTTTCCAAAACGTTCAGCACCTTCTTTTTTCTTATCATAGTATGGAAATTCTATCTCTCTTAATTCATCTGGATGTGTTGCCCCGATGTATGTCTGATTTGGCCAATACGAAACAGCTTCTTCATATGAACGTAAATGTTCTGGAACTGATTTTAAGTAATCAGAATCTGGATTTACGATTTTCTCAGTTGTTTGTGTTGTTCCATTTTGCATTACCATATCTGGTGTGTGAACAAGCACATATCCTGTTCCTTTAATTACACTATTCATTTTATAAGTTCCTCCTATATTAAATACCTAAGTAGTTTTTAATCTTTACATTTCTATTATTTATTGATAGCTTGTATAAACCTATACACAATTTCTATTATCTGTATTTATGGAATCGGGGACGCTTGCCTTTTGAATGGGTAACTGTGTAATTCCGCCACCCTCAAAAAAGCAAACGCCCCCTTTGTAAATGTACCCTTGTAAATGTACCTTACTTCTTATAAGAATTTACAATATTGGTCACGAATAGATTTCATTTCTTCTGCGATTTCATCTACATCCAAAACCATTTCCATCATGCTTACTTGTTCTTCATAAACTGCTTCATCAAATTCTGCTTTTACTTCTTCTTCACATACGTGATAAGTTAGAAGTCCTAACTGGACTCCAGTCAATGGTCCTGCAAAAGTAGGGTCACCAGCTGTTACTGTCTCAGCAGCAAGACCTGAAGCTTCTGCTTCTCCTGCTCCTAATAACACTACCAGATTTTCTGGTCCGAATTCTTCAGCGAATTCTTTTACTCTCTTTTGATTTTCAAGATCCATTGCGCCTGCGCTTGTTCAGACAAAGCACTCTGTAGAAGAGAATACGATGTCCGCGCCAGCTGTTTTTGCACACTCAGCGATAGCTGGGCCTGGAATACCATCACGGTCGCCAATAACAATGGCTTTTTTGCCGTCTAAAATACTCATTGACATTTCCTCCTTGTGTTTAATTGTGTTTTGATTTATAGAAAGATTAAATATATTTTTTAATCATTTCTTCGATACTTTCTGGAGTTGCATCATCTTTTACAACTTCATCTACTTTTTCTCCACCTTTATAAATTGCAATTACAGGTAGCCCTAATATTTTTTGGCCAATAGCTAGTCTACGTGCCTTTGTTGTATTTAGTGCAGTAAATTTAATTTTATCACCATAAGTCTCTGCGTATGCGTGTACATGTGGCATCAAAGCTTGACATGGCACACAACCATCTCCATAAAAATCAACTAATACTGTATCTTCAGCTTTTAATACTTCTTCTTCAAATGTTTCCTTTGTTAATTCTAACATGATTAACCCTCCATTTTAATTTTATGAATTTATTTCCAACTTACGATTCTAATTCCGCTAGATATTTTTCTGCTTCCATTGCTGCGATAGCACCATCTGCTGCTGCAGTTACTACTTGACGTAATTTTTTCTTACGCACATCACCAACAGCATATACCCCTGGGATATTTGTATGGCAATCTTCATCCGTTAATAAGTATCCACGTTCCATATCTAACACTCCCTCAAACAATTCTGTCTTAGGTAAGTATCCAATAAAACCAAATACACCAAACATTCCATCTTCTTCGTCTGCTTCTACTGTTGTCAATTCTCCAGTTTTAACATTTTTTACAATCATCTTAGAAAGAATTCCATCTCCATCTAATTCTTCCACTACTGAATCCCACATAAATTCTACTTTAGGATTTTTAAATGCCTTTTCTTGTATTGATTTTGCAGCACGTAATTCATCACGTCTATGAATCAATGTTACTTTTCTGGCAAATTTAGTTAAATACATTGCTTCTTCTACTGCTGAATCTCCACCACCTACAACAAATACTTCAAAATCCTCAAAGAAATTGGCATCACACGTTGCACAGTATGAAACACCTTTTCCAAGGAATTCCGCTTCTCCCTTACAACCAATTGGTCTAGGAGTTGCACCTGTAGCAATTACAATAGATTTCGCTTCATAGGTACCATTGCTACCTACTAATTTTTTAATGTCGCCACTAAAGTCTACTTCTTTAATAACGTCACTAACACGTTCTGCACCAAATTTATCAACTTGTTCTGTCATTCTAGCAATAAGAGAAGGACCTGACTCTCCATCAACAATCTGTCCAGGATAGTTCTCAATTTCATCTGTAATTGCAATCAATCCGCCATCTTTTCCTTTTTCAATTACTAGAGTAGATAGACAGCTTCTACCTGCATATAAGCCTGCTGCTAATCCTCCTGGACCAGCGCCTAAGATAATAACGTCATAAATCTTACTCATCACGTTTCTCCTTTTTCTTTATGTAACGAAGAGTCCAAAGACTCCTCGTTACAATTGTTAATGTTATAATATTAATTATTTATCAAAAATTGTCTGTCCATCAACTTCTGTTTCTAAAGCAACCAATGCTTTTTCCACTAAGTCACGACGTAATCTCTTTTCTTCATCCTTATCTAAGGCTGGGTTGCCAAGTGGATGAGGAATTGCGATTGTTGGAACAATTCTGTTCGCTCCAACTGTCATAGAAATTGGAGTTACTGTACACATATGAACTACAGGAATTCCTGCACGTTCAATTTCTTTAACCATCGTTGCACCGCAACGTGTACAAGTACCTCAAGTAGAGGTAAGAATCACTGCATCCACACCGTCTGCTAATAATTTTTGGCTAAATTCAGCTGCAAATGCTTTTGATGATGCAACTGCTGTACCATTACCAACTGTTGTATAGAATAAGTGATGTAATTCTCCTATTCTTCCTTCTTTTTCCATGTCACGTAATACATCAACAGGAAGAACTCTGTCAGAATCCTCATTTGCATATACTGGATCATATCCACCATGTGCCGTTTCATAAGTTGCTTCTGTTAAATCATCCACACCTGCAATATCATACTCGCCATAACGCAAAGCATTTGAAGATTCGATATGATCTGGATTTCCTTTTGGAACAATACCACCTGATGTTACAAGAGCAATTTTTGCTTTTGTAATGTCTTTCACTGCTGAATTAGGATCAACTTTATCAAATGAAGGCATTGGATACTCTGTTACAAATGGTTTGTCTGCTAATTTTTTAATAAGCATATCAACTGCACGTTTAGAACCTCTTTCTTCTTCAAAGAAGTTTACACGAATTCCATTAGGCATATATCCTTCTACGCTAGATGCACCAATTGCTTCTTTTTTAGCTAATTTCATAGCTAAAGGAGCCATAACTTTTACTGCACCTCTCATGCCTGCTGCACTATTCTTTGTAGGAACAATGTAAACTTTGTTCTTGAACATATCAGCACCTGGGTTTTCTACGTACATTCCTGTCAATACAGGGATATCTAATTCTTCTTGTACAGCGTCTGCAATGGTTCCACATGCTACACCATAGCGTCCAGCATTAAAAGCAGGACCTGCTAAGAATAAGTCTGCATTTTGACCCTTTACCATTTCAAGAATTGTAGCTTTTGCTTCGTCTAAATTTTCATTGAAGTAAGAGTCCCCACATACAATTGTTGCAACAATTTCAGCTTCTTCTCCGAACGCTTGTTGAAATGCCATTCCTGGTCCAACGATTTCTCCAACTCTTAATTCTGCTGGTACGTGAGCCATTTCTTCTCCACCGATGTTAGCGAAGAATTGATTAATATAATGTACTACTCTTAATTTACTCATTCTTATTTATCCTCCTTCACTATCTTGCACTAAGCTTATTGAATCCAGTTTCACTAGTTGCACCAGTGATTGCTTGAATTTCTATCTCAATAGAACCATCAGCACGTAAGCTTTCTTCGTTACCACCAGCAATCTTATTAACATAATCTAATGTTCCAATCACTTTGTCAAGTTTTGGAAGAACAATTAGTTGATTTGCGTTACCACCAGTTACACATGCATCTGCAGCAACATCTGCATCTGCTAATGATTGAGATTTTCCATCTCGACCAGCGTATTCGTCTGTAATAATAACAGTTTTAACACCCTCTGCTTCAATTTTCTTACAGTTCATAATAAGGTCAGTATCTGGATTACCAAATCCTTCCTGTGATACAATAACTCCGTCAAGATCTAACAATTTACATAATTTTGCTGTCCAGTCAGAAGAACGTTGCTTATCAGCAAGGTAAACATTTTCATTTGTTAAAATCTGGCAAACAAAATTAATTGTTTTTCCATGTTCTGCAAATAAATCATGTACAACTGGGTTGTTCATGTGAACATAAGTTGGGTTCTTATCACATGCTGATACACAGTTTCCTGATACAATAGCTCCATCCATAACCTCTGTTGGATTAATGATTGTAGATAATGTTTTCTTCGCATCTACACCATATACATATGTGTCATGTAACAATCCTTGGCTCTGTAGCATCTGAACATATGCAACTCTAGGAAGTTCTGGGTATTTTTCAAGTCCTTCTTTAATGGTACATGTTTCAAATACTTCTGTTTCGTCTGGAGTTAACGCACGTGCTAGCTCTCCAAGGTAAACAGCTACTCTGAATCCAGCTAGTCTTACTGCTTTTTCATAATCATGTTGTTTGATTCCTTCTACAGGTTCACATACAACAACTAAATTATTTAATTTAGAAAATGGAGTATAATCAGCTCCTGGGCCTGTCATATCGATAATACCTTCTTGGAATCCAACAATCTTTCCAGCAGTTACAACTGCCATACCTTTTAATGCATATGTCTTGCCTTCTCCTACGGTATCTACTTTACTGATAATACCTGGGAAAATTCCACCTCTACCTTCTACTTTAACACGTGGCTCAATAACATCCTTAACAGGTGTAATTCTTACACTTTCGCCAGGTCTTGCGATATCAAGTGACACAGATTTAATTTTTTCTTCTTCAAGAACAATTGCCTTAACAGCTTCTTCGTCAACTGTTAAAATACCATTTTCTACTTTTGATTCTGATCCAAACACAATATCTTTGATATTGATATATCCTAATTCAAGCTTCAAAATAGTATCCTCCTTTTTCTTTTTATTGTTATTTGTTAAATAATGATTGCGGATTCAATCCCGCTGCTAATTAATGTATAATCAATTAGCTGAAAGTCTTCCAATACTCTTTTTGACCATTGTTTTCCTAACTCATCAAACTTCTCATAGGCAGTAATACAGTTTTCAATAATTGCCAAGGACTCTAAATCAGTATTTCCCTTATTTGGAGAAATCATAACTGACTTATAAGGTGTCTCATTTGGCTTAACACTCCCTGAAAGTGGGTGTGTCAATAACTTGTGACCACCATGACAAAGGTCTCGAATTTTCAGAAGTACTTCTTTGTAAGTAATATCAAAGTAAAGTATTTCATACTGCTTATTTAATTTTTCGTAGACCAATGGATTATTGGTTAAAATCTGAAACTTCATTTGATACACTCCTCTTTAGAATTCTCATAGATACACCAAATATACTCATAGAATTCATCTATACATATAGGTAAAAAAAATACCTAATATGATCCATTTAATAAACAAATATGTAGTTGCAATTTTTATAGAGAATAAAAAAACGACTTCACTGCGACGGAATCTATCCTACGCAATAAGTCGTTGCTCTGTAGGTTTAATACTATCAAAGCGATAGTTTTAAACTTTCAAAGGGTGGTCCCTCTCACAATCCTTTTGCCTGAAAGTTTCAAATAATCAGATGACATTCCAATTATTCTTTCCTCTTCGGCGGTCATAAGACTCTCTCTTATAAAAGATCAACCCACGAATATTCACTTGTGAACTCATTATATCATAATTGCTAAAAATGTAAATAGTTTTTCGATAAAATTATAACATTTATCTATTACTGAGTTAGCAACGGCACAAACACTGGCTTTGTCACTAACTCAGTCCATATTATTTTAGATTTTATTTCTTTCCCTTGGAACTAATTTTGCCACCATTTAGTTTTATATAATCTTTATGTACTGATTTGACTACTCCTGTCAGAGCAAGTAAACCAATTAAGTTTGGTATAACCATCAGACCATTAAACATATCGGACATAGTCCAAACAATGTTTACTTCGCCCAATGTTCCTAAAAATACACATACACATACTAATACTGCATAGATTTTTACTGCTTTACTTCCAAATAAGTATTTAATATTTGCTTCACCAAAGAAATACCATCCAATTATAGTCGAAAAAGCAAAGAAAAACATACATATTGCTATAAATATTTCTCCAAATTTTCCAAATACTGAAGAGAATCCAGCTTGTGTCAAAGCGGTTCCTACAATCGATTGATCTGGTGTTACTGATCTTGTTGTTATGATTACTAATGCGGTTAAATTCAAGATAACAAATGTATCAATAAATACACCCATCATAGCAACAAACCCTTGTTCAGCCGGATGATCAACTTTAGCTACAGCATGTGCATGAGGTGTAGACCCCATACCTGCTTCATTTGAAAAGAGCCCACGAGCAACGCCTTTACTCATTGCTTTTTGTATTGTCGCTCCTACAACACCGCCTGCAATAGCCTGAGGTGCAAATGCTCCAACAAATATTTCTTCAAATGCCAATGGTATATTTCTCCATTTTGCTATTATAACAATCAGCGCACCAATAATATAGAAAAGTGCCATGATTGGAACAACTGTCTCTGTAACTTGTGCTATTCTTTTAATCCCACCGGAAAAAACTACAAATCCTAATATAGCCAAAATCACTCCAACGATAATTGGACTAATTCCAAAAGCTGTATCAAATGCTGCTGCAATTGAATTGGATTGTACTGCATTTCCCATAAATCCTAGGGCTAAAATAATAAAAATCGCAAATGCTCCTGCTAATATTTTACCAAAAGTACCTTTAAAAGCTGCTTTGATGTAGTATACTGGTCCACCAGTGACTGTGCCATCTTCACCAACTTGCTTATACTTTTGTGCCATAAGGGCTTCTGCATATATTGTTGCCATACCAAAAAATGCACTTACCCACATCCAAAATATCGCGCCTGGTCCTCCAACTGCAATAGCTGTGGCTGCACCTGCAAGATTTCCTGTACCTACTTGCGCTGCTATGGCTGTTGCCAAAGCTTGAAATTGTGACATTCCATCTTTTCCAGCACTTTCGCTTTTCTTAAATAATCCACCAAAGGTTCTTCTAAAGCCCTCGCCAAAGCCTCTAATCTGAATGAATCCTAAGTTGAATGTATACCAGATTCCAGTTCCAACAAGCAAAAATAACAAGATATTCTTATCCCAGAGAATACCATTTACTGCATTTACTATGTTTTCTAACCCTCCCATGACTAACTTCCTCCTTGTTATTAAGTTCTTCTATAAATATATTTGGTTTCTTAATAGTAACTGTTTTTGTATATTAAGTCAATATATTATGATATTTTTATAACAATATTCTATTTTTTACTCATTTTTTCCTATTTAATTATTTATTTTTGAGCTTATTGCACAAATATTTTTTTCTTATACTATTGTAAATAGTATTTTCCATAAATAATGACAATTTTTATAGAAAAATAATTGATTTTAGTAACATATTGGTACTAATTATCCATTTTAATATAATAAATTTTGCAAAAATAAAAGCAATATAACATTTTTAGTTATATTGCCCTCATTTTTATACAAATGTATATTATACTAATTCAAGAAGTACTTCCATAGCCGCATCACCTTTACGTAAACCAATTTTTACGATTCTTGTGTATCCGCCTTTACGGTCAGCGTATTTTGGTGCTATTTCATTGAATAATTTTTCAGTTAAATCTACTTCTTTTGTATTTTTCTTCTTGCCAGCTGCAGCAGTTGGCACTTCCTTTACTGAATAAAGAACTTGTAGCATTTGTCTTCTTGCATGTAATTTAGTTGATTGATCTTTTTTGATTGTCTTTTCAACTTCATCATAAACAGTTACTTTTTTACCATCAACAACTTCTTTTACTCTTTTACCATCTTTATCTTTACGAGCTACTTTAGCTTGTACTGTAACTTCATCAAAATTATCTTTTTCTTTTACTGCCAAAGCAATTAATCCTTCAGCAACCTTACGAATTTCTTTTGCTTTTGCTTCCGTAGTAACAATCTTACCATTGGAAATCAATGCTGTTACTTGATTTCTAATTAATGCTTTTCTTTGGTCAGATGTTCTACCAAGTTTTCTATATCTTGCCATTTCTATATTCCTCCATTAGTGGAACACTAAACTACGCTTCATCGGACTTACTAGTAGAGTGTTATTTAGTTATGCACTTCGGGCTTACTAGCTAAATGCGGGTTTCATTTACTCTTCTCCTGGGCTTAATTCTAAACCTAGTTCTTTTAATTTTGCTAACACTTCTTCTAAAGATTTACGGCCAAGGTTACGTACCTTCATCATATCTTCAGGAGTTCTATTCGTTAACTCTTCCACTGTGTTAATACCAGCTCTTTTTAAACAATTATACGAACGAACTGAAAGTTCCAATTCGTCAATACTCATTTCTAATACTTTTTCTTTTTCATCATCTTCCTTCTCAATCATAACTTCTGCTGCTTGAGCTACTTCTGATAGGTCAATAAATAATTTTAAATGTTCATTTAGAACTTTAGCAGCTAAACTTACTGCCTCATCCGGAACTAAAGTACCGTTGGTATATACATCAAGTGTTAATTTATCATAATCCGTAATTTGTCCAACACGTGTATTTTGTACTGTTAAGTTCACGCGTTCAACTGGCGTGTAGATTGAATCAATTGGAATTACTGCTATCGGCAGTTCTTCGTCTTTATTTTTATCTGCACTCACGTACCCTCTGCCTCTTGTAATAGTAAGCTCCATATATAACTTACTATCTGCACCACCATTTAATGTTGCAATAACAGTTTCAGGATTCATGATTTCAATGTCTTGATCTACTTGGATATCTGCTGCTGTAACAACGCCTTCACCTTCAAACTCGATGTATGCTGTTTTGGCCTCATCTGTTTCTGAAGTATTTTTAATAGCCAATGATTTCAAGTTCATTATGATCTCTGTTACGTCTTCTTTCACTCCTGGCACCGAACTAAATTCATGTAAAACTCCTTCGATTTTTACTTGACTAATTGCAGCACCTGGTAGAGAAGAAAGCATAATTCTTCTAAGGGAATTACCAAGAGTTGTTCCATAACCTCTTTCCAAAGGTTCTACAACAAATCTTCCATACTTTTTGTCTTCTGAAATTTCTGTAATTTCAATATTAGGTTTATTAAAATCAAACACTCAAAGCACCTCCTGTTTGTGGTGTTTCCTTATTCTTACGCAGATACCAGACAACAGAACGCATATTCTGAGTCTGGTAACTACCCATTCCTCTTGACTATTTAGAATATAATTCGACGATTAACATTTCATCTACAGGAACATCAATAGCTTCTCTTGTCGGAAGTTCTTTAACTGTACATTTTAAGTTCTCTGCATCAACATCTAACCAGTCTTGAGTCATACGACCACTCGTTACTTCTAAGATGTCTTTGTATCTTTGTGAACCTTTATGTTTTTCTTTGATTTCAATAACATCTCCAGCCTTCACTAAATAGGAAGGGATGTTTACTTGTTTACCATTTACCATTACATGTTTGTGATCAACAATTTGTCTTGCTTCTTTTCTGGTTCTTGCTAATCCCATACGGAAAACAACGTTATCTAATCTAGATTCAAGTAAGATCATAAGATTAGGACCTGTTAATCCTTTCATAGCTTGTGCCTTTTTATAGTAATTTCTAAATGGTTTTTCTAATACACCATAAATAAATTTAGCTTTTTGTTTCTCACGTAATTGGAGACCATATTCGCTCATTTTTCTATTAGCTCTTTTTAATTGTCTGTTAGATTTTTTATCAATTCCTAAAAAGATAGGATCCATACCTAATGATCTACATCTTTTAAGAACGGGAACTCTATTAACTGCCATGTTCTATTCTCCTCCTAATTAGACTCTTCTACGTTTTGGTGGGCGACATCCATTATGTGGTACTGGAGTTACGTCTTTGATACTTGTTACATCAATGCCGCATGCTTGCAATGCACGAATTGCTGCCTCTCTCCCAGAACCTGGTCCCTTCACAAAAACGTCTACTGTTTTAAGACCATGTACTAATGCTGCCTTTGCCGCTGTTTCAGCTGCCATTTGAGCTGCATAAGGAGTAGATTTTCTTGAACCTCTAAATCCTAGACCACCAGCACTTGCCCATGAAAGAGCATTTCCTTGTGCATCTGTTAATGTTACAATTGTATTATTAAAAGATGATTGGATATGTGCTTGTCCGCGTTCAACGTTTTTCTTGACACGTTTCTTTGTCACTTTTTTGGTAACTTTTTTAGCCATTTAAACTAACCTACTTTCTTTTTATTTGTTATTTTTCTTATTTTTTCTTATTCGCTACAGTTCTCTTAGGACCTTTTCTTGTTCTTGCATTCGTCTTAGTCTTTTGACCACGAACAGGAAGACCTCTTCTATGACGAATTCCTCTATAACATCCAATTTCTTGTAATCTCTTAATGTTAAGAGCGATTTCACGACGTAAATCACCTTCTACTTGTTGTGTTTCATCAATAACTGCACTAATTTTCTTAACATCATCATCTGTAAGATCTCTTACACGAATATCAGGATTTACTCCTGCTTCTTCAAGAATACGGTTTGCACTTACTCTACCAATTCCATAGATATAAGTTAATCCGATTTCTACACGTTTGTCTCTTGGTAAGTCTACACCAGCAATACGAGCCATGTGATTTTCCTCCATTTTTGAATCTTCATTAATATTGTCTCAAATTGGGAAACATCGAATATTTGACGAAGTTTCCAGCTGTCAGCTACAACAGCCTTTCTGGCCATCGGAATTCCGATAATGACGAGCCAGTATTATAAGCAATATACTCAGAGCACTTTGCGGGGTACAAACACGCGAAGTGCGAATGTACACCCATCCCTCACTGAACAGAGGTATGGTGTTTCCATGTATATTTTTATAGCAAGTCCACCGTTCTACACACTTCCTGGTGTGTCTTGCTACAGCCGCCTAAATAGATTGTGCTATTACGCACAAAATTGACAACGATAACTATCCTTGTCTTTGTTTGTGTTTAGGATTTTCGCAGATTACTCTGACACTTCCTTTTCTTTTAATGATTTTGCATTTTTCGCAAATTGGTTTAACTGATGATCTAACCTTCACGTCAAATCCTCCTTTCCTCCCTTGCTCTGCCTATGTTTACACGCTTTCAGCAAGAATTCTTCAGAAAACGTTCGCCTTATATTATAGCACTTACATTTTCATAAAGTCAATACTTTTGTTTGAATTATTTATCACGCCAAATAATTCTACCCTTTGATAGGTCATATGGCGATAATTCTAATGTTACTTTGTCCCCTGGTAAAATTTTAATAAAATTCATTCTCAACTTACCACTAATGTGTGCAAGCACTTGGTGACCATTTTCTAATTCTACTTGAAACATAGCATTTGGTAATTTTTCCACTACAGTTCCTTCTATTTCTATTACGTCAGCTTTTGACATGTTCAATCCTCCTATTTACTCACTTTTTTCCTTATGCAATTTAAGTATTCTCTTTATAGCTACATCATCAATTGCAGATATATCATATTGAATGTTTATAATCTGCACATGCTTTTTCTTTTTTCTTTTTGGCTTTAGAATCGTTCTTGTCTGACCATCCACCAAATATACATATGACTCATCTTCATTTAGTATGACATATACTTTATTTTTATCATGACCTGCCTTTGACTTTGCAAGCATTCCTCTTCCATCTATCTTCATAGCACGTCCTCTTAATTTGATAAGGTCAAAAGTATGGGATCATTTTCAGTAATTAATACTGTATTTTCATAATGTGCAGACAAAGAGTTATCTCTTGTTATCACTGTCCAATCATCAGAAAGCCACTTTACTTCATGGGTTCCTATATTAATCATGGGTTCAATTGCTAAAGTCATACCTGCACGTAGCTTAAGACCTCTTCTATTTTGTTCATAGTTTGGTATCTCAGGTGCCTCATGCAGATGCGTACCTATTCCATGGCCACATAAGTCACGTACTACCCCGTAGCCTCTTTCATTTGCATACGATCCGATTGCAGCAGAAATTTCAAATAAATAATTGCCTTCTTTTGCATATTTTATACCTTCAAAGAAACTTTCTCTTGTAATACGTATCAATTCTGTTGCATCTTTACTAATATTTCCTATACCATGGGTACGTGCTGCATCTGAATGATAGCCCTTGTAAATGACACCCGCATCTAATCCAACAATATCACCTTCTTTGAGAATCCTATTCTCAGAAGGGATACCATGAACCACTTCCTCATTTACAGAAACGCAAATAGATGCAGGATATCCATTATATCCTAAAAAAGAAGGTACACATCCAAATTGTCTAATTAATTTGTCACCAAGAGTATCTATCTCTTTTGTACTCATGCCAGGTCGAAGTGCATGTTCTAATTCCTCGTGCACTTTTTCTAATATTTTTCCTGCTTCTGTCATGATAGTAATTTCTCTTGCTGACTTAATAGTTACCGACATATTATTTCGCTCCTAAAATTTTAACAATTGCTTGAAACACATCCTGAATATCAATGGTTCCATCTACTTCTACTAAAATATTAGCGTTTGTATAATAATCAATTAAAGGTTGTGTTTGATCATGATACACATTAAGACGCTTTTGAACTGTTTCTGGTTGGTCATCGTCTCTCAATATTAAGGAACCACCACAGTTATCACAGATTCCATCTACTTTTGTTGATGCATATACCAAATGATATGTAGATCCACAATCAACACAAGCTCTTCTTCCAGACATTCTGGTTACAATATTTTCATCTGGAACTTCTACATTAATCGCATAATCTAGTGTTTGTCCTAACGTCTCTAAAGCTTTGTCTAAGGCTTCTGCTTGTGGAATTGTACGTGGAAATCCATCTAACACATATCCATTGCTGCAATCATCTTGATTTACACGATCAACAACTAAATCAACAACCAACTCATCTGGCACTAATAATCCCTGGTCCATAAACGTTTTGGCCTTTTTTCCTAATTCAGTCCCGTTTTTAATATTAGCTCTAAAAATATCTCCTGTAGAAATATGTGGAATATCATATTTGGATGCAATTTTTTTTGCCTGAGTACCTTTTCCTGCTCCTGGGGCACCTAACATAACAATTTTCATAATACTTTCCTCCATTTATACATACATATCTTTTCCTTGAATTTTTTTCTTCTCCTTATAGTATTTTAACTCGCAAAATACTTTGCGAGCTAAAATATTATTAGTTATTTAAAAAACCTTTATAATTACGTACCAACAATTGTGACTCAATTTGCTTCATCGTTTCTAGTACAACTCCTACAATAATAATAAGAGAAGTTCCACCAAATGAAACATTTGCTCCAAAAATACCATTAAAAATAAACGGTATAACCTGAACAATAATAAGCCCTATTGCTCCAATAAAGATAATGTAATTTAAAATCTTTGTTAAGTAATCAGTTGTTGGTTTCCCTGGACGAATTCCCGGTATGAACCCACCATTCTTCTTCATATTATTCGCTATTTCCAACGGATTAAATGTAATAGATGTATAGAAATATGCAAAAAACACAGTTAATAAGATATATACAATTAACCCCCAAGAGTATTGTAATTGGCCAGGATTGCACCAATTATTGGAGCTCAATCCTTTCAAAACCTGACTACCAACTCCATTTCCATTGCCCTTTTGTAAAAAAGATGCAATGACTACAGGAAATTGCATTAAAGATGAAGCAAAAATAACTGGGATTACACCTGCCGTATTTACTTTTAAAGGAATGTGTGTTGATTGCCCCCCCACATTCTTTCTTCCTTGTATTTTTTGTGAATATTGAACAGCAATTCGTCTTTCTCCTCCTTGAAGGATTACGACAAATAACACCATTACTAAAACAATTGCTATAATAATAATAGCCGCCAAACTACCAGTAGCTATCGTTTTCCCTTTTACAAATTGATTATATAACGAAACAAAATCATCCGGAACACGTGAAATAATATTAATTAACAAAACAATAGAAATACCATTCCCCACACCCTTTTCTGTTATTCTTTCACCAATCCACATAAGAAAAGCAGAACCAGCCGTAAGTGTAACTACAACTACAGCAGCATTTACAAAGTTATATTCCACAAGAAGTCCTTGACGTCCAAATCCTACTGCCATAGCCGTAGATTCGATTAATGCAAGAGCTACCGTGACATAACGTGTAATCGCTACAATCTTTTTTCTACCATCTTCGCCGTCCTTTTGCATTTCCTCGAGTTTAGGAATTGCAATCGTAAGAAGCTGCATAATAATAGAAGATGTAATATACGGCGTTATACTTAACGCGAATATTGACATCTGGGTAAAAGATCCACCAGTGAAAGCGTTAAAAAAATTAAACGCTTCCCCTGTTTGATTTGCAAAGAAATCCTGGATATAAGTAGGATCCACACCTGGTGTTGGCAATTGTGACCCAATTCTAATTACGACTAGCATTAAAAACGTATAAAAAATCTTTTTACGGATTTCATCTACTCTAAAAGCTTTTCGAAATGTCTCTAACATTAGATCACCTCTGCTTTTCCACCAAGAGCTTCAATCTTTTCAACAGCGCTTGCACTAAATGCATTTGCTTGAACTGTAAGCTTCTTAGTTAATTCTCCATTTCCAAGAATTTTAACACCGTCTTTTGTGTGTTTCACAATACCACTTTCAATAAGTGTTTCAATAGAAACAACTGATTCATTCTCAAATGCTTCTAATGCACTTATATTAATACCAACAATCTCTTTAGAGTTTCTACATGTAAATCCTCTTTTTGGTATTCTTCTGTATAAAGGCATTTGTCCACCTTCAAATCCTGGTCTTGTACCACCAGAACGTGCTTTTTGTCCTTTATGCCCTTTACCAGCAGTCTTACCATTTCCAGATCCGTGTCCACGTCCTCTTCTGAAATTATCACTTTGTTTTGCCCCATCAGCAGGTCTTAAGCTTGATAAGTCCATGTTCTTACCTCCTTATCTTTGCTTATTGAAACATACGTTCAATAAGATTATATTTTTTAAACTTCTTCTACTTTTACTAAGTGTCTTACTTGTTGCACCATACCTCTTGTTGCTGCATTATCAGGTATTTCAACAGTTTTATTAAGTTTTCTCAAACCTAATGCTTCTACAGTCTTTCTGTGTTTTGGCACAGCACCAATTGTAGATTTCACTAACGTTACTTTTAAGTTTGCCATTTTAATCTCCTCCTTAACCCAAGATCTCTTCTACAGATTTCCCGCGAAGTTTAGCCACTTCTTCTGGAGTTTTTACTTCACTTAATCCAGCAATTGTTGCAAGTACTACATTTTGCTTGTTGTTAGATCCTAATGACTTGGTACGAATGTTCTTAATTCCTGAAAGCTCGATTACCGCACGTACTGGGCCACCAGCAATAACTCCGGTACCTTCTGGAGCTTTCTTCAATAATACTGAAGCACTTCCAAATTTGCCATATACATCGTGTGTAATACTATCGTTTTCATCTAATGTTACAGAAATAAGTTTCTTCATTGCATCTTCTTTTCCCTTACGAATTGCTTCTGGGATTTCTGTTGCTTTTCCTAAACCTGCACCAACATGGCCATTTCCATCACCAACAACCACTAAAGCTGTGAATCTGAAGTTACGACCACCTTTAACAACCTTAGTTACACGTTTAATTGATACCACTTTTTCTGTTAGTTCTAATTGACTAGCATCAATAAGATTACGTTTCATGTGTGTTCCTCCTCCTAGAATTCTAATCCAGCTTCTCTAGCTGCATCTGCTAATGCTTTAATTTTTCCTTGGTATATAAAGCCGCCTCTATCAAAGACTACAGTATTAATACCTTTTTCCATTGCTTTTTTAGCAATAACTGTTCCCAAGTATGCTGCTGCATCAACGTTGTTAGTTTTTTCTAATTCTGCCTTCACTTCTTTTTGAAGAGTTGAAGCTGAAACTAGAGTGTTTCCAACTGTATCGTCAATAATTTGAGCATACATATGATTATTACTTCTAAACACAGCTAAACGCGGTCTTTCAGTAGTACCACTGAAACGATTACGTAATTTTCTATGTTTGTTTAAACGAACTTCTGTTCTTGATTTTTTACTAACCATCTTCGCACTCTCCTTAATTATTTTTTACCAGTCTTACCAACTTTACGTCTAATAACTTCATCAGCATATTTAATACCTTTTCCTTTATAAGGTTCTGGTCTTCTCTTATCTCTGATTTCAGCTGCGTATTGGCCTACTTTTTCTTTATCAATACCCTTAACAGTGATTTTATTCTGTCCTTCAAGTACACTTTCGATACCTTCTGGATCTTCCATCTCTACTGGGTGAGAATATCCTAAACTCAATGTTAATTTATTACCTGATTTTGCTGCTCTATAACCTACACCATTTACTTCTAGAACTTTTTCATATCCTTGGCTAACACCAACCACCATATTGTTAATCAATGTTCTTGTTAAGCCATGTAATGATTTCATTTTCTTTAAGTCATTTGGTCTTGTTACAACAATTTCTTCGCCTTCTTGTTTGATTTCCATTTCTACTGGAAGTTCTCTTACAAGAGTTCCTTTAGGACCTTTAACAGTCACTTTATTATTGTCTGCGATTTCAACAGTTACTCCTGCTGGAATAGCGACAGGTAGTCTTCCTATACGTGACATACCAATTCCTCCTACACTTAAATTCTCGGAAGAGCCCCTACGTCTCCTCTGTTTTCAGTTGCATTGAGCATATAGCTCATTTTCTATAGTTCAGTTTATCAACGATCTACCAAACAAATGCTAATACTTCTCCACCAACATTAAGCTTTCTAGCTTCTTTATCTGTAATAACACCACTGTTTGTTGAGATAATCGCTGTACCAAGTCCACCTAATACTTTAGGAAGATCATTTTTACTAGCATATACACGCAATCCTGGCTTTGAAATTCTCTTAAGACCAGAAATTACTTTCACATTCTTATCCGAACCATATTTTAAGGTGATGCGGATTGTCTGGAATGCACCATCTTCTACTATTTCATATTTTGTAATATAACCTTCATTTAGAAGAATATCGGCAATAGCGACTTTCATCTTAGACGCAGGAATATCAACTGTATCGTGTTTAGCAGTATTCGCATTACGGATTCTCGTAAGCATATCTGCGATTGGATCACTCATAGTCATTTAAGTTACCTCCTTTTGTTTTTCATTTTACCAACTAGCTTTTTTAACTCCTGGGATTTGTCCCTTATATGCTAATTCACGGAAGCAAACTCTGCAAATTCCGTATTTTCTTAAATATGCATGTGGACGACCACAAATTCTACAACGATTATATTCTCTAGTAGAGAACTTTGCTGGTCGTTGTTGTTTTATTTTCATAGATGTTTTTGCCATGAATTCCCCTCCTCCTTACTTTGTGAACGGCATGTTGAATAGTGTTAATAATTCACGAGATTCCTCGTCTGTTTTAGCAGTTGTAACAAAAATTACATCCATACCTCTAACTTTATCAACCTTATCATATTCGATTTCAGGGAATATCAATTGTTCTTTAATACCAAGAGCATAGTTACCTCTTCCGTCAAATGCGTTAGGGTTAACACCTCTAAAGTCACGTACACGAGGTAATGCCAAGTTAATCAAACGATCAACAAATTCATACATTCTTTCTCCTCTTAAAGTAACTTTACATCCGATTGCCATTCCTTCTCTGAGTTTGAAGTTAGCTATAGAATTTTTAGCCTTTGTAAGAACAGCTTTTTGTCCTGTGATTTTTTCTAGGTCAGCTACTGCTGATTCTAGCACTTTCGCATTATCTTTTGCTTCGCCAACGCCCATGTTGATAACTACTTTATCAAGCTTTGGCACTTCCATTATATTTTTATAACCAAATTTCTTAACCATAGCATCTACGATTTCATTTTGGTATGTTTCTTTAAGTCTACTCAAAGTCCCTGCCTCCTTTCTCTAATTAATCGATCACATCGCCTGTTGATTTTGCTACACGTACTTTCTTATCTCCGTCCATTTTGAAACCTACTCTTGTAGTATTTCCTTTATGAACATACATTACGTTAGAAACATCAATAGGTCCTTCTTGATGAATGATACCACCATTTTGATTTGCAGCACTTGGTTTTGTGTGCTTTGTCAGCATGTTGACACCTTCAACTAATACTTTTCCATCTTTTACAGCAATTACTTTGCCTTCTTTATCTTTATCTTTTCCAGCAATCACTTTTACAGTATCACCTTTTTTGATTTTCATAGTTGACATCTTGGCACCTCCTTATAATACTTCTGGAGCTAATGAAACAATTTTCATGAATTGTTTTTCACGAAGCTCTCTTGCTACTGGTCCAAAAATACGAGTTCCTTTTGGGTTTTTATCGTCTTTAATAATTACAGCAGCATTTTCATCGAATCTGATATAAGAACCGTCTTTACGACGAGCACCTTTTACAGTACGTACAACCACAGCTTTAACTACATCGCCCTTTTTAACAACACCACCTGGTGTTGCATCTTTAACAGTAGCAACGATAACATCTCCAATAGCTGCATATCTTCTAGTAGAGCCACCTAACACACGGATGCAAAGTAATTCTTTGGCGCCTGTATTATCTGCTACTTTAAGTCTACTTTCTTGTTGTATCATGCAGGTAAACCTCCTTTATTATACTTGCAAGCAAACGATTACTTGCTCTATTTTGCTCTTTCTAAAATTTCCACAAGTCTCCATCTTTTATCTTTTGATAATGGTCTTGTTTCCATTACTTTAACTGTATCTCCAATGTTACATTCATTATTTTCATCATGTGCTTTCAATTTATAAGTTCTTTTTACAATCTTCTTATAAAGTGGGTGCTTTACATGATCTTGAACTGCAACAACAATAGTTTTATCCATTTTATTGCTAACAACTTTACCTGAACGTGTTTTTCTTAAATTTCTTTCCACGATAAATTCTCCTTTCCGGATTATTTAGACATCTCTGTGATAACCGTTTGAATTCTAGCAATGTTTTTTCTAACTTCTTTAATTCTACTTGTGTTATCTAACTGATTTGTTGCGTTTTGGAATCTTAAATTAAAAAGTTCCTTTTTAGCAGCTACTAATTCTTCGTTTAATTCTGCAGCTGATTTTGCTTTTAAATCTTCTACAAATGTATTAATTTTCACTGTTATCACCGCCTTCTAAGTCTGCGCGAGAAACTACTTTACATTTACAAGGTAGTTTATGAGTTGCAAGACGTAACGCTTCTCTTGCGATTTCTTCAGGTACACCTGAGATTTCGAACATTACGCGTCCTGGCTTTACAACTGCTACCCAATATTCTAAGGTACCTTTACCGGAACCCATACGTGTTTCAGCTGGTTTTGTAGTTACTGGTTTATCTGGGAATATTTTAATCCAAACTTTACCACCACGTTTGATATAACGAGTCATAGCAATACGGGCAGCTTCAATTTGATTGGAACGGATCCAACATGGTTCCATTGCAACAATACCATATTCACCATTTGCAATCGTGTTTCCTCTCAAGGCTTTCCCTTTCATAGAACCACGGAATTGTTTACGACGTTTTACTCTTTTTGGCATTAACATTATTTATCGCTCCCTTCCTTAGTTGCTTTAGTTGGAAGAACTTCGCCTTTATAAATCCATACTTTAACACCAACTTTACCATAAGTTGTGTCTGCTTCAGCGAATCCATAATCAATATCTGCTCTAAGTGTTTGAAGAGGAATTGTTCCTTCGCTATAGAACTCTGTACGTGCCATATCCGCACCGCCTAGACGTCCTGAAACAGCGGTTTTAACCCCTAAAGCACCTGATTTCATCGTTCTTGACATGCAAGATTTCATTGCACGTCTAAAAGAAATACGATTTTCTAGTTGTAATGCAATGTTTTCTGCTACTAATTGTGCATCTTTATCTGGTCTTTTCACTTCTTTTATATCTACAACTAATTTTTTATTTGTAAATTTTGCTAATTCAGTTTTTACTTTTTCAATTTCAGATCCACCTTTACCAATTACTACACCTGGTTTTGCTGTGAAAATGATAATCTTAATGCGGTCTGATGCTCTTTCAATTTCAATTTTAGAAACACCTGCGCTATATAATTTTTTCTTAAGAAATGTTCTGATTTTATGGTCTTCTACTAAATTATCTGCAAAGTCTTTTTCTGCATACCATTTAGAATCCCAGTCTTTAATAACACCGACTCTTAAGCCATGAGGATTAACTTTCTGTCCCATTATGTCCCTCCTTATCTTTCATTAAGCACTAATGTGATGTGGCTCATTCTCTTTTCGATTCTATAAGCTCTACCTTGTGCTCTAGGTTTAATTCTTTTCATTGTTGGACCTTTATCTGCGTAACACTCTTCAATATAAAGGTTTTCTGGTGACATACCATTGTTATTTTCAGCGTTTGCAATTGCTGATTCTAATAATTTTTTTATTAAACTAGAAGCATATCTTGGATTATATGTCAAAATACCAAGTGCTGTTTGAACATCCTTACCTCTTATGGCGTCTAATACGAAACATGCTTTTTGAACTGAAACTCTAGCATAAGATAACTTTGCTGATGGTCTAGTGTCTTTATTAGCATTTCTTTCTCTTTTGATTTGGGATCTATGTCCTTTAGCCATGGATGAACCCTCCTTTCAAATACATTTATCTAACTTTTGATTTCTTTTCGTCTTTGCCATGTCCTCTATAAGTTCTAGTTGCAACAAACTCTCCGAGTTTATGTCCAACCATATCTTCTGTAACATATACAGGCACATGTTTTCTACCATCATGAACTGCGATTGTATGACCAATCATTTGTGGAAAAATTGTGGAACGACGAGACCAGCTTTTAATTACACTCTTGTCTCCTGCTGCGTTCATTGCATCAATTTTCTTAAGTAGACTTGCGTCTGCAAATGGGCCTTTTTTAAGTGAGCGAGCCATAGGTTCTAACCTCCTTGTAAACTGATTTATTTGATACCTTTACCATCTCTTCTTCTAACGATCATCTTGTTAGATTGTTTGTTTTTCTTTCTTGTCTTAAGACCAAGAGCAGGTTTGCCCCAAGGTGTACATGGACCTGGACGACCAATTCCTGTCTTACCTTCACCACCACCATGTGGATGGTCATTAGGGTTCATAACAGATCCACGAACTGTAGGTCTGAATCCCATGTGACGTTTACGTCCTGCTTTACCGATATTGATTAGGTTATGATCTCCATTTCCTACCACTCCGATAGATGCTCTACAAATGATTGGAACCATTCTCATTTCGCCTGATGGTAGTCTTAATGTTGCGTATTTTCCTTCTTTAGCCATTAATTGAGCGCTATTTCCAGCAGAACGAACAAGTTGTCCACCCTTTCCTGGATACATTTCAATGTTATGAATTTGTGTACCAACTGGAATTTCTGAAAGTGGCAAGCAGTTTCCTACTCTAACCTCTGCTCCTGATCCATTCATTATTTTCATTCCATCCGTTAATCCTTCTGGAGCTAAAATGTATGATTTTTCACCATCTGCATAACAAACAAGTGCAATATTTGCAGTTCTGTTTGGATCGTATTCAATACCAATTACAGTTGCCAAAATGCCGTCTTTGTTTCTTTTAAAATCGATGATTCTATATTTTCTTTTTTCTCCGCCTCCGCGGTGTCTTACAGTGATTTTACCTTGATTATTACGACCAGCTGTCTTACTCAAAGAAACACATAAAGATTTCTCTGGAGAAGACTTTGTGATTTCTGTAAAATCTGAACCAGTCATCTGTCTTCTGGAAGGTGTATATGGGCGATAAGTTTTAATTCCCATTACGTTCACTCCTTTCGTGTTAAATGTTTATTTTCACGGTTTCATTCCGTATGATTAGTTACAAGTCCTATAGACCTTCAAAAATTTCTATATCAGCACTATCTGCTGTTAGTTGAACAATTGCTTTTTTTGATTTTGATGTTTTACCAAATGTTGCACCACGTCTTTTTGTTTTACCTGCAAGATTCATAGTGTTTACATTTTTCACCTTTGTTCCTGCAAACATTTTTTCTACAGCTTCTTTAATCTGAGATTTTGTAGCCTCAGTATGAACTAAGAATGTATATTTCTTATCCGCCATAGCTTCCATGCTTTTTTCAGTTACCACTGGTTTGAGGATTACATCATAATATTTAATATCAGCCATTACGCGTACACCTCCTCGATATTTGCAACAACAGCCTTCGTTACGATTACTGTGTTGTATTTTAAGATATCGTATACGTTAATTGTATTAGTACGAGCTGTTTTTACGCTTGGAATATTTCTTGCAGAAATTTCTGCATTTTTATTACCATCTTCTAATACCACTAATGCTTTAGATACTTTTAAGTTATTTAATACGTTTTGGAAATTCTTCGTTTTGATTTCTCCAAAATTGATTTCATCTAAAACGATAAATTTATTTTCCTCTACTCTAGAAGTAAGAGCTGACTTTAATGCTGCTCTCTTTTCTTTTTTGTTCAATTTGAACGAGTAATCTCTTGGTGTTGGAGCAAATACTACTCCACCGCCCGTCCATTGAGGAGATCTTGTAGAACCTTGTCTTGCATGACCTGTTCCTTTTTGTCTCCACGGCTTTCTACCACCACCGGAAACTTCTGAACGAGTTTTTGCTTTTTGAGTTCCTTGACGTTTATTCGCAAGTTGTTGAACAACTGCCATGTGCAATAAGTGTTCATTAACTTCAACACCAAACACTGCATCATTCAAATCGATTGTTCCAACTTCTTTACCTTCGATATTGTAAACAGATACGTTTGCCATCTGTGTGTTCCTCCTTTCCTAGGCAAAAGCTTAGTTAGCCTTTACGCTTTCTTTAATTGTTACTAAAGATTTCTTAGGTCCTGGTACAGCACCTTTTACTAAGAGTAGGTTATTCTCAGCATCTACACGAACAATTTCAAGATTTTGAATTGTAATTTTTTTGCTTCCCATGTGTCCTGGCATTTTCTTTCCTTTAAATACTTTACTTGGATCAGATGCAGAACCATTAGAACCAGCATGACGATGGAATTTTGATCCATGAGTCATAGGACCTCTGTGTTGATTATGTCTCTTAATAGCGCCTTGGAATCCTTTTCCCTTTGAAATTGCTGATACATCAATTTTGTCTCCAGTTTCAAAGATATCCGCTTTGATTTCTTGTGCTAACGTATATTCTTCTGCATTTTCAAATTTGAATTCTCTTACAAATCTTTTTCCAGAAACGCCTGCTTTATCAAAGTGTCCTTTTTCTGCTTTCGTTACACCATGTCTGTGTACAATTTCTTTCTTACCGCTCTTGTCTGTGTTTACAATTCTGTCTTTTTTGTCAACATAGCCAACTTGAACAGCACTATAACCGTCATTTTCAACCGTCTTAACCTGTGTTACTACACAAGGTCCGGCTTGTAATACAGTCACTGGAGTTAACACTCCGTCTTCATTGAAGATTTGAGTCATTCCGACTTTTGTAGCTAAAATAGCTTTCTTCATTATTACTACCTCCTGTAATCTACAGCGGATCACCTATGTGATCATCCTAAATTTTAGGACCGT
Source organism: Lachnospiraceae bacterium LCP25S3_G4 (assembly GCA_052116865.1). Lineage (GTDB taxonomy): Bacteria > Bacillota > Clostridia > Lachnospirales > Lachnospiraceae > CAUPWF01. The sequence continues at coordinate 116,734 of JBQKKG010000005.1, read as the reverse complement.
TACTGTTTTCCTATTTTTGTTTCATTTTGATATCGATATAAACACCAGCTGGCATTTCTAATCTAGATAATGCATCAACCGTTTTTTGTGTTGGTGTAATGATATCGATAAGTCTCTTATGAGTTCTTTGTTCAAACTGTTCTCTAGAATCTTTGTACTTGTGTACCGCTCTAAGAATTGTTACTACTTCCTTCTTCGTTGGAAGTGGCACCGGTCCACTCACTTGTGATCCGTTCTTTTTAACAGTTTCGATGATTTTTTTCGCAGATGCATCAATCAGTTGATGATCATACGCCTTCAATGTGATTCTCATTACTTGACTTGCCATAAAAAAAGTCGCCTCCTTTTCGTACTATTTAACCAAAGTACGACAAGCGGTGACTGTACACTCTCCCGTGTGTGTCGCTTTTAACTCACACGTTGTTTCCACGTTTCAGTGGACGTTATTGATTCGTACAGTGACTTGTCGCCAGTTTCCTAACTTGACATTCGCTCCACGGAAAACCTACTTATCAAAAGTAGCAACCTCGCGCTTCTACGCTATCAATGTCACAGCTTTTTAAGTATACTTGATTGTTTTGCGTATTTCAAGTAGTTTTTTTAAAATATTGTTTTTTTTTCAATACAATAATTTTATTGTTATTTTTCTACCATGTGCAGAATATTATAATAGAAGAAACACTATTTTACCCTTTTTCATTTATGCGTGCTTTTCTATAAATAAGATTGACTTTTTCTATGGAAATTGGTAAAATTAGATAACGAACAGGCGGAAATTTAAATATATACATATCGGGGTGATTATATTTTTTTATTATGAGTCTGTTTCTAATTTATTTATTGACAACTAAATAACGATCTGGAGGGATGATTTATGAGTAGTGTTTTGATTTTAAGAATCGTGCTTATTGCATGGACCGCAGTTTTTGCAGTTTACTTTATCAAGGACTGTATCGCACACAAAGAAGATTTTGATGGAAAGAAAATGGTTTCATTGGCACTCATCGGCTGTATCACAAACTTACTTGATACATTAGGAATCGGTAGTTTCGCTACTACACAAGCAGGTTTCAAATTTACACAGTCAAGTCCTGACGAAGTAATGCCAGGTACTTTGAACGTAGGGGATACTATCCCTGTAGTTTTAGAAGCTGTACTATTTTTTGGCTTAGTAGAAGTTGGCGCTGTTACGTTAATCGGCATGATTGCTGCAGCTGTTATCGGTGCTGTTATCGGTGCTGGTATTGTTTCTAAATGGCCAGTTAAACTTGTTCGTATCGCTTTAGGATGTGCTCTTATTTTCTTGGCAATTGTTATGGCATGCAAGCTTCTTGGAGTTGGACCTTTCGGCGCAACAGGTACTTTATTATCATTAACTGGTGTTAAATTAGTAATTGGTATTGTAATTAACTTTATCTTAGGCGCATTAATGACAATCGGTGTAGGTCTTTACGCTCCATGTATGGCTCTTTGCGGAGCACTTGGAATGAACATCAGCGCAGCTTTTCCAATTATGATGGGATCATGTGCATTCTTAATGCCATCTGCAGGTATTAAGTTTGTTAAAGAAGGCAAATACGACAGAAAAGCTTCTGTAATGCTTTCAATTTTCGGTGTCATCGGTGTTCTAATTGCTTACTTAGTAGTAAAAACACTTCCATTAACAATACTTACATGGGTTGTTATCTGTGTAATGTTATTTACATCTGGAATGTTCTTTAAGGATGCTGCAAAAGCATAATTTAAAATATTTCAAAAGACGTCTTCTGTAGAAGGCGTCTTTTTTTATGAAATATTAATATCTATCTTTTGTTATACCTCACTGATTAATCGTGCTGCTCTTTTTTCCTCATTTTCAACTTTAGCAAAGCCATAGCTTTTCGACAATCAAGCGTCGACATATTATTTTCTCCAACTACATTCGTTTCCGTTCCATCTGCACTTTTGTTAATATCCACTATACCATCAAGGTAATCATTTGTAACTACAAATTGCGCAACTGTTCCACTAAAATTGAGTCCTGTAACTGGTATCCCTCTAATCCCTAATTGCTCACACGTATTTGTGAAGTCAACATCACTATTTCCCCATCCATCCGAGGATATGATCACTCCATCTGCACGCATTGATTCAGCCCAAACTGCAGCCCTTGTACCAACTAACATCTTATCTTTATTATCATCTGGAGTTCCAACAAGCAACACTCCCATGAGATCTAAATCTGTATCATTAGAAACAACATCAAGCAACGGATCGCGAAAGTGATGCAAGGATGTTTCTTTTGTTGATGGTCCTATACCCATACTATCACCTCCTACTGCATAGAACGAATTATACCATCTCGGTACTCATTTGGAGTAACCATAATCGGCATATTTCCCATATCGATAATAGAACGTCCACCTTCTACTCCGGATGGTTCATTCGCAAAGAAGTGTGTATCATACATTGCACCTTGACCTGCCACCTGTTTAATAATCAAAACACGCTTCTTCCCCGGTCTTACAATGTCATGATACTCGTGACGTTCTGTACACTTATCACCTTTAAATTTCTTCATCTTATCACGATATGCTTGTATAAAAGCATCACACGCCCGATGTGCAGCCATTGGTCCTGGTCTTTCTTGTCCCTTACCAGCTGCAAGCGTCACATCAAAGGACACAATATAATCCTCATCTCCCGGTGTACCTGCACGGTTTAAATATAGCTTTTCCTTTAAATTCCCTTCCGAAGAGCCAAATTCATGGGTAGGCTTACCATTTGTATCTACCCCCGTGAGCATAACGTATACCCCTGTCAGCGTATGAGTAATTCCCTCGCCTATATTTCCCAGCACTTTGGTAGAAATGGGTATGATATCCATAATAGTTTCCGTATAACGATCATGATCATTGGGTTCAATAATCTGAATATCAATTTTTTCAATCAATGGTTCCCGCTCTACAAGTTGATCTAGCATCTCCTTGCTTATCACCATTTTCCCATCTACGCTAATATCATTATGTTCGCCCCACTCCACTTCTGTCATATGGAACGCTTTGATAACTAGGCGTCTCAAATCTTTCGTTTGCTCCGACATTTCCTTACACCTCCAAAGCTCACTTTACGTTTTTCATTCACACTGTATCGATATTTTTTATACAGTACCATATGTAAATATTACAATATATCGGATAAAAATCCAATATATTTTTATAATTTTTTTCAAAAATGGGCAGATGCATAACATCCGCCCATTATATCATTATTATACTTTAGCTGCGTATTCAAATGGCAATGGAACAATTTTTCCAGGTGTCTGGATAGCAATCAATTGTTCTAATGAAGCCTTTACGATAGCTGTTTGTTGTTCTACGTTGTTAGGAGCTCCTGCATTTGCACCCATTGGAACCAATGGAGCAACCGCACGTGGTGTACCTGTTTGACGTACAACTGGAGGAAGAGCTGCAATAATAATTGTTGGAATTCCAGCTTCCTCAATCGCTCTCTGCACCAAAACTGCAGAGCGGTGACAAGTACCTCAGCCTGCGGTAAGAAGTACGCCATCTACGCCTTCTTCTTTAAACATAGCTGCGATAGCAGGTCCTGTTTCATTTTTGAATTTTTCTTGGTTTCCACCACCACCCATGAATCCTGCATGTACAGGTGCACAAGCTTTGATAAATCCTTCTTTTGCTAATTCATGAATTCTATCGATAGGGAACATACAGTTGATGTCTTTGTTAACATCACTGTTATCATATCCACCATGTGAAACCATTAATTCGCTTGATTTCATTTGATCTGTAACTTTTCTCCATGTAAAATCACCAGCAAGATTAAATCTTTCTTGGTCAATATGATGTACTCCGGCAGCTGTAGCAAGAGCAATTGTCATATCTTTAAGCTCTTTGGTCACAGGAGCCCACACTGATGGTGGAGTAATAGGAACGAAAATCTCTGACTGCATTCCTTTAACGGCTGTTAAACTCATTGTTATACCTCCTCGTTTACTTGGTTTTTGCGAGCACGCATTTCTTCTTGACGTCTCGTATAAGTGTCTAGGTTACTAACATACTTCTCATTGGCTTCCGGACCAAGTTGTTCGATAAAGCTCATATTCCAAGCAACTTCTTGTCCTACTACTATAGGATAGTCAGTAATCAACATTCTCATTGGAATCTTGAGAAATCCAAGACGACCTTTAAGGTCAATTCCCACGCAACCGTCATGAACTTCTACGATTACGCCTTCCATACGTATTATTTTATCGCCATATTTCATATTTATCACCTAGTCTTAGCTATATTTTTCTTTTCTCTTATCACTCATTGGAATTGCTTGTTCATTTTCTACTAACTCAACAGCTTTTCCTGTAACACTTGAAATCAATTCTACGTTTGTTGATTTAACGTTAGGATTCCATTTCTTCTCAGCAACCTTAACATCTTCACCTGCCATAGATGCTTTTAACATTGCTAGAGCACGAACTGCATCTTCTGGGCAAAGAGTATTACAAGCAAGAACTTCATTTTCAATACCTGCTTCTGATTTGTTATTATCAACCATTGTTGTCATGTATTTATTACCTACAACAAGAGCTCCTTGAACAGCACAGAATGACATACCTACAACTGGAGTTCCTCTCATACCAATTTGTTCAATATGGCTTGCAAAGTCAATATGGTTATTTCCGAATCCTTCTGTTGTAACAAAAGCTCCATCAACGTCCATAGCTTCAACAGTCATACCAACACGTCTTGATACATAGAATTTTTCTGCATTGATTTGTGGACTTCCAACAAATACTACACCACAAAGGTCAACTTCTTCATCATGTAATGCTTCAAGTACAAGTGGTTCTCTCCAATAATGTCTAGACATTTCCTTTGATGCTGGTCCAATACATGTTAATGCATGGATACATCCATCAAGCACTTCTAGTGGAGATACAACTACTGGAACGTTTCCTAAGTCTACGTTAGGTCTTGCTCCAAGTACACCTACTGGTTCTACTGGTAAGATAAAGTTATCATGCATAGCACCTTGTCCCATGATTTCTTTAACAATAACTACTTTTTTCTTACCTGGTCTACGAACTTGTTTCAACTCTTGAGTCTCAGCTACTTGGCTATCATCTAATTCTTTCAAAGCTTCACGGATTTCTTGTGTAATATGATCAAATGCTGTATGTGCAGCAATTGGTCCACGTCTTTCCATGTTTGTCTTTTCTTGAATTGTCACTTGGCCTTTGATAAAGATTTCTCCCTTATCTGGGCATCCAGGTCTGTTCCATTGGATGTTTTCATCTAAGTATCCTTCTGAAGAACCGAACTCACCGATTTGAACACCATTGTCATCTGTACCTGTAAGCATCATTACAACACCATCAAGAACTCTTGTAACACCAGAACCAAGTTCTGACTCACCTTCTTTAGTTGCAATTGGTTGAACATCCATTACAGTTTCTGAATATGTGTGATATTCAGCTGGTGTAATGATTTCGATTTTCATATCATGTACTAATTCTTGAGAATCGATACACTCTTTTTCAATTCCTTCACGGATGTAAAGAGTTGTTCCTTCAATCTTAGTTTCCGGACCTCTCTTAACTTCTGTAATAGAATAATGCTTTCTTGTTAGACTTCTTACTACTTTTGCTTCTTGTTCTACTTCAGGTGCTGCTGCTACTGCTGCTACACTTGCTGGAACTTCTGCTACTGCTGCACCGCCACCAAGTCCACCTAATGGTAACTCGATATCGATTTCTTTTCCTTCTCCAATGTGGATCTTTAATGTTCCACCTGCAACTGTTGTTGCTGCTGTTGGAGCTGCTACTGCTGCTACATTAGCTTCTTCTACTACTGGTGCTTCCTCTTCTACGACTACTTCTTTAAAACCTTCTACTACATCAGCAGTAAGTGGTGAAAGAGAATCGCAAGTTTTCTTTAATTTTGCACCTAAAATTTGTCCGATGGTTAAACAACCATCTAAGTTTAATAACCCTGAATCCACCAAATCATCGAAGATTGCTGGATCTTCCAAGTTAGCAGCTTCAATTGTGATGCCACCTTCGGCTCTACAACATAATACTGCAGGGTCATTTGCATGTTCTTTAGCTGTTTCAGCTGTAATTGACATATTGGTTTCCCTCCTTGTTTGTTTTGCTTGGGTTTTCCCCAAATTATATTTACAATCACTTATTCCAGTCGCAGATAAGATCTTCTGTGAAAAATCGGGGGTTCTCACAGGACTGCAAAGTGATAGTAATACCAAATGTTACGAAATTATAATTCTTGATCTACTTTTTTAGAAACTGTTAAATGTCTATATAGTGGATGTCCAATAGTTCTCATTACATGATCTGTCTGATGGAACACTTTTAATCCCATCTTTGGCGCTGATCCCATAACTGTATTCGAACAATCAGAGCAATTTCCTATTATGATGTACTCACTTTTGTCTTTTTTAAATTGCAAACTATTTTGCACTTGACCTGGGCAGTTCCCTGGTCTTTCACATTTCAAAGCACCATTTTTCATTTCTGCCGCTTGTTTACATCTTGCAACTGAAACTACTTTACCATTCATTTTTGCACAAAGGTCTCTCATACGAGCTTCATCACCACCACATGCACAGACAAGCAATCCTACCGGAGCTCCATGTAAGTCTGGGAACTCAACTGTCACAAGAATACCACCTGTTGTTTTCGTGATTGGTGCATCTAATGTTGTAGCTTTTCCTGTGAATGGTCCACCCATAATTATTTCACCATATGGTTCTTCAATTCCGCCGGCACGTTGTATCAAATCATTTACACTTGTTCCAACTGGAACATTCATAAATACATGTTCCTCACTACCACCTTTTATTTTGCCACGTACAGTAACATTTTTACTAAAGCATGGCTTTCTTTCTTCAATTGCCTCTGTTACTCTAGATAGTGTTTCACTATTCAAAACAATAGCATTTGCTGCTGATGGTAATTGTGTAGGATCTAATTCTATTCCAAGACATTCTCTAACTACAGCTCGTTCTTCACCCATTGGGTAAATATCTGGCATTAAAAATACAGAAATTGAAGGTTCATCTTTCACCGCTGCTTTTAAAGCTTTGATTGCCTTTTCATTTTTCTTCTTGATAGCAAAAATAGCCTTTGCTGCGTTTGAAATTTCCATCGAATATTTTACGCCGCGAACAATTTTTTCTGTTTCTTCTTCTATTTGAATGATATTATGGCGAAGCCCAGGTTCACATTCAGCTGCATTGATTAAAATGTAACCTCCATTTAAATCCGCACCAAGCTTCACACCAGTAGGAAAACCAGCACCGCCCATTCCTACTACTCCAGCAGCCTTTACCATATCTAATTTACTACCTTCTTCAATTTGAACAAATTCATCTTTTTGTTCTTCATCTGCCTTAATTATAATTCTGTCTTCTTTTACTTCTTCAACAACACCATATACACCTGAGAAAATATTGGCTCCCAATCCAGTTGGCGTAGCAATCAAAGTTCCCTTTTCTACCTTGTCTCCAGCTTTCACAATAGCTTCACAAGGCGCACCTACATGTTGTCTTAACAAAATTTGTAAGTTGTCCATGACTCATCCTTCTCCTCTTCATTTTTATTAATAAGTAAAAACAAGCGCTTTCACTTACTTATCTTATTTAGCTTTGTCCCTACCTAAACGCGAACTTATTTAGCTTTGTCCCTACCTAAACACGAACACCTTTAGCTTTAACCTATGTGCATGTTTTATAGATTCTATCTATGAGTTTTATTTTTAACTATCTAAATATAATTTTAACATTTTGGCGGAAGTATGTGGGAATCGAACCCACCCAGGACGCTACTAACGCCCTACACTAGTTTTGAAGACTAGGAGGCACACCAGTTACCCATCTACTCCCATATTTATTTTCCATGCCCATATACAATAACACATGTTTTTCTAGTTTTCAAGAGCCTTTCACAGATTTTATTGTATTTTTATCTTAGCAAATTATTGTTGACTTTTCAAGGGTTTTCGAGCATAATAGATTATAGAAACTGAACGTCATACTAGAACATAGTCTAATTGTTAGTTTTTTATCAATTTTACCCGTTTTTTGAAAAAGGCACTCTGTAAGACAGTCTTGTCTTTCCAGTGTTTTTATAAAATACTTATAGAATATGTCTATAAGAATAAAATTATTTTATTTAAAGGAGGAACGGATTATGGACATCAATCCAAAATTAGACCTTGACTCATTCGAAGGATCTTTCAAGGCAATCGACACACACACAGTAGGTGAATTTACAAGAGTAATTTTCTCAGGTTTTCCAAAACTTGAAGGAAACACAATGATCGAACGTAAGCATTATCTTGCTAAGCACTATGACAAGTATCGTCAAGCACTTATGTTCGAACCACGTGGTCATCATGACATGTTCGGCGCTTACATCACTGAACCAGTTAATCCTGAAGCAGATTTCGGTGTCTTCTTCATGGATACAGGTGAATATCTAAATATGTGCGGACATGGTACAATCGGATCTGTTACTGCAATTATTGAATCAGGACTTGTAGAAGCAAAAGAACCTTATACTGAAGTAGTATTGGAAGCTCCAGCTGGTCTTATTCGTACAAAAGCAGAAGTTAAAAATGGAAAAGTTCTTAACGTAACATTGACAAACGTTCCTGCATTCTTATACAAAGAAAATTGTAAAACTGTAATTGACGGAAAAGAAGTTACATATGATATATCTTTCGGCGGAAGCTTCTTTGCAATCTGCGATATTACACAAGTAGGTATGACTGTAGACGCAAAATCTGTGTCTGACCTTACGGATTTCGGAATGAAATTAATTGAAAATGCAAACAAAGAAAACAAATTGCAACATCCAACTTTAGACATTACATCTGTTGACTTAGCAGAATTATATTGCCCAACAGAAACTCCAGGATGTAACTTAAGAAATGTTGTAATCTTTGGCGACAGAATGGCTGATCGTTCTCCATGTGGTACAGGTACAAGTGCAAAACTTGGACTTCTTCATGCAAGAGGAGAAATCAAAGTGGGAGAACCATTTGTATATGAAAGCTTTATCGGTTCTCAATTTAAAGGTGTAATCCAAGAAGAAACTAAAGTAGGTGACTTCAATGCGGTTATTCCACAAATCACAGGTAGCGCTTATGTTACAGGTGAAGCAACTTATGTTATCGACCCAGATGACCCATTAAAATACGGTTTTGTAGTAGGCTAAGTCCCGGTACAAACTTGATACTAAAGAAAAGCGGATTGACATAATCCGCTTTTCTTTGTATCATAAAAAAGATATTGTTGTATATCAATAGGATTATCCACTTACAAGAAAGGAGTATATCCCGAATGCCAAGACAACGCCAATCGACAAAAAGCCGAATTGTAAAGGCCGCTTGGAATTTATTCTATAAAAAAGGTTATGAGAATACTACCGTTGATGAAATTATTGCTGCATCTAAGACCTCTAAAGGAACTTTTTATCATTATTTCAAAGGTAAGGATGCATTATTAAGTTCTTTATCATATCTTTTCGATGAGAAATATGAAGAATTAACCGGTGTAATTAACCCCGACCTGTCTGCATATGATAAGCTAATGTTTTTAAATCATGAACTTTTTTATATGATAGAAACAAGTGTAGATATTAAATTACTGGCCTCTCTTTATTCTTCTCAGTTAGTAACAAAAGACAAAAAACATTTGCTAGATAAAAAGCGCTTTTATTATCAGTGGATTACAGAAATAATAGAGCAAGGAATTGAATCAGGAGAATTTAAGAATACAAGTACTGTTAATGATTTAGTAAAAATTTACGCCATGTTTGAACGGGCACTTTTATATGATTGGGCACTTTGCAAAGGAAAATATAATCTTGCTGATTACAGTGGAAAATTACTTTCTCATGTGTTAGACACATTTGTAGAAGGATTTTAATTAGGAAATGCTAAAAGCTCTCTATACAGAGAGCTTTTAGCATTTCCTTTATTTTCTTTTTCAAACTATACCATACACTGATGCATATCTTCTTGCTCAAGTCCAATCTCACTTAGCACTCTCTTTAAATGCTCTTGCTCCGAAAGTTCTGCACACCACGACAAGCCACAACCAGCTGAGATTGCTCTCGGTACTGGTATTAATCTTCCAGAAACTCCCATTTCCTTGCAAGCTTTTTCCATAGCCATCGCATCTGCTGTTGTATGAAATGTAATAATTAATTTTAGTTCTTTCTGTCTCATGCCTTTTTCCCTACTCTTCTTCTGCTAATTCTTTGACTGCATTGATTGCAATTTCAACTTCCTCTTCTGTATTATAATGAGAAAAACTGAACCTCACTGCTCCTTGTTCCACTGTTCCTAGCGCTTGGTGCATAAGAGGTGCACAATGTGCTCCTGGTCTTGTGGAAATCCCATATGTTACAAGTAGTTCATCGCTGACTTCAGACGAGTCGTAATCACCAATATTCAGCGTTACAATAGCACACCGGTTTTTATTACTAAAATCTCCATAAACTTTTACATTCGGGATATCTTTCACTCCTTCATAAAACATCCACATCAATGCCTGTTCCCTTTTTCTAATAGCATCCATTCCTTCGTTATTGATGTAGTTAATGGAGGCCCCCAATCCAGCAATTCCATGACCATTTAACGTCCCTGCTTCTAGTCGTGTAGGCATTTCCTTGGGTTGATTTTTATTATAAGTATCTACGCCTGTTCCTCCTCGTTTAAGAGGCATTACCTCGATACCAGGTCGCACATACATACCGCCTGTTCCTTGAGGGCCAAGCAACCCTTTATGTCCAGTAAAACATAAAATATCAATTTGCATTGCTTGTACATCGATCGGAAAAACTCCTGCAGTTTGCGAAGCATCTACAATCAACACAAGACCATGTGCCTTAGCAATGGCTCCTATTTTTGATATCTCGATATAGTTACCAGTTAAATTTGATCCATTCGTACATACAATAGCCTTTGTATTAGACTTCAGAAGATTACTAAAATCTTCATATCGAATGGTTCCGTCAGAATCACTCTTCACAATACTTACTTCTACCCCAAGCTCTTGCATGGCATAAATTGGTCGTAACACCGAATTATGTTCTAGCATTGTTGTAATCACATGGTCGCCTGGCTTTAACACACCCTGGATTGCTATATTTAAACTCTCTGTGGAGTTATTCGTAAATACAATTTGTTTAGCACCTTCTGCATGGAAGAATTTTGCCAATGACTCTCGTGTATTGTAAATAACTCTAGAAGCATCCAAAGCAGCAGTATTTGCACCCCTCCCGGCATTTCCCATAGAATTCATCGCATGTACAACAGCTTCAATCATTTCTTTTGGTTTATGCATAGTAGTAGCTGCATTATCCATATAAATCATAACTATTTCCTCTATTCTTTTGTTTTCTTATGGCTTTAGTATACCTCTTTCTACATAAAACGTCTAATTGATATAATTGATATCAAATATTTACTTATCATTTTTTTCTATAACTATATTCAAACTATCAATCTTTATTTAAAAATATCCTTACTTTTTAAAAAAAGATTGACATTAAATTTAACAAGTGATATTATTACGCCATGAACAGCAAGGGAGCTGTGGACCACACGTCTACAGCTCCCTTGCTTTTTTATATTCTTGGGAATCTTCCTAAACTCTAATAAAGAAAGGATGTTATCTATGAGTAAATTAACAACTCCAAAAGATTACAAATCAGTTTTATCTGTGTACGAAACACAAAAAGCAATTGGCACTTTCAAAAAAACATTCGAACAAAATCTTGGAGATGCACTTAATCTCAGAAGAGTATCTGCTCCATTGTTCGTAACCCCCTCTTCTGGATTAAACGATGACTTAAATGGTGTAGAACGTCCCGTTCAATTTGATATGAAAGAAACGCAAACAGATGCCCAAATCGTTCATTCCTTAGCAAAATGGAAACGCATGGCATTATATAAATATCACTTTCCTATAGGAGAAGGCCTTTACACTGATATGAATGCAATCCGAAGAGATGAAGAAATGGATAATTTACATTCCATATATGTTGATCAATGGGATTGGGAGAAAGTCATTGATCAAAGCACACGAACGATAGCATATTTAAAAGATACAGTTCAAAAAATTGTGGATTCCATTTGTGATGCACAGTTGGAGCTGTCCAAACAATTTCCTAAGCTTCCATTTACCCTTTCAAGAACCATTTGTTTCATTACCACTCAGGAATTAGAAGATTTATATCCAACCCTCACACCAAAGGCACGTGAAGACGAATACCTGAAAGAACACAAAACTGCATTTATTATGCAGATTGGAGACTTATTAGCCTCTGGTAAGAAACACGATGGTAGAGCACCTGATTACGATGATTGGGCTATGAATGGCGACATTGTATTCTGGAACGATTTACTTGGTTGTGCATTCGAAGTATCTTCTATGGGAATTCGCGTCGATCCAGATGCTCTAGATAGCCAACTTACAAAAGCTGGTTGTGACGATCGAAGAGAATTGCCTTTTCACAAAATGCTTCTCGCAGGAGAATTACCACTTACAATAGGTGGAGGTATTGGCCAATCCAGACTTTCTATGCTAATACTAAGAAAGGCACATATTGGTGAGGTTCAAGTATCTATCTGGGATGAAGACACAATTGCCGACTGTAAAGCAGCAGGCATAGAATTATTATAAAGGAGGCAATTTGTAATGAAAGACGTACCAAATTTATTCGGAAGCTTGGTGTTTAATGACCATGTAATGAAGGAGCGACTTCCAAAAGAAACCTACAAAGCTCTTAAAAAAACAATTGCTGAGGGAAAGCATCTCGAAATTGATGTTGCTAATGTGGTTGCTAACGCTATGAAAGACTGGGCCATCGAAAAAGGTGCTACGCACTTTACGCATTGGTTCCAACCTATGACTGGCGTAACTGCCGAAAAACACGATAGTTTTATCTCACCTGAAGCAGATGGATCAGTAATTATGGAATTTTCCGGAAAAGAATTTGTGCGCGGAGAACCCGATGCATCCAGTTTTCCTTCCGGTGGTCTGCGTGCAACCTTCGAAGCAAGAGGCTACACTGCATGGGATCCAACATCCTACGCCTTCATTAAGGACGAATCCTTATATATCCCAACTGCCTTTTGCTCCTATAGTGGCGAAGCACTTGATAAGAAAACCCCCTTACTCCGTTCGATGCAAGCCATTGATAAGCAGGCACTTCGGGTCCTCAAATTATTCGGAAACACTACCGCAAAAAGAGTGAATACAACTGTTGGCCCAGAACAAGAATATTTTTTAATTGATAAGGCATTATTTTTAAAACGTCCCGATTTGATGTACTGCGGTCGTACACTTTTAGGCGCAAGGCCTTCGAAAGGGCAAGAATTAGACGATCACTATTTCGGTTCTATCAAGCCACGCATTTCTGCCTTTATGAAGGACTTAGATGAAGAACTTTGGAAGTTAGGAATTTTAGCTAAAACGAAGCATAATGAAGTCGCTCCTGCGCAGCACGAGCTTGCTCCTATCTTTACCACAACCAATACAGCTACCGATCATAACCAACTTACTATGGAGCTTATGAAAGTAATTGCGGATCGTCACGGCCTTGCTTGTCTTCTTCATGAAAAACCGTTTGACGGGGTAAATGGTAGTGGTAAACACAACAACTGGTCACTATGTACCGACACAGGCATGAACCTCTTAGAACCAGGAGCAACCCCATATGAGAATGCTCAATTTTTGCTATTCTTATGTGCGGTCATAAAAGCGGTGGACGAATATCAAGATTTATTAAGAGTATCTGTTGCAAGTGCAGGTAATGACCATAGACTCGGTGCAAACGAAGCACCTCCTGCTATTGTTTCTATGTTCTTAGGAGATGAATTAACCGACATTTTAAAAGCATTAGAAACTGATTCTCTTTACGTTGGTCCACAAAGAGAACAAATGGAAATAGGAGCAACTGTATTGCCACATTTCCCTAAAGATACTACGGATCGCAATCGGACTTCTCCATTTGCCTTTACTGGAAATAAATTTGAATTCCGTATGCTAGGTTCCACATTCTCTATTTCAGGTCCTAATATCGTCCTAAATACCATCGTTGCAGAAACCTTATCACAATTTGCGGACCAATTAGAAACTGGGAAAGATTTCAAGAAAGATTTAAACTCACTCATAAAACAGACAATTAAAAATCATAAGCGCATTATTTTTAATGGGAATAACTATTCCGAAGAATGGATTGCAGAAGCAAAAACACGTGGTCTTTCAAATCTTCGCACAACCCCCGATGCATTACCGGCTTTTGTTGCTCAGAAAAACATCCATGTATTTGTAAAGCATCAAGTATTTGCAGAAAATGAGATATACTCCCGTTATGAAATACTATTAGAAAACTATTCTAAAGTCATTAACATTGAAGCACTTACAATGATTGATCTTGTAAATGATTATGTCTTGCCTTCTATTCTAAGTTATGAACAAATGCTTTCGGATCTGGCTGCAACAAAGAAACAAATTGGGCTAGATATCTCTTCCTCTTTAGAAATGAAACGTTTAAGACAATTTGCTTCTCTTAGTGACTCTTTATACGAAACTCTTTCCACACTTACTGTTTCCATTAATAGCGTAAAAGAGCTGAAAGATGTCAAAGAATCTGCGGAAGCCTATAGAGATCAAATTTTATCAGGCATGACTGAATTAAGACATATCGTTGACCAATTAGAATTGATGATTGGAAAGGATTCATGGGCATTGCCATCCTATTCTGATATGCTATATAGCGTATATTAATTTCGGTTTTACTTGCCACTAATATATCTACACATCAAGTAACTATTTACACACCTTAATTCATGAGGAGGGATTTTTATGTATTCATCGGTTGATACAATATGGTAAGATTTTTATTTATCATATAGAAAATGTAATTAAAGTCAGAACTGGAAAAAAAGGTTATGACGCTCTCCAAGATGAGGAATAACATACTATATAGCAAAAGACTCCAAATACCATTTCTTTCATGGTATTTGGAGTCTTTTCACTCCTAGTTGTTATACATTTCTTTTATAACTTTCAAAAACCGTTCTGCCGCTCTAGGCAATTGAAAATTCCTATTGTATACAACAAACAAGTCTCTTCCATTTTTTACAGACTCAAACGGAAAATATAATAAACTTTGATCTTCTATCTCTTCTTCTGCTGCTAATTTGGATATGACGGATATTCCCAATCCATTTTTCACAGATTTCTTAATTGTTTCTTGATTCTCAATACTTGCAACTACACTGATTTTTTCAGTATCAATCCCCGATAATTTCAACTGTTTTTCGGCTTCTTTTCTGGTCCCGGAACCTTCTTCCCGCATAATAAAAGCTTCATCTTGCACCCACTGAAGACTTTCATTACTTTCTTGTAGTTGCTTGAATTTAGCTGTAGTTGGTGTAATAACCACAAGTTCATCTTTATAAAACGGAATATATTTACAATTCTTCTTTTCTATCTTCGTTCCTGTAAACCCAATATCCACCTTATGATTCACTACTTCTTCTACAGCTCCCGTACTATCTGTCTGAGTAATATTAAATTGTTCTTTTGGATACTTTTCACTAAATTTTGATAAGATTTCAGGAAGCAAATACTGACTAGGAATCGTAGATGCTGCAATTCTAATACACTGTTGCCCCTTGATGGACGACTTACCAAATACATTTTCAATCTCCTGCTCCAAGTCAATCATCTGCCTTGCATATTGATACAATATGCCTCCTTCCTCTGACAGATTAACTTCTTTTGTATTTCGTACAAATAGTCTTACATTTAGCTCTTTTTCCAATGATAGAATATGTGCGCTAATCGTTGGTTGAGTTAAAAATAATTCTTTTGCAGCTTTTGAAAAACTTTTTCCTTCTGCAATCTGTACAAATGCTTCTAATTGTTTTAAATTCATACGAATGCTACCCTTTCGCTTTCACCACCGGTCTTTTTCGTAACCTTTATACTATCCATATACTCTAAAATCGGCTTTGCGCTCTTTCTACTGGTATTGAATATATCCCTTACCTCTGCAATGGTAATCAGATTGTTCTGGGATAACTTTTGTACAATAATCTCTTTTGCCTTCGTAATCAACTCTGCTGTCGTATAAAGATTATCTGCAACCTTTACTACATTCCCTTTATCTACTTCTACTAATAGTATATCATCTATAATCTCTTGCCCAATTCCTTGAAAATCAATGTCAGTAAACCATACGAAATCGTACCCTGCTTTTATAAACGTATTCATCATAATTTTTGTAGTCTTGGTATAAACTCCATCCTCTACCACGGTAAATTCAGGTAAGTGAAGATACTCATTGTGACGTCCTATCACCCCTTCTGACACTAACTTCTCAATATAAACATCAAAAATGTTGGCTTTGACTTTTTTCAAAAATGTCATATGAATTTCCGCTTTTTTCATCCCATACCGATATGGATGTTCTTTGTGATAGAGGTGCAAGGAATCTACCATGGTATTGCGTATACCTGTTTCACTGGAAGCATGCCAAACATAGATATCCTTTTTCATCGGAAAGACTTGTATCAATCCCTGCTCTTGCAGAGATTCAATATCGGCCGTCACTTCATCCGTAGACAAAGCCGTAAGTTTCGCAAGTTCTGTAATTGTTACCATGGTATCTGCATGTGCTTTAATATGCAGTTCGATGATATCCTCTGATGAACCAGATTCTTTTCTTTTCAACTCTTCCAATGCCTCTGGATCAAAACGTCTTTTTTTCTTTGGATTCGGTTCTAATACGCCCCCACCTCCGATCGTCTCCATCGGAGAATAAAACCGAACAATAAACTTATCACCTCTGCGAAGTGCAATTTCCTCTTCCAAACGCAACTGTACAAATCCTTCTTCCCCTGGACCAATTTCTTCTTTGTCAAGCAAAACTGCCCTACAAAGGATTTCACTCGTACCTGAAAAGAAATGTAATCTTGAATGATTGGTTAAAAGTCTTAAGGAAGAAGGCAACACACTTAATTTCACGTCTAGTAACTGTGTATTTTTCATGCTATTTGGTGGCGCTAATACACAGCCTCTTTGTATTTCCTTTTTTTTAACATTTGATAAATTAATTGCTACACGTTGTCCCGCATAACACTTGTTCACATCCTGTCCATGTACTTGGATACTTCGAATCTTACACGCTTTCCCGAGTGGATACATTTCCAATGTATCTTCTTTTGTAATCGTTCCACTAATAAGAGTACCTGTAATAATCGTACCAAATCCAGATATGGTAAATGCTCGATCAATCGGAAGTCTTGGAATGGTTTGGGTGTCTTTTTCTACCAGTTCATCTGCAGTTAATTGTTCAATAACTTGAATTAACCCTTCTAGTCCTTCTCCTGTCGCTGCTGACACCTTAACTACAGGTGCATGCTCTAAAAAAGTACCCTCTAATTCTTCCTTGATTTCTTCTTCCACAAGTTCCATCCATTCTTCGTCAACTAAATCGCACTTGTTCAGTACTAAAATACTTTTCTCAATTCCTAGTTGTCCTAATATATCCATATGTTCACGAGTTTGCGGCATAATGCCTTCGTCTGCTGCGACTACCAACATTACTAAATCCATTCCGACAACTCCAGCCACCATATTATTGATAAATTTTTCATGACCTGGCACATCAATAATCCCCACTCGGTCACCGCTTTTCAAATCAAAATATGTGAACCCTAAATCAATGGTAATTCCACGCCGTTGTTCTTCCTCCCAACGATCTGTGTTGCGACCAGTTAATGCCTTTATTAGCGTTGTCTTTCCATGGTCAATATGCCCTGCTGTTCCAATAATGATGTTCTTCATTAGCACAGTCCTTCCTTTAACTCTTTTACGATTACTGAGAACCATTTGCTATCAATCGTCCTCGCATCTAAAAATATCTTATCGTTGAATGTTCTTGGAATAATTGGAATTTCAAAATGTCTCATACGCTCTTCTAACTCTGTCGTTGTAATTTGATTAGGCTTAACGGATATCCCCATACTAGGAATTCTTTCTAATGGCAGTGAACCGCCCCCGATTTGAGATTCGCATGCTTCTATTTGAATACTTGCTTCTAATTTTGCATGTTTCATCATGCCGCTAAGTTCTTCCGCTCTCTTTGTCACTTCCTCTAACGGCATAGTTATCATCTGCAATACAGGTATCTGTTGAATTGCTTTTTCCTCTGATAGATATTCTTGCAACACTACTTCTAGCGTAGCTGCAGTAAATTTATCAATACGAAGTGCTCTGGTCAGTTGATTCCGCTTCATCTGATCGATGTATTGCTTCTTTCCAACAATAATACCTGCTTGAGGACCTCCCAACAACTTATCACCACTAAAACAAACAACATCCGCACCATTGCGAATGGATTCTTGTACTGTCGGTTCATACGTCAAACCATATTTGCTTAAATCAATTAACACTCCACTCCCTAAGTCTTCTATCACCGGGAGGTCATGTGCCTTACCTAGTGGAACTAACTCCTCTATCGTAACTGTCTCCGTGAAGCCAACAATCCGATAGTTACTTGTATGAACCTTGAGCAAGGCAACTGTCTCCTGCGTAACTGCCTCTTCATAATCGCTGTAATGTGTTTTATTCGTGGTTCCTACTTCTACTAAGGTAGCACCGCTTTGTTCCATTACATCTGGAATCCGAAACTTTCCGCCAATCTCTACCAATTCTCCTCTTGATACAATTACTTCTCCACCTTTGGCCATGGAACTAAGAATCAGCATCACTGCTGCTGCATTATTGTTCACTGCCATAGCAGCTTCAGCCCCAGTGATTTTACATAATAATTCTTCAAAGTGAGCATAACGCTCTCCTCGTTTTCCCGCCTCTAGGTTATATTCTAGATTGGAATATCCT
This sequence comes from Lachnospiraceae bacterium LCP25S3_G4, assembly GCA_052116865.1. Classification (GTDB taxonomy): domain Bacteria; phylum Bacillota; class Clostridia; order Lachnospirales; family Lachnospiraceae; genus CAUPWF01. The sequence continues at coordinate 97,792 of JBQKKG010000005.1, read as the reverse complement.
GTGGCAATTTTATACACATGATCCATGTGTGCCTGACCAATTGGTGCTCGTCCTAAATTCGTATGCAAAATCGTCCCTGTTGCATTGATTACCTGGCACATATTCGGTGTATGCATCGCTGCTACCTTTGCTTCTATATGAGTTATCAAAAGGGAGATTTGTTTCTGTGCTTCCTCTTCCTTTTCACAATCACCAATGAATGCACGTAACTTTTCGGATTCTTGTCGAATTGCTTCTAATACTGTATCACGGCTATAGGTTTCTATCATAGCTTTGATTGTTTCGTCCTCCAACAATATATCTACTTTCGGTATACTTCGATACAACAGATTCTTATTCATCCCCACACCTTAAAAAAGACGGATTAATTGTTCGCCCTTTTCTACTACCTTTCCTATTATGGATACTTTTGTGTCCATTTGTTTCTTTTCAAAATCTTTCATAACATGCTCCACTTCTTGAGGCGGTACACTAATTAAAAGTCCTCCCGAAGTCTGTGGATCGTATAGTAAGTCGATAAAGTAATCGTCTACCTTTGACATATCTACCTTATCTCCTGAATGTTCACGATTCTTATATGTGCCCGCTGGTACAAGGCCCATTTTTGCAAATTCAATAGCATCTTCAAAATATGCAATATCGTTCACCTGAATCTCAAAGGTTACTTCACTTGCCTGCGCCATTTCAATACAATGACCAAGTAATCCGAATCCTGTAATATCAGTACAGGCTGTTATATTATAATGTTCGACTACTTCCTTAGCCTTTTTATTCAGCGTTGACATTACAGTCTCTGCTTCACGTATTGTACCTTCAGATGCCATCTCTGCTTTAATGGCAGTATTAATAATACCATTTCCAATCTGTTTTGTGAGAATCAATGTATCTCCTGGTTGACAACCATAGTTTTTAAAAATGCGATCTGGATGTACAAATCCCGATACACACAACCCATACTTTGGTTCATCATCTTGAACCGAATGTCCTCCCACTAATACGGCGCCCGCCTCTTTTACTTTGTCGGCACCACCTCGTAGTATCTCTCCTAGAATCTCCGGGTCCAAACAATTTGGAAACCCGACAATATTTAATGCAACTTTTGGTTCCCCTCCCATTGCATATACATCGCTTAGGGAATTTGCTGCTGCTATCTGTCCAAACATATAGGGATCGTCGACAATAGGAGTGAAGAAATCAACTGTCTGAATCATAGCAATCTCATCTGTGATTTTATAAATTGCAGCATCATCGGATGTTTCAATTCCAACTAATAGATTCTCATCTTGGAAATGTGGTAACTTACCCAATACTTGGGCAAGGGTCTCAGGACCTATCTTAGCTGCTCAACCAGAGGTTTTTGCCATTTGTGTTAATTTTACATCGTGTTTCATTCGTTTACTTCTCCTCTCCATAATGGCTTCTTAAGCCCCACCTTCTTATGGTCTAATAATTTTGCTTGCATCCGCCATCTTCTCAACGATGCTATACATATTCGTTACAGACCCAACCTGTAGCTTATCGGTTAATTCATAGTAATTAAGGCAAGTACCACAAGTTAAAATTTCAACACCTTGTGCCTCTAAGTTCTTCAAATCTTCAATAGAATCGGATCCTTCTGCTGTTAAAGTCGCACCACCGTTATAAAATAGCATTGTCTTTGGCAATGTATCTAATTGTGTAATTGCAAAAATAAATCCTTTGATTAGTACTTTTCCCAATTCATCGTTTCCATTGCCCATACGATCTGAAGCTATCGCTACAACTGTGTTATCTCTCATATCTGGTATACACACAGCATCTTGTTCTTCCGTAGCTGTTGCCAATGCCCCTTCCATTTGAATCGTAACTTTAAATTCTTTGTCCCCTATTTTCTCTGATTTAACTTGTCCACCAGAACTAGAGGCCATCTTCGTTACATTCTGTACTGCAATTTCATTATCTACTAATACTTCAATAACCTCTGCTCCTTGAATAGCTTGCATTGCCTTTTTTGTTTTAATTACTGGAATTGGGCAATTATCGCCCATTGCATTTACCGATATCATAATAATATCCACCTTTCTTTTGCATATTACCATATACATAAGCGTATATTGGCTGATTTCCCTACTTCTTCACTTATAGAAACATTCTATCACTGTTTCTTAGCAAGGTAAACCTTCCGCTTATTGGTATTTTTAATATACTTATCGGCATTTTCTATATATAGGTAATTATATACTACACACAACATTTTTACCATCCCTATTTTTCTATTATTTGAGCACGAATTAACGATATAACGGCAGGCGATAATTGTTTAGAATACTTTAATTCTCGGGCTAGTACTGGATCATCGGTAATAATGCTATCCACTCCTAAATCAATCATCTTTTGAATGTCTTTTTCCCTATTTACTGTCCAAGCATAGATTTCCTTCCCTTGTTGATGCAGATTAGTAACCATAGTCTTTGTAATATAAGAAGACTGCATGCTTAAATTGTCTGCGTAATCCAGAAACTTTGGATCCCAAATTGCAAATGATACAATATAGGTCGTTTGAATAGAAGGATTACATCTCTTTACATTTTCTAATGCCTCATAATCTAAAGAAGCTAAAAAGCATTTATTTTGAAACTGATTGTCCTCTATTATCTTTATCACATGTTCGACAAAATCTTGTTCATGACCTGTCGGCTTTAACTCTATATTTAATAGAATTCTACCTTTCATATGTTTGAGTACTTCGTCTAATGTTACCATTCTGACATCTTTATATTTACTATCAAACCAACTCCCAATATCTAGATCTTTTAATTCTCGATAGCTCATCTCCCACACATTTTTATCAATTCCCGCTATCCGTTTAAGACATGCATCGTGGGTAACAACTACAACCCCATCTTTTGTTTGATGAACATCTAGCTCTATATAATCTGCCTGGTGTTGTATGGCATGTTCAAATGCAATCATGGAATTCTCAGGTGCCGAAACAGAGTCTCCCCGATGTGCCGTGATCGTCGGATTATTCAATTGTTCTATTAATTTTGTTATGTCATCAGACATTCCAAAGACAACACCAAAGCAACAAACCATTGTCAACATCAATACAAGAAGCAATCCCCTTTTTATTGATTTCTGCCTTTTCTTTCCTATTATCATTGTTTCTGTATTGTTAATAAACTCCCCGACTGCCTCTTGCCTTTGGTAGAACCTTGCCATAATAAAAGCAAAAAAGCAGGGAATTTGTATGCAAATATAGACAAAAAATAAGAAAACCCGTATACCAATCGCATAAGCAAGCGCAGTGCCAAATGCACCATTGTGATGTACCAAACCATTTACAAATAGAATCACACACTCTACACCCACCACCCCTATTCCAACAACCACTGCCCACAACATTGCATGCCATCCTAACATACCAATAGCTCCTTGGAGCAGATGACCTTTCATAATATGGTAGCTCTTCTTTCTTGCTTCTTTCGCTGTACAACCTCCCAACACCACATAAGGAACACTTAATATCCAAATATTTACAGCAAAAAGTAGTAATAGATATAAAATGACACCTGCCCCAGATATGAAAATCTTTATACGCTTCTGTTCTGTTGTAAAATGAGCAATATCTCTCCAAAATCCATAACTCAGAATTCCTCCTACGCTACATAATAGCAATAACATCAGCACCATTATAATTGGATATATCTGATGTCGCCTCAAGATTTTCTTCGTATCCTGATAGCCTAGATATAGGATTCCCAAAACAGTCTCATTTCGTTTTTCATGAGATGCCCGAAAGCACCAAATCACTACTGTTGTCTCAAATAAGGTGAGCAAAATAACAATGGCCAGTACAAAACATAGCAAAAGCAAGGTGGACGGTTTTGCAATATATTCCTTTAAATTGCTCCGACTCAGGTATGTTACATTTGCTAATCTTATGGATAATACGTAACCATTAATTAGTATGGGTGTTAATAGAAGAATGGTAAGTAATTTATATAAGAGCTCAAAGAGCAACAATGATTTATAATTCTGTTTGATTAAATGCCAACTAGATTTGTATATGAACATCTGTGCTTCCTCCACTAGTAATTCTTAGTATTGTTTGTTATAATTGTTTCCAAGAAACGATAAATCATGAAAGGACTTATATAAATAATGTGGATAGCAGATAATTGGAAAGATTATGAAGTGATAGATTCATCTGACGGTGAGAAATTAGAACGTTGGGGGGATTACTTGTTAGTGCGACCTGATCCTCAGGTTATTTGGAACACAGAAAAGACGGTAAAAGGCTGGAAACATATGAATGCCCATTATCACCGTAGTCAAAAAGGAGGCGGCGAGTGGGAGTTCTTTGATTTGCCTGAACAGTGGCAGATACATTATAAAGATCTGACTTTTAATTTGAAGCCTTTTAACTTTAAACACACTGGTCTTTTTCCAGAACAAGCCACCAATTGGGACTGGTTCTCTAATAAAATAAAAAAAGCCAACAGACCAATCAAAGTATTGAATCTATTTGCTTATACGGGTGGTGCTACTTTGGCTGCTGCCGCTGCTGGCGCTAATGTCACACATGTTGATGCTTCCAAGGGAATGGTAACATGGGCCAAAGAAAATGCCGCTTCTTCTGGTCTAGAGAATGCTCCTATTCGGTGGCTAGTTGATGATTGTGTTAAATTTGTAGAACGTGAGATACGTCGTGGCAATACGTATGATGCTATTATTATGGATCCACCATCCTACGGAAGAGGCCCCAAAGGGGAAATTTGGAAAATCGAGGATGCCATTCATCCACTGATTCAATTATGTACGAAGATTTTATCTGACCACCCACTATTCTTCTTGATTAATTCGTATACAACTGGATTAGCACCTGCAGTTTTGACCTACATGCTATCTGTAGAGCTTAGCGTGTATCATGGACGAGTTGAATCTAGCGAGATTGGGTTGCCTGTCAGCAGTAATGGTCTGGTGCTACCTTGTGGCGCATCTGGACGTTGGGAATCTATATAGTATAAGCAATCCCGCCTGTCCAGTCTAATAACCACTCTGTAAGAGGGTTGTTAGACTGGACAGGCGGGATTTTGTCATTGTCTACTCGTGTAAGATTTGACACCATCGTATCTCACATGCTTTTAGCTCTATTTCTTTCCATGTTCCTGTTCCATCATAGACCTTGGTTGTTTGTTCTTTGTTTGAATTATTTAATACTGCATATATGCTCTTCTCTGGATATACATGCACTTCACAATTTACATTGTCTGCACACCATACATTCCATTGATCTTCTTTTGACGCTGCATAGTACATACTTTTCATAAGTAATCTCGTATTCTCATAGCTATATGGAAGACCTGCAATATATACACAGCGCCCTTTTCCATATGTATTGGCTGCGATGTGGACTTCATTGTTTGAATATTCTATAATTTCAGTTCTTTCCGAATATGCATATACATTCTTAATGCCTTCTCCAAAATCAAAATCTTTCACTCTGTCTTCTGTTATAAAATGCTGTTCTAATGGTTTAGTAAAATATTTATCAATAGATAAAGTGAATCCTAGTTCCTTTTCTACCCCCAATGCATCTGCTAGTTGGAAATATCTTCCCCCTTTATGAATCGCGGATGGCTCTCCAATACCAACAAATCCGCCGCCATTATAAATCCACTCACGTATGGTACTTAACAATTTGATATCTAACCATTCTTCGCCACCCGAAAATGCAGTTCCAGCATCTCCTGCATTGATAATCACATCAATATCCTCAGGAATCCCATTCCTACGAATATCCTCAAAGCTTATAAATGTAACATCTACACTTGCACCACTTAGTGATTCCAGTATTCCAAAATAAGAATACGTTTGCTTATACCAAAGTGCATGCGCAACCATATAGCTTTGCCAAGAACGTAATTTTCCCCAAGAATTCAGAATTGCTATTTTTAATCCGCAGTAAGGTTTCACTCCCTTTACATTCTCATAGATTAGCCGGAACTCATCGGTAACTTGTTCAATATAATCAACAAAATCCGGAAATTTATAGGCCAAACTTAAATACCCACCATATCCAATACGATCAACTGGACTTCTCATAATGGCACGCCTTGCACTTAGCCAATTATCAATCGCTTCCACACATGGATCATTTCCTTCATAAAATGTATCTGGGAAAAAATATGGAAGAAAACGTCCTTCTGTATACGTTACATGTGGAATATCAGATATTAGTCTAAGTGTTGCCCCACCACCCACGCTTCCTACTACAGCATCTAAACCAATGCTCTCAAAATATGGTCCATAAGGCTCTGTCCCAATCCAGTTGTCTCCCAAGAACATCATGGCCTCTTTCCCCGCCTCGTGTACTAGATCAACCAGTTCCTTTGCTTTCTTTGCAACAAATTTTTGGATAAAATCCATATAATCTCTATATGCCTTTGTAGGCACTCGAAATGTGGTATTGTAATATCCATTATCTACAATATCTTCTGGGCACAATGCATATCCATACATGCGTTCAAATTCTTCAAATGCTTTGATAGATACTGTTGCGCCATATCCAAACCAATCCACAAATTTTTCCTTTGCTTCCTCATTAAAGACTAATGTAAAGTGATAATAAAATGTGGTAAATCGGACAACATCTGTGCTCGGATTCTCTAGTAACCATTGTTTTAAATATTCCTTCATAAATCTACCAGACTCCATTTGACGAACATCAAATGGTATATCATGAGGCTTGTCTCCCCAATTATTAGTAATATGATTATACATCTGTGTTGGATCCCAGATTGCATAGACAAAAAACGATACCGTGTACTCATGAAATTTTTTAGCATGCATGATTGTTACCAGATTCTTTTCCACATCTATTGACCATTCTTCAGCCGGAACTTTTTCCTGAGTGGTGCGATCAATGACTTCCCACCACTTTTTGGGATCATGAATATAATCAGGAACCACCTGTTCTCTATAATATCCATCCATAAAATCCACTTCTAACTGCGTCTCTATCGCTAATTGATGTTTTGACATTAAAAGCATCTGCTGACACTCATCCATATGTTTTGCTGCAAATTCATTGTGTCCTCTAGCCACAAAGTAAGTTGTATAAATCTTTGCATCCAAAGCTTTAAGATCCTCATCTAATTTCGTGCCATCACTATCCCGTAAGGCATCCGCTCCCCAACGATTTAGCATCTCCTTTGTCTCCTGTAAAAAGTTGGATTCACTTGGAAGTGTTACTCTACCTTTTGTATTTGCCATGCCTGCATCCTCCTTAAGATTTGCCACTCATTTTCATTGAAATACTACTAAACTCAGTATAGAAAAATGCCACAATGAAAGCAATAGCACGATTATTGCTTTTTTTTGCACATTAAGAGCGATGTATTTGCACGATGTTGCTTTTCCAAGATGACTTTGATACATTGGGGACAGGGCAATTGTCGGATGGGGACGGGGGCAATGTACATTGCCCCCGTCCCCATCCGACAATAGGAGGTTAACTATGAACTATACAATTAAATTAATGAGAAATCCAAGTGAACTAAACACTTGTCATATGTTTGAACTAACGCATTTATTATGGGATACCGCAAATATTCCGCGAACCTATGGTAGATTAGGTTTTGTCCCTGAGGATGGATTTTATTTGGAAATGACATGTGAAGAACCGAACCCGCTTCGTACCTTTTTTCTTCCAGAGGATCCTGTTTACAAAGATAGTGCCATGGAAGCATTTTTTCGCTTTGCACCAGATGGAACGCATTTATCCCCTATTTATCTGAATTTTGAAATAAATGCCAATGGCGCGATGTTAACTGGATATGGGGATTCCCTAAATCATCGCAATCCAATTACTGAGCTTCCCACCAATCCCCCAATTTGCAGTGCACACATATTCAAAAACTTTTGGAATATTGCTTTATACATTCCATTAGATTTATTGACTTACATTTACGGGCCACTTATATTAACATCTGGAACATCTCTTTCCTGTAATTTTTATAAGATATCGGAATGTCCCGATATTGAACATTACGCAAGCTATGCTCCTATTTATTCAGAAAGCCCAAATTTCCATTTGCCTTATTATTTTGCAAATGCTACACTTAAATAAGTACATATCAAAGGAGACTAACTATGAGAATCATTAAAACAAAAGATTATGAAGCTATGAGTAAAAAAGCAGCTACTATTATCTCTGCACAAGTAATTATGAAAGCTGATTGTGTGCTCGGGCTTGCAACTGGTTCAACACCCATCGGGACTTATAAAAATTTGATTGAACGCTATAATAGAGACGAGCTAGATTTCACAAACGTGAAAACTGTAAATCTAGATGAATACAAAGGCTTGCCTAAAGAAAACGATCAGAGTTATGATTACTTTATGCGCCATAACTTTTTTGATCATATCAATATCCCTGTTGAGAACACAAATCTTCCTGACGGACTTGCAGTTGATGGTTCTACGGAGTGTGATCGATACGAAACATTGATCCAATCAATTGGCGGGATTGATTTACAGTTACTGGGGCTTGGACATAACGGTCATATTGGATTCAACGAACCAAGTAATGAATTTCCAATTGCCACACACTGCGTGGACCTTCAAGAAAGTACTATCGAAGCAAATAAACGATTTTTTGCTTCTGCAAATGATGTACCAAAACAAGCTTACACTATGGGTATTGGAACTATCATGAGAGCGAAAAAAATCTTAGTACTTGTAAGCGGTCTGGATAAAGCCGATATTGTACGTGATGCGTTCTTTGGTCTTGTAACGCCAACGGTTCCTGCATCCGTTTTACAATTACACCCAGATGTAACTATTATAGGGGACCTTGATGCTTTTTCTAAAATTTCTAATTAACACTGATAAATAGTCTATTGATGGCTATAACAACTAATGAGGTGATAAAATGATTATTAAAAATGTGCATATATTTACTCAAAATAACTACTTCGAGTTTGGTGATTTGCTGATCGAAAATGGAGTGTTTGTAAGTGAGTTTTCTAATCCTGAATCTGCAAAAGAGGTCATAGATGGCAAAGGGGCCTACGCCATTCCGGGACTTGTCGACATACACTTCCATGGTTGTATGGGACATGATTTTTGTGATGGTACTGTAGAGGATATTGACGAGATAGCAAAATACGAAGCATCTGTTGGCGTTACATCTATGGCTCCTGCTACGATGACACTTGCAGAAGATACCTTATTAACAATTATGCAAGCAGCTTCTGCTTATCAAAACAAAGAGGGGGCCAAGCTTGTTGGAATTAACATGGAGGGGCCTTTCATCTGTGAAGCTAAAAAGGGGGCACAGGCTGCTGACTATATTCGTTTCTGTGATATAGAAATGTTTCAACGATTACAATCTGCCTCTGGCAATCTAGTTAAATTAGTTGACATTGCACCTGAGGAAACTGGGGCTATGGAATTTATCAAAGCTTTGAAAGATGATGTTGTCATTTCTTTAGCTCATACCGGTGCCAATTATGATATTGCAAAAGAAGCATATGATACTGGTGCAAAACATGCTACTCACTTATATAATGCTATGCCACCATTCACACACCGTGAACCTGGCGTCGTTGGTGCTGCTAGAGATAGCCAGCATTGTATGGTAGAACTCATTTGTGATGGAATTCACGTTCACCCATCCATGGTACGTGCTACCTTTGAGATGTTCGGGCATGATCGCATTGTCATGATCAGTGATAGTATGCGTGCCACTGGAATGCCTGATGGCCGTTATACACTAGGTGGCCAAGATGTAGACGTCATTGGTAACCGTGCCACTCTAACTTCCAACGGCGCATTAGCTGGGTCTGCTACCAATCTCATGGACTGTCTAAGAGTGGCCGTAAAGCAAATGGGGCTTCCATTAGAAACAGTGATTCCATGTTGTACCATTAACCCTGCAAAGGCTATTGGAATCGATCAACAATGCGGTAGTATTTCCTATGGAAAATTAGGACATGTTGTGTTGCTTGACACAGATTTGCATTTGCAGCAAGTAATTATGTAAAATAGGGACGGGGGCAATGTGCATTGCCCCCGTCCCTATTTTACACCTGCGATTCTCCGATGATTGTAATTCCTTCTTTTTCTAACAGTTCTGCTAACACGCCATTCCCATCTACTAACGTAGAAGAAAACGTACCATCGTACACTTTTTGATAGCCACATGATGGACTACGCTCCTTCAAAATGGCCATCTCACATTGATAGAATTTTGCCAGTTTTAGAACTTCTTGTGCACCTCTTTGGAAATATTCCGTAACATCTTCTCCAGTTCTTGTAATGACTTTCCCATCCCGTTGCTCCGCTGGCTCTCTTGGTGTTGGCATTCCACCATATATTTCTGGACATATGGGTATCAGATGATGTTCTTCTTTCCATTTTTCTAATGCCGGCAAATATTGCCCATCCCCTTTATACCTACACTGGACACCTAGCAGACAGGCACTAACTAAAATATTCATATCCAATCTCCTTTTCTATCGTTTTATTTATGTTTCCATTCATTTAAGTAGGTGAATCCTAAAATTAGAATTCCACCAATTACTTGAACGATATTCATGGTCTCACCTAGCATTGTTACGGAACATATAATTGCAACGAAAGGATCAATATAGCTTAGAATAGCAACCTCTTGCCCTTTCATTTCCTTGACAGCAGAAAAATATAGGCAATATGCAATTCCAGTATGTACTATTCCTAAAATCAATAGATTCAAAATACCCTTTCCGCCAGCACGAGACAGGTGAATCCCTGTAGTACCTAACAGGTATGGTACTAATACTATAATGGCTGCTGCAAACTGGATGATGGTTCGGTCGATGCCTGTGATATGATGAATAAATTTATTTAAAATAATAACACTCCCATAAAGTATAGCTGCCCCTAATCCATAACTAATTCCAATAACCGTAGTTGCTGAAGTATGTATTCCGTCTACACCAATAATCAGTATTAAGCCTAGTGTGGCCATGATAAAACATAAAACCTGTAATTTCTTTAACTTTTCTTTCCATACAATTGGACAGATGACCATGACTATAACAGGAGCAAAATAATAGCTCAATGTAGCAAGAGAAACGGTGGTATATTTATATGCTTGAAATAATAAAATCCAATTAAATCCAATGGCTACCCCTGAAAGAAATAGTAGTACAAGTTCTTTTTTCATCTCTTGAAAGGAAAATTTCCCTCCTCGCAGCCATTTATATAGACCTAATATTATCACTGCAATAACGGCCCTGAAAAGGGCAATTTCTCCGGATGATAACGGAATATTTTTCACAAATATTCCAATGGTTCCAAACATCATCATAGCCAATATCATATTAGATTTTGCTTTCATACTTCCCCCTGTCTGTACCAATACTACATTTGATGCCTTACGATTCTATAATCATCGTTGCACCGATAATAAGGGCATTCTCGAAACATACCTTTTACAAACTTCATCATTTCATCCTCATCTAAATCTTGCTCACAGGAAAAGTAATCATATTCCTCATCGTATACATAATAGATACAGCTTTCACAATTCATCTTTTCCACACTTCCTATCTTTTGCTAATTTCTCAATCTTTCGTTAATAATCGTTCATAGCTCCTATCAATACAAATTGCACCAAATGGAGCCGTAATTAATATTGCTAAAACTGCGATTGTCAATACTTGCTGCCCACAAGCTAGTCCCATCGCTAATGGTACCCCGCCGATAGCAGCCTGAACTGTTGCTTTTGGAGTATACGCTAACATACAAAAGATTCGTTCTTTTTTTGTAATTTTAGTTCTTATTAAGCAGATAGATACTCCAACCATTCGAATGATCAATGCGCCAATTACTATTGTAATGGCAGCTACCCCAGCCCTAAAAGCATATTGTAAATCTACCGTTGCACCTACTAATACAAACAGTAATATTTCAGCCCCTACCCATAATTGGTTATACTTAATCGCTAATCGGCCTGCTAACACATCATACTTCTGATTCAGAAAAGCGCCTACACTCATAATGGCTAAAAGCCCTGACATAGGTACTACTCCTTCCAATCTGTGTTCCAATTCTATTAATAAAAATGAAGCGCTTAGTACTATTAGAACTTTCACAGAATCTCTCATATGAATGGTTTCAAAAAGTTTAATTAACAGACCTGCCACAACGATTCCTACGATAACACCAACTACTATTGACACCGGAATCTGAAGGAACTTGCCTATTGATACTTTACCACCTGTTTGCAGTGATGTAAATGCTGTAAATAATACTATGACAAATACATCATCAACAGACGCGCCTGCCAATAGTAATTGTGGAATGCTATGAGTTCTTCCATACCCCTCCTCCATTAGCTTTATCATCCTAGGCACAATGATAGCTGGAGAAACTGCCGCAATTACACTTCCCATAATTCCAGCCTCAATTATGCTAATCCCCAACACCCGAGGTGCAATCAAAACCACGCCAAGAATCTCAAAACACGCTGGGACAAAACACATAAGTATTGCAGGCCTACCTACCTTTGTAAGTTCTCTTATATTCAATGTAAGCCCTGCTCTTGTTAGAATAATAACCAATGCCAACTGCCTTAAATCTCCGGAAATTGACAAGATAGAGTCATCCAATAGCGCCAAAGCGTAAGGACTCAGTATCATGCCTGTTAAGATCATTCCCATAAGACTTGGCAATTTTAATTTCTGAAAGATTGCCCCCAGCATCAATCCCAATAAAAATATAAGCGCCAAACTTGTTAACATACCTCTTCCTCCTTTTTACAAAAAAAGCTGATGCTCCTGTGATTATTTATCACAGAAGTCATCAGCTAAATAGCGGTTCTAGTATTACTACTATGGGAGTACTTCATTCCCTTTAGGCATTGTATCACCTATTAACTTATCGCGCAATATAAATTTATCGAAAAGACTTTTTAAAGATTCGCATACAATCGTCATCACTAAGTGGCATTGGATCCACTTGGAACAATCCACCCATTGTATCCCTAGCCTCTCTTACAAAGGTCTCAAATTCTTCCTCTGTAATTCCATAGGCAGATAAGCAAATATCATCTACATTACAAGCTTTCTGCAATTCCACCAATGCATCTACAAAGTCCATAGCACAGGTAGCATCTTTTTTACCAAGGGCTTTCGCCATATCAATCATTCGGTCATCGCATGCATGTTTTTCGGCAAAGACTGTATAATATTCCTTGCTAATTGCAATTAATCCTGCCCCGTGTGGTAAGCTCGGATGGTATGCACTTAAGACGTGTTCTAATGAATGTTCAGAAGTACACCCCGATGTTGACTCTACCATTCCAGCCAACGTATTTGCTAACGCTACATCTTCCCTCGCTTGTATATCATCTCCATGAGCAACCGCTGTTGGAAGACTTTTCCCGATTAGTTCAATTGCCTTTAAACTATACATATCACTCAATACATATGCCGTCTTATTGATATATCCCTCTGTACTATGAAACAGGGCATCAAATCCTTGATATGCTGTCAAATCCTTTGGAACTGTTGCCATAAGTTCCGGATCAACAATAGAAAGTATTGGGAAGGTCTCTTCGTAACCAAAACCTATCTTTTCATTTGTCTCTGATTTCGTCGTTACCGTCCAAGGATCCGCCTCAGTTCCTGTCCCAGCAGTTGTTGTAATCGCTACAATCGGCAATGGATGATTCGGTACCGGCTGACCCTTTCCAGACCCACCACTGATATAATCCCAGTAATCCCCGCTATTAGTGGCCATGACAGCGATGGCTTTTGCAGAATCAATACTACTTCCACCTCCCAGACCAATCACGAAATCACAGCCCTGCTCCTTGGCAAATGCAGCTCCTTCCATCACATGATCTTTGATTGGATTTGGTAGAATCTTATCAAATACTGCAAAGGATACATTTGCTTTTGTCAACTGTTCTTCTACCTTGCTTAAATAGCCGTTTGCACGCGTTGATTTCCCAGAGGAAATCACAATTAGCGCCTTCTTCCCTGGTAATTTTTCCTTATGCAAATTTGCCACTTGCCCTGCACCAAATAAAATTTTAGTTGGAATATAATATTGAAAATTCATAGTTAAAACCCTCCTGTTATTGTTTGCTCTGCCTTGACAGGCACATCTCTTGGATATCGTTTATCTTATCATCTGGAGTGAACTCTAGGTCAAGAGATTTTTATAACTTTTATAACTTTTTCGTTAAACACTAATATATCACACGAACCTCGTTACTATAACGAAGTGTTTTATAAATGGTTATAACAATTTCAAGCAAGGTTGCTCCTACTACAATTGCCAATATCACGTTGCTAACAAATTCCGTATTCCAGTAAGCTAACAGGTCACCTGTGCTGGTAATCTTCGTATGAAATACTCCTTCAAACTCAGTTACAAACTTCGCATTCCATATGGGAAAACCTTTGATAATAAGAAAACCTAAAATAATCTGCAACCCACCTGAAATAATATTACTAATCATAACCATCATACCATAGTGTCCGACTACTAACTTTATTACCTCATCTACAAATCCTATTGCAAGACTTAACAATAAAAGTGGCAATATTATATGCCAGATTCTTAAATTAAACAGTGGTATCACGCTAACCGCATTGTCTTTGACGGTCCATACACCGAAAAATTGTGGTGCAAAAATTAATATCCCAGAAAAAATTGCCGTAAATACCATTCCAACAATACAGTCCCCGCGGCTAATCAAACTTTTCTTATCAGGTACTTGCTGTAATTGCTTTGGCGTCCAGATTACTTCTTTATCTGATAAGTCATTTACCGTCCACTTCTTATCTTTCTTCATCTGAACATTCCATTGCTTCCGTTCTAGGAATGCAAATACAAGCGTTACTGCTCCAAATGCAGTAATGAGTGCTACCATCATTTGAGAAATGAATTCCATACCATATAAGAAAACCTGGGGTGCCTGCTTGGTATGCGCAAATAGCTGCACCACTCCCGAAAGAATCAAAGAGCCTCCCACGCAGCTTAATACAATTTTAAGTACCCACTTATAATTATCATAGTATTCAAATCCAATCAGGCACTGCATATCATCTCGATATTTTTTTGCAAACTCTTTCGGATCTCCCAGTTGCATCAAAATGTGCTCCATCTTCCCTTCAGATTCTGCTTCATACATATCTTCTATTAATTCTTGGAGTTCTAATTGGATTTCTCCTCTTTGGGCACGAGAAACCCGTCGTATTACTTCATAAATATAACTGTTCATTAATTCTCTCTCTTGATCGCTCACACCAAATCCCCCTTTAATAATTCATTCATACGTATAGACAAATCATCCCACTGTTCCTTCAATGTTACATAGACCTGATCTCCCATTGCCGTTCTATGGTAATACTTTCTTGGTTTTGATTCTCCCATCTCCCATTCACTAATCAGTAGCCCTTGCTTTTCTAATCTTCTAAGCAATGGATAAAGCGTATTCGGGTCAATTGGAAACCCTTTATGCTCCAAGCTCTGTACCAAAGCGTATCCATACTTTGCCTCTTTCAACTGACTAAGCACACTTAAAATCAATGTACCTCTTCTTAATTCCTGATTAAGCGAATCTATAATCTCTTTTTCTTTACTCATTACATCACCTCTTTCGTTATTATACTGTACGTCGCACACTATTGTCAATTACATATTAATATAAAATATTAATTACTAAAAAATGCACTATCTGAACAATACAAAATGATCAGATAGTGCAACATAAAACAGTACTAAACCTTATGTAGTTATTTTATTTCTAATAATTTTTCATATATTCTCCGTGTCTTTCAATTAATTCATCACACATCCTTCTAATATCCGCAATATCTAATTCAGATGATGTATGTGGATCTAGCATAGCTGCCTGATAGATACAATCCCTATCTTTTTTCACTGCTGCTTCAATTGTTAATAATTGGGTGTTGATATTGGTCATGTTCAAGGCAGCCAGTTGAATCGGAAGTCGTCCTATATGGCACGGTGCAATTCCACTTCCATCAACCATGCATGGCACTTCCACGCAGGCATCAACAGGCAAATTTTCTATTAATCCTTGATTTAGAACGTTTCCGCCAATCTTATATGGCTCATTTGTAACCATTGCTTCCATTATACGCGATGCATATTCTTTAGATCGGGTATGATTTATAGCTTCATGATTGAAAATACGATTCCTCTCCCTTTCCCAATCTGCGATTTGCTTTATACATCTCCTTGGGTACTCATCCAACGGAATATTGTATTTTTCAATAAGTTCTGGATATCTTGCTTTTACGAAGAACGCATTATATTCTGCATTATGTTCACTAGACTCCGTACAATAGTACCCAAAATTTCGAATATATTCAAATCTAACCATATCCTTATGTTTTTCTGTATCGTTTTTTTCTATTGCTCTCCTTCGAATTTCAGGGTATAAATCCACTCCGTCACGATCTTTGATTTCTAACAGCCAGCCCATATGATTAATCCCTGCAATTACTTCTCTTCTTCCCTCTATCTTGTCATTCATTCCCAATTCTTCAAGCAAGTCTTTGGAACAGGTCTGTACACTATGACACAAGCCAATCGTCTTCACTTTGGTATAACGAAGCATATATCCTGTAAGAATTGCCATTGGGTTCGTATAATTTAAGAACCAGGCATCTGGACACACTTCTAAAATATCCCTTGCGATTTCGTCCATAACTGGTATGGTTCTAAGGCCTCTCATAATTCCACCTATTCCTAATGTGTCAGCAATCGTTTGTCGTAGCCCGTATTTTTTAGGAACCTCAAAATCAGTAATTGTACACGGATCATACCCTCCTACTTGTATTGCATTCACTACAAAATCTGCATTACGCAATGCTTCTTTTCTATTTTCCACTCCAAGATAGGTACGGATTTTTGCCTTTTCATGATTTACATTTGTATTAATTGCTCTTAAGATGGTTTCTGAATCTTGTAAACGTTTTCCATCAATGTCATACAAAGCAATTTCACTTTCGCAAAGAATAGAGGAGCACATACAATCTCCCAAAACGTTCCTTGCAAATATGGTACTTCCGGCACCTAAAAATGTGATCTTTATCATATGATTTTCCTCTCGTCTACCATAGTAATTTCAAATATGCGTGACATGTAATCTCCTTGTATCTCTTCTTGTTCTCCAAGTACTCCGGAAGCATGATCGGATGTAATTAAACCACTTTGTAGTAGTTCATCCCCATAATAATATCCCTCTCTCCCTACTATTTGATACTTTTTGTCCGGCAGTAACCCTTGCAATTTTATTTTTTGATATCCAATATTGACCGGTTGTAGAACACGATAATACCCAACTAATGCTCTTTTTTGATCTTCTGAAACAACCATCCATGCACTAATATTATGTTCAAAAGGACTAGATAACCGGTAGAATGTCCCTTGTTGAATTAGTTTTCTGTTTTTCTTCATGTACATTACCTGTTGCTTCATCTTATCGATATCCAATGCATCTACACGTTGTAGGTCCAATTCATATCCAAATGTTCCAAAATATGCAACATTTGCTCTCGTCTCTATTGGTGTATTTCTTCTTGTCTGGTGGTTCGGCGAAGCAGATACATGACTCCCCATACTGCTAAGCGGATATACGTAAGAAGTTCCATACTGGATTTTTAATCTGTCTATTGCATCGGTATTATCAGATACCCAGCCTTGAGGTGCATAGTATAACATGCCAGGATCAAATCGCGCCCCTCCACTAGCACAGGATTCAAATAGTATATTAGGAAAATCTGCGATAAATCGTTCATATAATCTATATACACCTAATATATATCTGTGGCATACTTTTCCTTGATATACCGAATCATTTCCATTAGAAAATACTTCTGAAAATGTACGATTCATATCCCATTTTACATAAGAAACTTGGGCTTCCTGTAAGATAGGCGCAATTTGTTCATATATATATTGCACTACTTCTTCCTTGGAAAAATCTAAAATATATTGGTGTCGACTATGGCACATATTTTTTCCCTGCTCTGCTAGCACCCATTCTGGATGTTGCCTAAATAATTCACTGTCCTTATTCACCATCTCTGGTTCAATCCATATGCCAAATTTCATTCCTATTTTTCTTATCTTCTCTGCTAATCCTGTCACTCCATGAGGGAGCTTCTCTAGATTTGGATACCAATCCCCCAAGGAAGACTTGTCATTATTGCGTTTTCCAAACCAGCCATCGTCCATGACAAATAATTCAATTCCCAGATCTTTTGCTTGTTGTGCCAGTTCTAATAATCTTTGTTCATCAAAGTCAAAATATGTAGCTTCCCAATTGTTAATAAGGATTGGTCTTTCTTTGTCCCTCCATATTCCTCTAGCCAATCTGGTTCTGTATAATTGATGGAACACTTGACTCATCTTATTCAGTCCTTGATCCGAATACACCATAACTACTTCTGGTGTTTGAAAGCTTTCTCCACTTTGTAATTTCCATCGAAATCCATTTGGATGAATGCCTACAAGTACTCTGGTCACATCATAGTTATCTACTTCTACTTGGGCCAAAAAGTTGCCACTATAGACAAAACTAAAAGCATAGACCTCTCCCGAGCATTCATCTGTATCTTTTCTTTTTAAAGCTACAAACGGATTATATTGATAGCTGCTACAGCCTCGCATACTATATATCCCTTGTATTCCATACTCCAATGGCCTACTTCTTACGCCTCTTTCACGTGACCATGCACCTGCCAACTCTAACATTTCATAGTCTTTGTCTGGAAGATCTACACAGCTACTCATAGCTGATAATAAAGTGATACTATCTCCCCCTTCGTAAGAGAACCTCACACTTCTGGTAATTACCGGCCTATCTTCATAGATTGTATACAGCAAGTGCATCGTTGTTTTAATACTCGCATCCTCTAACGTAACTTCAAGTGAAGTGGCTTCGCATGTATCTTCTGTATAGGTTGCAGGCAATCCATCCAGTGCTTTTTTCCCGCTAAAAATTTGGTGTGCTCTATACTGAAATTCAACTACTTTACTTCCATTTTCCCGCTCTATTTCATAAGCTGGATACCGCATATCCCCGCATCCAAATGTTGGATATTCCTGCTTAATATGTTCTAATGTAAATTTTATATCTCCTTCAAATGTATAGGGAGCCATGTCTCGCCTTGCAGTCTCAAATAAATGGCTAAATTCCTCTCTATCTGTTAAACGTTTTCCATAATATAATTGTCCCAATTGTTCATTATCAATAATTTTGAACAAATAGCTTATTTCTTTATTATACAGATGGAATTCCCTAGATGATTCATGAAATACTATCGGCATCTTGTTTCTCCTTTATAATGGTATTATTCTTGACTTTTTATTCTTACAACAGTATGATTTATTCAATACTATTTTTTGTAAAAGGTGGTGATATTTTGTTTTTTAAATCTATTAAAAATGAACATGTAGATTACCAATGTCTGGATGAAATTGGCCATCAAACGAAAGATTTATACTTATGCTATTGTGGCATTGAATTCTGCCATTCTGATCACTTTTACGGACCTATTATTCGATCTGAGTATTTGATTCATTTTATTTTGAAAGGGCGAGGATTCTATACAATTCTTGGCAATACATATGAATTGCATCCCAATCAAGCATTCCTAATCCCTCCCGGCATCGAAACCACATATCATGCTGTTCCCGACGATCCCTATTCCTATATATGGGTTGCCTTTGATGGCGAGAAAGCGACTTCTTATCTTGCACAAACTGCACTTTCCGTAGAATCCCCCGTATGTGATTTGCATTTGCCAGTAGAAGAATTTCGTATTCTTACAGACTGCATTATTAGCGCAAAAGAATTAACCGTAGCCAACGATATCAAACGGGTAGGATACCTCTATCATATATTAGCTAAATTGATTGCATCCAACCAACCAAAACAGCTTGGATCAATCCCCCTGAATTATCCATCGGAAACATATGCTGAACATGCGGTTCAGTATATTGAACTTAATTATAATAAAATTAGCGTTTCTGACATTGTAGAGCATATAGGAATTAACCGTTCTTACTTGTATAGAATTTTTAAAAAGCAATTCGGCATATCTCCACAAGAGTATTTGATTAAATACCGATTAGAAAAAGCCGCTGCACTACTGCAGGAGACTTCTGATTCCATCATTGTCATTTCACATGATGTCGGATACGAAGATTCCTTAGCCTTTTCTAAAGCATTCAAAAAACATTACGGTATGAGCCCTAAGCATTATCGTACCCAACAATAACATAGGAGTATATTATGACAGATAAACCTACTTCATATTACGAACATGCTGGATATCGCTGTTTAAGCAGTATTCGCAGACAAACCAATGACCTATATCTAACACATTGTGGCATTCAGGTATGCCCGCCTCTTCATTCCTGGGGACCAGATTCTCGTAGCGAATATCACATGCATTTCATCTTAGATGGTGAAGGATTCTTGGAAATATATGGAAATACATATCACCTACAACGTGGACAAATCTTCATTCTTCCACCAGATGTTCTGGTTCATTATTATGCAGATGCAACAAATCCTTGGTACTATGCATGGGTTGGATTTCATGGTGTAAAAGTTACTACCTATCTCGAACAAGCTGGATTTTCAGAAGGACAGTTTCTCCGTAATACCATCATCCCCCCTGAAAACTTCAGTTCCATTATTCATGAAATGCTAGAGGCCAATAAATTGACTGTAGTCAACGAGTTAACTCGTGTCGGATACTTGTATCAACTAATCAGCCTTTTGATTGAATCTAACAATGATGCATTACCACAAAAATATAATCATTATGATTACTCTATAGATACTTACGTTGAACACGCCTTGCAATATATTCAGTTTAATTACAATACCAATATCCAGATTAATGATTTAGTAAATTATATCGGTATCAATCGTTCCTATTTATCTTATGTATTTAAAAAAAAGTTGCAGATGTCCCCAAAAGAGTATCTCATTCATTTTCGTATGAAAAAAGCAAAGGAGCTCTTGTCCTCTGATTCTTCACCGATTCAGGACATCGCAAGAAAGGTTGGATATCAAGATCCATTGACCTTCTCTAAAATGTTCCACCGTATTGTTGGGGTCAGTCCTACCCAGTACCGTGAACAATCAACAGCTCTATAGCTTACCACCTGAGGTCGCAATTCCTTCGATAAATTGCTTCTGAAATATTAGGTAGAGTGCAATCATCGGTACACATGCAATG
The DNA here is from genome assembly GCA_052116865.1 of Lachnospiraceae bacterium LCP25S3_G4. Taxonomy (GTDB): domain Bacteria; phylum Bacillota; class Clostridia; order Lachnospirales; family Lachnospiraceae; genus CAUPWF01. The sequence goes on along the minus strand of JBQKKG010000005.1, from coordinate 76,520 downwards.
AGTGAAGCTGCCATTAGTTCTGGATAATTTGATGAAAATTGCCCCTGCATCTTTGCAAGTGCTGCAGCTAATGGCATGGAACTTTGCTCCGTATTGGCTACCAATGGCCACATTAAATCTTTGAATCCAAAAAGTGCTGTAAAAATCCCTAATGCTACCATCGATGATTTCGTTAGTGGAGCCATGATATATATAAACGTCTGGAAAATATTACAACCGTCTAATCTAGCGGCCTCTTCCAATTCTTTTGGTAATCCTAAAAATGCCTGACGCATTAAAAATGTTCCAAACGCAGTGACTAACCCTGGAAATACAAGGGAAAAAATTGTATTGAGCATTCCCATTTTGCTAACCATCAAGTATTGAGGAATAATAAAAATCTGAACCGGAACCATCATTTGAAAGATTACCAATGAAAAACAGAAATCTCTTCCTTTAAATTTTAGTCTACCAAATGCATACCCTGCCATTGTGGCCGTTAAGACTGCACAGATAATGCGCCCGAGAATCATTAATAATGTATTGGCATATAATTTCAGAAAATCCATCTTACGAAATACATTTACAAATGCATTCGTTTTCCATATAGTTGGAAATATAACAAATGGATTAACCTGCGTGGATTCTGAAACTGACTTAAATGCAGTTAAAATCATCCAAATAAACGGAATCAGCATAATAAAAGAACCGATAATTAACACAATATGCTTTATAATTCCTGCTGTACGCTTTGTTTCTTTCATCTTTCTTTGCTCCCCTCTACTCATAATGCACCCATTTCTTTTGTGCAACCATCTGAATTACTGTAATTAACATAATCAAGCCTAATAGTAGCACAACTATTGCTGAACCATATCCCTTATTATTCTCAATAAAGGCATATCTATAGAACAAATAAACTAATGACTGCACTTTCGGTAAGGCTGGATTGCTTTTATCGATCATCATAAAAGTTGAATCAAATACCTGCATTGCTGCAATTACTCTAGTAACAACTACAAAAAACATAGTTGGAGAAATCAGCGGAAGCGTTATGTTGAAGAACTGATGTATTCCACTTGCTCCATCAATTTCCGCCGCTTCATAATAATCTCTTGGAATCTCTTGTAATCCCGCTAAAAACAGAACCATATTATATCCAATGACTGACCAAACTCCTACGATTGCCACGGATATAATCGCTATTTTAGGATTTGAAATCCAATTTACAGACTTTAATCCTATAGCATTTAACGCATGATTTAAAAGACCAAATTCGGAATTGTACAGCCATCTCCATACCATCGCCACTGCTGCTGGGGCAACAACCATTGGCAAAAAATAAATGGCTCTATAGATAGAACGTCCTTTCATTTTTTTATTTAATAATACTGCTAGTACAATTGCTATCACAATTGATAGGGGAACCTCTATAATCGCATATTTCAACGTATTTCCTAATGCCTGCCAAACCTTATCATCCGCTATTAGCCTCTCATAATTTTGCATACCAACAAACACATTCCCACGACCAAAGGAACCTGTCTTAAAGAAACTTTGATATATCGTTTGAAATATAGGAATAATGTTCAATATTATAAGACCTAACATCGTGGGCAGAATAAAAAACCATCCCCACAAAAATTCTGTACGACTTCGCTTGGTTGCTTTTACTTTCAATTTTGCCATATCATACCTTCTCCCACATTCTTTTCTTTACTCTTACGTAAGTGTGACTTCAATAAACACACCGTAACATCTATTTACACACATAATCCCTTTACTAAAATAAGGGCATCACACCTTTCTAGGTGGTGCCCTTATCTCTTAGATTACTTATTGCTGCTCTTCATCTAGCATCTTATTCATTTCTGTTGCAACATCTTTACAAACATCTTCCATTGGTTTTGTTCCATTCCATGCATCTACCATCTTATCAAGCATCATTTGATACCATGCCTGTGTGTTCTTAGAACTTGGATAGATAACTGCATCATCCATCATATCCAAGTGTGCCTTTAAATTAAATTCTGGGTGTGACTCTACCCATGCATCTGATGTCCCCTTATAAGCTGACATTGTGACCCCTAACTCTGCCTGCTTCTTTTGCATCTCTTCAGAACCCAAGTATTCAATTAACTGCCATGCACCTTCTGTATTTTTCCCCTGAGCAGATGCTGCCCATCCCAAACCATTGTACATAGATTTTGTTCCCTCTGGTCCTTGTGGTAATGGTGCAATATCACAATTTGCTTTTATAAAATCATTATTTACAAGTTCTGGGACCATCCAAGAACCTTGAAATGTCATTGCAACTGTCCCTGCTTCCAAAAGAGCTACCGTATCATTTTCTGCTACCACATTATATTCTGGCATAGATCCATCTTTGATTATGCTATCGATTACATTCATAGCTTCTAATGTTTTTGGATTATCAAACCCTGATTTTGTCTTATCTTTATTAATGACTTCACCACCATAAGCATAGATTGTGCTATACCAGGATTCCTGGTCACTTCCTGGCTTCATAGAGAAACCGTATTGACTTCCATCCGCTTTGGTTAACTTCTTTGCTGTTTCTCTAAAATCATCCCACGTCCAGCCAGCTTGAGGATATGGGACTCCTGCTTCATCAAACATAGTTTTGTTGTACCAAAGTGCACAAGTATCTATATCTTTCGGAACTGCTAATTGCTTTCCATCATCATTTTGATAGATATTCACAATATCTTCCGGATAGTTTTCCAGACTAATTTTATCGCTTTCTTTAATCTTATCTGACAAGTCTAACAAAATATCGTCGTATTCAGCGTAGGTTCTGATCTGATGTGAGTGCATCCAAAAGACATCTGGCATAGATCCACCAGTTGTAGCCGCTTCTAACATGGTCCAATAATCTTTCCAAGGCGTTACCTGAATATCCACTTCAATTCCTGTCTCTTCTGTAAAGCCATCCATGATTGTTCTAAGACCTGCTTCTTGATTGCTATCCCAAATAGCAACTGTCAATTTCTCGCTCTTTGTTCCTTCTGCTTTTTCTTCCTTTTTTCCTGACGCACAAGCTGCCATGGATACTACGGTAGTAGCAGCTAATGCCACTGCCAAAACTTTTTTTAACTTCATCATTTTCCTCCTTGTACAAATTGTTTGTTTGCGAATAATTATTCTCTTTTCTCTATGCATAAATATATTATATCTGCACATGGCTTCATGTTAAATGGCTTTATGATTTTCCTACATGGTCTTTTGTTGTTTTATTACATTTTCCATTTTTTTCACCTGTTTTTTTTGTAATTTATTATGATTTTAGCCATTTTATACCCCTTATTTGCTAATATTATTTTTTTCATATAACATTTACACATATACAAAATGAATACAAGCAACATTTTTCCATATATCTTATAGTTTTTCGTTGCATCTAAATAAAAAAAGAGCAGCAAGATTCCTTGCTACTCTTTCTATCCTACTATATGATTCCAGTTCAACTATTTAAAAGCCATAAAACAATCCATATGCTTTATAGATTGCACCTGACCCAATTAGAAAATAAAATAAGAATATCACTAGTACGCTGCATGTGCCTCCATGTTTAATACACCAATTACTAGATTCTTCATCATCCAGTTGAAATATCTTCCATCTTCCACGGAAAAGAAAATACCAAATGCCATACCCTATGGCTGTCCCCAAAGTATTCATCATGAGGTCGTCAATATCTGTGGCACGGAAATTAAGTAATTGGCTCAATTCAATCAGTAATGAAAGCATGGCACCTGTCAATATGGTCTTCTTAGCTCGGTCATAATTCTTCCACATAAGTGGAATAGCAATTCCAAACGGCACAAATAGCAACAGATTCATACCCAACCCAAAAAGGTCTTTCAGCCCCCATTTTAGAGGGATTAGACTAATCGTATCTAACTGAATAATGGTCTTATATCTTCCAATCTCCCATATACCTGCAGCATTCGTTACTGAGAACATCGTAACCATCAGATAAGCTAGTAATTGCCATGCAACAATAAACCCTTTTCCCACTTTTATCTTGTGTAATTTATAATTGTAACACACTATCATTTCCACCAAAATGAGTGGTACTAATAAAATCAAATAGTTCATGGTCGCTTCTAATATATATCCCATACTTCCACCTCCATTACAAAGGTTATCATAGAATTATAAAGAATTGTCATGGTAATTCTTAAGACTCTCTTAATGTCCGAATTACTTACTTCCTATGCAAATGGTAGTAATTCCTCTGTTTTCTCCTATCTTTTTATTCTTACTTTTATTCTAAATGCTTCGAAACAAGAGGAAAATAACGAATGAATTCCAATAAAAACAATGAAAATCTCTAACCTACCAAGCATCATTCCTATCATCTCAACTAGGAGTGTCAAAGAATCCGTATTGGGCCCTGTCAATCCGATAGATAAACCTACCGTTCCAAGTGAAGATGCAAAATCAAACATCGCTTCTCCCAAGGTACAGTTTGCAGTACAAGTAATAAGCAGACTTCCTATTAAAAAAATGATGAGATAGCAAGTAATAAACCCCATGGTATCCAGTATCATAGATGATTCCATACACGTTTTCCCCTGTGCGCGGTAATAGTAGGATTTGCTGATGCTGCGTGACGATACCATTCTCTTTTTAAAGTTGTCTTTTAGCATCCGTAACATGAGATATACACGAGTCAACTTCATTCCTCCTGCCGTAGAACCAATGCCTCCTCCTATTAGCATAAGGACAATTAAGCTTCCAATACTAAATTGAGGCCACGTATCATAAGTTGTAGTTGCGTAGCCTGTTGTAGAAAGTGCAGACACTACATTAAAGATGGATGCCCGTGTACTTTCAGTAAGAGTGGTATATACCGTTCCAAATAGAGAACATGCAATCAACGGTATAACAATCATTAAGAGTAGACCCGTAAATCGAATCTCACTTATCTTTAGAACTTGCTTCCACTTTCTTTTCATAATTAGCGATAACACTGCAAAATTAGTTGCTCCAATTAGCATCAATAGAATTGTAATGAATTCTATTGGAGCGCTATTGTAATCCCCTATGCTATTTCCTTTGCTAGAGAAACCACCTGTAGAAAGTGAACTCATGGTATGAATGATACTATCGAAAATTCCCATCCCTGCCATCACATATAGTATGATTCCTACGCACAATAACATTACATACATTTGAAATATAGTCCTTGCCGTTTTACCTATATTGGGTGTTAATTGATCTGGATGTCCTTCTGCACTATATAAACTCATTGCCTGTTTCCCTTGCATAAAGATCAACGTTACTAACACAAATCCCAAACCACCACAAAATTGCATAAAGCTTCGATGAAACAAAAAAATATGTGGTGTCACCGATACATCCATTACAGACAGTCCTGTAGTCGTAAATCCACTAACAGACTCAAATAATGCTTGGATCAAAGATAGTTGATTGGATAAAACAAATGGTACTGCTCCCATAAAAATCCCATATCCCCAGATAAATAGAACTGTAATACTTCCTTGTGAGAGGGATAGATAATCTTCATTACATCCTGTCTTTCCTTTTCTCATACATAACAATATTCCCAATATCACAGACCCCATAGACGGAATGAGAAAATCTATGATATATACACTTTCTTCTGGATAAAACAAAATCGTTAAAGTGGGTATGAAGACAATAATTCCAACACTAATCATGAGCTTACCGTATACACTTCCATCCCGAAATCTTTCTTTCATCGTTGGCACCGCCCAGTCAGTTTTTGTACTGCCTTTATTTGTTGTTCTCTCGCGGCAATCAATACAAGAATATCCCCCTCTAGAATCCTGGTGTCTCCTCTTGGAATGATACTATTGTTCTTTCGTAATATACAGCCAATAATGGCATCTTGCGGCAGTTGTAACTTTTTTATTTGCAATCCTACAATGGGCGATTCTTTTAAAATTGGAACTTCTACGATGGCAACATTTCCCTCTGCAACTGGAATTAATGTGGCCATTTTATCCACAAAGGCTTGCTGCACAATAATCTCTGTAATCGCACTAATTGCACATACAACAGCATCAATCCCCATCTTATAGAAAAATTCTGTTTTCTTTGGATCATTTACTAAGGCAACGGTTCTGAATACCTGATACTTTTTTTTACATAATTCGCATATTATTAGATTGTCATCATCCCGCTGTGTTAATGCAATTGCAATCTCGTGTTCTCTTACCCTTGCATCTTCTAAGACATAAGGTTTTGTACCATCTCCTTTGATAATCGTAATCCGAGGATTTTCTGCTAACGTTGTACAATGTTGCATATCATTATTAATTATCGTAATCTCATAACCGTTATGCAGTAATGCATATGCTAATGATTCTGCTTTATGAAATCCCCCAATTAACAATACATTCTTCTTTCTCATACCGTTTCCTCCTTTAATTTCCCCATCATGTCTTTAACTGAAAGTAGCACAGGGCAAATGGTTTCAATGCCACTCCCCTCATATACACAAGCCTTATCTGAATCAAATAATCTAACGATTATGCGCCTGTCAGGGAATTGTTCTCTCACTAATTGAGCAATCAAAATATTGCTATTGTCATTGTTGGTCACGACAACTAATACATCACATGTCTCTAGCTGGACTTCTTCTAACAGATTTAAATTAGACCCATCTCCTTCTATTGATAACCCTCCAAATGCGGGTGATAACTTTCGAAATGCTTCTTTTTGGGCATCTATAATCGTTACTTCTTCGTGATTTTCTGATAATTGATTTGCTATACTGCTCCCCAGTCTTCCACATCCAATTATCACGGTATGGGATATTTTCTTTGTGATTTTCATGGTTCTATTTCCTTTTTTCCTTTTCAACTTCTAATGTAATTCCCTTTTCCTTACCGGCTCTGCAAATGCAGGACAATCCGATTCGTCATATGCTCCCCTTTTTCTTTCAAAGAAGTTACTATATTGCTCTAAATTGTATCTTGCTGGTAAATACGTAGGGTCTAAATCCCAAGATGCTCTGAAATGTTTCATTGCTGCTACGTGGTTTCCTTCCTGCTCTAATAACATTCCATACAAATTATGTGGTTCCGGTGCATGTGGAAATTGCCCCATCACAGTGCCAAGTAATTGATTACATGCATCATATTCTCGAAGTTCTACCAATTCCCGAACCCTTTGGCAAACAAATTTTAATTCTTCTCTTTCTTCCTTCCACCTCATCAACATAACCTTCTTTCCCTTTCTTTATATGAATATTGTATAAAGCTTCCTGTGACCTTGGTGTGAGAAACATTGGCTTCGTGTGAGAATTGTGTGAGTGGACAAAAAAAGAGCTTGCAATCGCAAGCCCTTTCTCCATTATTCTATTCATCCACTAACCGATACCCCACCCCTATCTCAGTTATGATATAGCGAGGCTTGGCCGGCACTTGTTCTATTTTTCTCCGTAATCCAGCCATCAGTGCCCGAAGTGCCTGGGTATCTGTTCCATAGTTTGCTCCCCATATCTCTTTTAAAATAGCCCCGGTTGTAATCACCTTCCCAGCATTATTTGCTAATAATCTCAACAGGTTATACTCCATCGGGGTTATATGAACTTCTACGCCTGATAAATAAACTAAATGTATACTATAATCGATTCGTAATTCCCCCACACTAAATTCTGTCTGTACACTCTTAATTCCTTGTTTGTACAGGTGACGAATTGCAACTCTAATTCTTGCCAATAACTCATTGGCAGAAAATGGTTTTGTCAAATAATCGTCTGCTCCTATATCTAGTGCACCAACCTTTTCTTTGTCTTGGTCTCTGGCAGACACTACAATAATCGGAAGTTCAGACCATTCTCTAACTTTTCGGATAACCTCCATACCATCCACGTCTGGCAATCCTAAGTCTAATAGCAATAAATCTATCTTCTCTGTAATTAATACTTGCATGCCATTGGTGGCATTTCCCGTTGCAAAACAACGATACCCCTCTTTTTCTAATGTATATTTTATAAAACTGCGAATCTGTGGATCGTCTTCAATAATTAGTATATCTTCTTTATATTGGCTCATTCTTACACTCCTTGTTGGGTAGTTGAAAACTAAAAATAGATCCCCTGCCTGAGTCTAGATTCTCTGCTTTTATGGTGCCCCCATGTGCTTCTACAATTGCCTGACAGATTGCAAGTCCAAGTCCGATCCCGTGTCTTGTATCGGGGCGTCTCGTCTTGGATGTATAGAACATTTGAAAGATATTTGGTAAATCAGTTTCCGGAATACCTTCTCCATGATCAATCACTGAAATTGTTACATATCCCTCTTTTTCTTCTTCCTGCACTACAATATAAATATCACTTCCTGGTTCCGCATGCTTGATAGCATTATCCAACAAATTAATCAATACTTGCTGTATTAATTTTGCATCCATGGGAATCATCAGTAACTTTTCTGGCATTTGAACAATGATTTCACAATCAGAAAGTCTCCTTGACATATGGCTGATTGCTCCTCCAACCACCTCTTCAACCACCTCTATTTCACGGTTCAATACTAGCTTTCCTTCTTGTAGCTTTGTTAGATTTAATATATTTTCAACCAATGCTCGTAACCAATCTGCATCTTTATAGATTCCCTTTGCCAATGCATATCTGCCATCCGCTTTCTCCGTCATGTCCATGAGCATTTCGGATGTTCCCATAATTCCAGAAAGGGGGGTCCGTAAGTCATGGGATATGGCACGCAAGAGATTCCCACGATATCGTTCTTGCACGGCCTCCTCATTAGATTTTATTCGTTGCTTTATTTGTAAAAAACGATCCATTGCAAGTGCAATACTCTCTATCATTGTCTTTAAAATTCTTCTCTGCGCTTCGTTCATTTTCATCGCATTTTCTCTTGGAATTCGTACAACTCCAAGAAGTGTTTCCTGACCATGTATTGGCCACTCCCAGAACTCGGCTCCCTTTGCATAATCGTCTGTAAGATTGAACATTTGAATCTTTAATGCTTCTGCATTCGACGTTGCACGATGTATTTGCTTGTCCTTAGTTGTCTGTTGCACAAATGTAGTCTCTAACTTTCCTCTTTCATCTGTACATAAACAGGCAGCCTCACACGCTAAGGTCTCGCTGATAATCTCCACTGCAATATTTGCAATTTCGTGAATATCTGTTGCATTTGTCAAATGATTGGTCAAGAGATAGAGCGCTCTCGTCTCTCGTTCCTTTTCCTGCGCTTCTTCTGCATTTAATTTTACTTTAGATGTCAGTGCACTCGTTACAATAGCTGTAATGGTCATAATCACAAATGTTACTATATAACTCGGATCATCGACTGACAATGTAAAATATGGTTTTGTAAAAAAATAGTTGAAGGCTAAGGTGGCTCCTATGGAGGCCAATACGCCAAACAGATATCCATTGGTAAAACGGGATGTTAGCAATACTGCAAGTAAATATATAACTACCATATTCGTCTCTGGGAATCCAAGCACTCGAAATAGGTACCCAAAGGCTGACGCCATGCCTAATAGTAATAGCACGACAATATAAGGTTGGAACAAAAGCCAGCGGTTCTGATTATTTTTTATCTCCACAATTTCTTCTCACCCCTATCGTAGATTCTTGTGATTCAAATAGTCACTAAATCCTTTTAATCCCTCCATAATATCCCTATATGTTTGTTCAAAATTACCCGTATACCATGGGTCTGCAATGTCACGAGGATGCTTTGTAAAATCCAACAATCGCTTCACCTTACAGTCTTTGTCTTCTCCTACAATGCGTAGGATATTCTGAATATTTCTTTGTTCCATGCCGAGGATATAATCGTAGTGCTCATAATCCTCTTTTTTTAATTGGATGGCATACTTCCCTGTTGTTGATATTCCATATTGACTTAATTTTTTCCTTGTCCCTGGGTGGACGGGATTCCCGATCTCCTCACGACTTGTGGCGGCGGATGCAATTTCAAATGCATCTGCTAATCCACGTTTTTTCACCATATCTTTCCATAAAAATTCTGCCATGGGTGAACGGCAGATGTTGCCGTGGCAGACGAATAATACTTTTATCATACTCTTTTAAGTCTCCTTATATATTCTCGAAATCCCGCTAATACTGGGCGTTTCAAGGTTTTTGCTCTATCAAGTTCAAGTGCTCATTTTCTTGTAATTTCTCATAAATCCCAACAACATCCCAACAATTCTTGGTCATTTTTGGGACGAAACGGGGATTTTACAAGGCTTTAGAGGGTGTCCAAAATCCCAAGATTGACGGAAAACCTATCCGCATTTTACTAGTTTACTGCAAATAATCGTTCAACTTCTTCCTTGGCATCTTCAAATCCTAAATGGGTATACACATTCAAGGTCACACTGATTTCAGAATGCCCCATTAAGTATTGAAGCGTCTTTGGATTCATCCCTGACTTTGCCATCTCAGTACAATAGGTATGCCTGCAAATATGTGGTGTAATAGTAGGAAGTAATACCTGATGTTCTCGGTTATACTTATCAAGCGCATGCTTCATGTACTTTTCCCAGTGTAGTGCCACCATTGCTTTTCCATTCTTGTCAAAATACAGAAATCTAGAATGTCCCTTAATCATGGGTTCCACCTTTGGCTTCTTGCGATCCCTAACTATCCTCTCACAGATTCCCCTTACTTCTGGAGTCATAGGAAGTTCTCTAGTACCACTTGATGTTTTGGTCGTCTCAATCACATATTCCATATCTCTCGTCCGTTGTAGCTGCTTATAGATGTTGATCTTACCATGTTCAAAATCCAGATCTTTTACAGTCAGTCCACAGAATTCAGAAATCCTAAGACCAGTGGCAAATAAAAATGCAAATGCATCATAATATTTATTATAATGCTTATCGCTCCTGACAAAGTCTAAGAACTTGTTCTTCTGCTCCGTAGTCACAGCCTCTCTTTTTTCACTATCATTGACAATGACTGTTCCAAGCTGAAAGGCAAAAGGATTTTTCATCAACAAATCATCATCTACTGCCATCTGAAAAGCAGGTCTTAGAACACCTCTTATGGTATGTATGGAACTATGACCTTTTCCATCTTCTCTTTGTAGCTTGATCAAGAAGAGCTTGGCATCGGATAAACGAACTGCATCGATATGCTTATTTCCAAAGGGCTCACTTGCCAAAATATTCTGCACAAATTTGTAATTCGCCTCTGTACTATGCTTTACTGCTCTTTTCAGCATGAGATATCGTTCAACCAGTTCATTGACTGTCATATTCGTGGTAGCTACTCCATGAAACTGCTTCTTTTGGATATCCTTTTCCCTGTCTCGTAATGGTTTATCCCTACGTTTCCCTGTTGGAATGGGATCAGCTTCTGTAAGTCTCCAACTGTACACTTCTTTTCTTTTGCCTAGTGCATCCACATAATTGTACCTGTAGCGACCAGACTTTTCCTGGGTCTCTCCCATGAATAAGAGGCGCCCTTTGTTATCACGTTTCTTATTATTCATATATTTTCCTCATAAGACCCATGACATAACTTAATTCAGTATCTTGCAGACAAAGTCTGCAAGCCAATTCGCCACTCGTCAAATGAAAAAATTTTTCGTCTGACTCGCTTGCGCTCATTATATCATGCCATGGATCGATTTCCCATTCAAATCTTAATTTTAATTATCATCATACAGCACTTAATGTATCAACAAAGGCTTCAAATTTTTCACGCTTGATCTGTACACGATTTCCATTCCACAACAGATATTCTGCGTATGGATTTTCACTGACCATCTTTCGAAGCTTTCCTTCTCCAATTCGAAAATAAGATGCTGCTTCCTCAATGGATAAGGTATATTTTTTCCAATATGGTATTTCATAATTACTCATTGGCAAGTCTTCCTTGTACTTCTTTGACATTTCCTTTAACTGATCCATTTTGTCTTTTGATGTTTTTGCTTTCTTACTAGCACCATCCACACATACAGGTGTACATAGTTCCAGTATGCGATCATAAATTCTTCTTTTATCAACTGCCTGTTCTCCTGTAATCATCTTCAAATGAAGATTGGTCGTAATAATTAATGGCTTTCCTGTACGATATCTTCGATTAATCACATTAAACACATTTTCTACTGCAGATTCTGTGTTACGTTCTGCTCCCAGATCATCAATAATAAGTAAATCATATTTTACCAGTGCATCAATATAGGCACTCTTATCCTCACAAGAAAATAAGTCATTGATGATTGTTGCGAAATTTGTCATCTTTACCGTACAACACTTATCAAGAAGTGCATTGGCAATACATGCTGCCATAAAGGTCTTTCCAGTTCCAACACCTCCCCAGAATAGATACCCAATATTTTTCTCTTTCATTTCCTCATAATTCTTTACATACATTTCGGCATGAATCATGGCAGGATTTTCTTTATCATCATGCTTAAAGTTCCAGTCATACATTTTCTTATCTGAAAAAAAATGGATCTGTTTCTAGAAATCACCTCAGCCTGTTCTTTTTTTATTCTTGCGGTTTCTTCTTCTAGCTGTTTGGTTCTAATACATTCACACATCCTCGGATGACAATCCATTCCAAAGACTGGTCCGTTTGGAAATAACATTTCTAAATCCTCTCCACAGACCTCACATTTTTTTATTGTTGCACTCTTTTTCTCCATCATTTATAAACTTTCTCCTTCTTCAAAATTGTAATTCGTTATTATATTTGTTTTATTCTTATAGTTATTAGGGGCTGATTTTCCACCTGTTACATAGTTACTTTTTCCACTGTTAAATGGCTTATTATCTGACCCATAAACAGTTGATTTTCCGTCTGTCAGACTGAATTCTGGAACCTTTACAAAAATCAGATTGGCTCGTCCTTTGTCAGCTCTTCTCTTTTCAATAAGACCTGCTTCTACAAGTTCATTGATATTCTCTTTTATTGTTGATGTACTTCGTCCGATCTCGTCTGCCAGATCTTCAACGCGATAGAATACATAGACTCTTCCAAGCTCATCTACACGTCCGTTACTGATGGATAGATTGGCTCTATTCAAGAGTTTTGCATATACGATCATTGCGGTACTGCTGATACCTGATCCATATAGTTCATTGGGGATGGTGGAATAATTGGATAATCTCGTTTCTTTTGATAAAAATCGTAAGTCATGCATTCGTATCTTTCCTCCCTTCTCTTTCGCATGAGTTTAATCTGTATTCATTTTTTCTTGTCATTGTCTCCTTTCACAAAGTATTTGGGTCGAAAAAATGCTGATTGCTAAATATCTTTGCAAAAAGTTATATATTTTTTTATTTCTTGTTCTTTTCAAGGGTTAGAAAATCTATCTGATCTGTATTCCCGAAATTTAGACAAACAAAAAAGAAGCCTGATAAGTAATTCCTATCAAACTTCTTGTGTAACGAAATATTAAATTTGTAATAGAGACAGAACATCTGTCATTCCCTAGAAATAAGACATTACGGATGTTCCGTTTATAAAACAGACATCCTGTCCGTTTGGTCAGGATAGCTTTTTATTTATTATATGTTCTCATCAGCAAGGCTGACCTATACGGATAATCCGTTTTTCAAAAAGGCAGTAAAATCAAGGGATTGCGGATACTCCGTCAGAACGACTGACCATCCGTTTGGTATACTTGATTAAAAAGAAAAAACGGAAACAGGATACGCCTAAAGTTGCATGAACTTAACGCATTAGAACCGCTGACCAGCCAGGCTGTTCACTTTAGGGTATCCCCTAAAACCTTAATCTTGGTACTTAGTCACTTTTGGTCATCGTGACCAGATGTTCCTCTAAAAAAACATTTCTATAAAGCAAACTCTTTTCTAAGTATATCCACAAGCTTCACGGCGGTTTCCTTGTCTATATGAAGTACTTAACTCGCTGATCCCTCATTTTGTCTATCTGACGAACCAAATATTGAAAATGATACATATTTTCGCCTTTTGAAATCCCGACATTATACACGCATTCTACTTCTGATATTCTCGCACTAATTTTTCCTGTTCCTTTGATAGACTTTGTAATTCTTGTCATAGTATCCCTCCATACACTTATATCTCTTACAACTTCTTCCTCTTTCCACACAAAAGCTTTTTACCTAATCTATAAATTTCTTGGACCGGTGGAAGTTCAAATACTTTTTTCGTTTCTCTGTCAAAACCAATTTTTCTATAATTTGTCCACTCACAAGATTTAATGCCTCTATATATTCTTGTTTAATTTGCTTGAGACCAAAAGTTGTTTATCATCCGTACACGAAATATACCCTTGATCAAATAATCTATCATATGTAGGAGTTAATGATAAGCCTTTATCCCCATCTACCCTGTCTGTATTATCCGAATCCTTCCATGGCTTTATATGCGATGAATAACACCAATCTTGTTTCCATCCAAATCTTCTACTACAGCTACTTTTCTTTGCATAAAAAACTCCTCCGATCATAGTCCCTTTGCAGGTTATGATAAGAGGATATCATTTGTCAATAGTATTTTCATTGGACGGTTAGTCCAAAGCCGTCTATGCCACTTACTGATATATTTTCTTGTAATATACTATAAACCGTTCCTGCGTAGCCTGAGAATAACATTGCTCTATATCGTATATCACCGGCACTGCATTCTTCTTCACCAAGAAATCTTCCATATGTACATTTAGCAACTCACTAAGCATAAACAAATGGCCCACCGATGGCAAGATCAGACCTTTATACCAACGATAAATTAGCTGCACACATGATAAATGCAAATTGTCTTGGATTATACGAGGTGTATAACCGGCGGATTCAATCATGTGTTTAGTTTTCTTCCGGTTTCTTGCATCTCTATGTTAGGGTAGGTAATTCTTTTTATCATAACATTGCCTCCAGTCACGGTAACAAGTTTTCTCTTTTATAAGTCACCTTAACAAAAATTCTTCATTAATCTTTCCTATGATAATAATCATAATCTTTAACAAATCCATATAATCCTGCATCTGCACATCTTCTTTCAGCGGATATGTACTATGAATATATTTATTTCTTAAATCCTTTCCATTGCTGTATTCCGACCGATTTAACATATAATTTAAATAATTGGTTTCCGGAACAGAGAACAATGTACTTCCCATTCGTATATCATTTGAGTCCTTCATTTCAGCTAATATAGTTTTATATTTCCCATAATATTGAACACAAACAGCATCATGCTTATACATGTCCGCTAATATTGCGATGTATTCTCTATTTAACTTCAGTACATCATTACCATCCACATACAAAACATTCTTTTCTATCAACCAAACGATAGATGGTAATTGATACTCAAAAAAATCCGAACGTCTCATCTCTTCTGACATAATAAGCAAACAGAACGAGTTATATGTACTTTTTGTTTTCTCTGTATATGTAATAGTCGATTGGTCAGAGAACAACAAACGCATTTTATTATGCATGTCCATGCTTTCTGCATAAGCATATTTATCCTCCAGAAAACTTGGAACAGAACTCAAAACAATATGCTCTGATGACATTTCCAGCAACTCCCTATCTATTTGACCATCCTCAACATACATTCGATACTGTTTCAAAACACCATCCATTTCAGACGAAATATTTTTACACTTATCTAGCCAGTTTGCATCATTCTTAGGCGGATTATAAACAAATCCGTCTGCCCCAAATTCTTCTTTTAAATACTCTTCAAAAAACCATTTTATTACTAACTCAAGACTGATGTTGTTTTTTTGCAAAAAATTGTAGTATGCATTCATTTGAAGAGTACTCGTAATATTACACATATTAAAGGATGTCCCTATAATGTATTCTTGTTTCCCTTTTATGCCTATATGTTTTTCAAACACATCCATTTGAGATTTTACCGCAACAAAAGCACAACGCCAAAATACATCAAAATACTCAAACAAGAATATAAAATTATTTAAAATAGTAGGATAATCCAGATTTTCCTTCAACCACTTAATATCATACGTATATTTTTTTACTAATCCTTCTTTTTCATAAACTACTACATCCGGCACGTCTCCAAAAGCAATCTCCGCCCCATACTCTATCCCTGTACCACTCCTCTGATTATTTTCCCAATACTTGTGATATGCCTTTTTAGCAGCCAATTTAAGCTTGTCACTAATTGGACACTCTTTTGTACTATTATAAATCATTATTAGATGCAAATAATTAGGATTTGCATTTTCGTTTTCAACATATTTCTTTAAGATTTTTTCATATTCACTTGGTCGTAACTCTTTCGGAAAATGATATCGTATTTTCACACCTGATTCCAAAAAATTATGCGCGATTAATTCCGGCGTCTGTTCCGAAATTTTCAAAACATCCGCTAACTCTCGACCAAAGAAATCAACAATTCGTTTATGTTTTAATATTACCCATAATGTCGGTTTACTTTTTTCCAGGAAGCGTTTAAAAGTGTCTTTATTAATTCTTTCATAAACCTTAAACTTCTCTATCAACATCCAAAAGTCTTCCAAATACGAAATACATACACTTTCTTCAATATGCATGAAGCTATCATTACTGATTCTGAAAAAAAATTTTGCGCATAACTCAATCAGCAATGGCGACTTGGCTTTATATCCATTATATGTATTTTCATCCCATTTTCTTAGGCGTACTTCTGTATCTAACAATTGGGCAATATTAAACAATTCGATAGCTTTATTTATATTTTCCACCTTACTCTCGGAAGAAATGCCTTGTAATTCTTCTTCTGAATCCTCTAATTCCCACCCAATACTCATATCATTTTTTCCATAATACTTAATTCCATCATAATCTGGTCGCAAATCACATTACCTCTCCTTTGTTTACCTTCATACTATCTTTTAACATAAAGTTTCCCAAATAATCTTTTAAACCTTGTACACTCACATTCCGCTATTTCTGCGCGATTATTTGCCTTATTGACATCACTTCTTAAATAATTATTAGTTTCGTGCAAATCAATAATCTGCTTATCTTTATCTTGATTTTTTGACCGTTCTACTTGCAAATCAACCTTCAATCTTTCATTCTCTTTCTTCAGATTATTATGCTCATCTAAAATGTTCACCACATGTCTTTCTTCCATCGTCCACTCCATTCTATCCCCTATATGAATTTCTTCTATATCATCAAATCCTTGTCCTCCATCTTTTCTAGGTGTAATGAAGGTATTACATCCTGTTAGCGGATAATTACTACATCCTAATGCAATATTCCATGTGTTATTTATATTACCAAGTTTTTTCTTAACCCATGGCTTATACCTAAAAACCAAACAACCATCACATAATGGACATTTTGCTATATCTGTTCTTTTGAATCTATAATGTTTATCTCTAGTTCGTGTCTTTTCTTCAATTTCTCTTACTTCCTTTAGATTCTTTTCATGTTCTTTTTCTCTTCCTACGGACACTGCTTCAATCCTCACAAATTGTTCGCACAATTCATCAAAGTCTAACGTTTCTTTACTTTCAGAAAACAACAAACAAAGCCCTTCTAGCAGATTGCCCTTTCCCAAAACATAATCATTCGGATACGGACTTCTTAAATCACAATTTGAATACTCTAATAGAAACTCTACAGTTATTACTCTTTCCCTTGGAATACCAAAACAAGAACATAAAACTTGCTTGTGATAATGGTTTTGTACAATAGGATTATCCGTTGTGTCACCATTCAAAAGAATCCATGGGACTTCACTATAATCCGTTTGAACATATTTTGCCGCTTTGGTTTCTCCAATTATAATCCTGTCACCTGTCACGATAATATGATCAATTTCTGCAGTTCTTGTTCCATATACAGAAGTAAAGTCCAAAATCACATGATTAAAAACTCTAATTGTCTTCCCCACAATTTTGGAAGCTTTCTCTATAACCTCTCTGACATATGCTTCACCTTGAGTTCCTTTTTCAATATTGCTTTGTGCTTCTGCCATATTTACCTCCACTTTCAGGATTCATCTATAATGCTCTTAATTTAAACCTTCTCCATAGTACGCTTTAAAATCCCTGCTAAATCTTTTAATTTGATCTACATACTTTTCTAAATCTCTTTTTACACCATATTCGAATGTATTTATCTTTTCATTTTGTGGCGCATTTTTAACTTTATCATCAAAATACATCTTAAAAGTTTCTACATTACATGGAAGGACCTCAACATCACTTGTAATAAAATTTCCAACAAAAACTGTAGCTTTAAATTGCAAGCTTTCCATTGTTTCACGTTCCCATGAAGTTAGTAAATTCCCATAGCCTTCTAAGACCTTTGTACTCGCTTTTTTTATTTCGTATGCATTATATACGTATGATGTAAACAAACTTACAGGATCCTCTATTGGCAGATGTTCCATCAAGAGCTCCTCTTGTTTTTTCACGGCCACCAACACTTCATACAATGCAAATTTTTTAATTTGAGTAATCTCTTCATATCTCTTCTTTTTGAATCCTATTGCCAAAACAAGTAACGCCACACCAACCACAAGCGTAGTAGAAAAAATGTATGTTAATATTTCTTTAACACGTGCAATATCCAATACAAAATCAAAGGTAATCAAATCTTTTATTGATACTTCTGTATTTACTCCAATAAGCCCCACTACACTTAAAAACAGTGCTACGACACTAACTCCTACATAAAATTTTGAACGTTTCATATAATTATCTCCAATCTGTAAATCCAATTCCTTCTGTAATTTATCTAGATTAGCTCTCAGTTCTTTGTTTGTTAAGCTAACTATGATGGTTTTATGCATATTCGATCTAATCTTAGATAACTTATGTAAGTTTATACCTGCAAAAAACACAAGGTTAACCTTCATCTTATGCTTTTCTTTAGCCGTTCCTTTTAAACGTATAAATATTTGTTCATAAACATTATATATAGCCAATCCATATACAACCGGCAAATTTAAAATCAACAAAACAAGAGGCAATACAAACACTTTTAATGTATCTACGGAAAAGAAGTCTTGTGGAAATCGTACTAAATTGTATATTGCGTATATAAATGAAATTACACCTAATAATGCTAAGATTCCCTGCAGAAAACTTTTTACCGGCTTATTTTTCTTTTCTTTTTCAACAACCGCGTATAATGCCGAAATAAATACCAGGAATGGAATAAGCAATATTTCCACCCATAAATCAAATGTCCAAAATCCTATTAAAAACTCTACAGCAACCGAAATAGCTATGTTAGCCTTTATCAATTTCCTAAAAAAACGTGCATCCTTAGCCTCTTCAATAGTTTTGGCAAATAAGGGCAATTCTACAAACATGACCCAAAAAATTGTATCCTTTACCAATTTCGGACTCCAGACTTCAATTTTATACAAGCCATATATAACAAGACACAGGAACGATATAAAAACGAAATAAAAAACAACAAACTTCTTGCAAAATAAAATTGGAATAGCTGACTTTAGAAAATCTTTTCCTGCCTTAGTAAATATAAGTATTGTTACAACTATAATAACCCAAAATGCAATTGCAATCTCTCGGTTATTATATACACTCTGAATAAATCTCATGTTCGTCCTTTCCTATTTCTTGCAAATCTTGTTACACCTCAATATTATATCTTGCTTGAGTATATAAACATAATTTCATTAATCTATATTTTTATCGGCTATCCCTAAGCAGCACTTAGAAATAGCCGATTCAACTTTACATTTCTTTTCCACCACGTCACAGCCCCAATTCCTTATTTTTCTGGTATAAATCTGGTATAAAAATCCTCTTCTGAACTCCCACAACCCCTGATTCCCCTATACTTTTTCAAAATCGCATGTGAGAATCCATTGTTAAGAGTTCTTTTAATTCTAGACCGTTACATTGAAGCATAACTTCACACCTGCCTGTAGGTTAGGTATAGAAGTGCGCCCTTAGTTCCTAAGGGGTATCTTATTCTACAATCGATTATTTGAACTTATGCCAAAATTTTGTGACATTAATATCTGTGATATGTCTACCTAGTTCTCCACCAATATGTTTTCTCAATTCTGTAGCATCTGAACGATTCAAATAGAAATACCTACAAGATAACAATGCTTTATTGTGCAATAATCTCAAATATAACTGTTCGTCATTACAAGGAGATATTCCCAATATATCTACATTTCCATCTATTTTTTCTAATGCATCTATGCCGTATCTGCTATCGATACCTTCATCTCCATATTTTTCCAGCCAATACCAAGTCATGATTCCATTACAGAACATATGTGAAAATTTTGCTGGATACAATTTTGTACGTTCAGTCTCCATATCAAAACTGCCATGTATATGATAGACTGGAACAGCGTCACCTATTGCTTGCTCAATGTTAGTATCATAATTTAGCGTAAAAATAGCGTCATATGTTTTTAAATATTCAACAAAAGACTTTGGGAATTTTTCATATATCTTATTAACCATCCCCTCATCATATATCGCATCCAAAATCAATGGTTGTAAGAAGTCTTTTTTTGCAGAAATGCAATATCCCCTCTCCTCATCATTAATCGAATTCAAGTAAAGTATTTCTGTACTAATAAACAAATCTTCCAACCCAATTTCATTGAGTTCAACTCTCGTCTTATATGAACGTCTTATTCTTTCCAACTCCATTTGCAGAAACAGGTAATCTTCACTTGCCGGAACTGAAGCTCTATTATCTATCAACTTATTTACTGTATCAACACAAACTTCAAATACCTCATTAATACTGTCTTTATTTAATCCAATTTCCTTATACTTATCCGCATCAACATTCTTAATGACACGATCCAATATAGCTTTATTACCTCTAAGTGCTATCCCGTCAAATTGAATGTCTAAACCATTTCCAACAATCAGTGATTTCATAATATCTCTTTCCTAACTACATTTTTTTCATCGATAAATTTTGATATGCGATTTTCAAGTTCTCTGTTTATATCGCGTAAATTTCTTTACAAACTAACATCTAGGCATGTTATTTCGCTCAACTCAGATTCTGATGGCATTATCGAAAATACTTTCTCCACTTTGTTTAAATAGTATTTTGACTTAATGAAATGTAAACTTCTTTTTCCTCTTGCGATAATTCAGACATGTTATATTTCAAATCAAATCTCGAGCGAAGTTCTGGAGAAACAGATTTTGTAAAACCCTCTGCACTAAACTTTGACGTAAAAATGATGATATATTTATCAAGATCATATTCTCTTCCAAGTGAGTCAGTAAATTTGCCATCCGAAAGTAGCTCCAGAAAAAATTATGAATTTCAAGTGATGCCTTTTCAAATTCGTCTATTAGAATCACTCTTGACTTGCTAGTTTCAATTTTATCTGTCAATTCACCTTTGCTGCTTCCTATGCTTTGTACTAAATGTAGTAATACACCCCTCTTCCAGTTAAAGCGCTTAACTCATGGGATATAATCTCTTAGCTAATCATCAATCCCTTTTTGTGTTATCCCCCTACTTGTCAATATATAACTTGCAGCTTGATCCCTACTTGAACAATTACGATATAATCTGATTATATTGCTCATTTCTACTTCTTCCAATCTTATTTCTTATTTTTCTCTATTTTTTCTTCATATTCAGCAAGAACTTGCTTCATATGACGTACTAAATCACCTTTAACATTTTCTCCTTGTAAAACAACAATTGATTTGTATTTATTATAGATATCTCGATCCATAACAAAACTAACTGTAACCTTTTCATTCATATAAGAGTTCCTTTCTATTCTTATATCACTAAGTTTGCTTAGTGATATAAGTGTAAATCATTTTTAAAATTTGTGCAAGCTTATTTTTAAAACTAACAAACCCAGCCAGAAACATCAAGCCCCACCATCATCTTGCCCTCTTGACATTCCCGTCTGGCTTTGTTCTCTAATAGTCAAGCACTTAATCCTAAGTGCTGCATTTATTCAATGCTTTCCGCCATTCTTTATTCATTTCATAAGTTATGTCACTGTCTTTTTCCTAATTAAATTTTCTAGTTACATTTTCAGCTTCAAACTGTCGCAAATTACGCTCCAGTTTTTACTCCGAAACATCTGCCGTTTTTTATTCTTGGGATTTTGTTGGGATTTTAAAATTGGCAACCGCTACAGCCCTTGATTTCTCTGCATTCCAAAGACAATCGGCTAAGAGTGCCGTGGCAGACAAACATCACTTTTCTCATATTCTTTCACTCCTTATCCCCATTTTACCCTATTGAACCAAGCCCCTATTCTTCCTGTCATATATCGCTACACTTATAACTGAAACAAGAATAATCACGGCATTTGCAGCAATAGTCCCTACCCAAGTCATAGTCATAGTACCAAAAATGGGAGATGCCGCATTAAACATGGTATGGAATAGCACACACATGAACACGCATCCTTTTCCCGACACTTTATAGATTGCTCCGTTGAAAAATCGAAACGCCATGAGCTGAACCGCAAACATCCCAAAATGAATAAGCCCCTCTCCATGATTCGTTCCTGGTATAAAAAAGAGTGGAATATGCCATATAATCCAGATTATTCCAGTAAAAATAGAGGACTTAAAAAATCCATACTTTTTATCCAGGTTCGGCTGCAATACATACATCCAACCAGCTTCTTCCAATCCACCGATTATGAGATTACCCGGCAAAGAAAGGAAAAAAGTATAAAACGGAAGTGCTAGTTCTCTATGTTTTGAAACTGCAATATGTATCAAAAAATATAGGGAAAGTCCTGCAAGAACAAACAAATAGGAACCTATGCTATTTTTAACACAAAAAACAGTTTTTAGCCATTCTTTGAGTCCTACTATTCTTTGATTTTTCTTTAGAACAATATAAGAAGCAATTGCAGGCGATAAAATATAAATTGCAAAAGGAATATTCATCACAAATTGCTGTGGCGTCTGAACCCAATTATAAACCCTATATCCGAATTGTCCAAGAACAACCAAGGTACCTGCCACAAGATAGGCAATGCAAAATGTTAGTACCGTAAATTGTATTGTGATTTTCTTATCTTCCATAATTTTCCTCCTCATCCTGATATTTCTATTTTATATATTATCACAGACATAGCAGAAAGTCATTTTTCAGTTCATAATAACATACTCCCAATTCATGCTTTATAAAATAACAAAAGACCCACAAGCTAAAACTTGCAGATCTTTTGCTATTATTTTTTCTCTAAACCACCACCAACCTATCTATGGAGTTTTATCAACTCTTATAGGTACTGTTGTCTCTGTTCTCATCCAAATTTGAACATAAATCTCCCATGCTATATAAAGGAGTAATAAAATAATTGTAGTCCATTGCTATTTTGTAAATTTTTTCACTAAAACATCTCTTTTTAAAGATTGTCTTAAAGATTGTCTTTAACTAATGTAATTAGTATTTCACATCTTACCACACCATACATTTACTTTAAACGAAAAACTCTATAGATAATTACAGGTCGCATCTCACTCTTACCTAAAGAGCTTCACTTATGCTTTTTGGGCGTGGACATTTTTTATCCTCAACTCTTGTCAATCGCACTTGCATGAATACTAATACCATAAAGCTAAGTAACAGTAAAAAATAGAAACTAATTCCTCGACTTAACAGCATGGCAGTACTCAGCATACCAGTCGAATATAACGAGCCAAATAACTCTAGAAAACTTTTCTCACTAATCCCAACCGCGCCCGGCAATGGTATTATGGAAGACGCCGTGTGCACTAAGCACTGTAAACCAAACACATGCAGATAGGAAGCCCCTCTTTGTCCTAAGGCCAAATACACCATAAAAGGAACACTAAACCAACAAATGGTTTGTAAAAAAGTCACTCCTAATACTTGCATCAAGACCTTTCCCTGCCCCTTTAATACTTTTGCACATTCTCGGTATTCCTCAAAACTATCATCTATTGAATGAGCGATACGTATTTTCTTCTCTTGCGAAATCAATGGTAGTTTGCAAATCAGTTTCTTTCCAGTTTTACAAGCCCACATAGAAAATCTTGGTGAAAATATGGCATTTCCTAAAAACAATATGACCACTACATTTATTGCAACTCCTATTCCAGCAAGAATGCGCATCACATGAATTCCTGGAACTTGTATCTGGAAAGACCATAACACAGCTCCAGCTCCGAAAAAGAGTGTCACGATTTGAAAACTTGTCAACTCAATAAGCAAAGCTAAGGATGAATGAGATATCTCAATGCGATCCTTTTTCATCACATATATCTGCATCGGCTGTCCTCCAGTGGAAGAAGGGGTGATAGAGCTAAAGAAAAACCCGGTAAAAGCATATTTCAATGCTTTTCCAAATGTCACCCGATATCCCATAGAAGTCAACAAAATCTTGATATTGGTTGCTTCACCAATACTAAACATGCTCCCAAGAATGAGCCCCAAGACAAGCAATGGCGTTGATGCTGCTTTTGCGGCCGCAAGCACGGATCTCAGATCTTGCCCTTTTAATAACACACCCATTACAACTCCTGTAAATATCAGGAATATAATCGCCTGTTTTACTGTTTTTTTAATGTTATACTTTTGCTCCATAACTCTCATCCAATCTTTGAAATGTATATCCCTGACTTACCAACATCGGCAGGGCTACTTGTAATGCCTCTATGGTTCTACCAGGGGCACCAGGGGCACCTCTGCCATCATGTAGGCATATTACGGAACCTGGTTTTACTCTTGTTAATATTTTTCTAGTAATCGTTTCTACTGTTGCACTCTTTTCCCAATCCTGCGCCATAACATCCCAAAGAACCAATGTTAAGCCCAATCTCTTAAGCCAATATAGGGTAAATACATTGAGATGTCCCCATGGTGGTCTATAATACTGTACATTGCACCCTAACTTCTCTAAGGTAAATATGGACGTTGCAAAATCAGAATACATAAATCTACCACCTCGGAACAACGCATTTTGATGTCCATAAGAATGAATTCCTATCAGATGACCGTCCTGCTTCATCTGATCAATGCTTTCTGGGCAACTTTCTGCAAATTGAGCCACTACAAAAAAGGTGGCATGGATATTATATTTACGTAATAATTCCAATAATCGTTGAGTATATTCTTTACTTGGTCCATCATCAAATGTTAAATACAATGTTTTCTTTTCATTGAAATAGGGGGCATATCTTTTCCGGAATCTCTTGGCTAATAAAGTGGGAAGTATGCTATAGCTTGCTAGTATAACTGCCACACACACCACAATTACATATATCATTATGCCACACCTCTTTTTCCCCATTGCTGGACTACCTGGCTTAACTCCGTCTCTATGATTTGTTTCTTTGCATTTCTCATATTAGTTGTAACTCTCGTTAACTCCTCTTCATCCATCAAGAACGATTCCAAGACATCCACATAATCATCAAAACGATTCCATACTACTTTGCCCAAATCATTTGCTTCCACAAATTTTGCATTGTATATTTCTTGTTCTAAAAATGGATGAATCACAAAAACTGGTACCTGGCTGTAAATCATCTCAAACAGCGTAATACCACCTACTTTCGTAATTACGAGATCTGCACGTTTCATATACGTACTAATATTCTCAACATACCCCAATACCTCTATGTCTTCGTATTTCCCCTGCCATTTCTCGCATAACTTTTGATTCGTTCCAGTAATAATCGTTGCTTTAACATTTGGTAACATATGCAGAACACTGACCAAGCGCTCCATATCTGGAAGTAGACCAAGTCCTCCTCCCATCACAAGTACCTCTTTGGTAGCATCTTCTTTCTTACTTGGTACTTGCTGGTTCATAAATTGTTGTCTTACAGGAATACCCGTCACATGAATATGCTCCTTTAATATCCCTCTTCTCATTAAATTATCTTTGATTGATTGCGTCGGTACAAGATAAGTTTCCACATGTGGAATGACCCACTCTCTATGGGTGCTTATATCGGTAACACAAGTGACCAAAGGAATGGTGCACCCCGTCTTCTCTTTATATGTAGAGACTGATTTTGCACACAACGGTAAGGTACATACTATAATATCTGGATTCCATTGGTCAAATAGACAATGCAATTTTTTATACACATTGATGCCAGAAGGTTTTACGTCAACTTCTACCTTTCTAGAAAACCTATAAATCATATTATAGATACAGTGGCACCTTTCCACTAGCATTCGAAATCCTTTATAGATAAATGTACTAGCTTTTGGATATAAATAATCTATCAAATCAACTTCTATTATATTTGCCTTAGAGTTACATCTCTTTATTTCTTCCCCAATGGCCGTAGCAGCCATTTTATGGCCCATGCCAAATTTCCCACTCAATATTAAAACATTCATCTTACAGCCTCCTTCGTATACTATATGCTTAGTGTAACGAAGAAGTTTTAATATCTATGAATGATATTATTAAGATTTTTTAATGTTTTGCAAAAAAAATGGAATGTTCATCACATTCCATCCCTTTTTCTTTATTCAGCTTTTGAATGAATAATACTAACAATCCCACACAAGATACCCCCAATTGGATATACCACCCAGTTAATGACCCATAAGTTTTTTAAAAAGCCTAGTAATAAGAAAATGATTGTTGCAACTAACATAATACATCCACACCATTTTCCTATTTTATTATTCCGTTCTATGGTCTCTTCATCTGGTTGATTCGTTTTATTATATTTTTCGATATCATATTTATCTTTTTGAATACCAGCGTAAATCATGATTGGGACAGCTATGGTTATAAATAAGAAGAAAATAGCTGTAAAAATGTCATCATTTCCCCCTTTTGGTAGTGGCAGGGATTCGCTTCCAATGAGCCAGATTACACCAATTAGTATGAATGCGATTGGTATGGCCACTAAAAAAATAAATTTTCGTTGGTAAACATCTACTTCTTCTATACTATAAAAATTATCTATATAAGGGTGTTTCTTCTGAAATGCTTCATGCAACATCCCAGTAATAATAAAAATCATGACTCCAATTACAACAAATCCCATAAGTACCATGGTAGAAAATTGATCATTGATTCCAAACCCTTGCATCAGTAACATCACCGTGATTCCTAATAAAACAACTCCTACACCTACCGCTATGGATTTGCTAAATTGATTCATGTGAGTATCATATTGACAAGTATCCTCTTGATACGTCACTTCCATATTACCGCGAATCAAAACATCTAAATCACACGAAAACAAATCACAGATTTGGGTCATCTTTTCCATATCAGGGTAGCTTCCACCAGATTCCCATTTAGATACAGACTGTCTAGATACTTCCATTTGTTCTGCCAGTTCTTCCTGTGTGATATTTTTTTTCTTTCTTAAATATTGTAGATTTTCTCCAAAACTCATTTTCTTTCCCTCCATTGCTTTTGATGTCTTGAGTTTACAATAGCACGGATGCAACTTCTACCAATTTTCTGTTGCTTTTTAGTATTTTCTTGTAAACTATCAGTTGCAACACACGGTTTTACGCCATTCTACCTTTCATCTGCCTATTATTTCATATGAGCTATAATGTCCTGCAATACCGATGTTCCAATTGTCCCTTTTGGCATATCCACTTGAAAATTTTCTGCTATCGTTGCTCCGATTACTGCAAAAGTATCACTTTGCTTTAGTGCTCCCCCTTGTACCATAGATGGTGTATATGCAAGAAATGGAACCTTTTCCCTGGTATGATCTGTGCCTGTATAAGTAGGGTCATTTCCGTGATCAGCAGTAATAATGAGTAGGTCATCTCCCTGCAATTCTGGTAACAGCACTCCAAGTTTTTCATCAAATTTCTCTAGCTCTTTCGCATATCCTTGCACATCTCGGCGGTGTCCCCATAGCGCATCAAAATCTACTAGATTTACATAGCATAACCCCTCAAAATGCTCTTTTGCAATTTCTATAGTTTGATCCATACCATGCAAGGAACTTTTTGATTTATATGTTTCCGTAATTCCCTCACCGTCAAATATATCATTAATTTTTCCTACCGAGATTACTTGATATCCTGCTTCCTCTAATACATTTAGCACCGTTTGCCCGTATGGCTTCAATGCATAATCATGGCGGTTACTAGTCCGCTTAAATTCTCCACGTTTTTTACCTATATATGGTCTTGCGATCACACGTCCTACTTTCCACTCATCTTTCATCGTAAGCTCCCTTGCAATCTCACAACATCGATATAGCTCTTGTAGCCCAAAGGTTTCTTCATTTCCACATATTTGAAGTACCGAATCTGCGGATGTATATACTATCATACTTCCCGTTGCAATCTCTTCCTCCGCTAACTCATCCAAAATCTCTGTTCCACTAGCACTTTTATTTCCAATAATCTTATGCCCTGTGCGTTTGGATAGTTCTTCTAAAAGTTCTTTCGGAAATCCATGTTCTGTAAATGTTCGAAAAGGTGTCTTAATATGAAGCCCCATCATCTCCCAGTGTCCCGTCATGGTATCCTTTCCAACACTCCTTTCACACAGTTCCATGTAGCATGCCTTCGGATGTGCAACTGGTTCCACTTGCTTTAAAGGATGTAAATTAGCAATTCCTAGACTTTGTAAATTTGGAATGTGCAACTTCGGGACTGCTTCCGCTATATGTCCCAATGTATCTACTCCTTCATCGTGATATTTTTGTGCATCGTCCATTGCACCAATTCCAAGTGAATCTATCACAATTGTAAATATTCTTTTAAATGATTTCATTACTATACCTCCTTTTATCTTTTCTATTATACGCCTTTTTCATTATAGGATTCTTTTTAATTCTTTTATTAAATCTAAATCAGCTGGAAGCCATGCTACACTGTCAAGTTCTTCCTTGGTCAGCCATCTGCATGCTTGATGCTCTAACAATGTTAGATTTCCTTTTATTACTTGACACAGGTAGCATTTCATGAACAAGTGAAACTTGGGATAGTCATAGGAAACCGTATAGCATTCTTCTCCTACACTAATCTCTGTATCTAATTCCTCTCTAATTTCTCGTATCAGCGCTTCCTGAGGTGTCTCACCTACCTCTAGTTTACCACCTGGGAATTCCCATCCCCCTTGAAACTCTCCATACCCACGTTGGGTGGCAAATATGCGATTCCCTGATTGTATAATAGCTGCTGCTACATAAATTGTTTTCATTGAATACTCCTTTTACATTTCTTCCTAAAGTATAGCACACCCCTTTTCTTGCTTCTACCTATTTATAAATAGAATGTTGCCATTCCTACACTTCCAATAAGTACGATCCACTCTACTGATTTACTTCTTGCAATTATGGTGATACTGTGAATAACAAAAATGAAACATAGATAGGAGGAGTTGTGATGTTCCAACATTTATTATGTCTTTTGATTGGTTATGGTTTCGGTTGCATTTTAACCGCAGAGATTGTTTCTTATGGGAAATCAAATAAAAGCATTCGTACACAAGGATCTGGAAATCCTGGAATGACAAATACTTTGAGAATATATGGGATAAAATACGGTGTTCTGGTACTAATTGGTGATTTATCAAAGACTTTTTTGGCCTGTTTTCTTTCTAATGCGCTCTTTCCTACCCCTTCCAATATTGCTATTTTATACGCTGGTTTGGGCACTATTATTGGTCATAATTTTCCCTTTTGGAACGGATTCCATGGGGGAAAGGGAGTGGCCAGTACTTGCATCGTCCTTTTCTATTTTTCTCCACTTTTAGGGCTGCTCTCTTGTATCCTAGGTCTTATTGTCTCGCTATTAACGAAATTCCTTGCTCTTGGTGCTTTGACAATCCCTGCCGTCTTTTTGTTGGGTACCATTTGCTTTTATGATTCCATCGAGATTCAAATACTGAGTCTATTCCTACTTTTCTTAATGATCCAACGCCATGTTCCCTCTTTAAAATCAATCGCTCATGGAACAGAAAAAAAAGCGCTTTGGTTAGATAAGTAGTATATGACAATTCCTTGATTGCTTTTTCATTATGTTAATGGTAGAATGTGGATAAGTTAGTATAGTGAAAAACAAAGGAGGAATCGTAATGAAATTTTACAAATGTTCTATCTGCGGTAATATGATTGCTTATACGGAAAACAAAGGCATTCCTGTAACATGTTGTGGTGAAGAAATGAAAGAACTTATTCCAAACACTGTTGATGCATCTAACGAAAAGCATGTCCCAATTGTTAAAACAGATGGCAACAAAGTTCACGTTACAATTGGCGCAGCACCACACCCAATGACAGAGGAGCACCATATCGCATGGGTGGCATTAGAGACAAAAGAAGGAAATCAACGAAAAGAATTACCGCTTGCAGACCCAGAAGTTAGCTTTATGCTTTGTGATGAAGATCAAGTTGTTTCGGCATATGCATATTGTAATTTACATGGACTGTGGAAATCTTAATTCGATCAGTAGATCTGCCTAGTCAAATAGGGGAAAACCTAATTGGTTTCCCCCTATTTACCCTAATTGGTAAAATCTTCTCAACTGTGCGTTTACATGTGCGACAACCAATAATAGATTAAACGGTTTGGTTAAATAGCCTTCTGCACCATTATTTAAACCAAATATACGATCATTCTCTATAATCTTCAATGCTTCTGTTCCATTTTCTGTGGAAAAATGCCATATCCATCACTTTCCAAATATAAATGCAATAGAGATATAATATCCTGATCATCTTCAACAATTAAAACATTATATTTCATCAGCACACCGCATTTCCAGCTGCTGTTTGTTACAGTATTTATTTTTCCCCGTAGCCTTTGCTTCATAAAGTGACTTGTCCGCACGCTTTATACTGGAATAGCAATCTAAATCTTCACATTCTAAATAAGATCCTCCCATGGAAAGAGTCACACAAAAGTTTGCTTCCTCTGCTTCAAAAATAATATCATTTACATTACTGAGAATTTTTTCTGCAAATTGGTTTTGCTCATTTTCTCGAATGTCTTTACATAATAAAAGAAATTCTTCTCCTCCCCAACGAAATAGTTTATCATCAGATTGAATCATAGCGTTTATTGTCTCTGCTATCTTTCTTAGCACCAGATCTCCAATATCATGACCATAGGTATCATTCACCTTTTTAAAATTATCAATATCCATCATGATAAATAAAGGCGATTCTTTGGTCTGTTGATATAATGCGAATTGATTGCTTAGAATTTGATCTATATTTCTTCTAGATAAAGCTCCTGTAAGCGGATCTAATTCGGTTTCCGACTTAACAAAGGTATCAATATGTTTTTTATATTTTTTTTGTGTTTTAATAATGACCTTAATTCCGCCTAAAAATAAAATTGCAGCAATCAAAAGACATATGAACATGGTTGTATGAATAATACTTGTATCATATTTATTAAGTTGATTTGTATAAACAAAAATATCATCCATTGGTTTTCCAGTTGCAATTATCCATTGAAATGGTTGATATAACTTTGCATATGATATTTTTTCTGAAATCTTATCATCTGACTTATTTTTAAAATAATATGTTTGAAATATTTCTCCCTTATCTTTTATCCCTTCTAATTCTTTTAAGTAAGGATAATTACCTTCCATATCCTGTGTAGTAGTGGAAAGATATTCTCCTTCTGTATCTGCTAAATTTGGATGTATGGCTCGAATCGCATATTTTTCTCCTCCTTCATAGTTCAATATCTCATTTACCCATATGTATTCATTTTGGGTAAATTTCAACGCGTGTATCTCTTCGTAAATTTTTGCTTTTACAATATGATCTATTTTCTGTTGCTGTAAAAACAATACAATTTTATTTCCATTTTTTTCTATTTCATTCCAAACAAGAGAATCTCTTTTCAATAATTCCCATTGTTTCTTTTCTTCTAGCCGATTCTCATCTATGACTCCTGAATTATTAGAAAAAATGGTTCCTCTATATGCTCCATCCAATACCCCTATCTGTATAGCCTCTCCATACTCCAAATTCCCAATCTTTTGTAGAAAGTTATTACCATCAAACTCCTCTGCTTCCTGAATATCTGATATAGAATATGACAACAATTCCCTTACTTGTTTTTCTGTCTCTTTTCGCCTCAACTCTATTTTAACAATGGTATTGTCCACAATTTCTTTCATATATTCTTGAGTATCAGTAATCGCAATCATTCGAAATGTGTTGTTATTATGCTTTGAAATACTTTTAGAAAGAAATACCATGACTCCAAACATGATAATGCCAATAATTAATTGTGTAATAAGCAGAATTTTTAGATATTTTTTGTTTTGTTTATCCATCTTTAACTCCTTATATTCGGTATCTATTTCATAACACAATTATTATGAAATACAAAAATTGTATCATATATGTACCGTACATTTCTACTATTAATGCATTTATTCATGAACGAGCAATAGGAAACTAGCATAGGAAACACTTTCCGTGTCTTTGTTTTATATTACAAAATGCCGTCAATCATAATCTATGATTGGCGGCATTTTGCATTTCCACTTACGCTCTCGCATTTCCAACAATATTTAGTACAATATTTTCTGCTGGTAATAGTACCTCTACAGCTGGATTTTGAGAAATAGAAAGTTGTTCAACTTTTAATCTATCACCTATTTTTAGTTCTGCAAGATCTATCTCTACGGTTTCTACAATATTTGATGGTAACGCTTTGTAAGGAATTTCACTCAAAATCAATTGTGCCATAGTTGGCACCTTATCTCTATTTTTAAGAACAACTTGTGCCGTACTATTAATTACTTCGTCTGCAACCAAATTCTCAAAAACAATGTCCTCAATCTGGTTATTTACTGCGTTATGACTTACATCTTTCACTAGAACGTTCCATTCGTCCGCCCCACATGTAAGTAAAACATTCCCACCTTTGGCTTTTGATTTTAATAACTTTCTAGCCTCTCCTTCTTGCATCTGAATCATCACTGTTTCCTTAAGTTTTCCACCGTAGACACTACATGGCACGATTCCATTTTTTCTTAGTTTTTTTGCTTTCACTAATTTATCTCTTTTTTCAACATCTAACTTATACATTGTAATATCCTCCGTTTTATTTCTAGATTTTATAGAAGTAAGTTTATCCTTAATTTAGACCATACGGTCTTGGTACAAACATCCATAAGAATCACCTCCCTTAATAAAAAGACGGATTTTTCAGTTACATATGATTTATTTGACAATAATAATCATAAAACTCCAATATTTCCTTTTGTTTTTCATCCTTGGTAGTAAGTGCAATCATATGTTCTAATATTTTCTTTATTATTATATTTGGTAAATATTTCATTTCAGAGTTCCCCCATTTTTCTAATCTGGAATCTTTCGAGAAATAATTCCAAAACCACAATGTTTCTCGCTCTAGTTCCCACATAATTCTATGATTTTTATGTGCCGGAACAATTCCAGTTTCGCAATCCGCTCCTTTAAAATCCTCCTTTACCATGAATAACCCTCTTACTATTCGCTCTTCTTCATTCCCTTCTTTTGGCTTAGTGGTTAATAAACAGGCAGAATTCATATGCAGATTTTTAGGAATTCTTGGCTTTCCCTTTGCTTTTCCGCTTCTATAATTCCCTGAAAATACAGCCCACTCCCCTAAGATTTCTTCTATATTATCTTCCTCTACAGCAAAAACCGCATGTGAATTTACCTTAATTTTCGCTTTCCTTGCATAAGTACGAAGATGTATTTCTTTTTCTCTCTTTTGCTTTTCTAACATTTTAGTATTATTTATTTCCTCTATTCTTTCGTGAATAAATTTTTTTGCTTGCTTGTCTTCTATCGTAAAATGTTTTTCAAAGGAACCTGGATAAAGAAACGGTTTTACAACGGATGTGAAGTCAACTTCCATCTTATTTTTGTACACTGCAATTATCTTTCCGGTGCCATATTTTGTATGTGTTACTCTCTTTCCAATTAAATTCATTGCTTCCTCCTTTTATCTTCTATGCAAAAAAAAGAAGAACTTTCCATAGCATGCTCATAGCATGATACCAAAAGCCCTTCTTTAAAAAGACGGTTCTTTTCCTTTTCAATTACATATAGTCTACCATTAACCATCATATAAGTCAAGGTAGTTACTAGTATGGCATTTCCCTTTCTTGTATCGTCATTCCTTCCAATTACTTTTTCAATTGGAATTGTTCCACAAGTTCCTTCAACATTTGCGCTTGTCCACTCAGCTCTTCACTGGCAGCCGCACTCTCTTCGGCAGTCGCACTATTTGTCTGCACTACACTGGAAATTTGCTCTGTACCTATTGTAACCTGATTCACTGACTGCGCCTGTTCTCTTGTTGCCATGGAAATTTTATCAATGGTTTGCGCTACCTCAGTAACCCCTTCCACTACCGCATGAAGTGCAGTTGCTGTTTCATCCGCAATTCTAGTGCCGTTTTCCACCGCATTCAACGAAGTTGCAATCAAAGCAGTTGTATTTTTAGATGCTTCCGAAGATTTTGACGCAAGATTTCTAACTTCATCTGCTACTACTGCAAACCCTTTACCTGCTGCACCAGCGCGTGCTGCCTCAACTGCAGCATTTAATGCAAGTATATTGGTTTGAAATGCAATGTCCTCTATAGTCTTTATTATTTTTCCAATTTCACTAGAGCTCTCATTGATATTTCCCATTGCCTCTAGCATTTCTTGCATTCTAGCATTTCCCATTGCTGCTTCTTCATGGACCGTAATTGTCTTTTGATTTGCTTCATCTGCATTGGTTGCAGTTTCTTGTACTTGCATAGATATCTCATTGATTGTCGCTGCAAGTTCTTCAATGGACGATGCCTGTTCTGTTGTCCCCTGAGAAAGTGCCTGTGCACCTGAAGCTACCTGTTCAGAGCCCGAAGATACTTGTTCTGCAGAAGTTGTAATAGCGTTCAATGTATGATTTATAGATTCCAAAATTTTTATCATCGAAAGTTTAATCGGTAAAAAATCTCCTATGTAATCAATGTCCACCGTTGGTGTCATATCGCCATTTGCCATTTGATCCAATTTACTTGAAATATCACCAATATATAATTGTAGTGTTTTCTTTGTTTGAAGAATTGTATAGACCAACATACCAATTTCAGAAGTATCCGGTACCAAATCAAACTGCGATGATAAATTTCCATTTGATATTTCAACCATTTCATCCTGTATGGCAATAATTGGCTTGATGACTCTCCTTCGCATGACAAACCCAGTAACAATCTGTAATAGAATGACTAAAACAACCATGATGACAGTCAGAATAATTTGAAATAATTGATTTCTCTCAGCCACCTTTACTTCTTGATCCATTCTTGTATCCAGCATATCCAAAAATTCTTTTTTTAATGTAGAAATCTTCGTAATCTCCGATTCATATGCAGACCCAAAAACCTCTTCCCTCGCACGTGTCAGATTACCCGCAGAAACACTTTCCATAGCCGCACTTTCTAAAGGCACAAGCTTATTCGACAATTCTGACATCTCATCAATCTTTGCTTGTTCCTCCGAAGTAATGCCTATCTCTTGCATCTTTTCGACACCCATATCTCTACTTTTTGTTTCATTTACTTCTTTTAAATAGTTATCATAATGTGTTGAATCTCCTGTTGCCGCATAAGCCCTCACCTCATTAGTAAGTAAAGCAGATCCATTCATAAATAAATTTGCGTTATAAGTTAAGTCTCTTCTATCTTTATTCGCCTTTTTTGTTATCCCACTAGTTCGTACAATTAACAGTGCCATAATCATTACAATAATCAGTAATACAATTGAAGCCGCATTTAAAATTGTGACTAAAACAGATTGTTTCATTGCTTTTTTCAAGTCCTTCTCCTCCTTTGTAAATAGGTTGGTAAATTAAAGTATGCATAGTTTCTATCGTCAGAAAAAACTAATATCATAAGTTAATCTAATGAATTTTTTGTTAAAAGAATCACGTTTCTCTGTAATAATCTGGTTGAAGATAACCTGAAGAAAAGATTGGGTTTTCTTTCAATCACGTTGCTACTGACTATCTAGTTGCCGCCTTACTATTTATTTTTGAGCACCACGAAGATACTCTGCTTAAATTACCTTTAAAGAATCTATCGGTATTTCTTTTCTTTTGAGGCCGGAAAAAGTCGAAATTTTATTTTTTAGATTGTTTTCTATCCGTACTTCTAATATGTTCTAATTTCTCTGCGATGAATTTTTCATACGCAATCGAATTCGTATTCCATTCCTTATAATTCCTATCTAATCTATGATCCTTTAAATCATATTGATTTTCTAGATATTTCCCTAGATATTTTGTTACTTTTTGAGCACCAGAAATATTTAAGTGATCGCCTTTATCCAGTGTATCGGTCTTCCAATCAACCCCTACTTCTTCTACCTTTAAATTTAAATCTAGATATTTCAAATTTTTATGTTTCGCATATTGTTCTAAAGCATTATGTTTTTGGTAGTTATAATTCACTGGTGACGGAGTACTGAGTAGGATTAGCTCTATATTCTTTTTCTTACATTCTTTCAATATTTTTTCCAGATACAATTTTACAAAAGGAGAAATGTCTTGTTTCACATCCGTTTCTATCATGTATGCATCCCCATTATACGAATCAACATGCTCCTTCATTTTAAATCCTTTATAATCTATATTGTGGTGGTATTCTTCTTTACGAAATAACCATTTCCAATAATCATGATAGCGGAATATAGGAAAATAGTAATTAGTCATTTCATCTAACGATGTTTTAAATTGATCCATGGAATTCTGATAACGAAATAACGTATTCGTCTCCAGTATTACTAATTGGGGGGTTTGATTTTTCAGGGCAGTTTTTAGCATATAATATGTTTCCTGTATTTTCTGCCCTGATTGTCCACATACATAGGAGGTGGTACCATTTACTTGCCATAATTCTAACGGCGAAATGGACGTTAAACTTTCACTATCTCCTAAAATCACAATATCAATACTATTCTCTTTTTCCTTTTGTATTCCTAAAAACGGCCGGATACGTACTGGTATCTTACTCAGATTTTCACTGCCCTTCCAATAAAACACTACGGATAGTGCAATTAGAATACTACATAGTACAACAATAAATATTATTTTTTTCCCTAATTGCTTCATCTTTCACCTCAAAATCCTGCATATATTAATTCTACCTTCTGATACCCCACCCCATATGCACCAAATATAATAATAGAAAAGATTAAAGCGTAATAAGCACACCATTGAATTGTATATTTATTTCTTTCCCAAGTTAAAATGTTCATATTCTTGTATTCTTTTAATAGGTCAACTACTGCGACCACAAAGCAACTTGTAATAATAATTATGAAATCTGCTTTGTCGAGTCCTAGTGACAGTAATGATCCATTCCAAATTGGTTCCAAACTAAATTCGCGGAAAATGCTTAAAAACATTGTCACCCCAGCTCTCAGTCCATTTGCTCGAAAGAATAATTCACCTGTGATAATAATCACCCATGTTTTGAGTATTTGTGTAATCTTAAACCATGTAGAATCCTCATTAATCTTAAAAAAATGAATCCATTGGTCTCTAATAGGCTTAAATATCGTACCCAACATTATGATTGTAAAATAGTACATGCCATAGAATATGTAGCTCCATCTTGGTCCATGCCATAACCCATTGCATAACCATATTGGAAATAACGCCGAAGCAGAGGACCCTATATTGGTGATATATTTTCCGAATTTTTGTTTTCCAAACTTATTCCATTTCTTCATTACTTTAGAAACAGAAATCGGATAAAATATATAGGTTTTAAACCAACTCCCTAATGTGATGTGCCATCTTCTCCAAAATTCTGCAGCATTTCGTGAAACAAATGGTTGTCGAAAATTTTCTGGTAAATGAATACCAAATAAATTTCCACTTCCTATTACAATATCCATACAACCAGAAAATTCCATATATAATTGTATTGTATAGGCTATTGCCGCAATGATTATAAAAACTCCATTATAACTCTCATACTGATTAAAAATAGATGCAACCAGCGTATTTAGTCTATCTGCAATAATTAGTTTTTTAAAAAGTCCCCAAAGGATTCTTAAAGTCCCCATGGAAAGATTTTTCTTTTTTAAAGAATCACACTTCCATACCGACTCAGCAGTATCAGAATATTGACAAATGGGTCCTTGCATGACTTCTGGAAAAAAGCCTAAAAATAAAGTCAGTTTTCCTAAGTTGGGTTCTGGTGCTACTTTTCCCCAATATACATCGACCATATACCCAATTGCTTGCAATGTATAAAATGAGATTCCAATCGGTACTATGAGTTGCTGAGGCTGGATGAACATATTGCTGTCTGAGAATGGTAATAGTTTTGCTAAATTATGAAAGAAAAAGAGAGAGTATTTAAAATACACAAGAATACTTAAAAGAGTTATAATTCCAAATAATAAAATATTTTTTTGAACTTTCTTATTTTTTTCTTTCGTCTGAGTTTTTTGTTCTTTTGAAATCTGCATTATTTCTGCCTGATATTGTGCTTTTACATTGGCAATTCGAATACTTATATAGTGAGTAAATATTGTTGTTCCTATCAAATATAGCACTAATTTCCCACTAATAAAGTAAAAGAACAAGTAACTTGCACCCAAAAGAACATACCATCTTTTTCTTTGGGGAACAATACTATAAAGCAAAAGTACACACGGCAAAAATAAAAAAAGATATACATTAGTATGGTACGCCATATTTCTTCTCCTATACTGCACTTAATTGTAAATAGAATGCTACTCTATTTGGATTTTTATAATTTATATATTTTTTTATTATAACGCAGTATTCTTAATTTTTTCTGTACTTTTTTTTAATAATTATTTTGTTACAATCTAAAATAGGAGTAATTGCTATGCATTTCTACATACTTAGCAATCCCTCCCGCTTGTAATTTTCTTATTTAATTTTAATTTTTATTTCCACTATCATTCCCGGGAAAATGGTGTGAAACTCATTACAGAGCATATTTGAGCTCGATAGTTAGTACTATATATTATGTTCTGTGCTTTCTTTTTGGAGTATATTTTGTATTTTCTAATCATGTTTATAATACTGTATAATTTTAGCGTTTGCAAGAGCTTAGTTGTTTGCTCATTTTCTACAATAGATTTCAATTGCGGCAGACATAAACGCTGCTGTTCCCTCTCCATTTTGGTCTATATTTTGCGTAAAACGATTGTCACCCACATACATCAGACCCAGGCAGGACAAAATCTCTTTTGTACAATTATAGAAATTAGCAGTAATATAATCCTGCCATTTTTTTACAAGTGCCTGTGCTTCCTTGCTATCAGGCTGAATAACACGATTTTCGCCAAACTCTTGTAAAATTGCTTCACCCTCACCAGATAACATTTTCCACTGGGCAGTATCATAGCTGTCTGTTTTTTTCTCATTTTCGGTGTAAGCTACGGTATTACCCCAGCGTTTCTTTACCCCAGTTGCATACTTTTTTTAGCGGCTTCAAATTCAGTCATTTCAAATTGCTTAAAACTCATATCGATGTCCCCTCTTAGTGTATTGTCCACAAGACTTATTAAATTATCTATATGCTTTCGTTTTTTCAAAAGTAAATTTCTTTGTTTGCTTAAAGCTTCTTCTTTATCATATCGTGGATTAGTCATAATTTCTTTTATATCCTTTAGAGAGAAATCCAATTCTCTAAAAAACAAAATCTGCTGCAGAATTTCCAGTGTAGTGTTGTCGTAAAGACGATAACCTGCCCCTGTGATTTCATCTGGCTTTAATAAGCCAATCTCATCATAGTAGTGCAAAGTTCGTGCTGTAACACCTGTAAGTTTTGCTACCTCATTTATTTTCAACTCCAAAAATCCTTCGTTTCTTCTAAAATGTCCGCGGTAGATGTAACAGTCGCCTCATAAATTGATTTACCTGTCTTTTTCAAATAATGCTCAATGAGTGCATAACCGCAGGCATACCCACCACAATAAGGCATATTAACTGGAGCTCCGCCACGTATAGCCATAATTTTATCTCCGTAAAGGAAAGACGACAGCTTATTGAAGTCCGACTCCATTAAGTTTGCTTTAACCATTGGTTTAACAACAGTTTGAAGCGTTTCGGAGCTTGTTTCAGTTACCCATTTTCCTATTTTATTTTCTCCAAACATAGAAGCAGCAAAATTCTCCGCAAGTCCCTCTGAAACAATCATATCTGCCAGGGTAATATTTGAACTCCACTGCATAAATTGCCAACGCACATTATGATTTGCTTCATGTGCTAGAGCAATAGGCAACATTTCCAGCGATTTTTCATTGGGGATAATTGTCCCGATAATATATCCAGGAATACCTCCGTCGCCACAATAATCACCTGTCATTTCAGACATCGGATTTTGTGGATTATTTAGTATAACAGTGAAAACATAATTCTGTGTCGGTAAGGCAATCCCGTGAGCCTCAAACCCCTCCAGCGTGTTTCGGATACTATTTTCACAGTTGCTCCAAAAGACATTGTCACTGATTTGCTCAATTTCCGCAAGGCGTTCACTTTTGATTTGGGACAGTGCATAATCGCCACTCATTCCGGTAGCAGAAACCACATCATATCCACCAACGGAATCGGCTTTCAATGGAATACCTATACATTTCCACTTATATTCAAATGGCTTCATTAGCTCGTGGCGGTAAATGTCTTCTTTTTCTTCATTTGTTGCGGTCACCATTTTTCTGTAAATTTCATCAGATCGGATTGCTTTTATATTCATAATCAATTCCTCGTTTCATATTTTTAGTGTTGTGTTCGAACCACAATTATACCATACACTATTACGTAACGTTATAGTCAATCACCTTTTTAAAAAATGGGGTAAAATGTAAAGTTTAATTCTTATTTCACCATGTAAATTCGTGTCTGGCGATTTTAGTCTTACACAATATTTGGTATGGTTGTATTGGTTAGTGGATTCCTCCATTCAAGGAGGATAATAATATGTCTAAGAAAAAAGAATATGATCAAAAACACCTTACAATCAGCCTACGTATTCATATTGAAAAAGGATTAAACGATGGGTTATCATTTGCTACTATTGCAAAGGAAATCAAAAAATACCGGTCATTTCAAAAGCATGAAGTTGATCCTAGACATTCTCTTCGTTGTGCCAGGTTTAAAGAATGTTCTTTACGTTTTCTCTGTGAAAAACCTGATTGCGTAAAAGTCTGTAAATACTGTTTTAACACCAATTTACAACTTCCTACGTGCATTACTCGTTGTCCTGAATATATTGAGCCTCAATGTCCCTCTATTTCTAAAGCTCCCTATGTTTGCAATAACTGTGCCAAAACCAGGACTTGCAACAAAAACAAGGCTTTTTATATCGCGCAGACTGCGGATACAGTTTCCCAGGAACTACTTGTATCCTGTCGCAGTGGTATTAATCAGGATCCTGCTGATATCGCTATTCTTGATGATTTAATATCTCCATTATTAAAGAATGGTCAGTCACTGGCACACATTTATGCATTCCATGGTCATGAAATTCCCTGTAGCCGTAAGACCTTATACAATTACATCGATCAAGGTGTATTCACCGCAAGAAATATTGATATGAGAAGAAAGGTGCGTTATAAATGCAAACCCCGAAAAACAGGAACAAGGGTCAGTCTGGCAGCGAAGGAATTCCGCATTGGACGTACCTATGAAGATTTTCAAAAGTATTTAAAAGTTCACCCAGATATACCAGTAGTTGAACTTGATACCGTAGAGGGTGGACGAGATAACAGTACACAGGCTTTTATGACTATACTCTTTCGAAACTGTTCTCTTATGTTGATCTTCGTGCTAGAAGAAAAAACACAAGACCATGTCATTGAAATTTTCGATACACTGAATGACCTACTCGGAATAGAGATTTTCAAGGAACTGTTTCCAGTTATTCTGACTGACAATGGAACAGAATTTCAATTTCCTGCACGTATAGAATGCGACATAAATGGAGAAATTCGAACTAAAGTATTCTACTGCAATCCCAATGCATCCTGGCAGAAAGGCATGCTTGAACGAAATCATGAATATATTCGATATGTTATTCCGAAGGGACAAAGCCTTGATCCGTATAGCTAGGCAGATGCGACAAAACTTATGAATCATATCAACAGTGAAGCAAGAGATAGCCTTAACGGTTGCACTCCATTCAGGCTGTCTGAGCTTCTTTTAAATAACCGGTTACATAAGTTACTCAAGTTGAAAGAAATCCAACCTGATATGGTATCTTTAAAACCTTCGTTATTAAAAAAATAGAATTATAATCAAGACGGAATCCACTGCCGAATTTAATCCTACACAAAAAAAGGTATGTGGAATTAAGTCTTGCACACTTTTCCAGATGCCTGTTTATCATGCTTGCACACATGAAAGCAGGCTCCTGTAAGGGCATTATAGCTCTATTTTTATAACCGTAAACCTAAAAAAAGTGAATTAAGTATTGTAAAGTCAATATTTTTTTAAATCACGAATTTAACTTTTTATTTAACGTTTTAATTTTTATTTTTTAGAAAATCGCGTAGAGAAATTTATATAAAAAAACTGCCTACAAAACGTAGACAGTTGCACCAATGAGTATATAAAAACTCCTCTATTCCACAATCAAATTACATTCTGCAGAATAAGGACTATTTATTCTACAGAAACAATTATATAATACTATTCATAATATCTATATCACTTTTTTTAAATCCTCTTAAATGTTCACCCCCAAATCATTAATAATATACTATCGTGGCAATAATTCTTCTGACATTTTGCTGACGCAAAAACTGGGAAGTCGCTTATTTAGCGGCTTCCCAGACTCGTTGCTACTATTCAAACTCGCAAAGTTCTTTGTAATTTTTCGTATATCTCATTCTTTTTCTATACATATTTGTATAGTATGTTCCAGTTATTTTAACCATTCTATATCGTTTAAACGCTTTTTAGTACCAATCCAGTACCAAGGCATTTTCACATCATTCTCATGGTATCCAATGGCTTGCAATCCAGTCATTTCTAATCTAAAAATAATGTTACAGTGGTTTGCAGTTCCATTGGTATCATTATAAAATTGATTGATCGAAAAAGCAAATAAATTCTATCAAAAAGCAAGACAATTGCTAGTACGGAATTTGTTTGTAAATTAATTCGCAATTAAAATCTTGTATTTCTTAGTTGCTTAATCGATAGACATGTTTTGGATCACTTTTAATACATTAGGTGTTATACCTGTTATCATTGTATAACAAATCATTAAAATCAGTAACCCATAAATAATATGTACCGCTCCGTTTTTGGTTCTTCCACAAGTCTTTCTCAAAAGTAGATGCCAAAATGGCTGAAGTACGCTACCATTAACAACATTTACCAATGCGACAATATATATATCCGAAACCAATATATAAATAAGAAAAAAACCTGTCAATATCACTCCTGTCATTTGATAAAGCACAGATGGTCCAACTTCTGTGTTCAAAATCGTCGGAACTAATCCCTTACTTTCTATCTGTTGCTTTAACAAAGAATATTCTACTCCTTTAAAAAATATTGGGTTATCTATTAACCACATTAAAAGTGGAATTACAAAGATTGAGACTATATTGAATACAACTATGCTTTTAATATTTTTATCAAAATACATATTCTTTCTTTCACCTATATAATACGTAACTATTGTTAAAAACCCAATAACTAATGCCGCTATCAGCATTCCAACTTGAATCCGATTTTTATATTGGATAAAAACACCTACTGCAATAAAAGCTATTCCCAAAACAAACATAACTGTATCATTAGACTGACTTGAAGAATTGTTATTAACCGATTGTTGTACAGTATATACTTTATTTACTATAGTTACTTTTTTAATTATTTCATTGTCACAATTATAACATTTATTATTTTGTTCTGCAGTTAGAATACCATTTCCATAATTTATGTTTACCTGTCCACCTCTACCAATATTATAATTAATCACTGTAGCAGTAGTATTTTTTTCTAATTCCATAGATTGTTCTTTTTCTATAAAGCAATCATCGTCTTCCATTATTCTCCTCGTTTCGTTAAATATTTTAACTCATTCACAACTTTTTATGAATCTTCCTATAAAAATATATCAACCACCTTGTCACTAAATCTTACATACATATTTTATTAATTTTAGAATACTTCAAGAAATAGAGCATCTTTTCTTTATTTCGCTATCCCTTTCAATCATTTGCTTTGTTTCATCGGAATCTTCCCCAAAGATAAAAGTGTAAATTTCAACTGCACTTTTACTATAGTCAAGTGCTTTTCTATTTTTTTGTTTGCTCAACATATTTGCTACGTTCGAATATGTCAAACCCACTTCTTTACTATAAACTCCCAAAACTTCACTTCTGATTGTTAATACTTCCTTCATTGAATCTATGGCTTCTTTTTCACTTCCTAATTCAAATAAAACATTTGCCATATTGGCTATTATACGTGCATAATCTGGATGCTTTTCACTTATTATCTTCTTTCTCAAATTAAATGATTTATTGTAGTACTTTTTGGCAATACACAGTTCCTTTTTCCGTTTTTTTTCATTTATATTTC
Source organism: Lachnospiraceae bacterium LCP25S3_G4 (assembly GCA_052116865.1). Lineage (GTDB taxonomy): Bacteria > Bacillota > Clostridia > Lachnospirales > Lachnospiraceae > CAUPWF01. Next base: position 32,053 of record JBQKKG010000005.1, on the reverse strand, counting down.
GTTTCGTCGCCTTATAGTAATATACATTAGCAATATTATTATAAGTACGAGCCAGATCCATAATATCACTATTTTTATATAGTCTTCTTATTTTTAATGCTTCAATCAAATATTGTAAAGCCATTTCGTAATCAGGCTCTTTTAAATGCGTGTAAAACCCTCCTATACAGTTTAGAACATTACCCTTTTCTTGTATGTCAGAACAACTCCCATCAGTTTCTAACACTTTCTCCAATCTAACAATAGCTATTTTTTTTTGTATATCGTCTTTTGCAAATTTGTTCAAAAAAAGTGCATAATTAATTTCGTAATCAAAATTTAAATTTTCTAACGCATTATTATCTATACATTTTTGGGCACACTTATAATATTTTTCTGCTTCTATTTTATCACTCAACTTTGAATAACAATTTCCTAGTAAAATATTTGCACCTGCATAGTTATCAATTTGCTTCTCAGAAACTTTTTTTGACCATAATATTGATTTACTATAATCACCATCTTCTATTAAAAAATTAGATATTTCCAAAAACAACTTTTCAATATCATCAATTTCTTGTTCTTCACTAACATTTATCTCTTCCGAAAAATTAAATATAAAAGGATAATATTGGCGACATTCCATTTTTTGTTGATCATCTTTACACTTCATCATCTCATAAAAATTCTTATATAAATTTTGATAATCTTTTAGCCTTGGTTTAAGCTTTACAAGAAAAAAATCAGAAAAAACCGGATGCAAAAAAAATCCATCATCAGCTTTACTCAACCACCCTTTTTCATATAGATCATAAAAAATTTCCTTATCCTCAATTTTTATATCTTCTTTTAACCATAATAAACATAAGTCACTATTAATTATCATTGAGTTAAAGGTTGCAAAAGCACCTAAAACTTTCACTTCTTTATCATTTAATTCTATTATTGAATAAATTTTATCATACTCTTGCTGTATATTAGTTATTTCACCATCTTTTTTATACTCGATTTGAAATTTACTACATTCTAGTCTTTTCATCATCTCTTCTAATGTCCATTGTTTTCGTTTTAGAATTTTGGCTAATAACTCAACTGTCAATGTATGCCTACCCAATACCACTTTTATAAAATATTCTAATTTATCATTTTCATAGTTGCCATTCTTTAATTCAGCTATTTTTATAAACAAAGCTTTACAGTCTTCCACAGGCAAAAAATCAATATAAATCGGTTCGAAATTATTATATTCCCTTTGTCTAGATGTAATTATCACTGTTTTTGATAATCTATACAACTTTTCTATTTCCTTGTTATTATCGTTAGGAAAGTTATCAATTATAAAAATTGCATTATTACTATTCGCAAGCCCCTCCATTATTTTCCAAGTATATTCTATATCCTGTTCGTTATCTCCACTAAAGCTAACATTAAGTGCATTCATAATTGAATTATCTAAATTATCCTTATATGTAAAAAATCCTATGTAGGTATCCGTAAAATTTTCTTTATAATACTTATAAAGATACTTTGCAACTGTTGTCTTCCCTATTCCACCTATACCTGATATTAATATGTGAGAGTATTTATTCACTTTATGATTTATTATTTCTATGTCTTTTTCTCTACCACGGAAAAAACTTGTATATGCTATATTTTGAGAATGAGTAACAATATTGCTTTTAAAAATATCTTTTTCAATACTTAAATTATTTTGCTCTGCCGATATAGTCCCATGATCTAATGCTATGTTTGATTGACCACCTTCATAAACATTTATAACTATGTTTGTTTTTTCTTCCATCTATATCACCTACTACCTTATAAACGGCATAATAAACTCTTGTAACTTCTGTAAATTAGTTGCTAATGCTGGGATACCATTTGCTATTGTTAGCATTGGGGCTATTAATGTCACACAATTTCTAAGTCTACTTACCTTAGGTTGCGATTTTTCTAATTCTTCTTTTGCAATATCTACAATGTCTTTGATTTCTTCAGCCTCCTCTTTCTTAAGCTCAGATAAATTTTCTAATATATTTTTTACTATGTTATCCAATTCATCTACAGAGACTCCATTGTTTTGTGTCGCATTAATTGTTGCACTTCCACTTGCAACATTTAATTGTCCACCACTCACATTAAATATAACATTTTTATCCATTTTCATATCAATACCTTCCTCTCTCATATGCAGTTTCGTAATCTATTTTATCCAATTCAAATAATAAATATAGCTTATTATTCCATGCATCAATACTATCTCCTACATGTAACTTATATCCAAGCAAATAAAAAATCTATATACTTTCCATATTATTCTCTTTCGCTCATTAATTCGCTCATTTGAAGTAAGCGAATTATTTTCTTCTGAATTACCATGTAATAACTTCAAGTATTTATCACAAGCCTTGCAAAGAACCATAATACCATCTTCGCTTATATCATATTCTGGCAATGGACCATCATACTTTTCACAAGCTTCTTTGATTTTATCAAAGCCACGACCCCAGGCTTCAATCATTCCACTCTTAAAAAAGATATCCGCCAGCTTTGGATTGTAAGGTTTTGAAGAATGTTTTTGAAATAACTTTTCGGTAGATGTTAAGTTCGTAGGCATAACACCATCGTTCCAGATATACATTTTGTCTTCGTAAACACTAATCTGAATTGGATTGCATCCACTATAATCCTTATGAACAATTGCATTTAATAAAATTTCTCTGAATGCATCTTGGTGAAACATATACTGTTCCACTCTCTGAATTCCCTTGTAATCAGCGCTTTCAAATACTTTGTATAATTCAAGTCTACCGTCTTATCCACTTGCTCGATCAACGGACCATGCACTTCATCCTGATATAATAAATCTGAGTCTGATTTACCAAAATATCCAATCTTAATATAAGAACCTGTTACCCATTTTTCTGGTTCTTCGTAGAAAAGGCAACATAACTGCCCTCAACAAATGATCATCTTCATCAACTAAATGCAAATCTTCCATTATTTTATAACTTCACTTAAATAATTTGATTCTTTGATTTTTTTCATAGATATATATCTTATACTCTGAGGTGCTAGGTTTGGTTTATCCATATCCAACTCTATATAATGATCTAGTTTTTGTGCTTTACCCTTAAACAATATTTTTTTATAACCGAGATAGTTATCAGAGTCAACAATATTATCCACTTCTGCCCAATGGGTTATCGCAGAGATTGGTTTTGTTTGATAAGCTGCAATATACTTTATATTGTCCTTTTTATTATCATTAATTCGTATATCGTACCATTGCCCTTCTTTTAAAAATACTTTTTCAAATCCTTCTTTTCTTGCAGGTACAAGTATTGTATCCCAACCTTTATCTATATCTGAATCCTCATCATATTGATTCAATTTCAATTTCATTATTTCAACATATTTAAATACTTCATCATCTGAAACATCTATATTTAATAATTTTTCTTTGAATTTTTTAACTTCTATTGCAACATTAACTAATTCATTTTCATTTTTAAATTCATCGCTATCCAATTTTTCTAATTCTAGTTGTGTTAATGATTCAAAATATCGTGAAAAATCATTATAAATATTTATAAATTCCATATTTCTAGGGTTACTAGTTGCTATATAAATATTTTTGATTTCATCCATATCAATATTAGCCGTAGCAATATCTCCAAAGTTATTTTCCAATATTCTCAATATATTATTTAGAATCATTTCTATTTTCTGCTTATTCTCCATTAATTTATCATAATCATTTTTTGAAAACTCGTTTCCATGAGCAATTTTATTTCTAAGCGGATATAGATTATTCCATATACTCTGTATTTCGTCCTTTTCCATATTTATATTATTTGCACTCTCTTTTAAAAATGGTCTAAAGTACAAGTCCCAATTAGATCGAGGTAATTTTTTTTGCAATAATGTAAATTCCTCACGGTTAAATTCTTTTTTCTTCATTTCATTCATCAATTGTTCTGATGAATACTTACTAAACTCCGTAAAAATAAAATCTGTAATAACATGTCTCATTAAGTTTTCAATGTCATATATATGTAAATATGCCTTTTCAGAATAATATCGGCTGATACCATCAGATAACAATATGAATTCAATTCCTATTCTTTTAAAAATTGTATTTAATTCTCTTCTGAATTTTTCCATTGTTAAAATTTCACTTGAAGCTACTTGAATAACAAAAAAACGTTCACTTGATTGTGGGTTTTCAATTTGTTTGACCTCTTGATTTAGGATTAAAGATTCTTCTAAATAAAAATTATCATCTCGCATAGTAATAATTTTACTTGCAGTAATTATGTTATAAAATGTTTCCTTGTCATAAATCATTTTATCTTCTTTTGACAACATACAAATGAATTTCATTTGTATGTTATTACAACTTTCCGTTAGCATATTTTAATACTCTCCTTCATTTCTATAGTATTTCCTGTCTTTTACCTACCCCGCCACTTCCACAGCATTTTCCTTTATCTCATTCACCAACTTCACAATCTCAGCCTGCCTTTTACTATCAAACAACTTCACAAAGCTCATTGGCTTATCAAACGGCGGTTTCATCAGTTCAGTTATATTTTCTATGTATCCATTCTGCTCCACATAATCCACAATCTTTTTTACAAAAACAATCTGCCGCTGATTCAAAGATCTATCATTGATAAACTTAGAGAATGCTTTCATCGCAGCTTCATGCTCAAGCTTTGCAATCTTACGAATAAGAAGACCAAATGGTGTATCTCCGAACTCTCTTTTGTAGTCTTCTTCATCGCCAAGTTCTTTCGTAAAGATGCTTTCCAGCGCCTGATAGTCTCCAAATTCCAGTTTTACATTATTTCGAAGCTTCCAGATTGCAATGTGATCTTTATGCTGTTCTATATAGCGATTCACTTTTAATCGGTAATCTTCAAAATCATATGCTGCATCTAATATATCTCCTTCTTTTCGAGATAGAATTGGATCTGCCAGACTTGTCATGATTGGACGTTTACCAGTTCCCTCATCCACTGTAAGTTTAATCAAATCTCTCAATTCTACTCGAATCTTTTCAAAAAGCAAAATATCACCAGCAGCCCAGAATTCATCTGTTGTTACAGTCTGAATCAAAGAAAGTTTTTCTTTAATCTTAGGAATAATAGCTTTTTGTTCCAATGCTCCCATCAATGTACACACTTGATTTTTTGCTTTCTTAAATCCTGGTAGCATCTCCATCTGTGCAATTATTAACCCATACATCAAATTATCAAATCGCTTTGCATACTCATCCTTATCATCCATCGTTACCAATTGTGCTACATGCCGAGACAAATCGTGATAATCCTGTTCTGAGATACAGGTAAATGCTTCTTGCTTTTCGAATTTTTCCACATGACGAAGCTGCATGTGAACTGCAACCAGTTCTTTGTTGAGTGCCTGTACTTGCTGTAGCACCGTACTTACAAGCTCACTTCTCCAGTTCTGGTATTCTGTTCCTAAGAAATCAACAGACTGAAGATTTTGAATCAATCGAACTCTTTTGCTAAAAATCTTTTCGCTCAAACTTTCTGTATCTTTTCCTTCAATACCTTCTTTATTTTCACGGAAATACTCAAAGTTTCCGCAGTAATCAAAAATATAAAATCTTTTTTTATCTGTATATTCTCCATCTTGTTTATCTACAAATGTCTGGTCTTTGCACAGTCTGGTTCCACGTCCTATCATCTGCCAGAACTTTGTTTTTGAGCGCACTTTCTTAAAGAATACAAGATTGACTACTTCCGGTACATCGATACCGGTATCCATCATATCAACAGAAACTGCAATATATGGTGGCTTGTTCGCAATCTTGAATTCATCAATGACAGACTGGGCGTAGGTGTCTTCGCAAGTAATGCGCTTTGCAAATCCACCCTTCAGCTTTGGATATAGTTTGTTGAATCGTTCTAAAATAAATTCAGCATGAGTTTTGTTCTGGGCAAATATGATTGTTTTTCCAATTCGATCTCCACCCTCAACCTTGATTCCATTTTCCATCAAATCCTGTAACACTAAATCAACTGTTTTTTCGTTAAATACAAATTTATTCATGGTTGGTGAAGGCACAAATTCTGGCATATTTCCTTCATCATCTCCAAAGTCATCTTCGTAACGTTCTTTATCTTTTTCATCCAACTCTTCGTAGGAAATTCCTTCCTCCAAGAATTTCGTTGAGGTTTCAATATTAAAATATGGCACCAATACATAATCATGATTCACGGCAGTTTCATAGTCATATGCATAGGTCGGAACCCCATGTTCCATTTCAAAAAAATCATAGGTATTTCTATCCACATCTGTTTTTGGCGTAGCCGTTAATCCTACAACAACAGAATCAAAGTATTCAAAAATCGTACGATATTTCTTAAAGATACTTCTATGTGCTTCATCCACAATGATCAAGTCAAAATGAGATGGAGAAAATAATCGCTGTCCATCCTCTGTCTTTTCCGAATCTATGGCATTTAACATGGTTGGATAGGTAGAAAAAATGATTCTTGCATTCTTATCATCCTTATTAGACAGCAAATTGCAAAGACTCATATCTGGAAGATAATTTTTAAAATCATCTTTTGCCTGCTTTACTAATGCCGTTCTGTCAGCAAGAAATAAAACATTGGTAACATAGCCACCTCTTGACAATACGTCCGTTAGGCTGGAAGCGGTTCTGGTCTTGCCTGTACCAGTTGCCATCACAAGAAGATTTTTTCTATGCCCTTGCACCAAACTGTCACATACTGCTCTGATTGCTTCTTTTTGGTAATAGCGATCCGTAATCTTATCATCTATGCGAATGGTTGATAAATCTTTTCGTTCTTGCCTTCGATTCATCAACTTCTGCAAATCGTTTTTGGAAAAAATACTGCTCACCTTTCTCTGGGGATAGCTTTCATCATCCCAGAAATAGGTTTCAAATCCATTCGTGGTAAACATCATAGGACGGCGTCCATAACGTTCTTCTAAAGACTTGGCATAAAGTAAAACCTGCTGCCGTCCGATATTCGGATCTTTGCTTGTCCTCTTTGCTTCTATAATTGCCAATGGAAGCCCGTCTTTTCCAAACAAAACATAGTCCGCATATCCCATCTGACCTGATTTTCCATCCATATTTTGTACTTCAAATTCTTTTTTTACATCATGGTCAAAATCCCAACCTAACAATTTCAAATCTACATCGATGTATCTTTTTCTCGTCTTAAACTCTGATAAATCTTTTGCAGTAAAGGTTCTTTCTTCTTTATGCTGTCCTTTTTCCGCAGTATAGGTGGCAGACATCGCCTCAATTTTCTCTCTTAAGGCTTTGATTTCACTTTCTTTTTCAGAAAGTAAACTCTCCTGCTCTTTAATTTTTGATACATCAACCGTTACTTTTTCCCCTGGAATTAGTTTTTCATCAAAGCTACGTTCTTGATAATCATTTCCGTAACAGTAATCAATCCATTCCACAAATTCAAACAAACCTTGTAACGATAAAACGGCATCACTCTTTGATACCTTTTTATCCGTATGTACAGACAGATTGCCTAATTTAATGATGAATGGCATTTTGCCCCACGTTTTGCCATCCAAGGCAAAACGAAAACTTGGTTCATGAATCAATGATTGTAGATTATCCTTGTATGGCATCGAAATTGACGTATCTGCGGAATATACCCATTTCACAGCAAGTTCCAATGCTTTTCTGGCTCCCACTGCACTCATGGCAGGTGATGATGTCAAGACCTTCTCCGCCTCAACACACGCTGCTGCAAAAAGCTCATATTCTGTTTTTGATGTTAAGAATTCGAAGTTTGACATTATTGTCCCCCTATGTACCAATCGTGTATGTTATTACATGTATTGTTATAAAATAAATTCAAATGTAATTGAGAGTTCTTTGCATTCATCTCAAATTCAGTCTACACTCACAAATTACAATACTTCATCAAAAATTGTATGCGTTCAATTTGTTGCCAATTTTTACTCATATTATCAAAGTATTTATTTTTTTTACTACTCTTCTTCCTTAGTTTCATAAACAATCCTAAATTTCTATTTTGCGTTTCGTCAAAAAGCATTACACTTTGTTGGATTCTTGGTAGATCATGAATATTAACATACGCCATTAATGCTCCATTAATACCTGAAATCATATCAGCCAACTGTATCCACCTGTTGTTTTTTGATTCAACAAAATCATAATATGGACTCTTGCTCCCACAATATATCTCAGTATGTTTATCAATATTATCCTCAACAATTCCACACTTATCAAAGTGAAGAATTGAATTTGGAAATGTAGACGTTCTCATAGCATATATCGGGACAAAATTTTCAATAAGTAATTTGTCTGTATTATTTTCTAAAAATAATAAACTATCTGTTTTTCGCGAAGCTTTTATTCCTTGTCTTAATAATTCAAGTGCAAAATCTTCTTCTAGATTTTTAGGTTCTAAAGAATCAATCCAGCAAATGATCTGTTCACAAAAATTAGTTATTTCGTTTCTTTTTATATTTGGATAATCATATCTAGACAGTAAACTTAGTAAAGCATTATCATCCTTCACAGCATGATTGTATAAAATATTCTTTACTTCATCATGAATATATGGTATTTCCAAAACCGAATCTACAATATCTACCAAGGAATAATACAACAAATTTTGTGTTGCCCAATGAATATATATATGATCAGAACGTAGTAATGCATCTAACAAAATCGTCACTTTTTTTGACTTTAAGATTTCGATAAATCGCTCGCTATCCTCACCTTTATAATTTGCAATATGCTTTAGCTTTACGTCATGTATATTCTTTTGAAGGTTAAATTCAAAAAACAACTTGTCTATGTCAATTGGAGCTGAAGTACCTTCAAAAGCTATTCCTGATAAAACAAAATCATTATACCACTGTGCATTTGTATTCCCTTCGATGTCTTTGAAACGAAACTTCACACAATTACTGCTTTCATCCAGATAAATAGTATAATGATTGAAAAATGCATCTATTATCAAATCCAGTTCATTATCCTTTTGATAAGAAAAATCTTTAATAAACCAATCTATAGTTTCGTACGAGATATTATTTTCTAGTGCCCAAACAATAAATTCATTAGTTATAACACCCTTATTACGATTGTTATAATATATTATCTTCTCTATATCATCTGATTTTAATAATCTTTCAGGTACATCCTTTAAAAATAAAGGTGGGTTACCAAACGAAAATTTATCTAAAGTCAAAAAACAGAGTTGATCTATTCCCTTCCCTTGTTCCAAATACTTATCCTCCTTTCACATTATTTTTTTCTTTAAATAAACAGCCCCAAAAAGCACTTATTCAAGAAACCATTATTGTATTTATTAGTTTTTCATCATCAAACCTAAATTATATTTATTCAAAATACATTTTTTCAATGAATCAAAGTGCAATTGTTTTAAATTCTAACACCAATCAAATACTTTCTACACTTATACACTCAATTTGTATATCTATTTAATACTTATGCTAACTACCAAACAGATTAAACATACTTTTTAAATCCCTCTCTATTTCAAAAGCCTCTTTTCGATTCTCTTTATTATCCATAGCTTCTGCACCAATAATTATTACCTCTGTTTTACACCATTCCATTTTTTTATCTTCAAGAAATCGCCTTGCAGGACCATGCTTAGGATTTAATGAAAAATTCAAATCACTTTTTCCAATAACAATTTTAGATGCACTTTTGCCAGCCACCAAACCGATTTTATCTCCATTTTCAGTTAAATAAAACTTAATAAAAGCAAAATGCCTTATCCCATCAAGTCTAAGTTTTTCTTCATATTTAAATCGATGCCCATATTTCCATCTTGTTTCATGTTGTTCTAAACAAGTATCATATTGCTTATATCTAGAAGCATATTTTGATTTATCTAATAAATTAATTATTTCTTGTTTTGTATATATATTTCTGATATAACCACCTCCTAAAATCAAATAATATTTATTGAAAACTCTGCTCCTATCTTCAATATATAACTACTCAAAATATTTCTGCATTAACGAATCCAATAGTAGTTGTGTCTCTTCCAAAGATTTCTGTACTTCAACTTTCAATTTGTCGACTTGTTGGACGAAGGTGGCAAATTGGTTTTGTAGGTCTATTGGTGGCAAAGCTATAACAAGTTTTCTCAATCTTTCCTTCGATATATTAGACATAGATTTTGCTGATCCACTTGCCAAATTTTGAATTTCACCTCTAAATAATTTATGATTTATAAGTTGCCACAGAAATACTTTGTGACAGTTATCCTTAGCATTCAACCTAAAAATCAAATCGGGCATCATAAGTTTTTTAGGTGTTGACTTAACATAAGCACTCATGCCAACCAATTCAGGTGTGTTCTTTCTTGTAAATAGCAAGTCTCCATCATGAACTTCTGCATTTTCAACAAAGTCATTTGTATCTATAATTGCTTTATTTTCATCCGGCTTGTATATTCCATAAGTCACTGCACTTAATTTTAAAATAGCAGGAACGCTTCCTACTCTAGCATTGTTCTCACATACAAAACTTTTCCCATTATCAATATTTTCCAGACAATCATCTAACTGTACTCTTCCCCAACCGTATGGATTACTTGTCGGATCTCCAAACATCTCGACAAATCGGGATTTGATTAGATTGTCTAAATCTTCTAACTGTTGCTTTCTTAACGTTAATAGTTTATCAACTTTGTCTAATACTAAAACTATTTCTTCCTGCTCACTGAACTCATGCAATTTTATCTTTACCTTTGATAAAGTTGCTTTATTTAGTGTCTTACCCATAACAGCTTTATTTGTACCTTCATTCCAGTCCTTACTTAAAAGCAAGTAGTACAAATAATCAGGATATATTTTTTCAACCTCTTTATCAATGAATGCCATTATTGCTTCATTTGAATATATTTCCTCAGTTGTTATTGCCAATTTCCCAATTGATAATTTAAAACTCATTACAACTGTATCTACTGGAATTGATTTGATTCCAGATTCAGAAACTGCCAAATCCGTTAATTGTTCTTTTGTTTCACCAACATATTTTCCAAAACCAGATAAATCTCCAATGGATATCCAATCATTACTTCCGTTATTCCAATATGCAGAGTTATTACGGGATGGAGTTTTTCCCATTTGTAAATCAAATAATTCATCTAAACAATATTCTCTCATATTCATCCCTACAAATCTAAATTTAATAATCTTTTCAGTTCCGCTTTCAGTACAACAATTTCTTCATCAATTTTATCAATTCGTTCCATAATCACTTCTGATGAATCGTACTCTACCTTTTCATAGACTACTTCTTTATACTTATTAATCGACAGATCATATCCATTTTCCTCAATCTCCTTCTTCGTTACAAAAAAGGATTGTTCCGTTTTTGGTCTGTCCGTTTCTTGTTCTAAGTGACTCCAGCGTTCTAAAATATCAGGAATATCATTTTTATCTGTATCCTGACGTTTATCATCCAGACTCTTTCCATCTGCTTTCATATCATAGAACCAGACTTTATCCGTTCCACCATCATCTGTCTTTGTAAAAACTAATACAGCGGTTGATACTCCTGCATATGGCTTAAATACTCCACTTGGCATAGATATAATTGCTTGTAAATGTTGATTTTCAACAAGCTCTCTTCTTAACTCTTTATGCGCCTTTGAATTACCAAATAACACTCCATCTGGTACGATACATGCACATCTTCCACCCTTTTTTAACATTCGAAGGAAGAGTGCCACAAATAGAAGCTCAGTCTTTTTAGTGCTGCATATTGCTTTCAGATTGTCATTAATACTCTCTGAATCTACTGTTCCTGCAAATGGCGGATTGGCAAGGCACACCGTATATTTTGAAATGATTTCATTCTGTTTTGACACACTATCTTTGTAATCAATATCAGGATTACTAATGGAATGAAGCATGAGATTCATCGCAGAGATACGAAGCATTGTCGTGTCCGTATCAAATCCTGAAAATGCTCCTTTATCAAAGTGCTCCCATTGCTCACTTGTCATAGTTCCTTCAAAGTTCTTTCTGATATATTCAGATGCCGATACTAAGAATCCTGCTGTTCCACAAGCCGGGTCACAGATGGTATCATCTGGTGTTGGATTTACCAATTGCACCATCATTTCTCTTATATGCTTCGGTGTACGAAATTGCCCATTTTGCCCAGCAGTTGCTAGTTTATCTAACATATACTCGTAAAGATCACCTTGCATATCAAGCCCTGTTAAATCATGCTCGTACAAATCTTCCAATCCAGTAATGATCTTCTGTAAAATTTGTGGTGTAGGAATCATGAACATTGCATTTTCCATATATCTTGAGAAAGCAGAAGCATTGTTGCCATTCAAACTTTTAATAAATGGAAATACCTTTTGTCCAATAATTTCAAATATTTCTCTAGCGTCTTTATCTTTGAATCTGCTCCAACGCATAGATTGACCATCTTCGTCCTGTGGAAAGATTTTTTCCATCTTTTCTCCCGCAAGTGCTTCAAAGCTTTCATTCTCTAATTCTTTTTCATCCAAAGAGCGAATGAACATCAGATATGTGATCTGTTCAATTACGGTCAATGGATTCGTCACACCACCTGCCCACATGTCTATCCATATTTTATCTATCTTATTTCTCACTTCACCTGTTATCAACGTTGTATCCTCCAATATATAGAAATGTCATCTTAATTTTCTCTTATTACCTGTCCCAAAATCCGGTCTTACAGTGCACCCTTGCCACTTTTTACCCAGGCATCTACTTCAGATAACTTAAACTTCCATAGCCTACCCACTTTATGTGCTGGTATATCTGCCTTCTTAATCCAGTTTCTTATGGTATCTTTTGTTACCCCAAGATACTCTGCTGTTTCTTCTAAACTCGACCATTTTTCCATTGTTTCAGACATACATTTTCCTCCGAATTGTCTAACTTTCAGTTTTTACACAACTACAATTATTGTATCTCTAAATTGTCATATTAGCAACCAAATTTCGACTTCTTACATATGATTTAATAGGAAATAGTCGTAAAGACAAGGAACTTATCGTCCCCTGTCTTTTTCCCTATTTTTCCTCTGTATTTCCAGTCCTGCTTCATAAACCTTCTGATATTCCTCATATCGCTCATCAAAATCCATATCAACTCCTAATTTCTTCAAAACAGCAGTATGAAGTGCCAGATTATAATGATTATCATCCATACTAAATTCAAATAACTTTGCCTTCTCAGACACCGTCAAGTACCAGTAAGATAAGCCTTCTTCCTGAAGCACATTACATATCCGTTCAGTACTCTTACCGATACTAATTTGCCTAGCACTCTCATATATTGCATCCGATTCCACCATAACTTCATCAATACTATAATCATGACCAATCTCTTGAAAATACTGCTTCACTAATCTCATAACATCGAATGAATCAGCATAATCTGATATCGCAAAGAGCTCCACCTTTTCTTCTAAAGATAAATGACTATATTCTGCATAGGTTTTAGGCATTTCCACTTCGGAATCTGCTTTAAGTTCAAAATCATCTTTAACGGATTCATCTTCACTTAAATCAATATCCATGCGTTCCATAGGAGCAAAATTATCTACTACAGGCACCTTCGAATCGTCAGGTACAGCTTCTATCTGCGATTCTAATTCCATTTCCTCAGGAACACTTTTAATAGAACCTGCTGCTTTTTCAATATATTCCATCTCTCTAATATCTAATCCAATTACATCATCCAACGCCCTTACCTCTTCAAACTCTGGCACATCCAGATAACCACTTCCAATTACAGGCTCCCCTTCATCAATCGCCCCTATCGCAATATCCAGTCGTTCATAAATACAATTCTTCACTAGCTTCAGCTGATACTTGACTTCCTTCTTTTCCAGTTTCAGATCATCAAGTTCTTTCTCAATTCCCAAATTCCAAATCTGAAATTCTGACCAGTTATCCTCTGATTTACATGAACGTTTCTTTACAGATCTCATTTTGTATATTTCATTCTGCCTAGACTCGATTTCATTCCAGCGTTCTTCCTGCTTCGCATGATAATCCAGTAATCCTTCAAATGTTTCAATATGATTCTTACATATAAGTAAATACTCATCTTGTAGTCGCTGAAGTTCACACAGATCTTTGGCATATTTAGCAGAACCGACATAGAATCTTTTTTGTTCAATCATACGCAGCCGATAGATTTTCCGGTAATACTTCTTTTGAAATGGCGTCATATTTGACCTCTTATAATATATCGGATTCTTGGAATAATAGTAGGGAAGCATTTTATAAGAGTATTTCATGGCCTAGCCAAACTGTTCTTGTGTAAACATTTCATCCATCTTCTCTAGCTTGTGATATAATCTCCGTCCCGGCATCTTCACAGTCAAATATTCATTCTTCTTAAAATCATACCCCAGACGCTTCATCAAGAATTCAAAATGCTCCATACTCCCTGTATAAGCAGCACAAAATTTAGCATCTCGTAGAATCATTTCTTTAAATTTCTGCTCAAATTCCCATTCTTTTCTAGGTAGATTCTGTGGTTCTTTGCTATATTCAGCAGGCATAATGGAAAGTCCAAATTCCTTACATAGCTTGTTAGTAATTGGCTGTATTTTATACTTCCAATCACCCTTTTTGTATTCGTACTTTCTGCCGTTTTGCATATCAACGTTGTTCCATACAATATGTCCATGCTTATGTTCTTTATCCGTGTGAACAGAGTAAACTACTTCATACTGTTCTCCCAGAAATTCTTCTGCAAATCGCCTTGTAATTTCAAATGCCTGTTCTTCCGTAGCTTCTCCCGGTGGAACTGAAATAATGATATGATACCCCTGTCTTTTATCCGTCTTACCAAATATCTGCTTCGTCTCCATCATTTGCTCAAAGGCTGTTTCTGGTAGGCAGTTAATACTGCCCACCAGAACTCGTTCCTCTGTCTTATCTGGATTTTGAATATAATTCAATGCCTGCTTAAGATGCTTTGCAGGATTTCCCTGATCTACCCCATCTATATACAGGATTTTTGTGATTGCCATACTGTAAGCACCTCCCGCAATAAACGCTGTATCTCTAGTAACGCTTCCTTAATATCTCTTAGATCTTGAAATGGTACATACGACATCATATTTGCCACCTTCGTAATCTGATTGATATTTGTTGCAATTCCTGTTATCTGTCGAATCAAATTCGTTCAATCTTTCGGAAACGTGAAATCAATCTTACCACCACTTTGAACCAGAGCTCTTAAATATTTGCTCTTGTCCACTCCAGCTTCTTTCGCATCTTCCATCAGTTTCAAATATTCGTCCTCCGATAATTTGAATGTTACCTTACGCTCCTTTTTGTCGGAGCAATATTTTCTCTTTCCATTTGCCATAGGCGACCCCTCCAATCGTAAAAATCTTTGTTGCTTCTTTCTTATCTATTAGTTGCATTTTCCTTCTCCTTTCCTCTTGTGGTGCTGTTGAATCTTTCTGCAAGATACGGGAAAAGTCGTACTTTTCCCCGAAAAAAAATTCACTCTAGCGAGTGAACATTTTTTCTTCTTGGCAGGAGCTCCTGCACCCATATGAACTGTTCTATTTGAACTGTGATAATATTGATATTCTATTGATAAAACGTCTATCTATGCGATGTGAAATTCATCAAATGATGGAAAAATCCCATCTTTTGATTCAGAGCTCACTCACATAATAATGGAGACAATTTCAAACTGTTGTCACCAGATTAGGACCTGCAATGAAACCTTAATCTGCATTTAACCCCGAAAGAAATGACATCGCCTGCTGTGATATTTCTCCAGCAGGCTTTTCCTTTTCTTTGCCTGAATTCATTTCAGAAGTTTCTGTTTGAGTCTTGACAACCATCTGCTTAGAAGATGCCGACTCATCCTGTGTCAGTATAGCTAATGCTCCAAGTATCTTTGCATCATGAACTTCCAATCTTGCTTCCATCTTACTAATGATTGCTTCTGATATAGTCTCAGCGATATATTCCGTCTGAAGCTTTAACGTTTCTACACTACTTTTTGAAGCATGATGATAACAATCTTCGTAAGCAAGATTCAGACCTTGGCGAATCAAATCATTCATACTGCGGAATTCATTATGAGCAAGCATCTTGTCCACTTTTTCCATCAGTACCGTGTCATAAGGATCATCCGGATAAAACCTTGCAGAAACCCGCCGTTCTTCTCGTTTCTTTGCCATAAACATTTTCTCCGGTTATCCCATTTTCCTAGCAAGTAATTCATAGCCGATTGCATTTGCCCTGACATCTTCAATATAGCTGATATTATTACTTTGCTTTCCATAGTTCTTCATGATCGTTGCACCGCCACCTACATAGATGACATCTGAAAATTCTGTATCATGTCCATTCTCTTTTAGAATTCCTTCCACACGATCCGCAAATCGTTTGAATGCTTCATCCATCAGTTTTCTGTATTTATCAGGAATAGTTACATCGGGATTATGAATATATTCCGTTATCTTACTTTCCGATAATTCTTTCCCATAGAGCTCACTAGTTCTGCTCTTAATATCCTGAATCACAGAAATCATGGATTCTGTAAATGTCTCACATTTGCTCTCAATGAGAACTCCATTTCGTACTGACATAATATCAATCGTCCAAGAGCCTACATCCACAATCAAACACTCTCCAGTCATATTAGATAATTGTTCTACCACAGTAGCATAACACTGAGGAAATGCCATCACATTATCAATGGTAAATTCAAATGCCTGATCTTCATATTGAAAATGCACTGGCTGTTTCTCCCTCATAAGATACTTTACAAACTGCTTCCGAACGATTGCAAATTGCTTCAGCGGCATTCCTACTCCAAGAACTACATGCGCTCCGTATGGAATTTCTCTTGTTATTGCTTCTTTTGCCATCAATACCAATGTCAGTAGGTAATAGGCATCATCATCCAGCTTATTATCTTTTACATTCATTCTACTTTCACCAATTTTATAAAAATGTCCATCATATACAAGTGTATTAGCGGAGAAGGTTGGCTTTGTTTCCAAAGCCTCCACTCCATTCTCCATAATATGATTTGCTCCCTTCATCGTACCCTACCTATTTGCTCTTAGGGGAGTGTCATCTTCGCTCAATTTGAACTTTCTGTAATATAGAAAGTTCAAATTGTCCTCGCGAAAGTCTGTTGGATTCTGATACAGCTCATTTAATTGTCAACGAATCATGAAAGATTATCACAGCCCATAATGAAAATAGGTTATTAACTCCACCACTTCTCTTCCGACTGCCCATGCTTTATAATAGAGTTAGGCAGGAACAAGTTTGATTGCACACTGGAGGATTTGCACCCCGTTTGTCAACGTAAATGTTTTGCCCTTGAGAACAGCATATTGTAGCACCCTTTGTGGATAGCACGAGTAGCAAAGTCCTTATTACCTCGGGTAAATCTCCTGCCAATTAAAAATGGAAGGAGTATGCTTATGAAAGATTTACTGGAACGTTGTGCCGGACTTGATGTCCATAAAGACAAAATCGTCGCCTGTATCCTCTCTGGACCACTTGGTGAACCGACCAATGCTGAAATCATGGAGTTTTCCACCCTAATTCCTGACATGGTTGCTTTACGTAACTGGATTGTTCAATCAGGTTGCCATCATGTTGCTATGGAAAGTACAGGTATTTACTGGCAGCCCATTTATGAAATCCTTGAAGACACTTTTTCGGGAGATATTACCCTTCTTGTTGTCAATGCCAGACATATGAAGAATGTCCCAGGCAAAAAGACAGATATGCGAGATTCCGAATGGATTGCTACGCTTCTGCGCGCCGGCCTGCTCAATGGCAGCTTTATACCCGACAAAAACATTCGGGAATTCCGGCATCTAAACCGCTACCGCAAAAGCATTATCCGTGACATCACTTCCCAGAAAAACCGTGTGGAAAAATTCCTTCAAAGTTCTGGTTTCCGGTTGTCCTCTTTTATTTCTGATATTTTTGGTGCCTCAGGCAGAAATATTATCTCTTACCTCATAGAGCATGGACAGATTGATGAAACCGCATTGGATACCTGTTTAAAGACCAAAACCCGGAACCGCATAAAAGAGATTCTGGTTTCTGTCAACGGAACTTTGTCTGACCACCAGAAAGCATTCTTAAAGATGCTAATGGATCACTATGATTCCTTGCGAACACATGCTTCTGAAATTGAAGCGGCAATTGTGGAAGAAATGAAACCCTTCACGCCACAAGTAGCTCAGTTGAATAGCATTTACGGGATTGGCACTACAGCTTCCTGTGCATTAATCGCTGAAATTGGAGTGGATATGGAGTGTTTTAAAACCGCTGAACACATTTGTTCATGGGCTGGTTTATGTCCCGGAAACAACGAAAGCGCCGGAAAGCGCAAGAGCACCTCCATTACCAAGGGGAATCCTTATGTCAAAAGTATGCTCTGTGAAATTGCATGGGTCATTGCCGGAAAGCGTAACACTTACCTTTCCGCCTGGTATTGGCGCATCAAGCAGAAGAAGGGAGCCAAAAAAGCAATCATCGCCCTTGCTCGTAAACTGCTTGTAATTATCTACACCATGTTAAAGCAGGGAACTTTATTCGACGAATCCTGCTTTGAGATCAGACGCAAAAGCTGTGAGCAAAAGCAAGTATCCCGTTATATCCATGAATTAGAAAAGCGAGGTTACCTTGTAGCGCAACGAAGTTAATTAAAAGATTTCTTCCTGCGGGCAGCTATTTTTACTGCCTTTATTTGCTGTGCATTCATGATTGTTAAAAACATTTATTGTCAAGGTTCAAGTTTGCTGCGAAGTATTTATTTTCGTAGCAATGTACGATTTGCTTGTAATTACTTGTGTTTGTATCTCCCTTCTTTTTAATTTGTTTTCTATACTATTCTGTATAGGATTATTACTTTGGACATATACTATACTAATATGTTTAGAAAGTCAATAATTTTTCTAAATTATTTTGTATAGAAATCTTTTCATTTCATTTTTGATGTGTTATACTTTTCTTAGCAAATAAGATTAGAATATGAACGGAGGTTCTTTATGACTCTTGGTGAACGAATCAAAAAAATAAGAGTATTTCGAAAAATGACCATGGACGAATTCGGCGCAGCTCTTGGCTTTGAAGGAAAAAGCATGTCGGTGCGAATTGCGCAGTACGAAACTGGAGCTCGTGTACCCAAACAGGATATGTTGCTTAAAATAGCTGACGTGCTACAATGTAACTACAAGGCACTGGATGATTACAGCCTTGGTGCCGCTGAAGATATCATCGAGGCACTTTTCTGGCTAGAAGAAAGTCTTTCTTCCTGCACAGATGGCGAAGGACGTGGAAAACACTTCCCTGAATACACCGCTCCTGGAAATCTCATCCGTCTTAATGAAATGAAACCTGTGGCAAAGGATGCCGATGTCAAAATGACATACAATGACAATGAGTACATGGCATCTGGTGCTCCTGTTGCTTTAACTTTTGAATATGGATTGGTAAATGATTTTTTGTTGGAATGGAATACAAAGAAAAAAGAACTTGCAGATGGCACCATTAGTGCCAATGATTATTTTGAATGGAAGATAAGATGGCCAGAATAAATGTGAAAGGAATAAGTTATGCTTTATAATACAGTGGATAAAAGTGATATATATTTACGTAGAGCCATGTGGGAAAGTTATAAAAAAAAATGTGTATACTGTGGTATCGCTCTTTAAGTTAGGCATATGGAGGTTGACCATATTTTACCTATTGATGAACAAAAAATAACCACCATAAAAGATCCCGATTTAAAATTATATATAAATGAACTTAAAAAAAAATCTTTTGAAAAAAATTGTATAGAAAATTACATTTTGACATGCTCTGATTGCAACAAAAAGAAGAAAAACTATTCTTTTAGTGCTTCTAGTTTTAGGTTCTACCATGAATATGCTGCCAGACACGTTCCTGACATACTAAAACGTATAGACCGGACAAAACGTGGAATTAATGATTTTACCAATATCAAACAACCACCATTAAATCGTAAGAAATATGATGAATCCGAATTAACATGTGAAGCTAAAATAACAAATTCTATATTTCAATCATTCTTCAGTTATGGTTTAGGAAATGTGCGAATAGATGCTTTTTTACCAGCGACATATGAAAATAAAATGAGCTGCCTAATCTCTTTCAAAGAATTATACCAATCTGATATCTTCATTACTTATAATGAAGATGATATTAAAAATCATTTATTTACGGGATATAAAACTCAACTTAATTCAGGCAATAGAAGATGGTGTACCTTTTATGAAGATTTAGCCGCATTACCCATATATGAAATAAATCTTCCTAATATCAAATTACATGTATCACTTGAAACTTTAGAACAAATGGCTAAAATTTCGGATAGATTATTTGAAGAATACACTTTACAAATTTCAACAATAAACAATATTCTTGGTGCTTCTGATTTTCAAAAAGTAGACGAAAAATCATACAAATTATTTTCAATAAGAAAAGATGTATTTCAAATACTTTTAAATTTCATGAGAGATCATCAATATGACCAAGCTAACGATAATAAATATAACATTTTTCATTTAACAAACTCTTTTACATTTTTTTATTTACATAGAAATCTAACTTCAAATAAGAGAGCCGATATATATGCTTGCCTCAATCTAGTTGATGCATACAGCTATTATGATGTAATTTGGTCACCAGGATATACGGCATGCGAAACTGATAAAATGAAAGATTTTGATAATGCAATAAAATGGACAGCACTATATACGTATGAATGGTTCATTAATGATTGTATTCCTTATGCTTTAAATGAGTACTATTATAATTCATTGAATATATTTCAAAGACTGTATAATAGAAAACTTAACAATACAATTTATACAGCAGAGAGTTTACTAATAAATAATCTTCTAATATCCTACAAGAGTGAGTAACTTATCATAGGACCAAAATAGTACCAAATGACATAAAGAGAGCCCACAAGCCTTTATTTTACAAGGCTTTGCGGGCTCAAAATTTTTATTCAAACTCGTCCCGAGTAAAGTATCACGGACGGTCAAATGCTGATAAATAGCGGTTTCTAGTACACCTATTCTTTAAAATGTTACGCTTTTCGCAACTTTTTTCATTCTTTTAGTAGCAATTTAGTAGCAGGCCAAATCATCTGAAGGCTTGATATAATCTACTTTTTATTACTACTTGGCAGTTGTTCCTTGTGGCTTTCGAGTCACTGAAATAATTGCTACTACCAAGAAAATTATGGCGACATGTCGCCACATTTTGAAAGGAGTTTGCTATGAGCAATCAACATAAAAATCCAACCATAAGTTTCAGAATATCTGAAGCTGAAAGAAAACAAATTGAAGCAAGAATACTTGCCAGCGGTATGATGAAGAAAGACTACTTTGTCCGTTCCTGTATCTACAACCGCATCTGTGTTGTCGGTAAAAAAGAAACTATTTATCCACTTGTGGAAACCATTTACAATCTTTACCAACAATTACTTGTAATGCAGACTGCATTTCTTGATAGTACTGCAGCCGAATTACCAACTACCGAGGAAATCTCAGCACTTCAAACAGATTATTCGAATATGCTAAAAGCTATCATCGATATGCTTGATGGAGCTAAATATCTCTGGGAAGGTGGCGGCTCTCATGAGTGAATTACAATTTCAATTTGCTATGTATAATCCGGTAAGCGAGCTGGAATCACTCCGTTTATTGATTTAAATGGAAAAGGCGGAATCAAGCTGCCTTACAAAAACGACTTTACCATAGATAAAGATGGAGTTCCTGTATGCAGAGAAGGGCTTCGTATTCATCATGATGGCATAGAACCTAAGAAATATCGTATTAAATTCAGGTGCCAACTTGCTAATAGAAAAACCGGATGTTCCTGCAAGAATCCATGTTCTGAATCCAAGTATGGAAGAATGGTGCATGTAGCAATGAAAGACAATCCACGATTATTTAATATACCACCTCGTGATAGTGATGAATGGAAAACTGAGTTTAATGCAAGAACTTCTGCTGAACGTTCAAACAAACGTGAGAAATTAGACTTTTTATTAGAAAATGGCAGGCACCGCTCAACTAAGATGTGGTACTGCCGCCTCTATCACATCCTGATGCTTCAACATCTAGATGCCTGGGATTTGCCCTATGAATCAGCCCTCAGAAAGTTAATTCTACAAACGGCATAATCCTTTGGTTATTATACACCATTTAAAGGCATAGCGACAGTTATGTCTATTTCTCATACTCATTTTTTTATTTCATGGATAATATTCACTTTTCAAAGTACTTTTGCCAGCGGAGCTGGCATGATCAATCAGGATTCCGAGAGATCATCATATACTATAAGTTCTCTTAAGCTTCTTACATCTTCATTGTCAGTTGCTAATACTCCAACTTGCTCAGCTTTTACATCAAACCCACTCCCACTCACATTGTCAGCTGACCATACCGCAGCATCAGGGATGACGATTTCGCTTGATGCCATTCCGAATAATTTCTTGAAGAAGCCACTATTGCCTTTCGTTTCTCCAATCTGTCCACCAGCTTTAACGACTTTTGCTTTTAATACTTCCCTTAATTTTAAAGTTTCCTTTACGATATCTAAAACATGGACAACTACTGGCCATGCTTTTATAAAGCAAAAAACCAGAGCATAATGCTCTGGAAATAATAATCTTATTAGTTTTACTAAATTACTTTTATTTGCGTTTTAAATAGAGTTGAATTCAGAAAACGAAGTTTTTTACTAATCTCGCTTCTTTCCAACGGTTACCTCTATTTATCCATCAAAGTAACATTTCTGCACTTTCGCCTTATCGTCCCATCCGATTCCAGCTTTCGTATATTTCTGGACAAAGTTTCCGGCGAAGTTGCGAGAAAATCGGAAAGTTCTCTCATGGACATAGGAATAACAAAGGTTTTACTGTCT
Organism: Lachnospiraceae bacterium LCP25S3_G4; assembly: GCA_052116865.1. Classification (GTDB taxonomy): domain Bacteria; phylum Bacillota; class Clostridia; order Lachnospirales; family Lachnospiraceae; genus CAUPWF01. Next base: position 9,065 of record JBQKKG010000005.1, on the reverse strand, counting down.
GCAGCTAAACTCAAGTCCTCCAAATAGGAACGAAGCCGGTCAATAACCTGCTCATTTGCAGTTCTGGTGGTCTGCTGCTCTGCCGATTTTAACCGGCTGCTATATTCCTCCAGCAGCTTGATGCTGATCTCAGGATATTTTAGCAGCAGCTCTTTAAAGTCATGGTGGGTAATCATGCAAACTTCAACGTCCGTCAATGCCTCACAATAATTATTTTCGTTTTTAGAGTCAAAGATGGAACTTTCTCCAAAAACATTTCCTGGTTCAATGATTCTTAAGAGCTGTTCCTTTCCCTTTGAAGAGATCTGATAGACCTTTACTCTTCCTCTGGCTAATATGAACAGATTTGCTGACCTTCCAGGTGCACTTATGATTTCGCCTTTTTTCATCACGCAATAACGCATAATGCTACTGATCATCTCAAGACTTTCATGATCCAAATGGTTGAACAGTGGAACATGTTCTGCACATACATGTTTTGCCATAGCGGACTCCCTTCCTTCGTTTTGCTTATAGGCTGAGTATAGCATCTTTCAGTTCAGACAACAACGCATAGGTTTTGGCATAGGTGGGGCAAGCATCAGCCGGAACCACGAAGTCATTTGCTGCATCATTCATCTCAGAAATCAATGCCCGCATTTCATCCTTGGCTTTTTCTTCATTTGCGAGATTTGCATAGATTTCTCCGACTTTTGCAAGCTCCGGATGGTTGGAGCCGTGTACACGGATTACTACGGGCAGAATTTTGTTAAGAATTGCAAGCTTTTCAGTAGAAAGCATTTCCTGAATTGTCATTTGTTTGTCCCTCTTTCTTATGAAATTTTTAATACTTCGTATCCGATGCTTCTTACTGCATCAGCGAACTTTTCCGGTTCTGTTACCGTTTCATCATACTCCACCTTTGCCTTACTGGCATTAAAGAGGATGATGACGGAACTTACCCCAACGAAATTTTTCAAGGCTGTTTCCACCTTTGTTGCACACATGGGGCAGACCAACTCTTCCATCTGCAATGTTGCTTTTTTCATAATCTCTTGGCCTCCTGTTTTATGATACTTTGATTTTAGCACTTTCGTACAATAAATAAATTGATCTGCGTCAATTTTTTCTTAAAAGTCTCATTGCATTGAGAATCACCACTAAAATGCTTGCCTCATGGATAAACATTCCAATCCCCATATGTACGTAACCGAGCAGAAGACCGATCAGTAGCAACACCACAGTTCCTACAGCAATCACGATATTCTGCCACAGGATTGCAACGGTTCTTTTTGCCAGTCCTAACGATGCAGGAATATCCGATACTCCTTCTTTCATCAGAACGACGTCTGAGGTTTCAATGGCCACATCGGTTCCACTGCCAACTGCGATTCCTGTATCTGCCATTGCCAGTGCCGGGCTGTCATTTACCCCATCACCCACAAAGGCAACCACATATCCATCCGCCTGAAGTTTCTGTATCTCAAGGAGCTTATCTTCGGGGAGAAGCTGAGCATGGACTTCATCAATTCCTAAATTCTGCGCCACGATTGCCGCCGTCTGTTCATTATCTCCTGTCAGCATGACTGTTTTTTTCACGCCTGTTTTCTTGAGTTCTGACAGCATTTCTTTTGCGCCCGGCCGTATCTCATCTGCAATTCCGATGAGAAGCAACAGCTTTTCATTATAGGAAACCAGTACCAATGATTGTCCCATGTTCTTTACATCCTTGATATCTTCTTGAATTTGGCGATATTCTGTCCCATTTTGACCGAAAAGCTGCTTTTCCCGTACTAGCTTTTCATTGCCGACCAAAATGGTATGCCCATTCCATTCGGCTTTCATTCCCATGCCCTTTACGGTCTGTCCCATAACGGATTCGCTCAGCTCGATACCTTGCTCTTTTGCATATTTTACAATTGCTTGGGCAAGAGGATGTCCGCTGCTTTTTTCCAAAATTCCAGCAATATGCAGCGCTTCACTTAGATCATCCGAATAGGAATGGACAGATATAACTTCTGGGTGACCAATGGTAAGTGTTCCCGTTTTGTCAAACACAAACACATCAGTTTTCGCATAATTGGCAACACTTTCGCCGCCTTTTAACAAAATCTGTTGTTTTGCACCCTGTCCGATGCCTGCCACATTGGCAACCGGTGCACCGATCACAAGGGCACCCGGACAGGCAAGCACCAGCACGCTAATGGCAGTATCCAGATTTCTGGTAAACAGAAACACCAACAAGGCAACAATCACAACAAAGGGGGTGTACCATCTGGCAAACTTGTCGATAAAACGTTCCACTGGAGATTTGGCATCCTGCGCTTCCTCCACCAGCGCAATGATTTTGGCAAAGGTCGTATCTTCACCAACCTTAGTGGCACGTATCTGAATGGTTCCACTGTCTAAAATTGTTCCCGCATACAGGCTGTCACCGGATTTTTTATGCACGGGAGTAGACTCTCCTGTGATGCTTGCCTCATCTAGATATCCTTCGCCGGTTTCAATAATCCCGTCCACCGCGATTCTATCGCCGGTTTTTACCAGTAGCAAGTCCTGCTCCTCAATCTCCTCCGCATCCACCTCTTCTGGCTCGGCATCTGGTTGTTCCAGTCGCCATGCTGTGGTAGGTGCCATCTGGGTCAGTGCTTTGATGGCACCTCTTGTCTTCTTCAACGTCCTCTGTTCCAAAAATGTACCAAACTGAAATAGGAACGTAACTACAGCAGCCTCGTTATATTCGCCGATTACCAGTGCGCCGATTACTGCAATTGTTACTAGCACCTCAATGCCAACCGCCTTCATTCTCAGCCCTGACAGGCCGCGATAAAAAATCGGAAGTCCGCACAATGTGGTCGCAATCAGGTAGCATATCACCATACCCGTATGAAAAGAAAATATCTTTTCACTGACAAATCCAACCAGGAGCAATGCGCCTGCAGTAAATGTAAAAGGTTCTGTTACCTTCTTCAAAAACTGATTGATTTTTCTATTCCATTTATTCATAAGAACACCTCCATTCGTTATAGGTACTATAACGAAAATGGAGGTGGTTTTCATTGACGTAGATCAACTATTTTTGTTTTTGCTTGCACTAATATTCTGGTAATACTTACTCGTTTTTTGACCTGGACGATTTTTTCTTCCCCTTAGAATCCATCCACTCAAGTACATAGGATGTAATCACAATTACCATTCCAGCCTTGGCAATAAACATGAAATAATGCAACCCGATATTTTCAGATTCTTTTATATTCGCATCGTCGTTCAAGTCAACTTCATTCTGCATAACTTCTACATTCGTTACTTGTGTAGATTCTCTCATCATCATTTCCTGTTTTATTTTAATCGAGGAAATGGCGCCAATTATTACGATAATCAATGCCAATACCATTCCTGCAATCTTAACAGATTTCTTTGTTCTGTCAATGTTTGCCCCCTTACAAATCTTGTTTAAAATCATTTTTAAATGGGCACCCACATGTACAGAAATAAGAACAAAACCGATATGCGCAGAAAGCATATGGATTTTCTTAACACTATCTGCCGCCTGGATTCCAAGGAAGGCAAACGCACTTTTAGAGATCATAATAGAAGTTATTGCCAAAATTATCATATCAGCCAATACTAAAATGTTGGTGATAAAGCCAATCGTTGCATCAGGCTTTCCTTTTAAGTTGTTCTTGATTGTCGCAAAGTTTTTGAACCAGTCCCCATTCAAAGCACAATGAATAACGTATAAAACAAACATGGTAATTCCAACGATTTCGTGCCAAAGGTTCCCTGTAATTTGGTAGCCCATTGCTAAAATCAATAACAGGCTCATACTTATATCTAAAATAATCTTTACTTTCTGTTTCATATGTTCAACCTTTCTGTCACATGACAGCCTTTCTTTTTGAATTATTCATGGTATCCAGAACATGTCGTATGACCATAATGGGATGTTTGTATATTACTCTTGGCCCAGAATAGCGCATAACATCTTTTATTTTCTTGCGCATTTCCTGGGAATAGCAATGTACCTTACAGGTGGAACAAAATGTTTTCGTTTCTGCATTAGGACAACACGCTACCCTATTTCTTGCATATTGCTCTAATGCATTACATGAGATGCACAACAGATCACCCTTTGTCCCATGATTTCCATTACAGTATATCTTGATCATCTCTGATACAATATTTTTATCTTGCATTTGTTTTCGTTCTGCGTCTCTCAAATCTTATTTTCCCATCCTCCTTTTCGTTGTTAGGTAACCGCCCAACCATCAACCCACTAGCAAAAGCCATAATACCAGAAACTATTCCAAGTTTCCTTGAGATAAATCAACTTTAAATGAATTTTACTATTTATCCATCTTGATAAACTGTTCATCACAGGAGTGCATGTCTACAAAGAACTTGTTGAACTCGACCAGCTTGACCACTCAGCTGAGCATTCTCTTCATTGATCTGATTCAGAGTGCAATGCAACCGGTCTATTCTGCCTTCTAGCACGAATCTTTTCATCGTAATCTGGGATTTTTCGGTTATCTCTGGTTTGTTTGATGTTGTATCTTCCAAGGTCAAGAATTGTCTTTAATTGAAGATATTTCTAAAGCTACAAATCAACAGACTGCCGTAAATTATTCCGATAGAAGATCAAATGATAAAATTAAAATAAAATTGCAGACATTGCTCTCAGTGATAATTAGTTTCTTATAATGATTTGTTGTCGTTCCTTACATAAAGTACTTGGAACATAAAAATGCTGATTGCAAAAAATACATAAAAAAATCCTCCAGAAATTTTTATCTTTTCTGAAGGACTGTTTAAATCTTATTCTATTTTTTTTATACCATTAATTAAAAGTAAATCACTGGGTTTCAATAGCCCCTACTGGGCAACCATCCATTGCTTCCTGTGCATTTGTTTCAAATACTGCATCTACATCCTTACCATCTGCTTCTGCTATTCCTTCTTCAGTCATATGAAAAACCTCAGGACATATGCCAGCACACATTCCGCATCCTATACAAGATTCATTTACAAAGTATTTCATTTTTATATCCTTTCTGATTCAGACTCATTCTACCTTTCCAAACCACTTAACCACGAAAGATAATTTTCCTGAACACCATTCATTTCTTCGTCCAATTCAAACTGCTTTGTTTCCTTATCAATTAAATCTTTGTCTTTATCGTTTAACATGCGAAGTGCAAATGAATAGCAAACTGCATCTTCTTTTTCAATGTGTCGTTTCATCAAATCCGCATATCCAGATGCATTCGTAATAATTGCAAGTTTATTTTGTGTTGTTGGTTCTGCTTCATATAATTCTATTGCTTTTACAAGTTCGCCCATGTGATATCTTCCAAGATCATGTTCCACAAGCATACCATTTCGAACCAGCTTTTCTGCAACAGGTCCTAAATTATCTAGCATGTATTTAAAAAGAATTTTCTCTTCTTTCCCATGATGATGCTTGTCTGCATAATTTTTTCCAAATTCCACACATCCTCTTAGTACTTTTGTATCTACTACTTTTCCATCCAGAATATCGCAGCATAGGTTTCTTACATATGCCGTAAAACAAATGATATTTTCATGTTCCTGTACTAATAGATCAATTCCGTACATTTACGCCTCTTTTCTAAGTTCAAATGATTGTTCTCCTGAGTGCTGATAAGATATGCCACTATTTTCAAGCATACCAATTACTAAGCTCTCTCTGATTGCATAATAATACTCTACATTCCCATGAATCATCTGCCAGTATGACGCGTGGATATCAACAGTCTGAACCCATGCAATACTGTTCTCATCCTCATTTGTAATCTCATTTACGCCGTCACATGGCATACCATTTAATAAAAGATTATCCAGGTATCCGTATGCCTCTTTCACAGAGATTCCATTTTCTACTGCATGATTCTTACCGAATTCGTATACAGCATCATTAATATCCATGATTATTTCTGGATGTTCATCCGTAGTCATTGTAATAAGAAATGCAAGACGGTTTTCCACAATGGTAATTCTTTCCTGCAGCCATCCATGAATATTGCTTTCGTCAATTATATCTGCAAGTTCTCCTGTCTCTAATACGCCATATCTTTGATCCATCTGTGCAAGAAGTGGAATCTGATAATCCTTTTTGTATATAAATCCAACGATATATTGAACTAGTTCGTCCTGAAACTTAATTTTATTAAATAACCAATTATGAATTGGTCCTAAAAATGAACTCATGCTGTTCCTCCTACTGATTTAATTTAGCTAACACTTCATCTACAGATAATCCATGAACCATGCATGCATCTTCCAAAGACTCCATCTGTGAAGATGGGCATCCAAGACAATGCATTCCGCATCCCATTAAAATTTCTGCTGCTTCTGGTTTTACTCCTAAAATTTCTCCTAATATCATTTCTTTCGTTATCATAATTTTTTCCTCCTACAATTCATTTAAATTGTGTAATTTGTTTTCAATCATAAGTCTCTGATTATAATCTTTGTTCCTGAGTAAATTGCCTAATCCTTTCTATAATTAAATAAATTTATAAAGTTCTTTTTCTTCTTTTTGAATTCTTTTCTCAATCTTTCCGAATATATCCTGTGTATCCACTTTCAAATTCTGTATATTTTTTAATATTTTTGGTGCTGTATTATATTGGTCTTTATACTGCACAAATGCTTCTGCAAGTCCACCCATTTCACTTTGATATGCAGTAGCCAACTTCTTTACCTGCTCATTCCCACGCTCAAGTAATACTGGATATAGATACTTATCTTCCATCGATAAATGTACCTTAATTTCTCCTGCAAGCGTACTAACATGTAGTGCAATATCTTTTGCACATTCTCCGGCATTTTGGACAAATGTTAATTTCTTTATTACATTGATTTCTTCTTGAATAGATTCATGCTGTTCCAAATAGTTTTTTAGCTCCATGTTCTAATTCCTCCTTTGTAATCTCTGTTATCTATTCTAATGTTGTATATAATATATTTCTGTTGTTTTAACAACATCATTCTTTTTTTTCAGAATCCAGTCCCGGAGAACAATTGCATTATTTTCTTCTACAGAATTTGCAGCATACAGAAGAGTCACATTTTCATAATTCATATGTCCTTTGCAAATATTCAAAAAATCTAGAATACAATTTTTTTCATCTAACTCTTTTTCATAAAGCTTTCTGAAATCACTATATTGCTCACCGACATGACCATACCACTTCCTCAATTCTGTAGATGGAGCAATGTCTTTAAGCCAAAAGTCCACTTTCGCCTTAGATATTCCTCTTGGCCATAACCGATCCACCAGAATACGATATCCATCTTCTTTACTTACTTCCTCATAAACTCGTTTCACTTTCAACTCATACATAATCTTCCTCAACTAATTCATGTATTAAATACGATAAAAATCGCTTTTGAAATTCAATATGCACATTATAATAAAAAAGAGCGTTATCTTATGTTGCGTAAGTCACACAAGAAAACTCTCTTTTCGATACAATACATAAAAAACTCTATATATGGAAAGGAATACAAAATGATTAAAAAAATTGCACTCTTTGTGTCATCTTTGACTGGTAACACCGAGAAAATAGCCAATTGCATATATACCTACCTATTAAAAAATAATTACTCTGTCATAATGTAGGACTCTAACATCATGAATACAAAGCCCATATCTGCTGACCTATACATCTTGTGTTTTTGGTGCAGACGTGCCTGTGTAGATGATGATACAAAAAAACTGTTAAATGACCTACAAGGAACTCATTTCCTTGCTGTTGGTACATGCGGTCATTATCCAGATTCTGAATATGGGCAGAAAATCAAAAGACAAGTTGCTGATTACATCAATCAGTCCAACCATTGTATTGATGTTTTTTTAAGCCAGGGTGCAGTTCTTTCGTATAGTACCGAATATCGGCGAAAGCTCCCTTCTGATCATCCACATTATTTGGATGATAATGGTTATGCCAGACACCTTGAATCGCAAAATCATCCAAATGAGATTGATATACAAAATGCAATTTCATTTGTATCAAAATATTTATCAATGACTGAACACTAAACTGACTGCACAGAATAATAATGAAACAGCCATTAATACATTCATTACTCTTTCATGTTTACAAAATACGTTTTTTAACCACACGCCAGCGTAAATCCATGTAAGATTCGTTATCGGTCCTGTAAATGGTAGAAAAAATCCTATCAATAACAACATCCAAAATGAATTTGAATACGGAACGACATATGATGTTAATGCAGTCAGGCAAAATATGATTACCTTTACATTTGTAACCTATAAGATGAAACCGGACCAGAAATTACAACAATTTTTCTCTGTACCATTCTTTTGAATCTTGGAAGGATGTAGAATATGTATTGCCAAATATATAACTGAGATTCTACGTCAGTACTTTATAAACCACCCTCAAAGCATTGATAAATATACGTTCCTTCAAAATTCAGCTTTCACCCATTGGGTGAAAGAAAAATGCTCAAAAATGTGTTGAATTATCAGCTTTTATGAGTCGATATATGGTACAATAATAGTAACAAAAGCAGAAAAAGGGGGTTAAATTATGATTAATAAAATTGATTTCACAGCTAAGAATCTAACATCAAATGCAGGTCTTTTTCTTCTCCTTGAGAACGCAAAAAGTAATGAGATTTTTGATCTAGTTGAAAATGACCTCGTATTTGATAATGACTCCACAAATAAAATCAAGATGAATCATATAAAGACGATGATCTGTGGTCACTTTATTGGTATAGACAAGCTAGAACGTCTAAAGCTCCTTCAAAATGATCCACTCGTTAATGAATTTGATATTTCCGTAAAAGAACCTGAAACAGTGTCACGGTTTTTAGGAAACTTCACCTTTAAGACAACACAAATGTTTAGAGACATTAATTTTAAAGTCTTTAAAAAACTGCTCACTAAAAGTAAATTGACATCCATTACGATTGATATTGATAGTAGTGTAATCAACGTAGAAGGTCATCAAGAAGGTGCATCAAAAGGATATAATCCCAAGAAACTAGGAAACCGATGCTACAATATCCAGTTTGCATTTTGCGAC
>JBQKKG010000004.1:0-288236 GCA_052116865.1 Lachnospiraceae bacterium LCP25S3_G4 | reverse complement strand
GGGTAATATCCCAATTTTAAGTCGCACATGTTGATAAACATAAATTTATTCATTTTAAGCAAAATAAATGGTAGAACAACGAGTAGGATAGAAATTTACCTTTCAGTGCTGCCGTCCCCAATTTGGTCTTTTATATCTAAGTGATTGATGATATAATGAAATGTAAAACATTATTGAGAAAAGGAGAAATACCGTGGCAGAATTAACACCAATGATGCAACAATATATGGATACAAAACAACAGTATAAAGACTGTATTTTATTTTATAGATTAGGTGATTTTTATGAAATGTTTTTTGAGGATGCATTAACTGCGTCTAAGGAATTGGAAATCACATTGACAGGAAAAAATTGTGGTTTAGAAGACCGTGCACCAATGTGTGGTATTCCATATCATGCGGTGGAAGGCTATTTAAATCGTTTGGTATCTAAAGGGTATAAGGTTGCTATATGTGAACAAGTAGAAGATCCGAAACTTACGAAAGGAATCGTAAAACGTGAAGTGGTTCGAATTGTGACCCCTGGAACAAATTTAAATACACAGGCACTAGATGAAAGCAAGAACAATTATATTATGAGCATTGTTTATATTGCTGATAAATATGGCCTCTCTGTAGCAGATGTTTCTACCGGCGACTACTTTGTCACAGAAATAGAAAGCAGTCGAAAATTATTAGATGAAATATATAAATTTTCACCTACAGAAATTATTTGTAATGAGCCATTTTACATGAGCGGTATGGATCTTGATGACTTAAAACATCGACTAAGGATAACGATTTATTCACTAGAACCATGGTACTTTGACGATGCATTGTGCACAAAAGCCTTAAAGCAACATTTCAGTGTAGCAACATTAGAAAGTCTAGGCCTTACTGACTATGAGTGTGGTATGATTGGTGCTGGTGCACTATTACAATATTTATATGAGACGCAGAAAACATCGTTAGCTCATATGTCAAAACTTATAAGCTATACAACAGGTAAATTTATGTTGATTGATAGTTCCACAAGAAGAAATTTGGAGTTGTGTGAAACATTAAGAGAAAAGCAAAAACGCGGTTCCCTTTTGTGGGTACTTGATAAAACTAAAACGGCTATGGGCGCAAGAACCTTGCGGTCATATGTGGAACAGCCCCTGATTGATAACCTTGAAATAACAAAACGTCTAGATGCCGTAGAGGAATTAAAAAATGAAGCGATTGCAAGGGAAGAAATAAGGGAGTATTTGACCCCTGTCTATGACTTAGAACGATTGATTAGTAAGATTACATATCAATCGGCAAATCCAAGAGATTTGATGGCTTTTAAAAGTTCCTTACAAATGCTTCCTCATATTCATTATATTCTTATGGACATGCATTCCCCATTACTCCAAGAAATCCAAACGGAGCTAGATACACTTGAGGATTTGTACAAACTGATTGATAAATCAATCATTGAAGAACCACCTCTTGCGATGAAAGAAGGCGGAATTATAAAAGAGGGATATCATAATGATGTAGATACATTACGGAAAGCGAAATCTGAAGGAAAAAATTGGTTAGCACAACTAGAGGCTGAAGAACGCGAGAAAACAGGTATTAAAAATATGAAAATCAAATACAATAAAGTATTTGGTTATTATTTAGAAGTCACCAATGCAAACAAAGATTTGGTACCAGATTATTATACCAGAAAGCAAACACTTGCAAATGCAGAGCGTTATATTATACCAAGATTAAAAGAGCTTGAAGACACTATCTTAGGCGCAGAGGATAAATTATACGCCTTAGAATATGAATTATATAGCCAAGTGAGAGATACTATTGCAAAAGAAGTTATTCGGATACAAGCCACGGCCAAAGCTATTGCTAAAATCGATGTGTTTTCCTCTTTAGCACTTGTTGCAGAACGACATAATTATGTGCGCCCTAAGATAAATGAAAAGGGTGTAATCGACATTAAAAACGGACGACATCCTGTTGTGGAAAAAATGATACCTAATGATATGTTTATTGCAAATGATACCTATCTTGATGATAAAAAAAACCGAGTATCCATTATAACTGGACCTAATATGGCAGGAAAATCAACGTACATGAGGCAGTCTGCATTAATTGTTCTTATGGCTCAAATCGGAACATTCGTTCCTGCTGAAAGTGCTAATATAGGTATTGTTGATCGAATCTTTACAAGAGTTGGTGCATCCGATGATTTGGCATCTGGTCAAAGTACTTTTATGGTGGAAATGACGGAGGTTGCAAATATTTTGAGAAATGCGACGAGTAATAGCCTCTTGATTCTAGATGAGATTGGACGTGGTACTAGTACCTTTGATGGACTTAGCATTGCTTGGGCAGTTGTAGAACACATAAGCAATAACAAACTACTTGGCGCAAAAACATTATTTGCAACTCATTACCATGAGCTGACTGAATTAGAGGGGAAAATAGAAAGTGTAAATAATTATTGCATCGCTGTCAAAGAAAAAGGAGATGATATCGTTTTTCTGCGAAAGATTGTCAAAGGTGGTGCAGATAAAAGCTATGGAATACAAGTAGCGAAGTTGGCAGGCGTACCAGAATCTGTAATTACGAGGGCAAAAGAAATCGTCACAGAACTCAGTGATGCTGATATTACTACACGCGTTAGAGATATTTCTATTGCTCTTCATGAATCAAAGAAAAAGAGTAAACGATATGATGAAGTTGATTTAGCTCAAATATCGCTATTTGACACTGTAAAAGACGATGATGTATTAAAAGAACTTGAAGAACTTGATGTAAGCAACCTTACTCCTATGGATGCATTGAATACAGTTTATCGCTTACAAAATAAGCTGAAAAATCGCTGGACCTCTTGTTAGAAAGGAAGAAAAATGTCGCAAATCAAAATATTAGATCAAATTACAATCGACAAGATTGCCGCTGGGGAAGTGGTCGAACGACCGGCTTCTATTGTAAAGGAACTGGTTGAGAATGCAATCGATGCTGGCTCTGTTTCAATCACCGTTGAAATTAAAGAAGGGGGCATTGCATTTATCCGCATTACTGATAATGGATGCGGCATCAAGCGTGAGGAAATTCCACTTGCATTCTTAAGGCACTCGACTAGTAAAATACGAACGGTAGATGATTTGGTAAACATAAATTCCCTTGGTTTTCGGGGAGAAGCATTATCAAGTATTTCTGCAATTGCGCAAGTAGAGTTAATTACAAAACGAACTATAGATCATAGTGGAAGTAGATATGTCATTGATGGAGGCGTAGAAAAGACATTTGAAGAGATAGGTGCACCTGATGGAACCACGTTTTTAGTACGGCAGATTTTCTATAATACACCTGCAAGAAGAAAATTTCTAAAAACATCCATGACAGAGGCAAGTCATATAAATGAATTAATGACTCGATTAGCATTATCACATCCAGATATTTCGTTTCAATTTATTAATAATGGACAAAATAAGCTACATACTTCTGGTAACGGAAAATTAAAAGATGTGATATATCATATATTTGGACGTGATATTGCAAATAATCTTTTAGAGGTAGAAGCACAAGTCTCCGGAATCAGAGTATCTGGATTTATAGGAAAACCGTTGATTTCTAGAGGAAACCGTAATTATGAGAATTATTTTATTAACGGGCGATATGTGAAAAGTAATTTAATAGCAAGGGCGATTGAAGATGCTTATAAAGATTTTACCATGCAACATAAGTACCCATTCACCGTATTACATTTTTATATGGAAGGCTCTGATTTGGATGTCAATGTACATCCAACTAAAATGGAACTACGCTTTAATAACCAGCAAATAATATATGATTTTTTGTATACGTCTTTAAAAAGCGTATTGACAGAACGAGAGTTAATTCCACATATAGAGTTACCAGCTGTTCCCGATAGAACTTTCACAAGTACTCCTGTTCCACCTGAAAACTCTGATAACATTGAGTTAGCTATGGAGCCCAAGGAATCCATTGCCAAAGACACACCAACCGATTTAGATTATTTTATGAAAAAAATGAAAGAGAGAGTCACTTCTTACCATAACCAGATGTCTTCAGCGGAGGTCGTCGACAAATCTGAGATATATCAAGGAAAAGAGCAACAAGCACGCATCCGTGAAGCTGTTGTATATTCTAAAAAAGAGGATATTCCAAGTGCCCCAAGTACACCGTTGGAAGAGGAGCAACAGTTAAATTTATTCGAAGAAAAATTATTGACAAAAGAAGCGCATCAAGAATACAAATTGATTGGACAAGTATTCCAAACATATTGGTTAGTTGAATACAAAGATAATTTGTACATTATAGATCAGCATGCAGCACATGAAAGAGTATTATACGAACGCACTCTTAATGGATTAAAGAAAAAAGAATTTACATCGCAATATATAAGCCCACCCATTGTGTTGAATCTCACCATGCAGGAATCTCAATTACTAGTGGATCATTTAGATAAATTTACTAAAATTGGATTTGAAATAGAAGCTTTTGGTGGAGACTCTTTTACGATTAGGGCCGTGCCAGACAATCTGTTTAGCATTGCGAAGAAGGATCTCCTAATAGAAATGTTAGATAACCTGTCTGATGCAATTTCCACCACCCAAACACCAGACTTTATTTTAGAAAAAATAGCATCCATGTCTTGTAAGGCTGCTGTAAAGGGAAATGCTAGGCTTACTGCTACAGAAATAGATGTATTAATTAGTGAACTTTTAAAATTAGAAAACCCTTATCACTGCCCTCACGGAAGACCTACCATTATTGCAATGTCTAAGAGAGAATTAGAAAAAAAATTCAAAAGAATATTATAAGAAAACAAAGAAGTAAAGGATTACTCATATGAATAAAAGACCATTAATTATATTAGCTGGACCAACAGCCGTTGGTAAAACAAAGACTTCTATTGCATTAGCAAAAGCAGTTAATTCAGAAATAATTTCAGCAGATTCTATGCAAATCTATAAATATATGGATATCGGTTCTGCGAAAATCACTCCCCAAGAAATGGAAGGGGTAACACATCATTTGATTGATGTTCTGGAACCATCGGAAGATTTTCATGTAGTTAAATTTCAACACATGGCAAAGCAGGCAATGGAAGAGATTTATTCCAAAGGTAAGATTCCTATGTTAGTTGGTGGTACAGGTTTTTATATTCAGTCCGTATTATATGATATTGATTTTGTAGAAAATCAAGAGGATACTGCTTATCGCAAGGCATTAGAAGAATTAGCGATGACACATGGATCAAAATATTTACACGAACTGTTGCAGACCGTGGATTCACGTTCTGCAAATGATATTCATTACAATAACGTCAAACGAGTAATTCGTGCATTGGAGTTTTATCATTTAACGGGTAATCCGATATCAAATCACAACGAACAAGAACGTCAAAAAGAGTCGCCCTATAATGCTTGCTATTTTGTATTGAATGATAATCGGGAACATTTATACCAACGAATCAACGAGCGTGTGGATTTGATGGTAGAACAGGGACTCGTTGAGGAAGTAAGACATTTAAAGGGACTTGGCTATACAAGAGATATGGTATCTATGCAAGGATTAGGGTATAAGGAAATACTGAGTTATTTAGAAGGTGAGCTTTCTTTAGAAGAAGCAATCTATATATTAAAAAGAGATACCAGACATTTCGCAAAACGTCAATTAACTTGGTTTAAAAGAGAACGTAACGTCCAATGGGTTGACAAAGAAGCGTATAATTATAATGAAGACAAGATATTACAAGTGTTAATTGATAAAGTGACAGAAAGGATACACACTCATGAGTGAAACAATAGATATTTATAAGAAATTAGGTATTTCTAAGGAAGTATATGATTTTGGAGAAACCATACTTAAGAATTTAATGCAGCGCTTTAGGGACATTGACAATATTGCTGAATATAACCAGTTAAAAGTAATTGCAGCAATGCAAGAACATCGGGTTAACGAAGCTTGCTTTCATTATGCAAGTGGGTATGGCTACAATGATCAAGGGCGCGATACGTTAGAGGAGGTATATGCCAGCACATTTCATGCAGAGGCAGCCTTAGTAAGACCGCAGATTACTTGTGGAACACATGCATTATCTTTAGCCCTTGCTGCCAATTTGAGACCAGGAGATGAATTATTGTCTCCAGTTGGAAAACCATATGATACTTTAGAAGAGGTAATTGGAATTCGCGAATCCAATGGATCTTTAGCTGAATACGGTATCTCCTATCGGCAGGTAGATTTATTGGAAAATGGAACATTTGATTATGAACAAATAAAGAAATCCTTAAATGAGCATACCAAATTAGTTACAATTCAACGTTCTAAAGGGTATCAAACTCGACCTAGCTTTTCCGTTTCGCAAATTGGGGACCTCATTGCTTTTGTCAAATCCATCAAACCAGACGTAATCTGTATGGTTGATAATTGCTATGGCGAATTTGTTGAAACAATAGAACCGAGTGATGTTGGTGCAGATCTCGTAGTTGGTTCGCTTATTAAGAATCCCGGCGGGGGGCTTGCTCCAATTGGTGGGTATATTGTAGGAAAAAAAGCTTATATAGAGAATTGTGGATATCGATTGACATCACCTGGTCTTGGAAAAGAAGTAGGCGCATCTTTAGGCGTGATGCAGTCCTTTTATCAAGGTTTTTTCCTTGCACCAACAGTAGTATCTGCCGCTTTAAAAGGTGCTATTTTCGCTGCAAATATCTATGAAGCATTAGGATTTGATGTGGTACCAAATAGTACAGAAAGTAGACATGATATTATACAGGCAGTAACACTAGGATCATCAGAGGCTGTGATTGCATTTTGTAAAGGGATTCAAGCTGCTGCACCCGTAGACAGTTATGTATCGCCAGAACCATGGGCTATGCCTGGATATGATAGCGATGTTATTATGGCAGCGGGAGCTTTTGTACAAGGTTCTTCTATTGAATTGAGCGCAGATGGACCAATCAAACCTCCATACGCAGTTTATTTTCAAGGCGGGTTGACTTGGCCACACGCTAAATTAGGAATTCTAATGTCATTGGAAAAATTAGTACAACAAAAAATTATAACTTTATTATAGTATTGGAGAACCGTAAGATGAAGAAACGTGTAACAATTATTGGTGGCGGTGCCTCTGGCATGATAGCGTCTATTGTAGCTGCAAGAAATGGTGCAAATGTAACTATTGTGGAACAAAAAGATAGAATTGGTAAGAAAATACTTTCCACAGGGAATGGAAGATGTAATTTAACCAATGAAAAAATGAACGATTCTTTTTACCATGGAAAAAATATTTCTATTGTTACTGAGGCATTAAATAGGTTTGGCTACAAAGATACCATTCAATTTTTTAAAGAATTAGGCTTGTTAACCAAAAATAAATGCGGTTATATTTATCCGTTAACAGAGCAAGCCGTAACTGTATTGGACGTGCTTACACTAGAAATAGAGCGACTTAAAATCAACATTTTATTTGATACAAAAGTACTTCATATTACAAAAAATAAAAAAGAATTTCAACTTTCCACCAATCGACAATCTTTGAGGGCAGATTCTGTCATAATAGCGACAGGCGGAAAAGCCGCTAGTATTTTAGGTTCTGATGGTAGCGGTTATTCCTTAGCAAGGGAGCTTGGGCACACACTCGTGCCTATTGTACCCGCGCTGGTTCAATTAATTGGTAAAGGCAATTATTTCAAAAGAATATCTGGAATTCGGACCGAAGCATCTGTGGCGGCATTTGTGGATCAGCAAATGGTAGCCAAAGATATTGGCGAAATACAGTTGACAAACTATGGAATCTCTGGGATTCCAGTGTTTCAAATTAGTCGTTTCATAGCAATGGGTTTATATC
Organism: Lachnospiraceae bacterium LCP25S3_G4; assembly: GCA_052116865.1. Lineage (GTDB taxonomy): Bacteria > Bacillota > Clostridia > Lachnospirales > Lachnospiraceae > CAUPWF01. The sequence continues at coordinate 280,400 of JBQKKG010000004.1, read as the reverse complement.
AGAAATGCAAAGTTTCGGTTAAAGTTGATTTTTTACCTTCGTTAAATGCTATGCAATGTGAAACATATTTTAAAGAACGAAGAGATATGTTTCAAAAAGATACAGCAGAGCGACTATTGATTGGTATTTTTCACAAGAAACTAATTTCTCTCTTCTTAGATTGTTTACGTATTAAGAAATCGACTCCAATTATTAGTATTACTGATCAAAAAGTGCGGCAACTAGCTCAACTTTGCAAAGAATTCGAAATTGAAATTGAAGGAACAAATCCTTTTGAACAAGCACAAATTTGTGCTGGTGGGGTATCAACAGATGAAATAAGGGGCTGTACTATGGAATCAAAATATGTTGATTCCTTATATTTTACAGGAGAAATCCTTGATGTTGACGGAATTTGTGGTGGATATAATCTGCAGTGGGCATGGACAACCGGATATCTTGCAGGTCAACATGCATCAAATATAAAAGGTTAAAATAATAAAAAAACTGATAAGGAGTTAATATGATACGAATTGGACAGGTAAAATTGCCCCCAGATCACACGAAGCAAGAATTACTTCACAAGTTATTAAAAACGTTAAGAATACAGAGCAATCAACTGATTACCTATGAAATCAGGAAACAATCTATTGATGCCAGAAAAAAGAACCAGATAAAATTTGTTTATACCATTGATGTAACTGTGGAACAAGAACAACGAGTACTAAAGCATATTAAAGATAACAATGTATGTTTAATTTCTGAAAAAGCATATGATTTTTCTCCTCACGGAACTGAGGAGTTACCCACAAGACCAGTTGTCATTGGAAGCGGTCCAGCTGGGCTTTTCTGTACTTACTTTTTGGCTAAGCAAGGTTATCGTCCTATCTTATTGGAACGTGGAGCATGTGTGGAAGAACGTGTCAAAGATGTAGAAGCTTTTTGGAACTCTGGGCAATTAAATAGCACATCAAATGTACAGTTTGGTGAAGGAGGTGCAGGTACTTTTTCGGATGGAAAGTTAAACACCTTAGTTAAGGACCCTGATGGACGTGGGCGAGTAGTACTAGAAACATTTGTAGAACATGGTGCATCAAAAGAAATTCTATATGTTAATAAACCACACATCGGAACTGATATGTTAGTAGATGTAATTAAAAATATGCGTGATACCATCCACGCCTTAGGTGGAGAAATCAGATTTCACGAACAAGTAACTGATATTCGGTGTGTAGATTCCAAAATCACAGAATTGGAAATCAATAAAACAAAACTACTTAAAAGTAACATTGTGGTACTTGCCATAGGTCATAGTGCCAGAGACACTTTCCAAATGCTATATCAGCATCATCTAGCTATGGAGCCAAAGGCCTTTGCTATAGGTCTGAGAATCGAACACCCGCAAGATATGATAAATAAGTCACAGTATGGAACAACAGCGTTAGGAACATTACCGACAGCATCTTATAAATTAACCACACAATTGGAAAACGGTAGAGGTGTCTACTCTTTTTGTATGTGTCCAGGCGGATATGTCGTTAATGCATCTTCCGAGCCAAAACGATTGGCAATTAACGGAATGAGTTACCATGCTCGCAAAGGAGTGAATGCAAACAGTGCAATTGTGGTGACTGTTACTCCTGAGGATTATGGAGTTCAAAATGCGCTTTCTGGTATTGCTTATCAACGTAAATTAGAAGAACAAGCTTTTTTAATAGGCAATGGAAAAATTCCAATTCAAAAATTTGGAGATTACTGTAATAATCAATGTAGTACTTCAATGGGAGATGTAATTCCTCAAATGAAAGGGGACTACATTATGGCGAATTTACGGCAGTTATTTTCAGATGAAATTAGTCATTCAATCGAGGAAGGTATAAAGAAATTCGATCAGAAAATACCTGGATTTTCTAGAGAAGATGCTATTCTTTCTGGTGTGGAAAGCAGAACGTCCTCTCCTGTTAGAATTTTACGAAATGAAGGTATGCAAAGTAATGTAGAAGGCATATATCCGTGTGGAGAAGGTGCTGGTTATGCAGGTGGAATTATGTCAGCAGCCATGGATGGTATAAAAGTAGCCGAGGCCATTTGTCAAAAATATAAACCACATGTGATTTAAGGTTCTTCAGAAAAAATTAATATGTATAGTATGTACACTATTTTTAAAATGTGATAAAATGAACAGAGTTTGTGATAAAATAGAATTGAGGTGATTATGTAATGAAGGGAGCTTCAGGGAAAAATGTATGGGCGCTGTTTCTACTAATTCTATCAGGCATTGTGCTTGGTGGATTTATCGGTATGTTGGCGGAAAATATTTCTGTATTGAGCTGGCTTTCTTACGGTCAAAATTTTGGACTGGATAGTCCGATTGTATTAAATTTAGGGTTGTTAATTATTACATTTGGTTTAAATATAAAAATAACAATTGCAAGTATCATTGGCGTTATATTAGCTATTATAATCTATCGCCTGCTTTAAATACTACATAGATATATTTGAGTTTGTGAAACCATGAATCAAACCAATACTATGAAAGAGATGCCAAAAGGTGAACGTCCATATGAAAAATGTGAACAACACGGCGTAGGTAGTTTGACGGATGTTGAACTCTTAGCTATCTTACTACGAACTGGCACAAAAGGTGAAAATGTACTAGAATTATCTCGTCATATTTTGTCTCCAAAGCATATGTTTGATGGCTTATTGAATTTGCACCATTGGACATTGGAGGAATTAGTGGAAATCAAGGGCATGGGAAAGATAAAAGCAATTCAAATTCTCTGTATATCTGAATTAGCCAAACGATTATCAAAAGCATGTGCGTACAAAGGATTAAATTTTACTACTCCATCAACGATTGCAAATTACTATATGGAAGACTTAAGGCATCAAAAACAAGAGCAGATGAAATTACTAATGCTTAATACAAAATCTAGATTAATTGGTGAATCTAATATTTCAAAAGGTACTGTAAACGCTTCGCTCATCACTCCTAGAGAGTTATTTATAGAGGCATTAAAAAAAAATGCAGTTTCGATTATTTTACTGCATAATCACCCAAGTGGTGACCCAACCCCCAGTAGGGAGGATATTCTTGTGACAAAAAGAATTCAAGAAGCAGGAAATTTAATCGGAATTGATTTATTAGATCATATTATTATTGGAAATAACTGTTATATAAGTTTCTGTGAGAAGAAACTTATCTAGCGTTTGGAAAGGGAATATAAATGGCTAGAAATGTGTACGGTCTGGATCTTGGGACATATGAGATTAAGGTGTATGATAAAAAGAAAAATGAAATATGGAAAGAAAAAGATGTGATTGCAATTGCAGATGAAAAACATATTTTTTCTGTTGGAGATGAAGCATATGAAATGTATGAAAAAGCACCAGAAAATATACAAGTAGTTTTTCCGATGAAAGAAGGAGTTATTTCTCGTTTTAATGATATGCAATACCTCTTACAAAATCTTTTAAAAAAAGAACGACGATTTGCAAGAGGATCTGAGTATTTGATTGCTGTTCCAACGGATGTAACTGAGGTGGAGAAAAGAGCATTCTATGATTTGGTAGAGCATTCTACTGCAAAAGCAAAAAGTGTTACAATTGTAGAGCGTGGCATTGCGGTAGCACTAGGATTAGGACTTGACGTTGAAAAAGAAAAGGGCATATTTATTGTAGATTTTGGTGGTGAAACTACAGAGTTATCTGTGATTTCATCAGGTGGTATGGTACTGAATCGTCTCGTCAAAAAAGGTGGTGTACAATTTGATTGTGCCGTTCAAAATTTAGTTAGACATAATCATGAATTTTTAGTGGGACGTTTAACTGCAGAAGTATTACGAAAAGAATTTGGGGTTTTTGATCAATCCAATGATGCTGCTTTGATTGTTGCTGGTCGCAATCTTATTACAGGTGTTCCACAACAAAAAGAAATTTCCATTAGTCTTGTGCGTGCTGCCATTAAAGAACCATTGGAAGAAATTGTGCGTGCAATCAAATCATTACTCGATAGGACACCCCCAGATGTCTTGAGAGTCATAGAGAGTAAAGGAATCTATATTACTGGTGGTTTAGCAAATCTAAAAGGATTATCTACATATTTAGAAGGAATGATTGGTCTGAAAGTAAAGGTACCAAAAGAACCGGATATTTGTGTAGTATATGGATTAAAGAAGATTATTTTAAATAAAGAATTAAAACGATTAACATATACTATGTTAGACGAAGATTATAGGTGGATGAGATAGAATGAAAAAGAAAAATCAAACTTCTTTAGCAAGTAAATATTGGCTGTTGATTGTGTCTGCAATATGTATCGTATTAATGATTTTATCAATTGTTGCAGATAACAAAGGTAGGAATTCCAAAAGTCCACTTCGAAGCATTGCAAGCTATACTGTGGTACCAATGCAAAAGGGGATTAACAAAGTTGGGATGCTAATCGGAGATATTACAAAGAATTTTGAAACCTTGCAAGATATGAAGAAAGAGAATAATGCTTTGCAAGAAAAAGTAGATGCTTTAACCATTGAAAATAGCCGATTACAACAAGAATCTTACGAATTAGAACGACTACAAACTTTATATAAATTAGATAGCAATTATGCTGATTACGAGAAGGTTGGTGCTCATGTCATAGGCAAAGACTCTGGAAATTGGTTTAGTACTTTTGTCATTGATAAAGGTACTAAAGATGGATTAGCTGTCGATATGAATGTTATGGCTGGAACCGGGTTGGTTGGAATCATTACAGAGGCGGGTCCTGATTGGTCCAGAGTCCGCTCTATCATTGATGATGCAAGCAATGTCAGTGGTATGGTTCTTTCAACTGCTGATACATGTATTGTAAGTGGTGACTTAAAATTAATGAATGATGGGAAAATTAAATTTGAGCAGTTAGCTAATAATGATAGTAAAATAGAAGTAGGAGAACATATAGTAACATCTCACATTAGCAGTAAGTATTTACAAGGAATTTTAATTGGTTATGTAAGCGAAATCAATGTGGATTCTAATAATTTAACTCGATCTGGTTACATTACACCAGCCATTGATTTTAAACATTTACAAGAAGTACTTGTAATCACAACATTAAAACAAAATCCATCACAGGATAGTGATGAAAAAGCAGCAGAATAATTCACGTAATTTGTAAAAATTTAGAAAGGAGAGGTTATATGAAACGTAAAATAATTACATTCTTTATTATCGTTGTTTGTTTTGTGCTAGAATGTACCATATTTAAATCATTAGCACTAGCATCCATTACACCAAATCTGCTAATTATAGTAACTTCTTCTTTTGGGTTCATGCGTGGAAATAAAGAAGGAATGATAGTTGGATTTATTTCTGGCCTTCTGGTTGATATTTTCTTTGGTGATATTTTAGGATTTTATGCATTACTTTATATGTTAATTGGTTATGCAAATGGATTTTTTCAACGTTTATTTTTTGAAGATGATATTAAACTCCCACTTGTCCTGATTAGTGCAAGTGAGTTTATATATGGTTTAGCTATTTATGTGTTTTTATTTTTGATGTCAACAAGAAGTCGTTTTGATTTCCTTTATTATTTGGGACATATCATTATACCGGAGTTAATCTATACTATTATTGTTACTTTGGGATTATACCAACTGATTTTGTATGTAAACCACAAATTAGAAGAAGAAGAAAAAAGGAGTGCAAGTAAATTTGTTTGATCGCATAAAAGAATGGCTTTTTCAATTAATTAAATCTCGCTTATTTGTTGTAATTATTGCATTTGGAATTTTATATGCGATTCTTATTTTTCGGGTATTTAATCTGCAAATTGTTAATGGCCAGGATTACTTAGATAACTATAAATTAAAAATCAGAAAAACAAAAGAAGTGCAAGGAACCCGCGGAAATATCTATGATCGCAATGGTAATTTATTAGCATATAATAAATTGGCTTATTCCGTGACAATTGAAGATAACGGGGAGTATAATACACGTCAAGAGAAAAATACAATTGTAAATGATACTATTAACCAAATTATTGATATTGTAGAGAAAAATGGTGACTCTGTAATCAACGATTTTGGTATAGTTATAGATGCGAATGATAACTACACATTTGTCTCCAAGGAAGGTACACAACGATTAAGATTCTTAGCTGACATATACGGCTTTGCAACGATTGACAAACTTTCTGAAAAACAACGTAATTCAACAGCAGATGATGTAATGAACTATTTATGTGAAGATAAAACTTTTGGATATGGTATTGATCAGAAGAAATTTGAAAAATCCCATGTATTAAAGCTTGTAAATATTCGTTACGCTATGAGTTTGAACAGTTATCAAAAGTATATTGCTACAACTGTTGCCTCTGATGTAAGCGAACAAACGGTAGCTATCATTATGGAAAATTTGAATAATCTTCAAGGTGTTGATATTGCAGAAGACTCATTACGCCAATATACGGATAGCACATACTTTGCTTCTGTCATTGGTTATACAGGGAAAATCTCTCAAGAGGAACTCGATACATTTAAGGATAAAGACAAAAAATATTCTTTGACTGATATCGTTGGAAAGACAGGTATTGAACAAACGATGGATGAAACACTTCAAGGTAAAAAGGGGAGTGTAGTTGTTTATGTAGACAGTGTTGGAAAGGTAATTGAAACAGAACAAAGTACAGATGCAAAAGCTGGGAATGACTTATTCTTAACAATTGATAAAAATTTACAAGAATCTACGTACCATATTTTAGAAGAAAAACTGGCCGGTATTCTTGTATCTAAAATGTCAAATACTATGAATTATGATCCCAGCACCGCGAGTGATGCTAGTAAAATTATAATACCAATTGATGATGTGTATAATGCCTTTTTTAATAATGAAATATTAAATGTCGAACACTTTACCAATGAAAATGCTGGAGCAACAGAGCAGGCAGTTCTAGGACAATTTCAAGCAAAACAAGATTCTGCAATAAATAACGTAATTGCTCAATTGCAAGACTCAAATTCTGCGGCATACCATGATTTACCGAAAGAAGAACAAGCATACATGAATTACATTGCAAGTACTGTTCTCACAAATGCTACTGGGATACTGATGAAGGATGAAATTGATTCCAATGATAAAACCTATTTAGCGTGGTCTCAAGATGAGAGTATTAATTTATATACGTATTTAAACTATGCGATTTCAAAAAATTGGATTGATACTACAAAATTACAAACAAATGCGAGATCCGAAGGGAAGTATACTGATTCTAATGAAATCTATCAAAGTATTATAAATTATCTAAGTGAATATTTAAAAACGGATTCAGGATTTCATAAATTAATATATCGATATATGATTAAGGAAGGCGAAATATCAGGTAATCAGATATGCATGATGTTATATGAACAAGGAGTATTGCCTTATGATGAAGCTCAATATTCTGGTTTAGCCTCTGGAGGTATTTCTCCCTTTGAATTCGTTAGGAGAAAAATTCAATCATTAGAAATTACACCAGCTCAGCTAGCACTTGAACCTTGTACTGCATCTGCCGTTGTAACGGATGTAAATACTGGAGATGTATTAGCCTGTGTGTCCTATCCAGGATACGATAATAATCGTTTAGCTAATACAATGGATTCTGCATACTATAATAAATTGGTGAGGGATCTATCAAGACCATTTTATAATAATGCAACACAAGAAAAGACGGCTCCTGGTTCCACTTATAAAATGGTTTCATCTGTAGCTGGATTGACAGAAGGAGTCATTCAGGGAAATAGTATTATATCTTGTTCCGGAATATTTGATAAGATTGTGCCAAATCCTAAATGTTGGATTTATCCAAATGCACATGGGGGATTAAATGTAGTTAGCGCGTTAGAAGAATCTTGTAATGATTTTTATTATGAGGTAGGATATCGATTGAGTCTAACGCAAGGAACAGTAACAAATGATAGTGGGACTACAGAAGAGATCTATTCAAGTGATGTAGGACTAGCTAAATTAAAAACATATGCTCAAATGTTTGGCCTCGGTGAAAAATCTGGGTTAGAAATTCCAGAGACTACACCGCAAATTTCTGATAATGACTCTGTCCGCTCTGCAATTGGACAAGGTACTAATAACTATACTACTAGTCAATTAGTTCGTTATGTAACAGCTGTCGCGAATAAGGGAACTGTATATAATCTAACGTTATTAGATAGCATAAAAGATGTAGATGGTAATGTCATAAAAAATTATGAACCGACCGTATTAGATCAAATGGATCAGGTATCCGGAAACACATGGAATCTCGTACATCAAGGTATGATAAACATGATAAATAGTTCTAGTACTTTCAATAGTTTAGATATGGGAATGGCAGGGAAGACAGGTACTGCTCAGCAAAGCGAAACACACCCAGATCATGCATTATTCGTTGGATTTGCACCTGCAGATAGTCCAGAAATTGCATTAAGTGTGCGTATTACAAATGGATATAGTTCCTCCTATACAGCTGAAATTGGAAGAGATATTGTTAAATACAAATATGGCTTAGCTGATCCAAGTGAATTAATTACAGGAGGTGCTGCAACTTTAGGAACTGCACATACAGGAGACTAGGAGAGGGTGAGATGCATGGATAATTTGGTAACAATTAAAAGTAATAAATATGGGTTAGTTGTACATTTAGATCCAGAGGCTCCTTATAATTTATTGATTACTGAAATCGAACACAAATTTAAGGATGCTGCAAAATTTTTTAAGGATGCTAAATTAGCCGCCACTTTTGAAGGACGCGTGCTTACAAATGAAGAAGAACAAGAGGTTGTCGATATAATTTCTAAAACTGCAGGGATAAATATTATCTGTATCATAGATAATAGCAAAACTAAAGAAGAACTATACAAAAGTATTGTGGAACAAAGCCTAGAGGATATTGAAAATAGAGATGGGCAATTCTACAAAGGCACGTTACGGAGAAGACAAGTATTAGAATCCGAAACAAGTGTTATTATCCTTGGTGATGTTGAGTTAGGCGCTAAAGTTATAGCAAAAGGAAATGTAGTAGTTATCGGCTCTCTCAAAGGTTCTGTTCATGCGGGCGCATCTGGTAACAAAGATACCTTTATTGTCGCACTTTCTATGCAGCCAAAACAATTAAAAATTGGTGATATTGAAGCAAAACGCCAATTATTTTATTCTAAAGAGGATTCCATTATGAATCCCAAGATAGCAATTGTTGACGGAGAACATATATACATTGATCCATTAACATAAAACAGGAGGAATGAAAATGGGTGAGATCATCGTAATAACATCAGGAAAAGGCGGTGTTGGTAAGACAACTACTACCGCAAATATTGGCGTTGGATTGGCACAAGCAGATAAAAAAGTTGTAGTAATTGACACGGATTTAGGGCTTCGAAATTTAGATGTCGTGATGGGATTAGAAAATAAAATTGTTTATAATCTCGTAGATGTGGTAGAGGGTAATTGTCGCTTAAAACAAGCCCTAATAAATGACAAGCGTTATCCAAACTTATTCCTATTACCGTCTGCTCAAACAAAGGATAAATCGGCAGTATCACCAGAGCAAATGCAAAAACTTACAGAAGAACTTGTAGATGACTATGATTATATCTTATTAGATTGTCCGGCAGGAATAGAACAAGGATTTCAAAATGCAATTGCTGGTGCAAGTCGTGCTTTAGTTGTAACTACTCCAGAAGTTTCTGCTATTAGAGATGCAGATAGAATTATCGGATTATTGGATAACCACCATATTAAGCAAAAGAATTTGATTATCAACCGATTACGTTTTGATATGATTAAACGAGGAGATATGATGTCTGTAGATGACGTCGTTGAAATATTGCCGATTCCGTTGATTGGTATTATTCCAGATGATGAACAAGTTGTAATAGGTACGAATCAGGGGGAACCTGTTATAGGCTTATCATCGAAAGCAGGACAAGCTTATCAAAATATTTGCAAAAGAATACTCGGGGAAGAAGTGCCATTTCTTGCATTAGATTCAAAGAACGGTTTCTTTTCTAAACTTTCTCATTTATTTAGAAATAGTTAGGAGGGAATTATGAAGGTATTCGATATAACAAATAAAAGTGCTTCCGTTAATGTAGCGAAAGATAGACTGAAAATTCTATTAGTATCTGACCGAATGAATTGCTCGCCAGATACAATTGAGAAAATGGAAAACGATATTTTTATTGCAATTTCAAAATATATCGAAATTACACCCGAAGAATTCAAAATGAAAGTGACACAATCAGATATACATATAAAGATTACAGGAGATTAAAATTGAAATATTTAAAACGTTATCATCTAAAAGATTATAAATTTAATTTGGTAATACTTGTTTTAGCTCTTACTTCACTGGGTATAATGGTAATAGGAAGTGCTAAAAAATCTGTGCAAAATAGGCAAATAGTCGGCTTGATTTTGGGCTTGATTATTATGGTTGTCATTTCACTGATAGATTATGTATGGATTCTTAGCATGTATTGGCTTATATATGCAGCGAATTTAGCCTTATTATTAAGTGTAACTCTTTTTGGAGATAACGTAAATGGTGCGCAACGATGGATTGATATCGGATTCACGAACTTCCAACCATCAGAACTAACCAAACTCCTTATGGTACTCTTTTTTGCCAAATTTGTTATGATACATCAAGAGGACTTAAATACACTTAAAACACTGGTTAAAGCAGCTATATTAGTAGCATTGCCACTACTGCTAATCTATAAGCAGCCTGACATGTCAACGACAATATCTATAGCAATGACTTTTTGTGTGGTATTGTATATTGGCGGATTGAGTTATAAATTGATAGGAACTGCTCTACTAATTATTATTCCAGTTGCTATTATTTTTTTAAGTATTGTAGTACAACCTAATCAGAAAATTATTGACGAATACCAGCAGAAACGAATCTTAGCTTGGTTAGAACCAGAAGAATATAAAAGTGATGAAGCATATCAACAAAATAACTCTATTATGGCAATTGGATCTGGTCAGCTAAAGGGAAAAGGGTTAAATAACAATACAACTACATCTGTAAAGAATGGAAACTTTATTCTGGAACCACAAACAGACTTTATTTTTGCAATTATTGGTGAAGAATTGGGATTTGTGGGTTGTTGTGTAGTCATTACTCTGTTATTATTAATAGTGATACAGTGTATACTGATAGGGGTAAAGGCTCAGGACTTAGCAGGTCGGATTGTTTGTTGTGGAGTAGCCGCCCAGATTGGTTTCCAAAGTTTTATTAATATAGCTGTAGCAACCGGTGTTTTTCCGAATACTGGAATACCACTTCCTTTTGTAAGTTATGGCATGTCATCTTTAATTAGCATGTTAATGGGAATTGGTTTTGTTTTAAATATTGGCTTACAACCGAAAAAATATCAATAAGGAGTGAATAGCATGAATATCGGATTAGTAGCACATGATGCAAAGAAGAAACTAATGCAGAATTTTTGTATTGCATATCGTGGAATTTTAAGTAAAAATGATTTATTTGCAACAGGAACAACAGGGCGTTTAATTGAAGAGGTAACGAATTTATCCATTCATAAATATTTAGCTGGCCCTTTAGGGGGAAATCAACAATTGGGTGCACAGATAGAGCACAATCAAATTGATGCACTTATATTTTTAAGAGACCCACTGACACCAAAATCACATGAACCTGACGTTAATGATATTGTACGTTTATGTGATATTCATAATATTCCTATGGCAACAAATGTTGCAACAGCAGAATTATTAGTGCATGCTATAGATAGAGGAGATTTAGAGTGGCGTGAAATGTATAAATAAATGTATAAATCAATCTATTAAAAAAACTTTTTTAATTCTATTTATATGTCTATTGTTAACTGGCTGTTCTACACACAAAACATATGTAACCAATTATGAGGTTGATTCATATGACAAAAATGTGTTTACTGGAGAGTTGTTTGCGACAAACCTCTGTGTGCAGAATGATAATATAGAATTAGTGAACTACATTACCGATGATACATTACATGCAGCCGCATTGTTTGATCTTCAAAGCTCTAAAGTGGAATATTCACAGAATATCCATCAACGTTTATATCCAGCAAGTACAACTAAGATATTAACTGCTTATGTAGCTTTAAAATATGGTAATTTGAATGATATAGTTACCGTAAGTCAAAATGCAACGGTTTTTGAGGCTGCAGCACAAATATGTGGACTTAAAGCAGGGGATCAACTAACTTTAGATGCACTTCTAAATGGTCTTTTATTATACTCTGGCAACGATAATGCGGTTGCCATTGCAGAACATATTTCTGGAAGTGTAGAACAATTTGCAGATTTAATGAATAAGGAAGCAAAAAAACTTGGTGCTACAAATACTCATTTTACCAATCCGCATGGACTTCACGAAGAAAATCATTATACTACAGCATATGATTTATATTTGATATTCAATGAATGTATCAAAGATGAACGTTTTGTCAATATTATTTCTCAAAAGTCGTATACTGCAACAATCAATAATCCAGCGCTTGGAACCAGAACAGATGAGTGGTTTCCAACGAATTACTATTCCTTAGGAAAAGTAGATCAACCACCTAACGTTACTGTCATCGGCGGTAAAACAGGGACAACAGATGAAGCAGGATCTTGTGTCATTTTATTAGAACATGACACAAATAATAATCCCTATATTTCTATTATCATGGGTGCTCCTGACAAAACTACGTTATATAATGATATGACATCATTAATTACTGCATTGCCTATAGATTAGTTTTAGTAAGAAAAGCATAAGATAGGGGTGTCTCATATGGGATACCCCTATTTAAATATTGTTTATTCTGACATATTCTTTATTCTACCAAATAGGCTTATTAGATAGAGACCACATAATCCAATGATGGCATAAATAATTCTTGAAATCCATGAAAGATTTCCAAATAGAAAACTTACTAAGTCGAACCTAAATACACCTATCAATAACCAGTTTATTGCTCCAATGATAACAAGTGTTAATGCTGTGTTGTCAAACCACTTCATGTTGTTTCCTCCTTTTCAAGATATATACATATTATCTACATTCTGAGGGAAAATATACACATACAAATTAGGAGTCAAAAATGAATCAAAAAAAAGAGTATTATAATAAATATTCTGAATATTTAAACACAAAATATTCAGAGAAGATATACAAGTTACCTATTAATCTTCCTATTACTTGTCCAAATAGAACAGACGGCCATGGATGCACTTTTTGTGCCGAAGTCGGCACAGGTTTTGAAGCATTACCTTCTAATATAAGTGTAACACAACAATTAGAGAAAACAAAACTTCACATTGAGAAGAAATATAATGCGCACAAATTTATAGCATATTTTCAAAATTATACAAATACCTATATGCCCATTAAAGCCTTTCTAAATTATATGACAGAGGCCGCTTCATATCCAGATATTGTTGCAATTTCTATTTCAACAAGGCCAGATTGCATCTCTGCAGATTATTTAGAGATTTTGAAATCGATAAAAGAACAATACCACATAGATATTAATATAGAACTTGGTCTTCAAACAGTAAATTATCATACATTATCAAAAATCAATCGTGGTCATGGGCTTGCCGAATTTATTGATGCTGTATTACAAATACAAAGATATGATTTTTCAATATGTTGCCATATTATCTTAAATTTGCCCTATGATTCTATGGAAGATACAATAGAAACAGCAAAAATTATTTCTGCACTGCATATTGATATTGTAAAAATACATTCGCTCTATATTGCTAAAAACACACTATTGTGTGAAGCATATGAAAATGGTACAATTACCATGTGCTCAAAAGAGGAATATATACATAGACTTATTAATTTCTTAGAGTTTTTAGATCCTAAAATTATTATTGAACGACTCTTTAGCCGCATTCCGGAATCAGAAGCAGTCTTCTCTAATTGGGGTACTAGTTGGTGGAAGCTTCAGGATTTATTAATAGAAACAATGGAAAAAAAGAAGAGCTATCAAGGAAAAAAATTCTGTTATTTAAATGGGAAAGCACTGAAAGATTTAACATAGGAGGCACTTAGATTGTCTAAAAAAAAGAATGATTTTATTAATATTCAAAAATATAGAAAAAAAGAAAATTTCAATATAGGAATCGTAGTATTTGGTATTATTTTAATTTACCTTCTAATTACCATTATCATTTACATGACCGATAAACATGTAAGTGTTTATGAAGTACGTGAAGGATCACTCCTTCGCGATAATGCCTATACAGGTATCATTCTTCGTGAAGAATCATTGATTACAACGGATGCTGATGGATATGTAGCTTACTATTCAAATGAAGGAAGTAAAATAGGGGTAGGTACCAATGTTTATACCTTGTCAGAAAATAAAGATAGTACAACTCTTGATACGACCTCGAATGAAGAATCTGTATCCTCCATATCTAAAGATGACGAAAAATTATTAGTTAATAAGACACAAAAATTCAATGAAAACTTTAAAGATCAAGACTTCGTGGATACATATACATTAAAAACCGAAATAGATTCTATTTTGCAAAGTACTAAAAATCAAAATAGAGTTAATCAATTAGATAACTTAATAGCTAGTGGTCAAAGTAATGATTTATCCATTTACCCTGCACAAAAAGATGGCATTGTAATTTATAATAAGGATGGATTTGAGTCTATTACCAAGGAAGAAATTACAAAAGAGAGTTTTGATCGGACAAACTATAATCGAGTTGATTTAGTACCTAATCGAAAACTTGCATCTGGAGATCCTGTTTATAAATTGATTACAAGTGAGGATTGGTCATTAATTGTTCCCATAACCAAAGAAACTGCCAATGAATTAGCTGATAAAACTGTAGTCAAAATCAAGATTACTAAAGATAATGAGCTATTATGGGCAAATCTAGATATCTTTTCTACTAAAGAAGGTTATTATGGATGTCTATCATTTGATAACTCTATGATAAGATATGCAACAGAACGTTTTCTTGATGTAGAATTAATCTTGGAAGATGAAAGTGGATTAAAAATTCCCAAATCTGCAAAAACTACGAAATCTTTTTTTGTGGTTCCCCAAGAATATATAACTAAAAGTGGTGTAAATAAAGAAACTGGAGTTTATATCAAATCTTCGAAAAAGAAAAATGGAGATGTGGCTAACTTCATTGCTACACAGGTATTTTATAAAGACAAAGATGGCTTATGTTATTTAAATTCAAATGAATTGGAAGCCGGTGATACTGTATTGAAACCAGAATCTGACGACACATTAACGCTTAGTCAAAAGAAAAAGCTCCCAGGTGTTTATAATATAAATAAAGGCTATGCCGTATTTAAACAAATAACAATACTTTGTGAAAGTGAAGAATATTACATTGTGAAAGAGGGTGATTCCTATGGATTATCCAATTATGATCATATTGTTTTAGATGGTAAAACAGTAAACGAGAATGATGTTGTTTTTCAATAAGGAGTGAAATATGTTAAGAAAACAATTAGAAAATGTCGAACATAATATTATACAGGCCTGCAAAAAGGCGAATCGTAAGAGAGAAGATATTACACTTATTGCAGTTAGTAAGACGAAACCCCTGTCTATGATAGAAGAAGTCTATGAATTAGGAATACGTAACTTTGGTGAAAATAAGGTACAAGAGCTTGTGGATAAAATAGCACAACTACCACCAGATATTCAATGGCATTTTATAGGTCATTTACAAACGAACAAAGTCAAATATATAATAGGTAATGTTGCTTTAATTCACTCAGCTGACTCCATCCGGTTGATAGAAACAATTGAGAAAGAGGCTACAAAAAAGAATTGTATTGTTGATATATTATTAGAAGTGAATATTGCAAGAGAAGAAAGCAAGTATGGCCTTATGCTAGAGGAAGTGTTTCCATTATTAGAAAATATTTCTAAAATGCACCATATATGTGTACGTGGTTTGATGACTATTGCACCATATGTAGCTAATCCAGAAGAAAATCGTCCACATTTTGCAAACTTACATAAATTATATGTTGACATAATCAACAAAAACATTGATAATGTTAATATGAGTATTCTTTCAATGGGAATGACCAATGATTATGAAGTAGCGATCGAAGAGGGGGCTACTGTTGTTCGTGTGGGCACAGGAATCTTTGGTGAAAGAAACTACGATTTATAACAAACGATAGGAGTGTAAAAAATGGGAGTATTAGATAAGTTTCTTGATATTATGAAACTAAGTGATGAGGACGATTACGATTCAGATGATTTTTTTGATGATGAAGACGACTTCGATGATTATGAGGACAAGCCACGAAAGGCAATGTTCAAAAAAGAAAAAGCTACATATGACGAATATGATGATGAAGATGATAGGCGAGGGGGCAAAACATCTAAAGCATCACAAAATAGCAAAGTCACTCCGATGCGTCAACCAGCTAAAAGAAGCAGTGGTATGGAGGTATGTGTGGTTAAACCAAACTCAGTAGATGATGCTAGAGAAATTACAGAGACATTATTAAGCAATCGCACCGTTATTTTGAATTTGGAAGGATTGGATTTAGAGGTCGCACAACGCATCATAGATTTTACATCTGGAGCAACTTTTGCGATCACAGGTAATTTACAAAAGATATCAAATTACATATTTTTAGTAACTCCAACCAATGTAGATATTTCGGGAGATTTGCAAGATCTATTGAGTAGCTCGTTCGAAGTACCATCTATTAGAACTAGATTTTAAGAAAAATGATGCAAAAAGAAATACAGTTATTACAAAAAAGATTTATTGAGTTATCTAAAATAGCTTATCAGAGAGAGATTATTACTTTTTCTGATTTTCTAAACTTGAATGAACTAAATATTTTACATACCATACCAAAGAATTCATTATATACAAATTACCAAGTTTTTGGTGGATATGATATCGCAGAGCGTCAGATAGTTGCATTTCTTCCTGATGCTCTTTATTGTGAACTACTTTATCCAATGGAAGGCATCTTAATAGAACCTTTACAAAAAAAGTTTGCTGAAAAATTGACGCACAGAGATTATCTTGGTGCAATATTAAATACTGGTATAGAACGTTGTAAAATTGGTGATATTTTATTACTAGATAACTCTGCCTTTGTATTTTTTCATCAATCTCTTTCTGACTTTATAATTCAGTATTTGACACGAGTAAAAAACACACCAGTTCAATTGAAGCATAAAAACTATAATGATATTGTATATACTCCTTCCTACCATGAGATAAAGGGAGCTGTAGCTTCTATACGATTGGATAGCCTATTATCGTTAGCCTTTCCCTTGTCTCGTAGTAAGTTAGTGGGGTATATCGAAAGTGGAAAAGTATTTGTAAATGGTAAAGTAACAATATCAAACAGCTATCTTGTAAAAGATGATGATATTATATCTGTACGTAAATTGGGGAAATTTCAATATAAAGGTATAAATACAACGACAAAAAAAGGGCGTTACAATGTAACTATATATAAATATATCTAATAAAGAACGAAGGACATAATACGATGAACAATAAAAAAATAATTATGAAGAGCTACTTTTATGCAATCTTTGCAATTTTAATGTTAGTACTGCTTGATCAATGGAGTAAATTTTTTGCAATTATAAAGTTAAAGGATACTTCCGGTATTGATGTAGTGGATGGTATATTTAAATTATACTATCTAGAAAACAGAGGCGCTGCTTTTGGTATGTTGCAAAATCAAAAGACATATTTTATCATTAGTGCTATTGTAATTCTTTTTGTCATTGGATATTTTTATGGAAAGATACCTGTGAAAAAACATTATATTCCATTGCGTATTTGTGCAGTATTTATAGTATCAGGTGCTCTCGGAAATATGGTCGATCGAATTCGATTAGAGTATGTGGTTGATTTCTTATATTTTGAATTAATAGATTTTCCTATTTTCAATGTGGCGGATATTTATGTGACCATGTCTACTATAATTTTAGTATATTTAATGTTATTTTTTTATAAAGAAGACGAACTAACATTTCTAACATTTAAGAAAAGTAAATAGGAGCTCAATATGAATTCACATAACTTTATCATCGCAAAAAAAGAAGATACAGAAAGAGTAGATAAATTTCTTAGTGCTAACATGATTGATGTTTCTAGATCATACATTCAAAGATTAATCAGGGAAGAGTTTGTTAAGGTAAACAATGAACCGGTAAAAGCAAATTATAAACTAGTAGTAAATGATGTTGTGAACATCACCATTCCCGAATTGAAAGAACCTGACATTTTACCCGAACAAATCCCACTTGATATCTTATATGAAGATAAAGATATCTTAATTATTAATAAACCGAAAGGGATGGTAGTTCATCCCTCTGCAGGACATTATTCTGGTACCTTGGTTAATGCTCTTATGTTCTACTGTAAAGACGATTTATCTGGCATCAATGGAGTTATGAGACCAGGTATTGTTCATAGAATCGATAAGGATACAACAGGATCTCTTCTTGTCTGTAAACACGATTTGGCGCATCAAAATCTTGCAGAGCAATTAAAAGCTCATAATATAACTCGAAAATATCGCGCTATTGTATATGGTAATATCAAAGAAGACAGTGGTACCATTAATGCACCAATAGGACGTCATCCAACAGAAAGAAAAAAAATGAGTGTGAACTTAAAAAATGGAAAAGATGCCATTACGCATTATCGTGTAATACAACGTTTTGGCAATTATACCTACATAGAGTGTCAGCTCGAGACTGGACGTACACATCAGATTAGAGTCCATATGGCATATAAGCATCATCCATTATTAGGTGATCAGGTATATGGTCCATTGAAATCTCCGTTTGACCTACAAGGCCAAACACTGCACGCAATGACATTGGGTATACATCATCCACGAACTGGACAATATTTAGAAGTAAATGCACCATTACCTGATTATTTCCTAGAATTAATTAATAAATTGTAAAATAGTATACATTATTTCATTGATATTGTATAATATATTTATACTAATAACGTTTGTATACCAAAGGAGCGTGACTGATATGAAAAAAACAAATACAATTATAACAATAGGCAGACAATTTGGAAGTGCAGGCCGTGAAATTGGAAATAAATTAGCAGATTACTATGGTATTAAATTATACGATAAAGATTTATTATCAATCGCTGCAAAAGAAAGTGGAATTTGTGAAGAATTATTTGAAACTCATGATGAGAAACCTACCAATAGTTTTTTGTATTCTCTTGTAATGGATACGTATTCTATGAGCTATTCAGCTGGTGGATATACCGATATGCCAATTAATCATAAGGTATTTCTAGCACAATTTGATACGATTAAAAAAATTGCAGATCAAGGTCCTTGCATTATTGTTGGACGATGTGCTGATTATGCACTTGAGACATATCCTAACTGCGTAAGTGTATTCATTCATGCAGATTTGGATTCTAGAATTCATAGGATTGCTAGAAAATATGACTTAACAGATGCGAAAGCAAAAGATTTAATATTAAAAACTGATAAACGCAGAGGTAGCTATTACAACTATTATACAAATAAAAGATGGCCAGATGCAGATAGCTATCATCTTTCGATTAGTAGTTCTCAATTAGGTATTGATGGGTGTGTTGAAGCTATTAAATCCTATATCTTAATAAAAGAAAAAAATAGTGACTCCACAAAAATAAAATTGTAATTTTAAAGTCAAAGCGAGCCAAAATCATTAAATAATGAAAAACCGACCTCCCAAATGTTAGACCAAAAATCTAACATTTGGGAGGTCGGTTCAAAATTAGCGTATATGAGGTATACGTTCTGGCCATCCTTGAATATTCCCATTCAAAATTGCTGTGAACATTCTGTTTTTAGCCCCATTATGTTCTAGGTTTAATTGCTGTACTAAGTCCTTAGCATATTGTCGCTTTGTATAACCGTCAATTGGACATTTGCTTTTTACAACTGGCAGTTGATATCTGTTTTTAAACCCAATTACGTCTGACTCATCAATGAACATAATTGGTCGAATAACCGTTAAGTCCATGCGATCCAAGTAGGTCTTGGGTGAAAAGGAATGAAATCTTCCTTCGAAAAGCAATGATAATAGCATCGTCTCAATAATATCATCCTTATGATGTGCATATGCCACTTTGTTACATCCCATTTCTTTTACTGCATCATTAAGTGCACCTTTTCTCATTTTTGCACACAGAGAACAGGGATTCGTTTCCTTTCTTTCATCAAATAGTATCCTTGCAATATCCGTTTTAACTATTTTATATGGAATATCTAATGTCGAACATAGGTTTTGAACTTCTGTTAAATCAAATTCTTCATATCCTAAGTCTACTGTAATAGCGCTGAGTTCAAATTTATTTGGATAAAACCTTTTAAGTCCATGTAAGGCATATAGTAAAGTCAAACTATCCTTTCCCCCAGAGACACCAACAGCAATGTGGTCTCCCTCTTGAATCATATTATATTCATCCACAGCTTTTCGTGTAAAGCTAAGTAATTGTTGTAATTTCATAATATTTCCTCACTTTATTTTGTAATTAGACACTAACAATAGTAACAGTTTTTATTGAAGAACACAAGAAAAAATAGTATACTAATAATGTAAAAAGAGAAGGAGTTTTCAATTAGATGAGATTTATAATACAAAGAGTAACAAGTGCAACAGTAAAAGTAGCAGAAACGATTACAGGTGACATAGATAGGGGGTATTTAGTACTTATAGGTATATCAGCTTCTGATACAGAAGCAATTGCAGACAAAATGATAAGAAAGATGTTAGGATTACGGATTTTTGAAGATGAATCTGGAAAAACAAATCTTTCGTTAGATTCAGTAAATGGTTCCTTATTGTTAGTTTCACAATTTACACTTTATGCAAATTGTAAGAAAGGGAATAGGCCAAGCTTTATTGATGCTGGTGAACCTAAGAAGGCAGAAGAATTGTATGAATATATCATTAAAAATTGTAAGCAAAAAGTTCCTATTGTTGAAAGCGGATGTTTTGGGGCTGACATGAAAGTGAGTCTTGTTAATGACGGACCATTTACAATTATATTAGATTCCGATAATTTATAATTTCATCACCATAAATAAATTATGTAAACTACTCATGAAAGGATGTATGCAAAATGAAAAATTATAAAGTTGTTTTTAGAAATCCAACAGAAGCTGATGCTGAGGCAATCGTGTCATTTTATAATGAAGTGGGAGGGGAAACAACATATTTAAGCTTTGAAAAAGATGAATATCCATTATCTGTATCCGATCAAGTCACCTCAATTAAAGCTACAAATGAACAAAAAAATGCCACTATGTTATTGGCCATAGTAGATGAATCTATTGTTGGAATTGGTACCATCCATTCAGATCAAAAAATCAAGAGCAAACATTCTGGCGAATTAGGAATTGTTGTCTCAAAAAAATTTCAGGGTCAAGGTATTGGCACAGAAATTATCAAACGACTAATTGATTGGTGTAAATCAAACGGTATCACAAAAAGAATTCAATTAGACACTAGAACAGATAATGAATTAGCAGTCAAACTATATAAAAAATTTGGATTTGAAATAGAGGGGGAGTTAAAAAATTCTACGTTTTTGAATGGAACTTACTATCATTTATATGTAATGGGGCTCATGATTTAGTAGCATAAGAAAGCATAAAAATAATCAAATAGACTTTATTTTCAAATAATAGAGTCTATTTGATTATACATTTTTTATTTACCTCTTAATTTTACCACATTTGCAGCCGTACGCCTTCTATCTTCGTCCAATGCAGCATAATGTTTTTTGGTAGTATTAACATCTTTATGTCCAAGAACATCTGCAACTAAATAGATATCACCAGTTTCTTTATAAAGTGCCGTGCCATATGTACTACGCAATTTATGAGGGGTTATTTTTTTATGGGGAGTTACCTGAAGCGCATATTTCTTTACCATATTTTCGATTGCTTGAATTCCCATTCTTTGTCTACGTGTAGAAAGAAAAAGGGCATTTTCATTTCCTTGTATTGGAGTAATTCCATATCTTGATTTTTCCAAATAATTTTCCAACGCGGATTGTACTTCGTCACCAAAATACACAATCATTTCATTGCCACCTTTACGAGTCACCTTAATCCCATTATTTTTAAAATCTACATCTTGTATATCTAATCCAACACACTCGGATACACGGATACCAGTTCCTAGCAAAAGTGTAAGGATTGCAATATCTCTATCCTTAGTTTTAAGATAATACATCCTCTTTTGACCTGTAAGCTGCTCTCCACAATGTTCTACATAATCCAATAGTTCAGCAACCTCATCTGGGTCCAGTCGGACTATTGATTTTTCATGTAATTTCGGCATATCAACTAATAGGGTAGGATCTTTTGTGATGTATTCATGTTTATAAAAATATTTATAAAAACTATGTAATGCAGACATTTTACGAGAAAGCCCTTTTTCACCATTTGTAATATTTTTATATTCTACTTGATAAACCTTTAAATACTCCATGTATTCCTCTATGTCAATGGCATCTAGATACTCTAAATCATCAACTTTAAATTGATCCATTGTATAATTCTTATAACATGGATTATGTTCCATTAGAAAGTGAAAGAACGTACGCAAATCATAAGCATAGGATATTCTTGTTCGCGCAGATGTTCTAGGCTCAATTGCCCGAAAAAAATCCTTAGCAAAGGATGGCAATGTGGTTAGAATTTCACGAAGTTTTATTGTGTTATCTATATAGCTTTGTTCATGATATGTGAGTGCTTTATTAGCCATAAAATTCCTCCTATAGTAAATCTAATATTTAAATATTAACACATATTTCTATTTTCGTCCATATCTATATGTTAAATCTGTATTTGTCGTATAGATTGACATAACTTATTTATATCGATATGCATAGTATACAAAATAAATGGCAATGCTTTCGTAATGTGTATCACGTAAACATTGCCATGGGGAGAGCTTCAGTTTCAATCAATTTTCAAATTTTTGGCTATTGGACATTATTATAAGCAACTGTCAATAATTGACCTGCTTTAATATCATCATTTTTCAAATTATTAATTTCTTTTAAATCAGCAATATAATTTAAAATGCTATGATATTCACCATTTGTATATTTTTCTGCGATACTCCATAACGTATCGCCTTCATTTAACTCAATGCTTTTATAATATATATAATCACTTTCTTGTACCATATTAATATCATGAGCACTTGATGAAAACCCATTTAATAAAATATTAAAAATTACTATTAGTAACAGAATACTGATTGTAATTAATAATTTCTCATGGAATACTCTGTTTTCTCTTTCTTCTTTTCCCATTATATATCCTATATCTTCTTTATTCATAAATACCTCCATAAATACATCGCCGAACAAGTGTTCTTTTATATTCAAAGTATATATCAAGAACACTTGTTTGTCAATATCTATCGAACATATTTTCTAAACATTTGTTTGCTTTTTGATTTTTCGTATGTTAAACTATATATATTAAAGGAGGATGCTATATGTCACAAGGTAAAATAAGCAATAAGCAATACGAAATATTAGAATATATTAAATCACAAATACTAGTAAAAGGATACCCCCCAGCAGTTCGCGAGATTTGTGAAGCTGTTAATTTAAAATCCACCTCTTCTGTTCACTCTCATTTAGAAACCTTAGAAAAGAATGGTTACATACGCCGTGATCCAACAAAGCCACGTGCCATTGAAATTATAGATGATATGTTCAATCTCTCTAGACGTGAGATATCAAATGTTCCCCTAGTCGGTCGTGTAGCTGCAGGTGAACCACTATTAGCCCAGGAGAATGTATCAAATTATTTCCCTATTCCACTAGAATTTTTACCTAATAATCAAACATTTATGTTAACTGTAAAAGGTGAAAGTATGATAAATGCAGGTATTCTAGACGGAGACATGGTTTTAGTTGAACAAAAAAATATCGCCACTAATGGCGAGATTATTGTTGCATTGGTGGAGGATGGCGCAACTGTTAAAACATTTTACAAGGAAGAAGGCTATTTTAGATTGCAACCTGAAAATGACACGATGGATCCAATAATTGTTGAAGATTTGACTATTTTAGGTAAAGTCATTGGTGTATTTCGCTTTTTGTAATCCATAGATTACGAAAAATCCAAGTATAACATAATTGTTATACTTGGATTTTTATTAAAGATTTTTAACTTCTATTATTTTGCCATCTCGCCAAATTCTTTCTAAATTATAGAATAATCTATTTTCTTTATCAAAAATATGAATGATAATATCTCCAAAATCTAATAACACCCAATTTCCAAGTCCATAACCTTCTCGTTGTTTTACCTCAAAGCCAGACTTATTAAGCTCTTCTTCTACACTATCCACTAAAGCTTTTACTTGACTTTCATTCGTACCATTGGCAATGATAAAATAATCTGCAAGCACTGATACCTGTGAAATATCGATGATCTTGATATCCTCTCCCTTTTTTTCATCTAATGCTTTATAAGCTATACGAGCCATATCTTTTGCATTATTCATATAATTTCCTCCAATCATTTTCTTAACATTATACAATCATAATATCTTTATAATATTCATATGTTAACTCAGTCATTTTGTCTATTGGTCTATTTGTTTCATTCAGATACTCCAGTGTCGATGATAAAATCTTAAACAAAGCTTTATCAATATTAGTATATGCCAATTTACGTATTATATCTAAGTTTTCAATCCTAGTTCGATTTGGTTCTATATAATCAGATATAAAAATGATTTTATCTAATAAAGTCATTTCAGGACAACCCGTCGTATGATATTTTATAGCGTGTAATATATCGCTATTCGTAATTCCATATCGCTCTTTGGCCAAATATGCTCCAAGCTTAGCATGGATAAGTCCATGATTTATTTGTTCAATATCGGAAAGAACGATATTGTTTTCATTACATATTCTTAACGTTTCAGTGGTAGGTATGCATTTGGCACAATCATGTAAAAGACCTGCAATCATTGCATCTTTTATATCGTAGCCATAGCACATAGCCAGAGAAGCTGCAGTATACATTACTCCAATTGTATGCTCATAACGTTTATCATCTAACTCATGTTGTACTATTTGTTTTAGTTTTAAAAATTCACTCATCTATTTACAAACTCCAATGTATTTCATATATTAAATATCTTTTTCATCCTCATATAAATTATTTTCTTGAATATAATTTTGTACCTTATCTGGAACCATATAGCGAATGGAACGATTGTGAGATACCCTTGAACGTATGATACTGGATGAAATCTCAAGCAAAGGTGCACTTAGAAGTTCTATTTTTGCATGATATTTTCTCTTTAGAAAATCTATTTTACATTTCATTTCTTCGACATCTTTATCATCTCGATATGCAACCAAAATCGTACACTTTTGAAAAAGTCGTTCCGGTTGCATCCAACTTTCCATAGAAAATAAAGAATCCGCTCCTACAATAAAATAGAATGTATCATCTACATATTTCTCCTGAAAAAATTCCATGGTTTCAAAAGAATAGGAAACAGAGGATTTCTTGATTTCATGTAAAGAAAGTTCAAAATATGGAGTGTCTTCAATAGCTAGCTTAGTCATTTCTACACGATGATCAATTGATGAAATCATTAAATCACTATCTTTATGAGGTGGGTTTCCATTTGGTAGAAACCATATTACATCAAGATTAAAGGCCTCATATGCAAATTCCCCTAATAATAAATGACCTATATGAATTGGATTAAATGTTCCACCCATAATTCCTATCTTCATATTTTCTCTCCAATAGTTTACATAATAAATTTATGGTAATACAATTTTTTTCTTGTTATCTTTTCCCTCTTTATACAAAACTATTTTTTTTCCTATTACCTGTACTACTTGTGATTTTGTTCTTTCTGCTAACATTTGTGCAATTTCTTTTGGATCATCCACACAATTTTGTAACACACTTATTTTAATTAATTCTCGTGCATCTAATGCCTCTCCTATCGCACTTGTTAAAGAAGGAGACATACTTGATTTACCTACTTGAAAAATAGGTTCCATTTTCATTGCTAAACTTTTTAAATAAGCCCTTTGTTTCGTAGTCATAATTCAATCTCCTTTTATTTATAATAATCAAATTGGAATCCATACATTTTTACGGTATCCCCCTCTTGAATTCCAGCCTTTTCTAGCTCTTCCAATATACCACCATCTTTTAAAAATCGTTGGAAAAATTGAAATCCTTTTTCAGAATCAAGGTTGGTATAGCCAAGCATTTTTTCAATCTTAGGACCTTCCACTACATACATATCATCTTCTATTTCAACTGTGTAAGGTAAGTCTGTATGAATTAACTCTTCTCCTGGATAATACTCCTGCTCAAATATAATTGGAGATTGATTTAACTCCTTTAACTGCTCTCTAACATAATATAATAACTCTTGAACACCCACACCAGATACACCAGAAATTGCAAATACTTTTATACCCTTTGGCTCAAATTCTTTCTTTAGTAATTCAACTGGATCTTCATCCTCACTATAAATTAGGTCTATTTTATTAGCAGCAATTACCTGAGGTCTTTTTGCAATTTCAGGATTATATGCTTCTAATTCAGCATTAATTTTATATATATCATCAATCGGGTCTCTGCCTTCTGATGATGCTGCATCTACTACATGTATCATCAAACGAGTACGTTCAATATGCCTTAGAAATTCATGTCCCAAACCAATCCCCTCGGAAGCACCTTCAATCAGTCCCGGAATATCTGCAATTACAAATCCACCTTCTCCATCCGGAAAGTCTACAACACCGAGGTTTGGATTGATGGTCGTAAAATGATAATTTGCGATCTTAGGAGTAGCATTCGTAACACGTGATAGAAATGTTGATTTTCCAACATTTGGAAATCCAATCAAGCCTACATCAGCGATCACCTTTAATTCCATTGTTACCCAAAGTTCTTGAGATGGTTGTCCCGGTTGTGCATATTTGGGTACCTGCATTGTTGATGTTGCAAAATGTTGATTTCCCAATCCGCCTCTACCACCAATTAGAATCACCTGTCTCCTATTTTCACCTGACATATCGGCAATTACCTTATCTGATTCAGCTTCTTTAATAATTGTTCCTTCCGGAACTTTTAATATAATGTCTTCAGCATTTTTTCCATGGCAACGCTTTTTTCCACCTTGTTCCCCATCTTTTGCTGTGAATTTCTTCTTGTGACGGTAATCTGCTAATGTATTAAGTCCTTCATCAACTTCAAATACAACATCGCCACCACGACCACCATCACCACCGTCTGGACCTCCATTCGGAACATACAACTCTCGTCTGAAACTCACATGACCATCGCCACCTTTTCCAGATCTTATATATATTTTAGCTCTATCTGCAAACATATTTTCACCTCTCATTTTACGAATTCCAAAGATTTATCTCTAGTATTATAACATAGGCACTTCCAATTGACTAGGCTGTTGCTCCATATAAAAGAGACTTTCTCTCTATAATAAAATTGGACTTCAAACCCTAAGATTTGAAGCCCAATATCATAAAATCCTATTCTGCTACTGGATAGATAGAAACTTGTTTCTTATCTCTTCCTTTTCTTTCGAATCTTACAACTCCATCAACTAATGCGAATAAAGTATCATCCCCACCACGTCCTACGTTAGTTCCTGGATGAATCTTTGTTCCACGTTGTCTATAAAGGATATTTCCAGCTTTTACAAATTGTCCGTCAGCTCTTTTCGCACCTAATCTCTTAGATTCAGAGTCTCTACCATTTTTAGTAGAACCAACTCCTTTTTTATGGGCGAAAAATTGAAGGTTTAATTTCATCATGGTCTTACACCTCCTCAAAATCTACATCAATGTATTTAGTATAGTTCTCGTCATTTTCCATTTCTTCAAGTCCTAGAATCATGGATTTCAAAAGTAGTGTTGCTTCTTTCGAAGGAGCATCTTTTAATTTGAATTCAATATGACCTTCCTCATCATCAGAAATCATCGTTGATTCATCTGGTGCATATTTATCAATCGAATTAATTGTATTGATCATCAATACCGAAGCTGCAGCACAGACAATATCTTGTCCCTCTACACTCGCCCCAGCATGTCCTTTTGCTTTGAACCCAACACACTCATGCTTTTCATTTTTTAAAATCTTCACTTTAATCATACAGACACCAAACTAAGCGTTAATCTTTTCGATTTTCACAGCTGTATATTGTTGTCTATGACCGTTTTTCTTATGATATCCAGATTTTCTCTTATACTTGTAAACGATTACTTTTTTAGCTTTTCCATCTCCCATTACAGTCGCTTGAACTGTTGCTCCGCTAACTGTTGGATTTCCAACTTTCATTTCTGAATCACTTACTGCAAGTACTTGGTCAAATGTGAAAGTTTCTCCAGCTTCTACACCAAGTTTTTCTACTTTAATGATATCGCCTTCGGCTACTTTGTACTGTTTACCACCTGTTGCTATAATTGCGTACATATGGCACCTCCTATTATCATTACTCGCCAATTACGGTGTTCACATAGCGAATCTTAAAACCTCATTGTGCGGCATACTCATATATATTAGCATAAAAAATATATATCGTCAACAAATATATACAAATTTAACCAGAACTTCTACCGATCCATGGTTTTAATTCGTATTCCATACATTTCTCTCTAAAATTAGATCCTAGTAGTTATAAAGATATCATAAATAGCTCGTATTGCATCTTCAAAGTCACCATTTCTAACTCCGATAATAATATTCAATTCGCTAGAACCTTGGTCAATCATCTTTACATTTACATTTGCATGTGCAAGAGCCGAAAAGATTCTGCCAGCAGTTCCCCTGGTTGCCCGCATTCCACGTCCAACAACAGCGACTAAAGCAAGATCCGACTCTAAGTCTATGGAATCAGGTTCTACTGCACGATGAATGCCAGCAATAACTTTTTGCTCTTTTTCTTCAAATTCAGATTGATGAACAAAAATTGTCATAGTATCAATTCCTGATGGCATATGCTCGAATGGGATTCCACTATCCTCAAATACTTCTAAGACTTTTCGACCAAAACCAACCTCTGCATTCATCATAGCTTTTTCGATATTAATAGAAGCAAATCCCTTTTTACCTGCAATTCCCGTAATGGTGTATTTTGGTTGCCTACAAGTGCTTTCTACAATCAAAGTCCCCTTGTCTTCTGGTACATTAGTATTACGAATATTAATTGGTATTCCCTCTTTTCTCACTGGGAAAATTGCATCTTCATGAAGAACCGTTGCCCCCATATAGGATAGCTCTCTAAGCTCTTTATATGTAATAGTTTCAATAACCTCTGGATGGTCAATAACTCTAGGATCTGCTACTAAAAATCCGGATACATCTGTCCAATTCTCATACAAATCTACTTTCATGGCTCTAGAAATAATTGATCCTGTGATATCTGATCCCCCACGTGAAAATGTGATTACTTTTCCATCTTTTGTTGCGCCATAAAAACCCGGAATAACAGCACGATCTAATTCCCCGAGACGTTCTCTTATGATCATATTTGTGGTTTCTGCATCAAACTTATTCTGTTCATCAAAACGAATCACCTCTGCTGCATCAATAAATTCAAAGCCCAAATAATTAGCCATTATAATACCATTTAGATATTCTCCTCTAGAAGCTGCATAGTCTTTTCCTGCTTTTTTTATGAAATTATCACTAATAATCCTGAATTCTTCCTCTAATGAAAGATGTAAATCAAGACCAACAATGATTTCCATGTAGCGTTCTTTGATGTCATCTAATATGGCATTAAATTGCTCGTCTTGAGCTGCCAATTCATAACACTGATACAACATATCTGTGACTTTTGTATCATCAGAAGTTCGCTTTCCAGGTGCAGATGGTATCACATATCTCCGAGTCTTATCTGACCGAATGATGTCCCCTACTTTTTTAAATTGCTTTGCACTGGCCAATGAACTTCCGCCAAATTTAACTACTTTTTTCATAACAACTTCCTCCAAGCTTTTCCTTAGTTATCCCATGTATGTCTTTTAATATCACGAATAGCAACCTCTGGTGTAAATATCTCGCCTCTAATACCAAGCGATTTTGCAACCTCCACGTTTTCTTTCTTGTCATCATAGAAGATTGCTTTGTCGATATCAATCTGATATCTTTCTATTAGAAGTTCATATATCCTTCGATCTGGTTTCATACATTTTTCTTGAAAAGAAAAAATGCCACCATCAAATGTTTCAATAAAAGACAATTGTTTCTTTGTTTGATTGTAAATCTCTTCTGGATAATTAGATAGATAAAACAAGTGATATCCTCTCTCCTTTAACGATTTAATCCAATCAAGTGTATACTCTCTAGGATAAATGCTTTTGCCGATATTTGCAAACACTTTTTTTATTTCATTCTCATAATTTGGTTCATTGTCAATAAATAATTGCACCCACGCTTCTGTAGAAAGGAGTCCTGAATCACCTTGAAACCAAACATCATTCTTATGAAATGCATTTAACAACGCTTGAATTGTCTGGGTATCATAAGATAGTGTTTTCAGATACCCTTCTATATCAAATTCCACTAACACCTTTCCCAAATCAAATATAACCGTATCAATCATACCCACATGCTCCTTTGTGACTTATTCATTGCTAGCAATTACATCCAAAAATTTTGCATTTGCTACTTTTTGTAAATCGAACGGACTAATTTCAAGTTGAAGGCCAACTCTTCCACCACTAATATACATTGTATCAAGTACTTTAGCAGACTCTTGAATTATAGTTGGAAATTGTTTCTTCATACCAATACAAGTACAACCTCCCCGGACATATCCAGTCACTTGTGTCAGTTCTTTTAATTGCAACATATGAAGTGATTTTTCATTTACCACTTTGGCCGCCTTCTTTAAATCAATTTCCTCCTTAATCGGAATAAGAAATACATAGTAATTCTTTGAAGTGCCAATTGTTACAAGGGTCTTATACACAAATTCATAAGGTAGTTTTAATATATCTGCTGTCTGAACACCATCCACGAATTCATCACATTCATATGTGCTCATTGTATAAGGTATCTTGTATTTATCTAAAATACGCATTGCGTTTGTTTTGACTTCATTTTTAGACATTATATCATCTCCTAACTAACTAGTAATGTTAACTTTGGACACTTTCTTGCAATGATTTTCTAACTTTCTTTCTCGTAATTTCAACCAAATGTAGCTTCGTAATATCTACAAGTACTGTAGTCACTGGATCTTTTTTTAAATACCCCTCTAATGTTGATAGCAGAAGTTGCGTATCTTCTTTCTTATCTAAATTAATAAAATCAATTAAAATAATTCCTGATAAATTCCTCAATCTTATTTGCCTTGCCACTTCCTTTGACGCCTCTAAATTAATCTTTAAATAATCATTATCACCTTTTTTCTTATTCACACATTTCCCTGTATTAACATCGATAACCGTAAGAGCCTCCGTTGGTTGAATAATTAAATATGCCCCTGATTTCATCCATACTTTTTCTCTCAATGCCAAATCTAATACAGACTCAACACTAAACAATTTATGCAACGGTAACAATTTATCCTGATAATGCTTTAATAACGATATACATTCCGGTTGCTCTTCCTGAACAAAGGCTCTAACTTCCTCATATATAGATGAATCTTCAATTAGAATATCTGTCAATCCTTCTCTATAAATATCTCGGATATGAGAGATATATGGCTTTGTGGCAGATTTTAAACAAGTAAAACACGTGCGAGTATCTGCCACATCCATTAAAGTATTATACTGTTCAATTAAATATTCCAACTCTTTTCTCAAAGATTCCTCTGTAATATCACGAGCATTTGTTCTTACAATAAATCCAAACTCCTTTGATACATATTTTCTAGCAATTTGCTGTAATTCTGCCCTTTTAGCTTTATCAATCTTTGTGGATACACCAACTCTATTACTCCCAAAGGTAAGTATCGCATATGTCCCAGTAATATTCAAATTACCAGTTACTGTTGGTACTTTTGTTTTTATTGCTTCTTTTTGTACCTGCACTAAAAGTTCATCCCCGATTGAAAGCGATTTCTTTCCGACCTTATAAGTAAAATGAGGGTGCATATGTTGTTTCAAATCATAGTAACACTCTACCCCCTTCGCAATTTCAATAAAAGCCGCATTAATATTGGGAACGATATTCTTTACCTTCCCAATGTAAATGCTGCCTAATGATACACATGATGAAACTCCCTCTACCGTACAATATAATTCAACAATTTCACCGTCTTCTATTAGTACGTTACATATTTTATTTTGAATTTTAGTAATAACAATTTTCCTGCTTATCATAGTATTACCGGTCTTCCTAATGATTCTAATGAAACAAACTCCTTGCTTTGCTCTGTTCCAATATTTGCGAACACCTCCAATCTATGATGTGTAAAGCGTACGCGTTCTAAATCAACTCCTAGATAATTAGAAAAAGCTTGCATGACAAGTTCCGGTTTTAAATTTTCTACACTCCCTGTTGCCAAACGCAGAAACAAACATTCTTCACGTACTTCCATATCATAAATCATCGGTCGAATATCAACATCTCGTTCACTCTTTTTTGTCTTTTTCAGTATCGTTATCGTTGACTGTTTCATAAAGGAGATGACATATTTTTCCCAATCTATTGGGAAAACTCCATTTATTTCTGTAGATAAGTAGTCTGCCGCAGCAACAATTGACATCCCTGTCTTTTTCTTATCATCATCGATTTCAACAAAATTAATAATTTTAATTCCTTCCACCATAACTGCATTCAACCGTCTTACTGCCTGTTTGGAATCCATTGGTTCTTTTAGCTCAATATCAAAGTATTCAGCCTCACTTGTAAGGCCTACTCCAAGCGGATTGGCAAATGACATAATCATATGGGGACTATATCCACTTGTAAAAGCAATCGGAATCCCAGCTCGTCTCATCGCTTTTTGAAAATAACGCATAATATCTAGATGACCAATAAATTTCATGACACCATACTTGCAAAATTTAATTCTTACTTTCAATACAAACACCTCCTTTAAACTTAGCGACGCCACATCCCGAACAACTCATGCGGCAATTCGGTGTAACAATCCCTTCTAGTGCTTGTTTCCATTCACGTTTCAAGAAATCCTTGGTAACGCCAATGTCAATAAAATCCCAAGGAAATATTTCATCTAGCTCTCGTTGTCTCAGATTATAAAATGCAATATCTATCCCTGTCTTCTCAAATGCCTGCATCCAGATATCATTCTGGAAACATTCTGTCCAAGAATCAAACAGTGCTCCTAATCTATAAGCCTCTTCTATTACGGCGCCCGTCTTCCTATCACCTCTAGCAAATACACCTTCTAATACGGTGACATCTGCCTCGTGCCAGTTATATTTCAAACTTTTTCGATTCAATTGAGCCTTCATCTCTTGATTAACTACATATGCCTTATGGATATAGTCCTCTTTTTTACACATTGTTGCCCATTGAAATGGTGTAAATGGTTTGGGAATGAAAAAAGAAGTACTTGATGTAATTTGGCACTTTCCAGTTCGTTGCTCTTTTGGAATTTCATAATACCGTCTTGCAACTTTTTCTGCCAAGTGGGCAATTTCCTTCATATCTTCTTCCGTTTCAGATGGAAGTCCAAGCATAAAGTATAGTTTTACCTTTGTCCAACCACCCTCAAAGGCTTGCCCAGCTCCTTCTAGAATCACTTCCTCAGTTAGTCCTTTATTAATAACATTTCTTAATCTCTGTGAACCAGCCTCCGGTGCAAAAGTAAGGCTACTTTTACGTATATCTTGTACTTTACTCATCACATCGAGAGAAAACGCATCAATTCTTAGAGACGGTAAAGATATATTAATTCCATCTCCTTTAAACTCCTTAATTAGAAACTTAACTAGTCCTTCTAACTCAGAATAGTCACTAGAACTTAAAGAGCTTAAAGAGATTTCTTCATGCCCTGTACTTTTTAACATTTTAACAGCATAGTCTTTTAGCATCTCTAGATTTCGTTCCCTCGTTGGACGATACACCATACCTGCTTGACAAAAACGGCACCCTCGTATGCATCCACGTTGAATCTCAAGAACTACTCGATCCTGAGTCACTTTTATAAAAGGAACCACTGGTGTCTCAGGATAATAAGTATCCGTCACATTTACGACCATTTGCTTTTGAATTTTATTCTTTGCATGTGAATTTATTGCTTGAAACTTTGCAATCGTTCCATCTTCATGATAAATCACTTCATAAAATTGTGGTACATAAAGACCTTCAATTTCTGCAGCCTTTTCTAAAAATTCTGTTCTTGTGCCTCCACTTTTTTTGTGCGCTTTATAGACATCCATAAGTTCGTAATAGACCGTTTCTCCTTCTCCAATATAAAAAATATCAAAAAATTCAGCCAACGGCTCCGGATTATAGGTACAAGGACCACCACCAATTACTATTGGGTCTTGTTCACTACGCTCTTTCGCTTTTAATGGAATTTGACTCAAATCAAGAATCTGCAATATGTTTGTATAACACATCTCATATTGGATGGTAATTCCCAGAAAGTCAAATGTTCGAATTGGATCTTGTGATTCCAAAGCGAACAATGGGATGTTTTGTTCCCTCATGATTCTATCTAAATCTGTCCAAGGAGAATATACCCGTTCACACCAGATATCCTCTCTTCTATTGAACATATCGTATAATATCTGTATGCCCAAATGTGACATTCCTATTTCATATACATCTGGAAAACACATTGCAAATCGAATATCTATCTTTTCTGTGTTTTTCATGACAGAATTCACTTCATTGCCTATATAACGTGCCGGTTTATCTATTTCCATTAAAACATCATCTGATAATGCTAATTTTCTCATATTTTTCCTTTCTAACCTTTATTTACTATGCGAGAAGCTTCAAAAACGTCTCTATCTACTGCTTTATTTTGGTGTGCTACTATAGTAGTACATACTGCATCACCAGTAATATTCACGGCTGTCCTTGTCATATCTAGGATACGATCAATGCCCATAATCAATGCGATACCCTCAACAGGAAGTCCAATAGAATTAAATACCATTGTCAATGTAATAAGTCCTACACCTGGTACTCCCGCTGTACCGATAGAAGCAAGGGTCGCTGTTCCTATTACCGTTAAGTAATCTACAATGTCTAGCTGGATACCAAATGCTTGTGCAACAAATACAACTGCTACACCTTGCATTATCGCAGTCCCATCCATATTGATGGTTGCTCCCAGAGGTATTGTAAAAGATGAAATCTTTTTAGATACACCCATTTTTTTTGCCAATGTATCAATTGATAATGGAATCGTTGCATTAGAAGTTGCTGTTGAGAAAGCAAATGCCATGACCGGAAAGAAATTCTTAATAAATATAACTGGATTCAACCCGGTAAAAACCTTTAGTAATCCAAGATAGACAATAAAGCATTGTATGGCTAAAGCAATTAATACTCCACCCATGTACTTTAACATTGGCAAAAATGCATCAAAACCAATCCCTGCAAAAGTTTTTGAAATCAAACAGAAAACTCCAATTGGAGCAATTTTCATGACAAGCATTGTCATTTCCATCATAATATCGTTGAATTGGCTAAAGAAATTAGCAACAGTCTCTACGCGATCACCGAGCTTTGCTAAGATGATACCTATAATCAATGCAAACACAATAATTTGAAGCATATTGCCTTCCGCAAGAGAGTTAAATGGGTTCTTAGGAATGATATTCAATAATGTATCTGTAAGACTAGTTGCCTCTACGGCAGTTACATCCGAAGTTGCCTGAATAGAGCTAATATCAAGACCAATTCCAGGATTAATAACATTTGCAACACTTAGTGCAACTGTTATTGCAATCGCAGTGGTTGCTAAATAGAATAATAATGTACGTACCCCAACTTGTCCAAGTTTTTTTGTATCACCAATGGACATACTTCCACATACCAAGGAACACAAAACTAATGGCGCTACTAACATTTGCATCAATCTAATAAATCCTTGTCCAACTACTTGAAATATACCATTTACTATTATATCATCTCTTATATAACCTGATGGAACAAAATAATGGATTATGATTCCTACGATTGCTCCAATAATGAGTGCAATGAATATGCGAGTTGTAAGACCTACTTTTCTTTTTTTTGAGTGTTTATTCATTCACATCTCCCCCTGTATTCTTTTCTTTCATAAATTCCTCTAAAGAGACTTTCCAATCAGGCATATCATATACATTAATAATTCTTAAAATAAAATTATCTAATACCGCATATGCTGGCCTTACACTTGAAAACTCCGATTCTTCTGTAGTTACTTCTTTCAGTTCTATGTCTTTTCTTGCTAACCTTAGAATTTCTTTCGCAAAATCAAAGCGACTACAAATTCCATTAGCTGTCGCATGATACATCCCATATTCATTTGTTTTCATTAAATGAAGGATAAGTTTTGCTAAGTCTTTAGCGCTTGTTGGTGAACCAAATTGATCCGACGCAACTGATATGATATCTGAACATTTAGATTGTTCTAAAATGGTATTCACAAAATTCATGCCATTACCATATACCCAATTACTTCGAATTACAAAATGCTTATGTGTAAATTCTTTTACATAGTTCTCACCCGCTCTTTTGGAACGTCCATAAACAGTGAGGGGATTCGTGTCATCAAATTCACAGTAAGGCGAACAACTCTTCCCATCAAATACATCATCTGTAGATATTTGTACAATTTTTGCACCAATTTTTCTTGCAACGATACTTAGATTACGTGCACCTAGTGCATTGACTTTAAATGCCAACTCCGGGTTGTGTTCGCATACTGTAGTATCTGTAATGCCTGCACAATTAACAATAACATCTGGTCTATTCACTTCCCCAAAACTTAGTACTTCATCAATTTGAGTCACATCTAATTCATCTTTATCCGTATTAAACAGTTCTACTTCCAAAGGGTCCACCACTTGATTTATAGCAGTACCAATTTGGCCATTTGCTCCTGCAATCCAAACTTTTAACTGATAATCCATTTTTCTACCTCCTAAAATTACATACAAATAGCGTTGATATAAACCAACGCTACTTTCATCGATCAAATTATAACAAATTTAGAGCATCCATGTCAAGAAAATCGCTCTGATACTTGATTTCTTGACTGATATGAGCACAATCAACCTTCTTAAACGATAAACTATTGTAATCCATTGTTACAAAACATAAGAATAATAGCAAGCTTATTACAATTCGAAATAAAATGGTCGAACGCTCTATTTCGTTTTCATCCAAATCCGGATATATGGAATGATAAGCATTACTATAACGTGGGTGAATGGCTGGCGGTGATCTTCGATCACTGTACAAATTTCTTGTATTTTCTAATAGTTCCTTTCTTCTTTTTTCAGATTCATTCATCAAACCAGCTCCTACTACATTTATGTACTAAAAAAGACATACATTGTTATTAGCAATATATGTCTTTTTTATATTTTTAGAATACATACATAAAATTATCTATCTGCTAGTTCGTGAATAATATCTTCCCATTTCACACCACGTTCAACCATGAGAACCATTGCATGATACAAGAAATCTGACATTTCATATTTTATCTCTTCCGTATTAGGATTCTTAGCCGCAATGATTAATTCAGTGGACTCTTCTCCAACTTTTTTTAAGATTTTATCTATTCCTTTATCAAACAGATAATTCGTGTATGATCCCTCTTTTGGATTGACCTTGCGATCTAAAATGGTCTCATACACAGCTTCAAATACTTGAAGTGGATTTGTTTCGTCATAATCGCTTCCTACTAGTGGTTGAAAGAAACAAGTTGGATTCCCTGTATGGCAAGCTACTCCTACCTGATCCACTTTTGCCAATAACGTATCTTTATCACAATCAATTGTGAGGGATTTCACGTATTGATAATTTCCTGAAGTCTCTCCCTTTACCCATTGTGATTTCCTACTTCTACTATAATAAGACATTTTTCCAGTTTTAATTGTCTGATCGAAGGCTTCTTCATTCATATAGGCCATCATTAAAACTTCTCCTGTCTTATATTCTTGTACAACAACAGGTAATAATCCATCTGAATTTAGTGTGAATTCTGAAAAGTCCATCATACTTTCAAATGATGTCATACAGATATCTTCGTTCGAGCATTTTTCCTTAAAGCTAACGAAATCCATATCGTTTTGACTTACAAACTTACCAGATAATCCCTTTACACCGGGACACTTTAATATTTTATATAATTCCGGTTCTTCCATCGTATCTGTTACAATAACACAAGGGATATCCGTAATATTCATGACTGAATCTAAATCTAAGCGGTGCATAAATACGATTTCACTACTATAATCATCAATCAAATGCTGTTGCTTAAAAAGGGTATCAAAATCATTGAGAGAAACAGCAATTTTTTCTTTTCCAAAACGTTTTGCAGCATCTTCAATTAAATCCATGCCTGTTTGTTTTGAAAAGTTAAGCATCGCTCGCTTTGCACCTGCATAGAGTATTTTTTTAACATCTTCTTGGCGTTTAATATTACCACCTACAATCATAGGAATACGTATCACACGATTAATTTTCTTAATCAAGTCAATCGTTTCATCGTGCTCTTCAGAAGATGTTGACAAATCAAAAATAATCAACTCATCCGCACCATGATCACTATAATATTTAGCCAAATCAATCACACTATTTGCTATGATTTCTTTATCGTCAAACCATTTGATCGCTTTTCCTTGGTATATAAAAATGCAAGGAATAATTCTTTTATAACTCATTTTAGTTCTCCTTTATCGGACCTATAGGCTGCCTTTTGTTGACCACACCCCATGTATCCTTGGTTCTTCCATTGTCGCTTCATCAAGTGCTTTTCCAAAGGCCTTAAACAATGCCTCTGCTATATGATGATTATTGACCCCATCTAACACTTTTAAATGTAAATTCATAGCAGCACTATAGGATACTGCATAGAAGAAATCTCCTATCATCTCAGTAGAAAAATCACCAATATTATCTACAGAAAAAGAAGCATCGTAATTTAGAAATGGTCTCCCAGATAAATCAATGGCACTTAACACTAATGTTTCATCCATAGGTAACATAAAACTTCCATACCTTTTAATTCCGCATTTAGATCCCAGGGCCATTGCAATAGCTTGACCCAAGACAATCCCGGTATCTTCGATTGTATGGTGACAATCCACATCCAAATCACCCTCGACGATTACCTTTAAATCAAATAACCCATGTCTTGCAAAACCATCTAACATATGGTCAAAGAAGCCAATACCAGTATGTATATCTGTCTCCCCTATCCCATCTATGTTTAATGTAATATCTATGACTGTTTCTTTTGTTTTTCTATTTACACTTGCAATTCTTTTTTCCATATAAGCTCCTATCTATCGTCAAATCTCACTTTTATTGAATTTGCATGCGCAGTTAATTGCTCTGCATTTGCAAAGTTCTCGATATCCTTGTGAATAGACTCCAGCGCTTCTCTTGAGTAAGAAATAATACTGGACTTTTTAATAAAATCGTCAACGGATAAGGGAGAGAAGAATTTTGCAGTTCCATTTGTGGGCAATACATGATTGGGTCCTGCAAAATAGTCTCCCAACGGCTCACTACTATACTCTCCAATAAAAATAGCTCCCGCATTGCGTATCTTTGTCATAACATCAAATGGATTTGCAGTCATAATTTCTAAATGTTCTGAGGCAATCTCATTTGCAATTTGAATAGCTTCCTCCATCGTATCTGCGAGTAGAATGTATCCATAATTGTCCAATGACTTCTTTATAATTTCTGCACGTGTAAGTTCTGTAACAAACCGTTCAATCTCTTCCGATACCTCAACTGCTAACTTTTCACTCGTTGTCACTAAAATGGCAGAAGCCAACTCATCATGTTCTGCCTGGGATAATAAGTCAGCTGCGACAAACTTGGGATTTGCCGTTTCATCTGCAATCACTAATATTTCACTTGGCCCAGCAATGGAATCAATACTAACATGTCCATATACGGCCTTCTTAGCTAGGGCAACATAGATATTTCCAGGACCAACAATCTTATCTACCTTAGGAACACTTTCGGTACCATATGCAAGGGCTCCAATTGCCTGCGCACCCCCAACTTTATAAATCTTGGTAGCACCCGCCTCACATGCCGCCACTAAGGTATTTACATTTATTTTACCATATTCATTTGGTGGTGTCGTCATAATTATTTCATCTACGCCAGCTACTTTCGCAGGTATAATATTCATAAGTACAGATGATGGATACACTGCCTTTCCACCCGGCACATATACACCTACCTTCTGCAATGCTGTTACCTTCTGTCCAAGAATTGTCCCATCCGTGTTGCTATCAAACCAACTGTATTGCATCTGCTTTATATGGTATGATTCAATCTTTTTCATTGCCTTTCTCATAACTTCCAGCAAAGTACTATCCACGTGCTCGTAAGCTTCTTTTTTCTCTTCTTCAGTAACTAATATACT
Organism: Lachnospiraceae bacterium LCP25S3_G4; assembly: GCA_052116865.1. Lineage (GTDB taxonomy): Bacteria > Bacillota > Clostridia > Lachnospirales > Lachnospiraceae > CAUPWF01. Next base: position 239,787 of record JBQKKG010000004.1, on the reverse strand, counting down.
GTTCTCATCAATCTTAGCCCCATCAAATGCTTTGGTATATCTGAATACAGCTTCATCCTTTTGCTCTTTGACATCTCTTAAAATTTCTTTTACAACCGCTTCATATTGTTCATATTGATTGGGACTTCTTTTTAATAAATCCTCTAGTAAATTCTTTCTAGTTTCTTGGGTTAGCTTTTGAATTCTCATTCTGCATCCTCCTGTAACAAACTTCGAAGATTAATCAGTAGTTTTTTTATTCTATCATTTTCCATGCGCATGCTAACAGGATTCACAATCATTCTAGCTGACAATGGACACACTTCTTCTAATACTTCTAGACCATTTTCCCTTAAGGTAGATCCTGTTTCCACAATATCCACTATCACTTCTGATAGGCCTACAATAGGCGCCAACTCTATAGAACCATTTAATTTAATAATCTCTACTGTCTGATGTTTTTTGTTATAAAAATAGTCTTTTGCTATCTTAGGATATTTGGTAGCCACACGTATCAATTCCCGATGTTGAAGCTTATCCTTCGCTTCTGCTGGTCCACACACACACATATTACATTTTCCAAATCCCAAATCTAGAACTTCATGTACTTTTCGCCCCTCTTCTAAAATGGTATCTTTTCCAACAACTCCGATATCAGCCGCTCCATATTCTACATAAGTCGGGACATCTGGTCCCTTGGCAAGAAAAAATTTTAATTTTAATTCTTCATTTACAAAAATGAGTTTTCTAGAATCTGTATCCTTCATTTCCTCACATGTGATTCCTAATAATTCTAACAATTCTAATGTTTGCTTTGCTAAACGCCCTTTTCCAAGTGCAAATGTCAAATATCTCATGTTTTTTCCCTCATCTATCTCATGATGTACTGTATGTTTATACTAATCACACAACACTGTTTTTCGCTCATCTGTATGTAGGTTTATCATTTCTATCTGTTTATTTTGTCTATTCATACGTAGATATAACATACTGCCCGCCAATTTACGTTTTCCATATGCAATATAATTATCTAAGCTCTTATTACCATCTTTTTTTATCAATTCTGTATGCTTACCCTTACCACGAAATTCCTTTGTTAAAGAGATTGCCCACAGTGCTACACTATCATCATATACAATGATAGTCGTTTTCTTTCCACAATCAATTTCTATTTTCTGCCTTACTAATGCGTTCATCAACTCATCTACTACGATTGCAAATCCGATAGATGGAGCTCGATCCCCAAATTTTTCTAATAATTGATCATAACGTCCACCTTTAACAATGGCATCTCCTGTTCCAAAAGTATATCCCCGAAAGATGATACCCGTATAATATCCATAGTTGCCACTCATACTCAAATCATACGAAATATATTTATCAACTCCATATGCACAAAGCAGTTCATGTATCTCTTGAAGTCGATTAACTGCTTCTTTTGCTTTGGCGTTTGGAACGTATTTTTTTGCTATCTCTAATACTTCATTACCACCTACTAATTCAGGTAACATCGCAAATATTTCCCGAATCCGACTAGACACATCTGTATTAGAAAGTACTTCATCTACCCCAAAATAATTTCTGTTATTAATGAGCTCTCTAATTTGTGATTCGAGTTCTTCGTTAATATTCGCCTCGTCCATAATGCTTTGTAGAAAATCCACATGTCCAACATTTACCTGAAATTCCTTTAGACCAACCCCTTTTAATGACTCTACAACAAGTGCAAGCATCTCTGCATCTGCCTCTATTGCATCTAGGCCAATCAACTCCGCACCCAACTGGGTATTTTCTTTTAATCTTCCTTGGAAACTCAAATGATTAATAAATGTGTTACCCATGTATGATAACCGAATCGGTAAATCTTCCTTCTCAAATAATGTTGCAGCTGCTCTTGCAATAGAAGGGGTAATATCAGGTCGTAAAACTAAAGTATTACCTTCTCTATCAAAGAATTTATACAATTCTTTCGAAGAGATTGTCCCAATTTCTTTGCGAAACACATCGAAAAATTCAAATGTTGGTGTCTGAATATCCGAATAACCATATAGTTGCAACATATTATGTAATGTATTTTGTAATGCAAGCTTTTTACTGCATTCCAAATTATATATATCTCTTACTCCTTCTGGAGTATGCAATAGTTGTTGACTCATCATTATTACCACATCCCTTTCGCTTCACTGTGCTACTACACTAAATTGTTTTATAATTATACGTAAATCACCGCTAAATGTCAATCCCTAATATCTAAGTCCTTTTGCATAGTATCTAAGTATGGTACAAGACACCCGTTTAACTGTATCATAAAAAAATCTGTATCCAATTCATCAAATCTTATACTTTTTCTACCACCTTGTAACGAACGTTCCCAAAATTGTTGTAATTCTTCAAACCTCATATAATACAGTTGATTCCTAGTATTATAATAAATAATGAGAAACGATATTCCACCTTGTTTTTCAAACTGTTTCATGAATTCCACCTGGTGTTCATGAATATTTTGTATCGGAAATGTATCTGTATTACATTCTTTTGCATCAAAACACACTGGTATTCCTTGTACAACTCCAATATAATCAACGGTGCTTCTTTGTTCAAAATAAGCCAAGGTAATGTGACGGTGTTCTTTATCAATGCGAACAGGTGTGATGGGTGTTGGAATCTTTTGTATTAGGGCTAATCCCTTTTCTAAATATCTGTCGTTGGTGCGATTGATTAACTCCTCTAAGGTAGAACCTCTCAGTCCTCTAGAATTCCAAGTGCTCATTAGACTCCCTTCTCCGCTTTACATATACGTGCAAATAATTCTGGTACTTCGGCAATAAATGTTTTTCCTTCCAAAGCTTTAAGTTTCGGCATATCACTAGGCATTTCCAAGCAGTAAGCATGTAATAGCTGTGATTCCAATCCATAATTTTTTTTGTAGATATTGTTCACAACAGCGTTTCCATATTTGTAATCTCCAATAATGGCGTGCCCGTTAGCCGATAAATGTGCTCGGATTTGGTGTGTTTTCCCAGTGATTAAATGTACTTCCAATAATGTAATATCCTTTGTTGACCAAATTGGTTGATATTCTGTTTCAATCCACTGACTATTTTCGGTTCTTTCCTCTGTAATGTATACCTTATTTCTGCGTTCGTCTTTCGTAAGGTAGCCTTTTACATGAGTTTTTTTATCAATGTGACCCAATACTAGACAACGATAAAATTTTTGAATTGATCGATTTTTAAATGCTTCCCCCATCACTTGCAATCCTTGTAAACTTTTCCCTGCTACAATAAGACCACTTGTATTTCTATCTAACCGATTGGAAATCGATGGCTTGAATCCATTTAATTGTGCCTCTGTTAATTGTTTTGTACGCAATAAATATGAAATCAAATGTTCTATAACAGAAACATCTTGTTCTCTTGCTTTTTGGGATAACATTCCCACCGGCTTATTTATCAACAAAATATCTGTATCCTCATATATAATGTTGATGTTATCCTTTATATAATGTACCTTATTTGAACTAAATTTTTGTATTGTTTCCGCAGACAAATATAAGGTGATTCGATCACCTAAGACTACCTTTTCGTTTCCAACAGCTTTCTTATCATTTAGTACAATATTTTTTTTACGAAGCATTTTGTACAGAAAACTCTTTGGTGCTTCGTTCAAGTATTTAGCCAATAATTTGTCAAATCTTTGGCCTGCTTCATTTTCATTAACTAGAATTTCTTGCATCCTACTCTCCTACCACTTATAATGACACATTTAAAATAATCTGTTTCATTCTTCTATCCTTTTTTGTGCTATTGGTCTTATCCACCTCCGCAATATTATTCATGCCTTCGGCTCTAGATAAAAAGGCTACATAATCCGGAAATATCTTAACTGTAAGATTGGTAAAGTTATTTTGTCCTAGTATTTTTTTTATATGTTGAGCCGCATATATAGTATCCATTTTCTTATTGCTTGCATAACCACAAATAGTACTTCCTGAAATGACAATACAATCTATTGGCATAATCTTTTCATAACTTGTAAGCAGCAGATCATATGCTACCGTTAATTGTGAGGTATGCTCTTTGATTTCTGATACCTTTTCCATCGAAATAGAACGATACGGGAATCTAGTAATTACACCAACTAAGCACTTACAAGCAGGCAAGCAACCAAGTATTGCAAATAACGTTAGCCAATTTAATTTCGTACCCGTAGTTACATAACCAATAATTAATAATGTAGCAACACCTACAAATGATATGACTGTTTTTACAATCTCCTTTTTCTTTTGTTCTTGCAAATACCCTGGCTGACCTTTTTCTATCTTCATCTTCTGTCAAATATCCTTTCTTACAAACTAAAAGTGTTTCATGACTTTTAGCACCAGACCATGTGGCAAAACTTTTGTGGCAAAATTCGCACTCTTCATTGGTATTCCATAGACAGAAACTGCCTTGCCAGCTACTGAATCTAATAACGCTTGTCGTACCACTTTCTGAGGGTTTGCCATAACCATTCTTTTCATCACATTGACACCATCTTTTCCACCTGCTACATCAAAAAATTCTGTATCAACTGGACCTGGACAAACCGCAGTAACAAAAATATTTTTAGGTTCCACTTCCTCATTGAGTCCTCTTGAAAAACTCAGTGCGTATGACTTTGATGCGGCATAAACCACAAAATTAGGTTGTGGAACAAAAGATGCTGCTGATGCCAGATTCACAATCCTACTCCCATTACTCATATAAGGGAGGCAGATGTACGTCATATTAGTAAGTGCCCGACAATTAATATCAATCATTTCTGTCTGATCCTTAATATCTAACTCCTCAACTTTACCAATTTTCCCAAAGCCTGCCGCATTTACAAGCATACGAATATCTGGTTTCACTTCTTCTAACACTTCTTGAACCTTACAAAACGAATTCTTTTCCCCTAAATCAAGTGAAAATATTCTGAGAGGTGTCTTTAATTCATGTTCTAAAGCCTCTAAGCGTTCCCCCCTTCTAGCAAGTACCCAGATTTCATTTAATCCTACGTAGAGATCCTCAATCTGCTTTACAAACTCTCTTCCCATCCCTGAAGATGCCCCAGTTACTACTGCAATTTTACAACGCTTCATATTCAACACTTCTTTCTTTTTAATAGTTATAGTTTTCTTTGTTCATTGGTGCTATTTCTTTCTATGCACATTGCGAATTGTTTTCTTTGTTTTCTTTCTATTTATGCTAGAATCCGATGTCGTTTCGCTTTTATTCCTATTTTTTTTAGTAGGTTTTCCCTTTTGCAATTGTTCTGATTTAAACTGTCTTGGACGAATCAAACAATGCTTGTCAAAACCAACTAAATCCATTCTATCCTCTGATTTCAATGCTTCTAATACTAAGTGGTAATTCTTAGGATTGCGATATTGGATCAATGCTCTTTGCATAGCTTTTTCATGTGGGTTTTTTGGAACGTAGACAGGTTTTAAATCCCTTGGATCTACTCCCGTGTAATACATACAAGTAGATATTGTCGAAGGTGTTGGGTAAAAATCTTGCACTTGTTCCGGCATATAACCAAGATCTCGTAAATATTCTGCCAGTTCTATAGCCTCTTTCATTGTTGATCCTGGATGCGAGGACATCAGGTATGGAACTAAAAACTGTTTCTTCCCTATTTGTTCATTTATTCTTTTATATTGTCTAGAAAATTCTTGATAAACTTTGTTTTCAGGCTTTCCCATTTTCTGTAGCACTTGATTTGCCACATGTTCCGGTGCCACTTTTAATTGACCGCTGACATGATGTTCACATAGCTCACGAAAAAACGTATCCTCTTTATCTGCTATTAAATAATCAAAACGAATGCCAGAGCGAATAAAAACTTTCTTTACATTTGGCAACTCTCTTAGCTTTCGTAACAATTTTAAATAATCAGTGTGATCAACCTTCATATTCTTACAAGGGCTAGGAAACAAGCATTGCTTGTGTTTACATACCCCATGAGATAATTGTTTTTCACATGACGGTGCCCTAAAATTCGCTGTTGGCCCTCCTACATCATGGATATATCCTTTGAAATCTTTATCCCAAATAAATTGATTTGCCTCCGCTAATAAGGAATCATGACTTCGCGATTGAATGATACGTCCTTGATGAAACGTTAATGCACAAAAGTTACATCCACCAAAACAGCCACGATTACTAATTAAACTATACTTTACCTCTTCGATAGCAGGAATACCGCCTGCTTCTTCATAGGATGGATGAAAAGTTCTTACATATGGATAGCTATAAACACGATCCATCTCAGATTGCGATAATGGCTTGGATGGTGGATTTTGCACCACATACTGATGTTCTGAATACTGCTCTATTAAAGCCTTACTAGTAAATGGATCTGTATTACAATATTGGGTATAAAAGCTTTTTGCATAATTCAATTTATCCTGTTTTATTTCTTCATAAGATTCTAATTTGATTGCATCATATACGGAATCTAATGATTTAGATTTAAACACAGTCCCTTCAATAAACGTAATGTCTCGAACTTCAATTCCACTATTTAACGCATCTGCTATTTCAATAATAGAACGTTCTCCCATACCATATGATATAAGATCAGCTCCAGAATCTAACAATATGGAACGCTTTATTTGGTTCGACCAATAATCATAATGTGCAAACCTACGAAGACTTGCTTCTATTCCACCTAAGATAATTGGGGTGTATTTGTACGTTTGTCGTATCAGATTACTATACACAACAGTTGCATAATCTGGCCTTTTCCCCATAACACCACCTGGTGTATATGCATCTGAAGCTCTTTTTTTCTTAGACACAGAATAGTGATTTACCATAGAATCCATGTTTCCACCTGACACTAAAAATCCCAACCTTGGAACACCAAATTCTGTAATACTTTCTTTCTTCTTCCAATCTGGCTGAGATATGATACCAACTTTGTAACCATTAGCCTCTAATATTCTACTTATAATTGCATGTCCGAAAGACGGATGATCTACATATGCATCACCGATTACGTAGACAAAATCTACTTCTTCCCAACCTCGTTCCTGCATCTCTGTCTTGTTAATTGGTAAAAATTTTTGTTTCATTTATAATACCTCATAGGTGTTCTTCCTTAAGTCATCAAAATCTTGTATGAAATAGTGAGCCAGTTTTTTCTTTTTCTCTTCCTGCGGTTTGGAAAATTCATCTGCTACTGCACATACCTTCATACCCGCATTCTTCCCTGCTAGTATGCCATTTGGTACATCTTCAAATACCAGACATTTAGTGGGGTCTACCTCCAAATCGGCTGCCACCTTTAAGTATACGTCAGGAGCCGGTTTACCGGCACCAACCTCACAAGCAGTTCGTACCGAGTTAAAATAATGTTCCACACCTCTAGCCTTTAGAGTGGCATCTACTAATACCTTTGAATTACTAGTTGCAATTCCAAGCTTTATGCCCTGCTGTTTCATGCTTATCAAAAATTCTTTTACGCCTCTTTTCAACGGAACTTCTTCTGTGTATTTTTTTAATGTCATTATCTCCCATTCTTTTTGTATTTCCTGTATTGTCTGTGGAAGATGAAATGTTTCCTTAAATAAAACAGAAGTTTCTGTATAACTCATACCTTCCATCGTTTTATGAAAGTCTTCTGGCATAACTAAAGAATATTTTTTTAAAAACAAATCGTCTACTGCTGGCCAAATCCACATAGAATCTACTAGTGTACCATCTAAATCAAATATTACAGCCTCTATATTATTTAACATAAGTTTTGAATCTCCTCTTTGGTAAGCGGACGATACTGTCCCACTTCTAAGTTATTGTCAAGTACTAAAGAGCCCATCGATAGCCTTTTCAGATAAATAACTCGTTTATCAACCGCCTCAAACATGCGCTTTACTTGATGGAATTTGCCCTCTTGAATTGTGAGTTCTATCTCTGATATTTCATCTGATTTTATAATCTTTAAACGTGCTGGTTTGGTAACCACGCTTTCACTAATCTGTACTCCTAACTCAAATTGTTCTATATCCTGTTCCGTTACTCTTCCATCTATCTTCGCATAGTACAACTTGTCCACATGTTTTTTCGGCGCTAATAGCCGATGTGCCATCTCTCCGTCATTGGTAATCAAAAGCAAACCTTCCGTATCTTTATCTAATCGTCCTACTGGAAATAAGTCTTTCCGTATCTTTGTGTCTATTAACTCTAATACTGTCTTATCCCTCGCATCAACTGTGGCAGAAACAACTCCAGCTGGTTTATTCAACATATAATATTCCTTCTCAACATAGTGTAATGGATTCCCAAGATATTTTACAATTTGGCTATCCGGATTTATTTTTACATCTGCGTGTTTCATTATCATATCATCCACACTAATGCATCCCTTACGAATAAGCTGCTTTACTTCTGATCTCGTACCAATACCTAATTCAGCCAAATACTTATCTAATCTTAACATCAACTCTGCCATCTCCATCCCGGTAAATATTTGTTTTTAATTGTTTGATTCACTAATTTACCAAAACCTAGTGGATATCCATCTACGCAGATTAAATACCATCCTTTTTCTTTTGCTGATACAATATCCTCAACATCAATCGTCTCACCCTTTAGATAACGTATCACACGCTGATCATTTACCGCAAAATCTATAGTAAATTTGTATTCTTCTTTTTTTAAATACATTGCCAATGCCTGACTTGGTTCAAAGCGTTGTTTTTTTAGTTCTCCAATGAATAGCCCTGTACGCACAAATCTTATCCCCTTCATATCTGGTACATTCGCGGGCATATAATACACTTTTTCTTCTTTGATTTTCAACCTATTCAGTTCTATCTTCCAGTTAATATTCTCAAGAAATGTCATCAATTCAGGTGGGATTCCAGCGCTTTCTTTCCCCATAAAAGTGGATGAATTTTTCGCAACATTATCCACTTTTCTCTTTTGTAATAAGGCCATAAAGTGACCTTCACCACGCATTTTATGTGGCCATATTCTTATGGCTTTTTCCAATTCCTTATTTTTACTTTTGGTGAACTCTGCCCGTCCATTTGAAAATCCCTCATACCAAGTAATGTTTTGCAATTCAAATTCTGGATGTTTTTCAATTAAAAATTCGATTGCTTCTTCATTCTCTCGTGGATCAAAAGTACATGTAGAATAAAGTAGGATTCCACCCGGTTTTAGCATCCTAGCAGCCTGTAACAAAAGTTCTCTTTGTATACCTATAAAAGATTCAGGTCCTCGTTCCTCCCAGCTCTTTATCATACGCTTTTCTTTTCGAAACATCCCCTCACCAGAACAAGGCGCATCAATCAATATTTTATCAAAATATGCTGCGAAATGTTCTTGGATTTTACCAGGATCTTCACTGATAACCAATACATTTCCTATTCCAAATAATTCCATATTTTTTTGTAAAGCTTTTGCTCTTGAATTGCTAATATCATTGGCGACTAGAATCCCTTTGCCTTTTAATCTTGCTCCCAATTCAGTAGCTTTACCACCAGGTGCAGCACACAAATCCAAGACCTTATCCCCTGGCTCAATCGGAAGTCGATTTGCTGGAGTCATTGCGCTCGGCTCCTGTAAGTAATATAGCCCTGCAAAATAATAGGGATGCTTGGCTGGCTGATCATTTATCCCATCATAATAGAACCCATTCTCAATCCACGGAATCGGTTCTAACGCAAAAGGTGACATGTTCAAAAATTCTTTTACTGTAATTTTATTTGTATTTATTCGTAATCCATAATATCTTTTGTTATCAAAACAACTCAAATAGTCGTCGTATTCTTCTCCAAGTAAACATTTCATTTTTTCTTCAAACGCAATCGGTAAATTCATAAATACTCCTCCGTATTAAGAATTATTATACCATACTTTTGATAAATTCTCTACATATCTTAACACCCAATATGGATTTACACTTATTTCTTGATTATTTTGGTATAGATATATTCCTACATGCAAATGCACTGGGAATTGTCCCTTAGTTCCTTCTACTCCATAGCCACTGTCTCCCATGAATCCGATTAATTCACCAGCTTTGATATGATCTCCTTCTTTTATATTAGCATAGGAATCTAGGTGTGCATAATAGTAATACCCTCCACTCGGAGAAGAAATTCCAACACGATAACCGCCTAATTGTAACCATCCTATACTTGTAACCACTCCATCAGTCATGCTTACAATCGGATAATAACCAGGAGTATTTACATCTGACATGATGTCTGTGCCTTCATGTCCTCTCTTCCCATTATATGTCCGTTTATTCATCCACGAGTCAGCAAATTCTAATTTATTTTCTTCTCCATTGATCATTGCGACAGGAAAATATTTCACATCACTCCAAATAGATTTACAACAGGTTCGATATAAATTCCAATCTTTTCGTTGACTCCATATTGTCTCCGTATGTTTTACATTATCTAGTGAGCCAGATAATTTTTTAGTATGAAAGTCCGTTTCCAACCAATAAAGACCCAAGAATTCACTTGGGTCTTCTAAATCATTTATGTAAGTTAGTACCTGATTATCTAGTTGTTGTTTCCGAAATTCACTTTTTGTAATCGTATCAGTATTTAACCTTTGTAACTTACTACTTTCATATAACCTACCGATTGCCAAGACATTGAATAAGTCTAACAGCAATACGCATAACAATAAATTTCCAAATGCTTTTCTTCTCACTTAAAAAATCCCTTTTCTTTGATTATATGTGAGAATGCAGAATATTATTTACATGCTTTTAACACTTCTAATAACAATTCCCAAGTACGCTGTGCAGAGGCAATATCAAGTCTCTCTTTTGGTGTATGGCAATCATGCATATTAGGACCAAATGATACACAATCAAGATCTGGTTTTTGACTGAGCATAAGTCCGCATTCCAATCCTGCATGTACAGTAGATACCAGTGCTTCCTTCCCGTCATTTAACCGTTTATATGCAGCTTCTACAATCGGACGTAATTCTGAATTCGTATTATACATCCACCCTGGATAATCATTCGAAACATCTACCTTTGCTCCCAGTGCCTCACCTAGTGTTACTAATTGATTTATGAGTTCTCTCTTTTTAGATTCTATAGAACTTCTTCCCATAAACCAGCATTCTACCTGATTGTCTGTTGTTTTAACCATACCAATATTAATGGATGTTTCTACCAAACCTGCAAGTTGTCTACTATAGCATTGTACCCCATTTGGACAACATGAGATAAATGCTAGCACTTGCTGTTGTGAATCTTCTGCCATTACCTTGTGAATCCCTCGCTCTTTGATATCAACAAGTACTTGCAATGTAGGTTCATCTTTATCAAATTCAACATCCCAAATGGCTTTCATTTCCTCCGCAAAAGCACGAACAGTCAAAGCATCTTCGTTAGCTACTACGATATTTGCGCTTGTCCATGGGCAAATAACATTATCCTGAGCTCCACCACCGACACTTACAAGAGAAAACTTAACCTTTTTAGATAATGCTACTAAAAGTCTACTCATCATTTTATGTCCATTTCCACGTTGCATATGTATATCTAACCCAGAATGTCCACCTTGAAGTCCTTTTACTTGTAACTCTACCATAGTTCCTTCTTGTTCTACTCTCGTTACATCAAATACAATAGTTCCTCTGAAACCACCAGCACATCCGCAAATGATAGTCCCTTCAACATCCGTATCTATGTTGATGTATTTTTTACCCTTTAAGACAGATAAATCAATATTATTTGCACCCACCATCCCTGTTTCTTCATCGATTGTAATTAAAAGTTCGATTGGGGGATGTTCAATTGTTTCATCATCTAATAAAGCCAATCCAAAAGCAACTGCTATTCCATCGTCCGCACCTAGTGTCGTACCTTTTGCTTTCAAAAATCCATCTTCTACAAACATCTCAATAGGATCTTTTGTAAAATCATGATTGGAAGATTCAATCTTTTCACATACCATATCCATATGTCCCTGTATAATGACTGGTTGCGAGTCTTCATATCCGACACTCCCTGGTTTTCTTATAATAACATTACCTACCTTGTCCTGAACATAATCAAGATTCCGTTCTTTTGCAAATTTTACTAAGAAATCACTAATACGTCCAGTATTGAATGTCCCCCTAGGAACTTGGTTCATCTCCTCAAAAAAATGAAATACCTTTTTTGGTTCTAATTGCTCTAATTTTCCCATCTTGCTATTTCCCTTCTTTCACATAATATATAGCTTCATTGTGTCATATACCGCATAAAAAATCAACCCATTTCATATATTATAAAAACTTTTTGGAGGCCTTTATGAAACGTTATTTCACACCTTTTTTATTTCTTACTTTTTTTATTATCATGTTACTTTTTCCAAGGTTAATTTTCCAAGGAGCTAGTGATGGATTATTGCTTTGGTTCCAAATAGTCTTACCTACGCTCTTGCCATTTATGATTATAAGTAATTTATTAGTTTATACGAATTCTTTTCGATTTATTAACAAATTCGTATCACCCATACTGACTCGAATATTTGGCATATCGGAAAATTCCTGCATCGCTGTTATTGTTGGCTTCTTGTGTGGATATCCCATGGGTGCTAAAATTACTGCCGATCTAGTTAGAGAAAAATATATTTCTGTTGAGGAAGGACAATATTTACTTTCATTTTGTAATAATACAAGCCCTTTTTTTATTCTAAGTTACTTAATATATCAGCACCTTGGATCTTCCTATCATCAATCTGCTATTTTAATCATCCTTTTTTTGTCGCCAGTAATTTGTAGCTTTATTACAAGAAACTTTTACAAACCACAGATTGTATCTGAACATATGAGAACAGCACCTATTTCTTTTGATTTTTACGTCTTAGATACAAGCATTAACAATGCATTAGAATCTATCACAAAAATAGGTGGCTATATCATTACTTTTTCTATCATCATCGAATTACTTGAAGCTTCCATCCTCCAACAAAATATTTGGTTTGGAATAGGAATTGCTTTCTTAGAAATCACAAAAGGAATTCCTAAATTATTGACACTTTCTAATTCTTCTATGGGGGTTATAACTGTATTAATGTTAACAAGTTTTGGTGGATTTTGTTCTATAGTTCAAACCAAATGTATGCTTGGAAGCAGATATTTATCCGTACGAAAATACACCATACATAAAATAATAACAGCCCTTATTACAGGGCTGTTAACATACATCTATCTTATAATAATATCTTAATTTATTCATCTACTTCCGTCGCTTGACTCATATAGCGATCAGATGGCTCAGGTATATCAAGCTCAGAACGATTTCTGCGGACAACGTCATAACATTCTTTCAAAGAATTAACCATTCCGTCATATTTAGTGGTATAGCTATCTAATGTATGACCAATAATACTCTCAGCATTTGCCATCAAATCATCCGTATAATGCATAGCTCCAATCCGAATGTCGTTGGCATCAATCGTTGCATTATCAAGAATCTGTTGGGCTTGCTCTGTCGCCGACATTACAATTTCATTCGCTTGTGCATAGGCCTGTTGCATGATTTCATGTTCACTTACTAATTCGTTTGTATGGATTTGCGCTTCTTCCAACATGCTATCTGCTTTTGCCTGTGCATCTGCTAAAATAGCGTCTTTATTAGCTATAATCTTTTGATATCTTTTGATTTCATCCGGAGTTTTCATACGAAGTTCTCGCAGTAACTCATCCATTTGATCTTTATTCACTATAATCTTTGATGTAGACAATGGTTGAAACTTACAACTATCAATATACTCCTCGATTTCTTCAATAATTTGTTCAATACGGCTACTCATAGTTTACACTCTCCTTTTGCGCTCTTTCTTCTCTTCTATTTTATCAACTACTACTTTTGGGACAAACTGTGTTATATCACCGCCAAAAGCTGCTACCTCTTTTACGGTTGTAGAGCTCAAATATGAATATTCTAAGCTAGTTGTTAAAAACATAGTTTCAATATCTGGGTTCAGCTTATGGTTTGTCTGTGCCATTTGTAACTCATACTCAAAATCAGTAATTGCACGTAACCCACGTACAATGACACTGGCATCTAATTCTCTAGCAAAATCAACTAGTAACCCTTCGAACATCATTATTCTTACATTCTGCATATCACTAGTTACACTCTTTAATATTTTAACACGTTCTTCTACAGAAAACAACGGTGTTTTTGCTTCATTATACAAAATTCCGACAATTAATTCATCTACCATATTACTGGAACGTTTTATTACATCTAAATGCCCAAACGTTACAGGATCAAAACTTCCTGGATAAATTGCCCTTAGCATATTTTGTTTCCTTCCTGTATTTCTAAAAATACATGTGCATTTGTTTTATATTCTTTCCTCTTTAGTACAGTATATCCCCAATCTTCCAAATAAGAAAAATCTGTCTCTTTTGAAGCCTCTACAATAATTACTCCATCTTTAGCAAGCAAGTTAGATTCCGCCAAATACTCTAGCACTTGCTTTTCTAGTAGTTGATTGTACGGAGGATCCATAAAAATATAATCAAATGTTTTCTTATTCTCCAACTTACGCAACGCTGTCATCACGTCAATTTCTAGCAATATCCCCCTATCTTCTAATCTTGTAAATGCTAAATTTTCTCTGATACATTGCATTGCTTTTACATCATGCTCTACAAAAACAGCTTCTTTTGCTCCCCTACTTAACGCTTCAATTCCGATGCCGCCACTTCCACTAAATAAATCTAAAAATATGCAATCATACAAATACGGATTTATCATATTAAATAAAGTCTCCTTAATACGATCCGTCGTTGGTCTTGTATGGAGTCCATCTAACGTTTTTAATTGTAATCTTTTAGCACTTCCTGCTATGACTCTCATAATTATATTTACACTCCTTATTATAGCTTTTTTATTTGTTATTATAAGGATATGTGTAAAAAATGTCAATTGGGGACGGGGGCAATGTGCATTGCCCCCGTCCCCAATTGACATTTTTTCAGAAAAAAGCGTATGGAATTAACCTTCCATACGCTTTTTCTAATTAATAACTTTTTGTTATTTACCAGCCATTTGTTTTTCCTGTTGTTCGATCATTTTCTTAACCATATAACCACCAACAGAACCATTTTGTCTTGAAGTTAAGTCACCATTGTATCCGTCTGATAATGGTACTCCTAGTTCGCTTGCTACCTCATATTTGAATTTGTCCAAAGCACTCTTTGCTTCAGGTACGGCTGCGGTATTAGATGAACGACTTGCCATGATTAACTCCTCCTTTTTTGTAACTGTTTGTTTTTTGTTACAAGCATAGTATATGGAGAATTTATTGTATTACACTAGAAGTTCTTTCATTTTTTTACAATTATTTCTTGTCATATTTATAAAAAAAAAGGTTATAATGTAGTCTCTATAATCGCTTTACTAACATAAGCATCGAGATGGCATTTGAGATTTTTATGTTGTTCCATTCTTAATTCGGGATCTTTTTGAACTAATTCTGTTGCTGCTTCTGAAGCCTTTTGCAATAATAATGCATCTTGAAATACGTCTCCTAATTTAAAATCTAGAATTCCGCTTTGTCTGATTCCGAATAAATCTCCTGGACCTCGCAACTTTAAATCCTCACTAGCAATATAAAAACCATCATTAGATTTATTTAAAATTTCTAACCTTTCTTTTGTCTCTTTTCCTTTGGAACTACTCATAAAAATACAATAGGATTGGTGCTTTCCTCTTCCCACTCTTCCCCTTAGTTGATGAAGCTGAGCCAAACCAAATCTTTCAGCATTTTCCACCAGCATAATCGTTGCATTTGGAACATTAATACCAACTTCAATTACAGTTGTCGAAACTAATACTTGAATATCATTCATTGCAAAATGTTCCATAATAATATCCTTTTCTGATTGTTTCATCTTCCCATGTAAATAACCAACCGTAATATCTTTGCCCAATTTCTGCTGTAGCACCTTTGCATAATCAGTCACATTTTCAACATCTAAATGTTCACTTTCTTCTACCATAGAACAAATAACATAACATTGTCTTCCTTCCATAACTTGCTTTTTCATAAATTCATAAGCCGTCTTTCGATATGAAGTCCCAACTACACAGTTCTTTATTGGCAATCGATTTGCAGGTAATTCATCAATGACCGATATATCTAGATCACCATATAATATAATTGCCAACGTACGTGGTATAGGTGTTGCGCTCATCACTAAAATATGAGGTGTTCTTCCCTTATTTGCAAAAGTCTCTCGTTGCCTAACACCAAATCTATGCTGTTCATCTGTAATGACTAATGCCAATTCTTTATACGCTACTTTTGTTTGAATTAAGGCATGTGTACCAATAATAATTTGCACTTCTCCCTCTAAAATCCTATCATAAATCTCTTTTTTTTCTTTTGCGGTCATGGAACCAGTTAGTAATGCCACTTCTAATGGAAGATGATGCTCCTTCAACATAGCTGAAATAGATTCAAAATGTTGTTTTGCCAACACCTCTGTTGGAGCCATTAAAGCTCCTTGATATCCATTTAAACCTACAAGCAAAAGTGCCAATACCGCTATAATCGTTTTGCCCGAACCCACATCACCTTGTACCAACCTTGACATTGTACAGTCACCAAACATATCTGATTGTATTTCATTCCACACTCTCCACTGCGCATTGGTCAATTCAAATGGTAATGTATCTTGAAAATCTTTAATCAATGGTTGCCTTCGTAAAAGGTATGGATTTTTGCTTTTTTCTTCCGAATTTTTCAACTGTCTGAGTGCTAAAATAAAAATCAAAAATTCTTCAAAAACTAACCGCTCTCGTGCCGCAAAAAGTGTTGTCTTATTTTTTGGAAAGTGAATGCTGCAAATCGCCTCTTTATATTCCACTAATTGATGTTGCATTCTAATATCTAGTGGTAATATTTCTTGATGAAACTCCATATCTTCTAATACTTTCCGAACCGCTTTCATAATTGCATTGTTAGATACGCCACTAGTCAATGGATAAACAGGCTGTAATGTATGCAATTTTTCCTCATAACAACTTGGTGGCAAATATATCTCAGGGTGTTCCATAAGTATTTGGCCTTTTTTAGATTTTACTTGTCCACGCAAAATAATTGCTTGTCCACTTTTTAATGAATGTTTTAAAAATGGCATACGAAACCAAATCACCCTTAGTACTCCTGTATCATCCTTTATACAGCTCGATGTAATTTGTAAATGTCTCGTACCATTTACATTGACACGACCGTAGATAACACCAGCAACAGTGCTTATCTTTCCTTCTTCTAGTTCCCCGATAGCTACTGGTTCTTCATATATATCATAATTTCTTGGATAGTATTTTATCAGATCACTTATCGTGTATATCCCTAGTTTGTGGTAATTATCTTCTGTCTTTTTACCAATACCTTTTATCTCACTTATACTTGATTGTTCATTCATGATAAATGCTCCTTAAATATAAAAATAGGGCGGCTATATGCCCTCTGTGCATAGCACAAGCGCATACCACCGTCCCCGAACCATTCTATTCTACGGACAATACATAATAATATATCGGCTGTCCACCATAATGTGTATCAACATCTACATCTGGATACAATGTTTGTATTTCTTCGCTAAATCTATCCGAATCTTCCTGTGAAACATCTTTTCCAAAATAGAGGCTAATTAATTCTGATTCCTCATCAACCAAATGAGCCAATAACTCTTTTGCCGTTGCATCTAATTCTTTGCCTACTGATATTATTCCACTATCACCAATTCCCATGATATCACCTTCGTGAATGTCCTTATCATCTATATGTGTATCACGGACTGCGTATGTCAATTGGCCAGTCTTTACATGCTCAATCTCTTCCAACATAGTTGCCTCATTTGCAATCGGATCTTTTTCGGGCATGTAATTAATAATAGCTGTAATACCTTGAGGTACCGTTTTCGTTGGTATAACTACAATTTTCTTATCTTTCACCAAGCTCTTTGCTTGATTTGCAGCCAAAATTATATTTTTATTATTTGGCAATATAAAGATTGTTTTAGCATTTACTTTATCAATTGCGTTCAACATATCTTCAGTACTAGGATTCATTGTCTGACCACCTTCGATGATGTAATCAACCCCAAGTTCTTTAAAGATCTCATTCAAACCATCGCCTATGGAAACTGTTATAAATCCCACTTCTTTTGTCAATTCATTTTTCTTAACTTCAGCCTCTAAGGCTGCCTGTTTTTCTGCATCTTTTATAAGCTTTTCTTCATGTTCCTCGCGCATATTATCGATTTTCATGCGTGACAACTCACCAAATGTAAGTGCTTTTTGAATTGCTAAACCTGGATCATTGGTATGAACATGAACTTTGACGATATCATCATCTGCCACACACACAATAGAATCTCCTATAGATTCTAAATACTGCTTCATGTCCTTTTCATTTTTCTCAGAAAATGATTGTTTCACAAGAATAATAAATTCTGTACAGTAACCAAATTTTATATCAGCAGTGGTCTCTGTGCTTATCTTTGTAATTGCAACGCTGGATTCACCGCTTACTACACTGTAATCAATATCTTTACCCAAAAATGCATCGTATGCACCTTTTATTACTTCTAATAATCCTTGACCACCAGAATCCACTACTCCCGCTTCTTTCAAGACAGGTAGCATCTCCGGTGTCTTAGATAAAACATATTCTGCATGCTCAATGATTTTTGGGATAAACACCTCCAAATCATCCGTCTCAGTAACCAATTCACTAGCTTTTTCTGCAATTCCTTTTGCAACAGTAAGAATCGTACCTTCCTTCGGCTTCATCACCGCCTTATATGCAGTTTCTTTAGCTTTTTGACAAGCATTTGCTAAAATAGTAACGTCAATTTCTTTATAGTCTCTAATTCCTTTTGTAAATCCTCTAAATAATTGTGATAAAATAACGCCCGAATTCCCTCTTGCTCCTCTTAATGATCCCGAAGAAATTGCCTTTGCAATCGTCATCATATCCATTTTTTTTATATGATTCACTTCTTTTGCTGCCGCCATGATTGTCAAAGACATATTTGTACCAGTATCACCATCTGGTACTGGAAAAACATTTAACTCATTAATAAATTCCTTTTTAGCTTCAATATTCGCAGCTCCAGCTAAAAACATTTTCTTAAGCATTTCTGCATTAATTGTATTTGTTGCCACAACGAGCTCCTCCTTAATCAATAACTCTTACGCCTTCTACGAAGATATTAATTTTATCTACAGGCATTCCGGTAAATTCTTCTACTTTATATTTCACGTTACTAATTAAATTATCTGATACTGCTGAAATACTCACTCCATATACAACAATCACGTGAAAATCTAATGTGATACTATTATCATCTGAAATAGTAACTTGAATCCCATGTGTCAAGCTATCTTTTTTTAATAATCTAACCAATCCATCCTTCATATTAACAGCAGCCATGCCAACTATACCAAAACACTCTACTGCTACAGAACCCGCATATTTTCCTATTACTTCAGGACTAATTGTGATAATACCTAGATCAGTACTCATACTTCCTTTCATATCTATGCCCTCCAATTCTAATATGGGTTTAATCATACATTATCAGAATTATTATACTCTGTTTTATCTTTTATTACAACAATTATATAATTTTTGTATTTTATACTTGCAAACCCTTTATGAATCTGATAGAATAACTAGTGTTGTGAGTCCTTATAAGGACTATTAAGATCGTTAGGAGGTGCAATTATGGCTAAATGTGCTATTTGTGAAAAGGGTGCTCATTTCGGAAACAACGTAAGTCACTCTCATAGAAAAACACCAAAAATGTGGAAATCAAATGTTAAATCAATAAGAGTGAAAACAGAAGGTGGAACAAAGAAAATGTATGTTTGTACTTCATGTTTGAAATCTGGCAGAGTTGAAAGAGCTTAATTGAACAATAAGAAAGCACGCTGTAATTAACAGTCGTGCCTTTTTTATTGTTCCATACTATATTTCAAAAACTCAATTACAAAACAAATTGTACCCTAATAGCATAAAAATTAATAATATAATCAAACCTACAAATGAACTATGAAGAAACATCATAATTAGCATACCTAATGATATAAAGAACAATGCAAATCCAATAACTCGCCTCATTACTCCTCCATAAATACTCGTAGTTAATTATAATATATGCTAGTAGTATCAAACTATTACCAACTATTACTCCATTTTTTTATCTTCTGTCTGTTCCGAGTCGTTCGATGCCTTATTAATAATGTCTACTACATCGTTTTCTGTCATCTTCTTTTCACCCTTTGAAGTGAATTTATTTACCACATCTGGAACCATATCTAAAATTTTAGTCATAGTATCTTGATTCTTTACATTCACAAGCTTTGTTGTTCCATTTTGTATTACCAAAATTGCACAAGGGGTTAATTTTCCCCCCAAACCACCTGCTCCTTTATCTCTTTTATCACCGCTAAATGTTCCTGCCGCAACAGCGAATGAGACATCAACTAACGGTAATAAAATAGTATCGCCTATATGAATGGCCTCACCCACTACTGTTTTGGATGACACAATGCTGTCCATCCCATTAAAAAGTGTTTCTACCGTATTTCCAAAATTACCTTCTGCCATGTTATTTCCTCCTTCTATCATAAATTAAAATTCAAAATTTTTAGCATCTTTTATTACTTGTCTAACATTTTTATTAAAAAATAACCGGATTCCAAGAATTACCATAAATGCCATTCTCACTTTGCCTTTCATAATAAATTCTCCCTTTAATATCCGTCGTTCAAACTCTGGCTGTATCCTCATATTATCCCCTAGAAATGGATACAACATACTAAGTGCTGCTAATACTTGACCAGTAGTACAAGGGTCATCAAATCCAATGATTCCATACACTCGAAATACCTTTGGCTTTAAGTATTTGGCTAGCCGTATAACTTCCAACTTAACCTTTCGAAAAGCGGCTACGTGTATTTCATCCAAGATGAATTCCACCAGTGTTTCTTTTCGTTCTAACAACAACTTAATATTAGCACATATCTTTAGAAATGTATATTTGATATTTTTCAGAAAATGTACAATCATACGATACCAAGTTGCAATTATAGTACGTATACTTCTTTTACGCTTCTTTAACGATTCGTCCTTTGGAACATCAGCTTTGTCTTGGACAAATGTCGATTTTTTCTCAAACTCCTTCTCATTTAGCTTCTCTATGTGTTTCTTGGACTTTTGGTGTTTACCATTATTACTTAAAGTATCGTCCAGAGTCACTTCCTCCACATATTCTTCTGCACTATGCGTCATTTTCTCTTCAACATTCTTTACATCATCTGTAACATTGAACTTTTTCCAAGCGACTTGCATCTGCCAATCCATACAACTATTTTTGTATGTTGCATATCCCTTCACAAAATGAAGCAGCCAAGAGAACCTAATATCTAGATTCAAGCTATCCAACGAATTCTCATACGTCCCAGTTATCCGATACCGAACTGGTACAAAAAGTACGATGAAACTTACTAATAATAGCACTCCAATAATCAATGCTACTATTATACCTATAATTTTTAAAATTAATAATAAAATATGTAGCATATTGGCTCTACATCTCACTTTCTTCTAGTTGCTTCTGCCTATTTAGTAAATAAGCCCGTATATTAACATCTTGAGTCTCATGATATATATCTTGTACTATTTTCTCAACCAATCCTAATGCAGCTTCATAACCTTTTGAAATTCCTACAATAAAGGTATGTTCAATAGATATTTTCTTTTGAACCAATAATGCTACATTAAAGATATCCAACTGATTACTTTCGCTTTGCGAAAGTGTAATCACATAGATATTCAACTGCATTTGTCCATTTCTTATTTTATGAAGGACTTTCTTTTCTTTTTTCTTTAATTCATCACTAACATATAATTCCTTGTATAGTACCATGAACATCCCTCTAATCTATCTAATTATAATAATAAGCATTTAGTACTTCATGTGCAATCGGAACCGCTTTTGCTCCCGAATTACCATCAGAACCTTCCACAATAACACTAATCACAAGTTCGGGATTGTCTACATTGGTAAATCCAATGAACCAAGAATGGCTCTTTTCTTTATCACTGCTATATTCTGCTGTCCCCGTTTTTCCCGCGACAGTATAATCTTCACCACCCAAAGAAGTAGCTGTTCCCTGTGTAACAACCGCCCTCATATATTCGCTTAACTGAGACGCTTCTGTAGCTGTCATCAATTCACCATAGGATTGTGGCATATTTTTTGAAACCTGAGCACCATTGTAATTAGTTACCGAACTTACAAGATAAGGTTTCATCAGCTTGCCACCATTCGCAATTGCTGCTGTAATCAATGCCATATGATAAGGACTCACTTGTGTTTCTCCCTGTCCCATAGCTGTCATCATCATATCGGCACTTGTTGAATCGTTTGTAATTGCAAATTTACTCTTTGTATATGGTAACACACTTGGTAGCTTAGAATCAAATAGCAATGATTTGGCTGTTTTTACATAAGATGTTTTGTCTAATTGCAATCCTATATTTGCAAATGAGGCATTGCACGAATTTGCAACAGAAGATAACAGGTCCTCTCCACCATGCGCGGTACTATCAAAACAATGAATTGTGGTGCCATCTTGTGTAATTTCACCATTACATTCATATGCATAATTATGGTAATCGGGGAATTCTCTCATATATTCTAAAGTGGTAACTACTTTAAATGTTGAACCTGGTGCATAAGCCCCTTGCGTAGCACGGTTAAGCAAAGCACTCCCGCTTTCTGATGAATTCAGATATTCCCAGTCTGTATCTACTTGGTTAGGATCAAATGTTGGTTTTGATACCATAGATAAAATTTTTCCAGTACTTGCTTCCATAACAACAACTGCACCATTATTGTCTCCAAGGGCATCGTATGCAGCCTGTTGTAAACTCACATCTAGCGTAGTAACTACATTATCGCCTATATTTTTTTCATCTTTAAATTCTTTGATAATCTTTTCTACAAAAAAAGCATTCGATGTTAATAGATTAAAATTCTCAACTGATTCTATCCCTGATTTTCCCTTTGACGCATATCCAATAACGTGTGCAAACACATCTCCATATGGATAATACCTGGATTCACTTCCATCTTCACCTACTTGAGTTTCTGCCAAAACATTTCCAGATCGATCTAGTATTTTTCCCCTCACAATGCGATCTGCAAAAGAATCTTGTCTAGTATTATAAGGGCTATTAATAATATCCTTACTCTTGACTACATTAAAGTATACGATATAACCCATAAGCACCAAAAAAAGTGAAACAAACAAATAGGTAACTCTAGCGAATTCTTTGTTTCTGACCTTCTTGCGCTTCTTTACCCTTTTTTGTTCTCGCTTTGTTTCCTTTTGGAGTCCCTTGGGTGATATAGCCTTTGTCATCTTTTTGGTTTCTCGTTGAGGTGGACGATGGAACTCTCTTTCGATATCTTCTGGCGTCCGAATTCTGTCTTCTCTCTTCTTGTAATTGTTTTGCTCTCTTTCTTTCAATAATCTCTTCCTCATCTTCTCTTAAAATATACAACCCTTGAATGATTGCAAACATAATTAAAGTGCTTAATACCGAACTCCCGCCATAGCTTACCAATGGCAATGTTACTCCTGTTGACGGAATAAATTTTGTAACTCCGCCAATTGTTAAAAACACTTGAAAAATATAACAAGTACCAAGACCCAATGCAATAAGCTTATAAAAGATTTCATGGATTTGCATCGCAATATTTAAGAACATAACATAACAACTAACACACACTAAGATTAGACACAATGCAAAAATCAATCCTAATTCTTCTGATATCGCTGAGAATATAAAGTCTTCTTCCGCTACAGGTATGGTATCTGGCGCCCCTTGGAATAACCCCATTCCAAACCAGCTTCCAGTGCCAATCGCAAACAAGGATTGTGCCACTTGATAACCACCTCTATCATACACTGCAAAAGGATCCCGCCATACAACTACACGAGTTTTTACATGATTAAAGACATAATATGCTCCAACAGCTGCGATACTTCCTGCCCCTAATCCGCTCAACATATAAAGTGGCTGCCTTGTAGCCACATACAGCATAACCAAGTATACAACAAATATAATCAAAGCAGCACCTAGATCTTTTGATGCAACTAATATAAGCACATGTAATGCGGCTATAATTGTAGTTTTAACAACATGTTTGAATTCTGTGGATTCCTTAAGGCTAGACGCAACATAAAAGACAAATATAATTTTAACAAATTCTGAAGGTTGTATACTAATCCCCGCAATACTAAATCCTAATTTAGCACCATAAGAGGTTCTTCCTATCACTGCAACAGCCGCCAAAGCTAAGACACCAACAATTGCATAAATATTTGTCCATTTTTTCAAGAATTTAACTTTTCTAATGACTACTGGCACTATCAGACTCAAAGCAGTTGCTCCCGTAATAATAATAAATTGCTTAATAGCTTTATCAAACGTTAATCTTGTTATCATCAGTAATCCAACGCATAATAACATGCACATATTATTTACAATTAATTTCGAAACCTTTGGATAAATCATATTGTACAACACAATGATCGCAATAAATAGTACTACTTGTGCAGCATAAAAAAACATTATTTTCAATTCTTTCGTTTTTAAGTACATGACCAAATATGCAATAAAATGTATTGTAAACATCAAACGATTCTGCCGAAACAGGATATGACGTTTGTCTTCATAATCGTCATATCCAAAGATACTAAAACATGAATACGTATATGCCGCAAATAAAATAATCATCAAATATTTGGATAATTCTACAATAATATTTACCAACTTTTCACCTACTTTATTCCTCTTTTAAAATGACCTCGTGTAAATTCTATATCTAACACGCGCGATTGATTATTAAAAAATGTATCTACGTATGCCTCTAGCACTTGTTGTGTTTGCGATGCATCCTCAATTGAAAATTGTAACCGCAAAGACCTGGCTCCTAATTGACTTATTTCATCCTGTTGATCCAGAAGTACAACCGGTGCTGTGTTATAAATAACATTATAACAGTAATCACAACAATTTTTAACTACAAATTCTTTATTGCATCTATCTTTTAACAATAAGTTTCCTTGCACATGTGTACATTTGAATGTGTTTTTTTGTATACATTGTGCAGATACCATTACTGGATAATATCCGTACACTACTAACTCAGTATTATCAAGATTGCTTTTTTTTAGTTCTCTATAATTTAATTCCAATGAAGCTGTATGATACTCTATATCTTCTTCCTTCCAAAACTCCGTACAATAATGATTTAAATAATACATATTACTATCTAGTATAATTTCACCACTATATTGGTGTTCTTTCAAAAATTCATACGTTTCATAATTCCGTATTAATGCACCGTCGAATCCCTGCTCTAACCATGTTTTGTAATGTTTTTCTATATGATCCCTTGTTTCTTTTCTAACAACGTGCGGAAAAGCAAAATACATCTTTTTATGCTTTTTATGTCCAGCATCTACTAATAGCTTTATGTCCTTGTTTTGATATGATTTCGTTATCATATTGCAATCCACGTAAATAGCAGATATTTCTTCCCATTGATTTACTATATAAAATTGTTCCTTGCTTTCCACAGATACGTTAAACATACATAAATGTTGTCTCTCCTTGTTTTGTAGCTCATCCATGGAAACCTCATAAGGAAAATTTGAATCTCTTCGATAACTATCACAGATTGCTTTTGCTAATGTATCTAATCCATTTCTTCTTAATTCATTCAATTTTTGCATTTGTAAAAATACACCATCATCAATATCTACCTTTAATTCATGAAAAACAAAATCCGTATTTCCTGTTTTACGTATCTGTGTTTCCACACGTTTTTGATCCATTGGTTGATTTACAGCAAGTTCTGGTACTTCTCCTACTACGCATACCTTTTTATCTCGATTCCACAAAGTAAGTGTGACTGGTTCATCCTTAACAATAGTCAGGTTTCCATTTATCTTTTCCTGAATTTTATGATTCACATATTCTTTGTGTAATTCTTGAATAAGGGATTCATTGCGTGTTCTGTATAACACAGTTTCTATACCTGTCTGCTTTTTTACTCGAAATCTAACTGGTTGACCTTTTCGTATTTCCTCACCCAATGTATAATTTTCTTGTTTTCCAGAGAGTTCTATAATGTCTCCTTTATGCAAATCAGTCAAGGAGATTCCCTGCAACTGGTTACCTCTGATTGTTGTTACTTTAATTGCTTTAATACCTGCGTGATTTGGACGTTTAAAACTTACCATTTCTGGTCCGTTCTGTGTATGATAATATCCTTCGTGGAATCCCCCTCTATTATATAAATCCATCAGAAGCTCTTTATCTTTTTTATCCACCTTATACTTAGACGCTCCTACTTCAAAATACAAATCAACATACTTCCGATACATGCTTGTAACAGCTGCAACATACTCTGGTTTCTTCATTCGCCCTTCAATTTTCAAAGAATATATCCCATGCTCTATCAGCTCTGGAATAAATTCCAACGTGCAAATATCTTTTAAGCTTAGTAAATACGATTTACCCTTTTTCCCTTTAATCTCATACGGTAATCTACATGGTTGGGCACATTGTCCCCGGTTACCGCTTCTACCACCTATGAGACTGCTAAACAGACATTGTCCTGAATAACAATAACACAAAGCTCCATGTACAAAACTTTCTACTTCAAGTGTTGTCTCTTTTGCAATCTCTTTAATTTCATGTAGCTTTAACTCTCTAGATGTGACAACTCTAGTAACTCCCTTTCCCTCAAGAAACTTTGCTCCTAACACATTGGTTATGGTCATTTGTGTACTTGCATGAATATCAAGCCCTGGAAAATATCTCTTTACAAAAGCAATCACTCCAACATCTTGTACAATCACAGCATCTAATCCTTGATTATACAGTGGTTTTAGATAATCATATAATTCTTCTGTTATTTCATGTTCTTTTAACAATGTATTCACTGTTAAAAATATTTTCCGCTGATGCAAATGTACATAATCAATTGCCTCTAATAATTCCTGTTGTGTAAGGTTATTAGCAAATGCACGGGCACCAAACTTGCAGCCTCCCACATAAACTGCATCTGCTCCTGCTAAAATAGCAGCTTTAAGGCTATCATATGATCCTGCTGGTGATAAAATTTCTATTTCTTTGTTCATAGCTATTTCCTTTAAAAAAGGCTGTCTTCTGACAGCCTACTTTTTACGAGTTTTCATTACAGTTTCTAACTTGACTTGCTCCTTTTGCAAATCATTATTTTGCTCTTTTAATATTTCTATTGTTTTTTCTGCATTTTCCAATTTTATCTGAGTGGAAATCAGTTCATGCTTTAAGTCATACATTTCTTTATCTTTATCTTCGATATCCTTCTCTAATGCATCTCCTTGCTTTTTTGCTTTAAAATAATCATCTGCAATATTCAATGACAATAGGGTGTTTTGTATTTCTAAGTTTTGTTTTCGATATCCCTCACAACTTGTACATTCGGCAATTTTATGATTCAAATAGGTTGCTACTCTTTGCATATATTCTTCACTTTCAAACCCACTTAATGTGAAAACTTTGCCTCCTATTAGAACCTCAGTATTGTTTTTTCTTGAAGCCATGGAATCCTCCTCGAACTTTTCCTAATTCTATCACTCTATTATAAACTAAATGAGAATAAAAACAACCATTTTTAGTCAATTTCCAATGAAATTCCTAAATGATGATACGTAAGTTCAGTTACTGTTCGACCCCTAGGGGTTCTTTGTATAAAACCATTTTTTAATAAATATGGTTCATACACATCTTCAATAGTACCAGAATCTTCACCAATAGAAGCTGCAAGTGTATCCAGTCCCACAGGTCCTCCCTGAAATTTTTCTATCATAGTTAACAGTATATTTCTATCTATTTGATCCAATCCATATCTGTCCACTTCTAATAAATCCAGTGCATAAGATGCTACTTCCTCTGTAATAACGCCATCGTATTTTACCTGAGCAAAATCCCTTACTCTTTTTAACAATCGATTGGCAAGCCTAGGAGTCCCTCTGGAACGTTTCGCTAATTCCATTGCACCTTTGCTATCTATTTCAACCCCAAGAACCATTGCTGAACGAATAATGATGGTCTGTAATTCTTGTTCCGTGTAAAACTCCAGACGGTTCACTACTCCAAAACGATCTCGTAATGGTGCTGTAAGCATCCCTGCTCTAGTTGTCGCGCCTACTAATGTAAATCTCGGCAAATCTAAGCGAATAGACCTCGCACTTGCCCCTTTTCCTATCATAATGTCAATTGCATAGTCTTCCATTGCCGGATATAACACCTCTTCTACTTGGCGATTCAAGCGATGAATTTCATCTACAAATAAAATATCTCCTTCTTGTAAATTATTAAGAATAGCCGCCATTTCTCCAGGTTTTTCTATTGCTGGCCCTGAGGTGATCTTAATATGAACCTCCATTTCATTTGCTATAATTCCCGCCAATGTGGTTTTTCCAAGTCCTGGTGGACCATAAAATAACACATGATCCAAAGATTCATTTCTTTCTTTTGCTGCTTTAATATAAATCCCTAACGTCTTCTTCGCTTTTTCCTGGCCTATATAATCTGCTAACAATTGTGGCCTTAAATGATTCTCTATCTTTATATCTTCTTCCAAATTTTCAGTTGTTATAATTCTTTTTCCCATAACTACCCTCTTAACTAAAATGTGATATACTTCAGTGCTTGCTTTAATACCTCTTCCACACTCATTGTATCTTGCACCTGTACCTTTTGTACAGCTTTCATACTTTCCGTATTTCCATATCCCAAAGCTACTAATGCTTGTATAACTTCAGACTGGGTAGTATGAGACGTACCCGTAGTATCAGTTTTTGTCGTATTATCCACTTCGCTTTTTGTAAGTATATCCTCTATATTTAATTTATCCTTTAGCTCTATAATCAATTTCTCCGCAGTTTTTTTCCCAATTCCTGGGGATGCTGAGATTGCCTTTACATCATTTGATAAAACTGCAAACCGTAAATCATCCGATGATAGTTGCGACAGTATACTCAATGCACCCTTCGGTCCAATGCCACTCACACCAATTAATAATTTAAACACTTGCAAATCATCATGCGATAAAAACCCAAATAATTGCATGGCATCTTCCCTTACATTCAGGTATGTATGTACCTTCACTTTCTCACCGATCGGAGATAATGTTCGAATAGATTGGGCTGGCATAAAAATAGAATACCCCACCCCATTTATATCAACTACTATTTTATCAATCTCAACATTTACTAATTCTCCACAGATATATGCTATCATATTTAAAATTATCCTTTCTTAATTCCAAGTAAAGCTAACTAACCTTTTTAATAATTCATTCGCTAATATCCCAATAACTAATCCAGTTATTGTACCGGCCACTAATAACACTGGAAAATAATAAGATATACTAAAACTCTCTACTACAAACATAGCAACCAATAATTGTCCAACGTTATGAAATACACCACCCGCAATACTAATACCTAAAATACTAAACCCATTTTTTCTTTTTAAAATTACCATGATAAAAAGACTTAACGCACATCCTGCCAGACTATAAATAATACTGAATAGATTTCCAAATAAAAAACCTGCAAGTACCACCCTTACAACCGATAATATAAAAGCTTCTTTGGTACCCATTTTATATAAGGCTATTACCACAATTAGGTTTGCAAGTCCTAATTTTACTCCTGGAATGGCAAACTGTATTGGAATTAATGTTTCAACATAACTTAAGATCAAAGCCAAGGATACAAAAACACCAAAATAAGCCACCTTACTCTTCATAACTACTTCCTCCTAATTCGTAACTGCATCTAATTGGCTTTCTTCCTTACTTTGTACCTCTACAATAATTTTATTCGGTAGGCAAATAATACTCTCTCGATCTGCTTCGATTGCCTTTTGGTGCACACATAATTTATCTGGACAAGTAGCTTCTATCATCGTTGCTTTATGATCCTTGATTTCAAGAATATTCGTATGGTTGATAGAAATCTTTTGATCCACATTCAAATCATAGATTCCAAATTCTTTCCCATCTACTGAAACTCTCACATATTCATTTCCCTCTTTTGTTAAAGCTTTATTTCCAAGATAAGCACTTCCCGCAATGACAAATATAACTATTATTAATATACAATCTTTCTTTTTCATTTTCATGACCTCTTTAAAAATCATTCTATCACAACGGCATTTATTGTGCAACCACATGTTCGATTGCGTTTCATTTCATACATGTTATAATAAATATTATTCTAATAAGTGAGGTAAATTATGAAAAAGAACATGTTCCTTCTAGCAGTGACCATCTTCTTATCCTTGATGTGTTCTGGATGCAGCAAAGATATGCAAGAACCAATTTCACGAAGTGATATTTTATTCGACACTGTTATCAATATTCAAATATTTGACAGTGACGATACCACGATACTTGATACTTGTTTTGATATGTGTAAAGATTATGAAAATCGATTTAGTCGAACCATTGAAACTAGCGAAATCTCTCAGATTAACCATTCCAATGGTAAGCCAATCACAATTTCATCTGATACTGCAGCACTTATTTCCCGCGGATTGTACTATAGTGAGTTATCAAATGGTAAATTCGATATTACAGTTGCTCCTTTGAGTGAATTATGGGATTTTAAAAATAATACAGGAACCCTCCCTGACAGTACTGCAATACAAGCTTCCTTACCTGATGTTAATTACAAAAATATTCAGCTAGACGGAACTACTATTACCATAACTGACCCCAATACAAGACTTGATTTGGGAGGTATTGCAAAAGGATTTATTGCAGATCAATTAAAAGCATATTTGGAAAGTCAAGGAGTCAAACATGCACTTATTAACTTGGGTGGGAATGTACTAGCTGTTGGCAATAAACCTGATGGAGATCCTTTCAACATTGGAATTCAAAAGCCTTTTGATGAAAAAAATGAACCTATTACTAATGTAGAAATCAATGGTCAATCCGTCGTTTCTTCTGGTATTTATGAACGATACTTTAAAGTTGACGATCAAATATATCACCATATATTGGATCCAAAAACAGGGTATCCTTATCAAAATGATTTGTTAGGAGTAACTATTATTTCTGAGCAATCAGCTGATGGAGATGGACTTAGCACTACTTGTTTTGCTTTAGGACTTGATGAAGGGCTAAAACTAATTAATAGTTTAAAGAATACAGAAGCCATTTTTATTACAGACGATTATCAACTACATTATTCCAATGGATTAAAAAAATAAAATAGTCTCGGCCTTGTAAGCCGAGACTATTTTTAATTCATCGAACTGATGAATGCAGCACCAAAGATTAAAAAGAAAAATAAGTAAATTACCAATAACACTCCCATGATAATTAGATAAGCTCTACAATAATTTTTTCGGTTGACATTCCCATGTTTTCCAAATGCCCATACAAAGTATAAAATAATACCTGCACATGGTATCATAAGGGCCAAAATTGTGAGTACCCAATCTCCCATTGTCATAACACTTTCATCTGGTTCTTGGTTGTTATAATTAGGATTATACCCAGTATTATATGCATAATTCATATCTTCTGAACTTTGTGATTGTTGATGCTCAGAAAAATTTTGAGTATTTTGAACTTCGACTACAGAATGATCTTCTTGTTCTGTTATAACATTTGTCTCTTGCACTTCTTTCTCATTTTCAGACATATCTGCATGATTGATATTTTCATCCGGTGTATTATTAAAATTTTCATCCATTGGTATGACCTCCTTACTAATTCTACTAATTATAGTATCACGTATCAAACTGATACACAAGAAATTTATAATTATTACCACAATTTATACAATTTGAATAATTGATATAAAATACTATCGTAATAATAGGTCATGGGAGAATCATTCGGGAAATAACGATACATTCTATATATATAATAGAGTATCATTAATCCACCTAAAATAACCGTCAGAACTATCAAAATATTTATTCTTTTATCAAGTACATAGCGAAATATAAAAAACAATACTGCTAACATAACAATCGGATAAATAAATGGATGCATTTTCCAAGCATCTGCAAATCTTAGCTGTAATAACAGCTTTGCAGCCCGTGTTAAACCACACCCAGGACAAGGGATTCCAGTTATGATTACCATTGGACAGATACTATTCCATATAAGATGCACTATCACATCATATATCAAGAATAAAAAGATCGGTAACTTTATGTTCTTTAGATCTTTCTTTAACATATCCAATTTCATTACTAGAACCCCTTATGTTTTATCTTAATTTATAGTTTCCACTAGGAAATTGTTTTCTTCGGACATTTTTCCGCACATGCTCCACAATTGGTGCATTTTTCCGGATCAATATGTGCAATATTATCTTCCACCTTAATGGCATCAAATTTACAAACTTTTTCACACATTTTACATCCAATACAACCTGCAGAACATACTGCCATAACTTCCTTACCTTTATCTTTTGAACTACAATTCACTAAATGAATTTGATCTTGTGGCACTAATTCAATCAAACTCTTCGGACAAACTGCTACACATTTGCCACAGGCTTTACATGCTTCTTTATCGACTACAGCAATCCCATCTACAATATGTATTGCATCAAAAGGACAAGCTTTCACACAGGTTCCATATCCTAAGCAACCATAACTACAAGCTTTAGGTCCACCATTTTGTACAAAATTCATCATAATACAATCTTCCACACCATAGTACTTGTAATCTTCTTTTGCCTTTTCACATGTTCCACCGCACTTAACAAATGCCGTCATAGGTTTTGATTCTGTAGCCTCTATCCCCATAATCTCACCTATTTTAGCAGCAACGGGTGAGCCCCCAACAGGACATCCGCTGATTTCCGCTTCTCCCTTTACAATTGCCGCTGCCAGTCCTGAGCAACCTGCATATCCACAACCACCACAATTATTTCCTGGAAGAACACCCGCAATAGCCTCTTCTCTTTCGTCTACTTCAACTGCAAATTGCTTTCCTGCAATTCCAAGAAAGGCCCCAATAAATAAACCTGTTCCACCAACAATTACTGCAGCTAATATAATTCCTGTTACACTCATATTCAATCCCCTCCCTATATTAATCCTGAAAATCCAAAGAAGGCGATTGCCATAAGTCCGGCAGTAATCAGGACAATTGGTGATCCCTTAAAAGATGGTGAAATATCATTGTATTCATTTCTTTCACGAATACCAGCCATAATTACAATTGCAATTGTGAAGCCAACTGCTGTTGCAAATCCATTGATGATACCCGAAACAACACCATATTCCTTTTGGACATTTGTAAGTGCGACACCCAGTACCGCACAGTTTGTCGTAATAAGCGGAAGATATACTCCTAATGCATTATATAACGGTGGTACTGCTTTTTTCAAAAACATTTCTACGAATTGTACCAACGCTGCAATTACAAGAATAAATACAATTGTTTGTAAGTATTCAAAGCCCATTGGAACCAATATAAATTTATAAATCATACTTGTAAAGAAGGATGAAATAGTTAATACAAATATTACCGCTCCTCCCATACCAGCTGCTGTCTCTACCTTCTTAGAAACGCCAAGGAATGGACATAATCCTAGGAATTGGCTAAGTACAACGTTATTTACTAGTGCAGAGCCAATAGCAATTATTAATAATTCTTTCATCTGTACTTACCTCCTAATTTTCTTTTTCATTACCAGTAGGGAAAATATTTCCACTACCACAAGTTCCACCACATGCAGCACATTCTCCATCGCAAGATTTTGTATCTGTTGCTGTTGCTTTTTTCTTTGAAGAACCATTTTTTACTTTATTTTGAATCGCAACCAAACCAGCTAATACAAAGAATGCTCCAGGTGCCAAGATAAAAATAGTAATTGGCTCATATGATTTTGGCATAATTTGTGCACCAAATATCTGTCCTGCACCAATCAATTCTCTAACTGCACCAATACAAGTTAAACCAACTGTAAATCCAAGACCCATCCCTATACCATCAAAGATTGAAGGAATGACTGGATTTTTAGATGCATAACTCTCTGCTCTACCAAGAATAATACAGTTAACAACAATCAAAGGAATGTATAAGCCCAATGAGTCATACAACGCCGGAATAAACCCTTCTAGCAAAAATTGAACAATGGTAACAAATGACGCTACTACTACAATAAATGCAGGCATACGTACACTATCTGGAATGATTTTGCGTAACATGGAGATTAACATATTAGACATTACCAAAACAACTGTTGTAGTAAGCCCCATACCTAATCCATTCATTGCTGATGTTGTAACAGCAAGTGTTGGACACATACCTAACATAAGAACGAAGGTAGGATTCTCTTTTACGAGACCGTTATAAAGTCTTTCCGTACACTTATTCATTTGCACTACCTCCTCCTAATACATTTTGAAAATAAGCTAATGCACTATTTACACCATTTGTCATTGCATTGGTTGTAATTGTCGCACCACTAAGCGCATCAATCTGCGAGTCATCTGATGCACCACTCTTTGTATATTCGAATTTTTCCACTTGTTTATCTTTAAATTGATCTTGGAATTTTGGTTCTGCCGCCTTCATTCCAAGTCCAGCAGTTTCACTAATCGATAGAATTGCAATACCATTTACAGTTCCGTCGTTTTGAATACCTACTGAAAATTTAATATCTCCACCGTATCCTTCCTTCGAAACAACTGTAATCACATATCCGGCATCCTCTCCACCATCTTTTGCAACAACAACTTCTGATATAATATCAGATGTCAATCCAGCATCTTTCATTGCTTCTTCCGCTTCTTTTTCATCGAAATCGCTATACACTTCAAAATCACTGGCTGATTCAAAAACTGCTTGATATGCTTCTTTCTTAGCATTCTCTTGTGCAGTAGCAATTGGTGCTTTTGATACTTCATATACCAATCCAAGTAAGACACCTGATACTAATGTAATAGCAGTTAAAATCAATGTGTTTTTAAGAATTTTATTCATTATTTTTCTCCTCCTTTACCAAATGGCTTTGGAAGGGTAACTCTTTCAATCAAAGGAACTAAAAGGTTACTAAAGATAATTGCATAAGAAACTCCTTCTGCAGATCCCCCAAATAATCTAAACAATCCTGTAAGTACACCAAGACAGACACCATATACAATCTGACCTTTCTTAGTAATTGGAGAGGTTACATAATCAGTCGCCATAAACCAAGCTCCTAACATCAAACCACCGCCACAAAGGTGTGCTGTGATGTAGTTCATATCAAATCCATGTCCGCCAAATATTATAATAAATATTACAAAGGTAACAATATATGTACCTGGAATTCTTAAATCAATAACTCCCATTAATAATAGGAAAATTGCACCTATCATAATTGCAATTACAGATGTCTCTCCTATTGTACCTGGAATTCTACCAATTAACATATTCATTGTGTCAACACTTTCACCAGCTTTTAATTGAGCCAATGGAGTTGCACCAGAAACGCCATCATATACAAATGTTGTCATTCTTCCAGTAAAAGAAATCAAAAGAAAACATCTTGCTCCAAGTGCTGGATTCATAAAATTTTGTCCCAAACCACCAAAGAGCTGTTTTACAACTAGAATTGCAAAAATTGCTCCAAGAACACCGATCCACCAAGGAGCTGACGGTGGAAGATTAAGTGCCAATAACAATCCTGTTACGATCGCACTCATATCACTAATTGTAACTTTCTTATGCATTAATTTTTGATACAAATATTCAGTTAATCCAGCAGTTGCCGTAGTCACTAGAATCAAAACTAGTGCATTCATTCCAAAGTTATAAACACCAAAAGCTGCTGCTGGTAATAACGCAATGGTTACCAAAAGCATAATATTACTGGTGGTTACTTTAGAACGGATATGTGGTGAGGATGATATATTATAATTTTCACTCACTGTTCGTTCACCTCTCTCTTATTTTTTCCTTCTATTTCCTAGTACAATTTTTTTCATTGAACCAATGGATTGTTTTAATGGTCTCTTGGCAGGACATACAAAGCTACAAGATCCACATTCCACACATTCCATCCCTTCCATCTTTTCAAATGTCTCTGTATCATGTCGCTCAGCTAAATCCGCTAATCTTGATGGTACAATTCTACATGGACATACCTCTACGCACTTTCCACAGTTGATACATGCGGATGGTTCAATTTCTGCTACTTGGTCTTTGGAAAGACATAAAATTGAAGATGATGTTTTTGTAATAGGCGTATCTATGGTAAACATACTGAATCCCATCATTGGGCCACCTGAAATCACTTTTTTAGGCTCCCCTATAAATCCACCAGCTGCTTCTATTAATTCTCTTTGATTCATTCCACATAACACTTTGAAGTTACCTGGTTCCTTCACTGCATCCCCACTTACCGTAACAACTCGCTCCATAAGTGGTCTCCCATTTATAACTGCATTATGAATTGCAATAATTGTCTCCACATTATCTACAACACATCCTGCATCAGCAGGTAACATGGTGGAATTAATCGCTCTCCCAGTTGTCGCAAAAATCAACTGACGTTCTGCTCCTTGAGGATACTTTGTTTGCAATGCCATAACTTCCATACGTGGTTCATTTTTTACCAATTCTTTGAGTTTAGCAACGCAATCTGGCTTGTTATCTTCTACACCAAAAATACCTTTTGCATGATCAAACAACTGCAAAATCACCTTCATTCCGCTAACTAACTCTTCAGGATTTTCTAGCATTCTTCTGTAATCAGCTGTAATATATGGTTCACATTCAGCACAGTTTGCAATCACATATTCAATTTTCTCTGGCTCTTTCGGAGATAATTTCACATGTGTAGGGAAACCAGCGCCACCCATACCCACTACGCCTGCATTTCCAATCAACTTTATAATTTCTTCTTTGCTCAACTCTTCAAAAGGTTTTACCGGCTCATATTCTACTTCCTCATATGCTTCGTCATTTTCTACTACAATACAGTTCACCTTCGAACCTGTTGCATTGAAATGTGGTTCAATTGCTTTCACGGTACCAGAAACGGATGCATGTACTGGTGCTGATACGAAGCCCCCCGCTTCAGCAATTTTTTGCCCTCTCAACACATGAGCTCCAACTTCAACTGCCGGACTAGCAGGAGCACCTATATGCTGGGATAGTGGATAAACCAAATCGCCAGTTGGCTTTATTTCCACTATGGCTTTGTCTTTTGCCAAGCGCTTCCCATCATCTGGATGAATTCCACCCTTAAATGTTAAAAGTCCCATTCTTTTATCCTTCCTTCCTTTTACCCATACTTTATGAACGCGTACGTTCTATATGGTACTTTATATACTATACTAGAAAATAGCGAAAATTTCTAGTGATTATGAACAATTTTTTTGTACATATAACAAAACATCTTGATGTATTTTTAACAAAAAGAAAAAAAGAATGCTATGATAAGCATTCTTTTTTATATTGTTCTATTCTATTCTTCTATTGCCTCATCGAAACCCTCTTCTGTATCTGGTTCAAGAGCCTTCATGCTAAGGCTTATTTTTCTATCCGCTTCATTCAAATCAACAACTTTAGCAGTAATCTCTTGTCCAACAGACAATGCATCAGAAGGTTTTTCAACGTGTGCACGAGAAATTTGTGAAACATGCAATAACGCATCTACTCCTGGTGCTAATTCAACAAATGCTCCAAAATCTGTCATTCTTGCGACTCTACCAACAACATCATTGCCTACTGCATAATCTGTGGTAGCATTTGCCCATGGATTAGACTCTGGGAATTTTAAGCTCAAAGCAACTTTAGTATCATTAATGTCTTTCACAAGAACTTTTACTGTATCGCCCACTTGGAATACTTTCTTAGGATTTTCTACTCTTCCCCAAGACATTTCAGAGATATGTAGCAATCCATCTACACCTCCTAAATCAATAAATGCACCAAAATCAGTTACATTTTTGACTGTTCCTTCAATTGTATCACCAACCTGTAGCTTCGCAAATAACTCTTTTTGCATAATTGCTCTTTCTGCTACTAATAACTGTCTTCTATCACCAATTACTCGATTTCTTCTTGGATTAAATTCACTAATCACAAATTCAATTTCTTGACCTTCATACTTGCTTAAATCTTTTTCATAAGTATCTGAAACTAAACTAGCGGGAATAAATACTCTTGCTTCTTCTACAACTACACTTAATCCTCCGCCAAGGATTTGTGCTACTGTTGCTTTTAATACTTCTTTGTTTTCAAATGCTTCTTTTAATCTTTCATTTCCTTTTTCTGCTGCTAATCTCTTATAAGTTAACAATACTTGGCCTTCACCATCGTTTACTTTTAAAACCTTCACAGTCATAGAATCGCCTACTGATACAACGGTAGTCAAATCAACATTTGCTTCATTTGTGTACTCACTACGAGTAATAATACCGTCTGCTTTGTAACCTATATTTAGGATAATTTCATCAGGCTTTACGTCGATTACTGTACCGTCTACGACCTCTCCATTACGTATAGTTTTAAAAGACTCTTCTAACATTTGTTCAAAAGTTAACTCTGACATTATTTTGAACCTCCTCAATTATATTATTGGGCGTGGATGCCCCTGCTGTAATACCTACTCTTTCCACGGACTCCAATTGATTCAAATTCAAATCGCCAAGTGTCTGTATATAGTACGTATTGTTACATGCTCTCTTACATATTTCAAATAATTTCTGAGTGTTAGAACTATGTTTATCACCAATAACAATCATAGCATCTACATCTTTAGCAACTGCTTCAGCTTCGGTCTGTCGTTCCTTTGTTGCACTACAGATAGTATTTAAAACACTTACATCATAACTCTTTTTTGTGATAATTTCAACTAAATCTTTAAATTTATTGTAATTAAATGTCGTTTGTGATACAACGCATATACTTTTTCGTTTTAATGCATCAAAGTGTTCCGTGAACTCCAGTACATCTTCGACAGATTGCACAATAGTCACCGGTGTCACAGACCACCCCTTGATTCCTTCTACTTCTGGATGTTCGGGATTTCCTGTTATCACAATATGATTTCCCGCTTCACTTTCCCTTTTTACAATTTGATGAATTTTTTTCACGTAAGGACATGTTGCATCTACATATTCTATCCCATTTCCATGCAATATATCATAAATTCTTTTAGGAACTCCATGAGAACGTATAATTACAATGCCTTCTTTTAGTTTTCTTAAATCCTCTTCAGTTTCAATGACTCGAACACCTTTGCTTCGCATATCTTTAATCACTTCATCGTTGTGAATGATTGGTCCATAAGTATAAATATTCTGATTTTTCGTATGAGCAACCTGCTCATATACGATTTCAACAGCTTTCTTTACTCCAAAGCAAAAACCTGCTGTCTTTGCTAATATTACCTCCATGTGCACACCTCTAATATCGCTGCAACAACCTCTTCAATCGTCATCTCAGACGAATCTAACAACACAGCATCCTTTGCTTGTTTCAAGGGTGCAATCTGGCGATTCATATCACGGGTATCTCTCTCTTCAATATCGTGCATTACCTGTTCAAAATTTCTAGTAATCCCCTTTTCTTTCAATTCCAAACAGCGCCTTTTTGCCCTTGTCTCTACGCTTGCAGTTAAATATATTTTAACATCCGCATTCGGTAAAATATTCGTTCCAATATCTCTTCCATCCATTACAACATCTTGTGTATTAGCTAATTCTAGTTGTAATTGCAGCAAATGCTTTCTTACCTCTGGCAATGCAGAACTTACAGATGCCAAATTACCAACTGCTTCATCTCTTAATAAGTCAGTTACATCCTCACCTTGTAAATAAACTTGTTGGACTCCTCTCTCATATCCTATCGTAATAACAGCCTCACTACAAATCTTTGCCATCTGATATTTGTCACCTTCACGCACTTGGTTCCTTAATAAATGTAAGGCAATAGCACGATACATTGCACCGGTATCCACATAAATATATCCCAGTTCTTTCGCGACCATTTTTGCTATCGTACTCTTCCCTGCACCCGCCGGACCATCAATCGCAATATTATATCCCATATTCTCTCTCCTTTTTTCCTATCGCCATACCAGCAGCATATGCTGTTGACCAGGCGATCTGTAAGTTATAACCACCTGTTAGCGCATCCAGGTCTAACACTTCCCCAATAAAATAGACACCTGTAACTTTCTTAGATTCCATTGTGGCAGGATGGATTTCTTTTGTCACTACTCCACCTTTTGTAATGATAGCCTCATTATAGCCTCTAGTTCCTACAATAGTTAATTCCATATTTTTTATTATATTTACAAATCCTTGTCTTTCTTTTTTGGAAATATCATGCACCTTTTTTTCAGAATCAATGCCACTAAGTAACAGCATAATAGGAATTAATTTAGTTGGAAAAAGTTTTGTGATAGCATTTTTAAATTGTTTATTCGCATTTTCTTCAAAGTCTCTCACAATTCTATGATCCAATTGTTCTGTACTGAGTGCTGGTTTTAAATCAATGATCAGCTTCATTTCTTTTCCCTTTAGCTTTTTCACAATATAACTACTCCCACTTAATATCAATGGTCCCGATACTCCAAAATGTGTAAATAGCATTTCTCCAAAATCACTATATACTGCTTTCTTCCCATCATATATCGTAGTCTGTACGTTTTTCAATGCTAATCCTTGTAGTTCTTTAATATATGGCTCCTTAATCTCCAGCGGAACCAGGGCTGGATAAATATCAGTTACTTTGTGTCCCAGGTCTCTTGCAAATTGATAGCCATCTCCTGTAGATCCAGTTGTTTGGTAAGAATTCCCTCCTGTTGCGATTATACAAGCATCTCCCTCTATAAAACTATGGTTATTCAATTCCACCTTTTTAAATCTTTCACCCTCTATTATTATCTTGCGAACTGTAGCGCAATAGTGAACTTGGATATCTAATCTCTTCATCTCTTTTATCAACGCATTAATTACATCAGACGAATGATCCGATGTGGGGAATACACGATTTCCTCTTTCTATTTTTGTCTGCACTCCTATTTCATTAAAAAAATCGATAATTTGGGTATTAGAGAAACCATAAAAACTGCTATAGAGAAATTTAGAATTGCTCATAACGCTTGCAAAAAGGTTCTCCATATCACCTGCATTTGTGATATTACATCTCCCTTTTCCCGTAATAAAAAGCTTTTTCCCTAGTTTTTCATTTTTCTCTATTAAATGCACTGTGTTGCCTTCTCTAGCCGCAACTATTGCCGCAAACATTCCTGCCGCACCGCCTCCTACTACAAGTACCTTGCTCATCTATTCTTCGCCCTCTTCCATTTGAAGTTCCATCTTATCATTCACTTGATTTAATTCATCACCGCTATAAACTTGATATTCATCCCATATTTTCTCTAGTGTTTCTAACGTTGTAATAACCTCATCCTGTTTCTTCATGCAAAGTGCCACGACCAATGCATTCACAACACTCAGTGGTGCTACCAAAGAGTCTACAATAGAAGCCATATCACTTCTTGCAATTAGGTTACATGAAGAATATAGATTCATTGGAGAATGCACACTGTCCGTTAATGTAATTACTTTAGCATTTCTATTACTCGCAAATTCCAGTGCCTTAAGTGTTCGCATAGAATACCTCGGAAAACTGATTCCAATAATAACATCTTCTTCCCCAATTCTAATCAATTGTTCAAATATTTCACTTGAACTATTTGTATGAACTAAACAGACATTGTCAAATATTAAATTCAAATAAAAACTCAAGAAATTTGCTAAAGGCGCACAACTTCTAATTCCAACTATATATATCTTCTTCGCATTTAATATAGTATCTACTGCTAATTCAAATGCGGCCTGATCCATATTTGTCAAAGTTAATTTTATTTTTTCAATATCAGAATGTAACACGGATTCTAATATTTCCGATTGGCTGATGCGACCATAGGTAACTTCCATCCTCTGTATAGAATTTAATTTATTTCGCACTAATTCCTCTAGCGCTTTTTGAAAGCCAGGATAACCTTGATATCCTAATTGAGTAGCAAATCTAACTACAGTAGATTCGCTTACACCTACAACTTTCCCAAGCTTAGCAGCAGTCAAAAAGACTGCTTTATCATAATTATTCACAATATAATTGGCCAATAATTTTTGACCTTTACTAAATTTTTCATACTTATCGTCTATCTTGCTTAACAATTCATTCGAATTCATTCCCACGTTTTCCTCCACCAAGACGTATGAATATCTTTTTTCGTCTTTACGATTTTCTATTATACACGAGCATTACAGACAATTCAAGCAGACACCTTAGATTAAAAATAGATATCCTATCACATTTGTATGAGATAGGATATCTACTTTTATTACAATAACAATTACTAAACCGGATATGCACCGTCTTTTGTATCTGCAACAGATGCATCCACTTTTGTTTGTTGAGCTTCTCTATATTTAAAGAAATCCATTGCAACTTGCGGGAATAATGCATATGTTAACACATCTTCCTCTTGTTGACTCCATTGTGCCATTTCAGCCCTCAATGTATCCAATTCATTGTCAATCAAATCAGCCGGACGACAAGTAATAACTTCCGTATCTCCAATGCATTTCTTTTGTACTTCTGGATTAAACGGCTTTACTGTCTTACCGTATTTTCCACTTAGTACGTCCTTAGTTTCCTTCGTTGCCATTTTATAACGTTCACCCATTAGAACATTAAATACAGCTTGTGTGCCAACAATCTGTGATGAAGGTGTTACAAGAGGTGGCTCACCTAAATCTTTACGGACTTTTGGTACCTCTTCTAATACTTCATAATATTTATCTTCTGCATTTTGTTCTTTTAATTGAGAAGTTAAATTGGACAACATGCCACCTGGCACTTGATACAGTAATGTCTTAATATTAACGCCCATATTTTTAGGGTTTAATAGGCCACTTTCTAATGCTTGATCGCGAATTGGTCTAAAATAATCTGCGATTTCTGATAATAAGTTTTGATCAAATCCAGTATCATATGGTGTTCCTTTAAAAGTCTCAACCATAACTTCTGTAGCTGGTTGTGATGTTCCCATAGCAAATGGAGACATTGCAGTGTCAATCACATCAACACCCGCTTCTACGGCCTTCATGTATGTCATAGAAGCTACGCCCGAAGTGTAATGTGTATGCAACTGTATCGGAATATCTACAGCCGATTTCATTGCTTCTATAAGCCTTGTAGCTTCATATGGCACTAGTAATCCCGCCATATCCTTGATACAAATAGAATTCGCCCCCATATCTTCGATTTTTTTTGCAATATCGATCCAATAATCTAGTGTATAGGCATCCCCTAATGTGTAAGATAAAGCTACCTGAGCATCTACTTTTTCTTTGTTTGATGCTGTAACTGCTGTTTGTAAATTTCTCAAATCATTTAAACAATCAAATATACGAATAATATCTATACCATTTGCAGCTGATTTTTGTACGAAATATTCTACAACATCATCCGCATATGGACGGTATCCTAAAATATTTTGTCCTCTAAATAACATTTGCAATTTTGTGTTTTTAAATCCATCACGGAACTTTCGCAATCTTTCCCATGGAT
This sequence comes from Lachnospiraceae bacterium LCP25S3_G4, assembly GCA_052116865.1. Lineage (GTDB taxonomy): Bacteria > Bacillota > Clostridia > Lachnospirales > Lachnospiraceae > CAUPWF01. The sequence continues at coordinate 196,075 of JBQKKG010000004.1, read as the reverse complement.
CTTCTTTTAAGAATCTTAAAGATGCATCAAACGTGGCACCCCCCCAGCATTCTACTGAGTGATATCCCACTTTATCCATTTTATCTAGAATTGGTAACATCTGTTCTGTCGTCATTCTAGTTGCAATTAAAGACTGATGTGCATCACGCAAAATTGTTTCTGTAATCTTAATTGGTTTTTTTATTATTTCTGCCATTTTAATTTCCTCCATAATCATGATTAGTAATCTTCCTTACATTACTCCAAAGATCGCCATGAATGTACCAGCAGCTACTGCCGTACCTATAACCCCTGCAACGTTTGGTCCCATAGCATGCATCAACAAGAAGTTGGATGGATCCGCTTCAGCCCCAACTTTTTGAGACACTCTAGCGGCCATCGGTACCGCAGATACACCTGCAGAACCAATCAATGGATTCACTTTCCCTCCTGTAACCTTGCACATTAATTTGCCAAATAGTACACCAGCCGACGTACCAAATGCAAAGGCAATTAAACCAAGAACAACAATTTTTATCGTATCCCAATTCAGAAACGCTTCTGCACTTGTTGTTGCACCCACAGAGGTACCCAACAAGATAACAACAATATACATCAAAGCATTGGATGCTGTATCCGTCAATTGTCTAACAACTCCAGATTCTTTAAAAAGATTACCTAACATTAGCATACCAACCAGTGGTGCTGTTGTTGGTAGGATAGAGCAGACTACAATTGTAACAATAATTGGAAAAAGAATTCTTTCTAATTTAGAAACTGGACGCAGTTGTTCCATCTTTATCTTGCGCTCTTTCTCTGTAGTCAGCGCTTTCATAATTGGTGGTTGAATGATCGGTACCAAAGACATGTAAGAATACGCCGCAACGGCAATTGGTCCCAATATAGCCGTTTGTTGCAACTTACCTGCTAAAAAGATCGAAGTCGGCCCGTCAGCTCCACCTATAATCGAAATTGCTGCTGCCGCTTTGTCACTAAACCCTAAAGCCATAGCTCCTAAATAAGCAGCAAAAATACCAAATTGTGCTGCTGCTCCTAGTAAAAAGCTTTTCGGGTTGGCAATCAGTGGACCAAAGTCAGTCATGGCACCAACTCCCATAAATATTAAGGATGGCAGAATTGCCCATTCATCCAAGAGATAGAAATAGTGTAACAATCCACCTACTCCATTTGATGATTCTTCAATACTCATCATAATATCCGGATAAATATTAACTAATAGCATACCAAAAGCAATCGGAACCAACAATAATGGTTCAAATCCTTTCTTAATTGCTAGATATAGGAAAAAACATGCAACGGCAATCATAATATAATTACCAACTGTCAAATTAAAAAATGCTGTCTGATGCACGAGGTTCCCTAGGGTATTTGTAATATATTCCATTTTATAACCTCCTAAGGTGCTGTAATAATTCCTAATTTAAAGTAGCTAACAAACTTCCTGCTTCAACAGAATCCCCTACAGATACATGGATGCTTGCAACTGTACCATCTTCAGGCGCAACTACTGGAATCTCCATTTTCATTGCCTCTACTATAATAATAGCATCTCCTTTTTTCACTGCTTGTCCCACACTAGCTTCTACTTTAAATATTTTGCCCGCTGCCCCTGCTTCAACTTTAATGCTACCTGCATTTCCTGCTGGAGTGGCTACTTGACTTTGTTTTGCTGGTACCTTCGCGATTGGAACTGTTGTTCTTGGCATAGCCACAGAATCAGCGCCATTTTCTTCTACTGTTACATCATATACGTTCCCATTTACTGTAATTGTATAATTCTTCATCTTTATTTCCTCCTAATTTTACACGATTAATTCCATTTATTAGTTTTACGTCTTTTTATAGAACGAACCACAAATCCATCTGATGATGTTCCTGTAGAGGCAGCAATAGCCGCAGTAATAACAGCCACTAATTCCAAATCATCACAAGCTTCTTCCACTGCATTAATAGCAACTGGTTCTGCTTGTATATCAGTAGTCTTATGCAATGATTTTTTACTGAATTTAGCTTCAATGGCTGGAATATATTTAAATAGCGAAATAATTAGGGATATAAAAATCAATACTACAAATACTGTTCCCATTCCTAACAATGTATTTAATCCAGCCTTCTTAAGAATCTCACTTGTTGTATACTTTGCATCTACTGTCATCGATTCCATCTTTGATTTTTCATTAAACACAAATGATATAGTTGCATCCTTCTTTTCAAATTTAGCGTTTGTGGTAAATATCAGTCCACTTGAAGATTCTTCAACTTCATAATCATCGTGCTGTACGTATGAACCACAGTCTTTCGAAGCAGCCATCCATGATTGTATCATGCTAATAAATGCATCTCGATCCACTGGAAGCCCTGTTTGCATTAACGTTAAATCCACTTCTAATTCTGAACCTTCTAAAAATTTATCAAAATCTTCATCAGACATTTGAGAAAAACTGCTAATAATAGTATCTGTTACTTGCTCTAATGACTCTGTGTTGTATGCCACTTTTGATTCATTCTTACTCCCGCATCCAAAAAGACCGAGTGTAAGAATCACTGTTAGTAATAATAAACTAATTTTTTTCTTCACTTTATTCACCTCACTAAACCGTTCCGTGTTTTTTAGATGGACGATCTTCTCTCTTTGTGAATAGCATTTCAAATGCACCAATAATATATTTTCTAGTATCTAAGGGTTCTATAATAGCATCTACATATCCCCTTCTTGCAGCTGAAAGAGGACTAGATTGTAAATCTCTATACTGATTAGCCTTTTCGTTAATTACTTCTGCTGTTTCATCTGCATACATGATTTTCGCAGCTAAATTTGCATCCATCATTCCTATTTCTGCTGTTGGCCAAGCATACACCATATCTGCTCCAATTGCCTTGCTGTTCATACTAACATAGGCACTTCCAAAAGCTTTGCCTATTATTACATTTACTTTAGAAACGGTTGCATTTGCAAATGCAAATGTTAGTTTTGCAGCATCTTTTGCAATATGTTTTTCAGAGCACATAGTTGCTTTATATCCAGATATATTTGTAAGTGTTAAAATAGGTATATTGAATGCATCACAAAAATCCACAAAATCAGCAGCTTTTTTACAACCCCTTGCTGATAAACTTCCATCAAATTCCATCTCCACTTCGGCTGATTCGTTGTAGACTTTTGAACGATTTGCAATTGCTCCAATCGTCATACCATTCAACCGAATAAACCCTGTAACCATGTCTTTTGCATAGTCTTTCTTGACCTCAAAAAATACATGTTCATCTGAAATCATGGAAAGTACAACCGCTGTATCCTCTGTTGCTTGTTCTATTTCTGTGCATGTTCTATTCAAATCATCATTACACTCATCGTAGGATGTATCATCTTCGTTATTTATCGGAATAAGTGCTACCAAACTTCTTATCTGTTCCAAGATTTCTTCTTGCGTACCCACTCCATCTACAATGCCAGTCTCCTCACTCTGAAATTCTGCCTTAGAGGTATCACATTTAGATACTTCATTTCCTTGAATAGCATTTGGCGTATTTACAAATAGTTTTCCTTTCTCCTTTTCCATAAATGTAAAATCAGAAAGTGCACACACCATTGCTAAACCACCACCACATGATCCAAAAATTGCTGTAATTTGCGGGATTACTCCTGAAGCCAAAGTCTGTTTCATGTAAATTTTACCAAAGCCATGAAGTGCATCTGTCGCTTCTTGCAATCTCAATCCCGCACAATCTACTAATCCAATGACAGGTGCGCCCATTTTCATTGCCATATCATAGATGTTCTCAATCTTTCTTGCATGCATTTCACCAATTGCACCATTTAATACTGATGAATCTTGGCTATATACATATACCAGATTACCCTCAATTAACCCATATCCAGTAATCACACCATCTGCCGGAGTTTCCTTTTGCGCTAAATTAAAATCAGTTGCACGTGCTGTAATTGCACCACCGATTTCAACAAAGCTTCCCTCATCAAGTAAAGTGGCAATTCTTTCACTTGCAGGATTTTTCGTTGTCTTGTAACTCATATCAGCTAGCCCTCCATTTTTCTATATTTAAAAGTTTAACCAAATTTTAGCCAATTATATTATACTTATTTTTACATTAAAATTCAATACTTTTATCTATTTTTTGTTAATTATTTGTCAGAATTTTTTTCTCTTTACTTTTATAAAGTTTTTATACGTTAATTTGTTATTGTATTAACCTATTTGAACATTTGTCTTTGCTAAGTGTACATATGTCCGTTCTATAAATTTTGTGCACTTTTTTCATTAAATTTCTTTATAGTTTCTTAACTTTTTATTGTCATTAGACCACGTTCTATGATACAATTTTCCATACGGGGAAAAACAATTTAATATGTCAAAGGAGGATTTTTGAAATGAGTATTGCAGACAGATTTTTAGACTATCGTAAGCTCATGGAAGAAAAACAAATGGATGCTTCTGCTGTCCGTTCCGCAGGCAATCATCAAATTAAATATGTAGGTGATTTTTCTAAATCTCGAGCCTATATGTACGATTTTACCGATTCCGTCGGTACTTTCGTACTTACTAAAATGATGCATATCAGCGGATTATGGTTGTTTTTGCATGCAAACCGAATATCAATTAACCAGTAATACAGCATTAGATTTGACATCGGTATAATTGTAAGCGGTAAAAGACAAGATTTAGAAAATGTTTCAAGTGTGGTGCAGTCATGATGTTACATAGCTTTATAACATTCATGATACCCCAGCAGGTAAAGATTGGTTCATAAATTCACTTTAGGTTGAATTGCTTCCTTTTGAACCTGTATTAATTATTACATAGGTTGGTATTTACAACTTGGCTTGTATATTCATTCTATTACTGAGTAGAGCTGGTTGTTCAAATACACAAGAGAAATCTAAAAAAGTTATTGGAGGAATTAAAAATGGGAGAAACAACAAAAAAGAGACCTTTTGGTTTCTACGTTTGTAATATGACTTTCACATTCGAAAGAATGGCATATTACACAGCAAAATGGCTAATTGCAATATTTGTAGTTAAATCTATTGCAGAAGGCGGACTTGGAATGAATCCTGCTGATGGAGCTAAAATGTCAGCAAACTTAGTAGCATTTACATACCTTACACCAGTTATCGGCGGTTGGTTATGTGACCACTACCTTAGTCCTCGTCTTGCAGTACCTGTTGGTGCTATTTTAATGGGTGCTGGTTACTTCGTTGGATGGCAAACAAATTCGATTGGAATGTGCTGGTTAATGATTGCACTTGTATCAATCGGAACAGGTTTATTCAAAGGTAACGTATCTGGTGTTAACGGAAGACTTTTCAACGATCCAGATGAATTAGATGCTGCATTCTCTATTCAGTATTCATTCGTAAATATTGGTTCATTTATTGGAACAACATTTATCGTATTAATTGCTTCTACTTACAGCTATAGAGCAACATTTTTAGTTTGTGGTATTATCATGGTAATCGATGCTTTATGGTGGATTATTATGGGAAAAAAATACCTTGGCGAAGTTGGTAAAAAACCATTTAAAATTGACTCTAGAAAAGAAGAGAAAAAAGAAAAAGCAGAAGAAACAAAACCTCTTACAGGAATTGAAAAGAAAAGAATTGCAGCTATCCTTATAGTAACATTATTTTCTGTTATCTTCTGGACAGTTTGGTACTTGGCTTACATGCCAGTATACTATTACTGGGGACCAGATGGTGCTGAAGGTGCTTGTAATTTTGCTAACTGGTCAATTGGTAACTTCCAAATTCCTACAGCTTGGTTTGATTCAGTTAACGCATTATGCTGTATCGTATTAGGACCTGTTCTTGCTGTTGTTTGGAATAAGCTTGCATCTAGACCTCAAGGTGATATGAGTATGTTCAAAAAAACTGCCCTTGGTATGGGATTATTGGGTATTTCTTTCGTATACATGTCAGTGTTAGATATTCTTAGAGGTGATGGTCAAGTTAACGTATTATTTATTGCTTTGTTCGGTGTTATCTTATCACTTGGTGAAATGGTATTCTCTCCACTTGGTAACTCATTCATCAACAAGTTCTCTCCTGCAAGAACACTTGGATTATTACTTGGCGTATGGCCATTTGCTATCTTCTTCGCAGGTAAAGCATACGGTTATTTATATGAATTCCTTACAAAATTCAAATTCGCACCAGCTTACGCTGTTACAGGTGCAATCGTATTAGTATGCGGTGTTGTTCTTTGGGCAATGGATAAGAGATTGAATAGCTTAGTTGAAGATTAAATAACATAATATTATCACTGAGACATATGATTGTAACCCACGAGAGTGTATCCATTGATACACTCTCTTTTTGTTACCCCAAATAATACTAAACTGTGTACAATTAACACCCTGCCCTTCATCCCGGCAACCTTTACGGCCCCACCTACTTTAACGGGCAAATTAATTTTTTCTAATCTCTTGTTTATAAATCTATCATCTTTTTTACAATCACATCGTAAAAATTTTCTTTCTCCTTCTCTTTTTCAAAAATATCCAGTACTATTCCATCTTTCAAAAAGACTATCTTTTTACTAGCACTTGCAATCAATGGATCATGGGTTACAATAATCACTGTTTTACCCAAATCCTCATTCACCCGCTTTAGAGAATCAATTACAATTTTTGCCGACTTCGAATCTAAATTCCCAGTTGGTTCATCGGCCATAATTACATCAGGATTATTCCCCAATGCCCTACAAATAGCAACTCTTTGTTTCTCCCCACCAGACAATTGATAAGGATTCTTATTCAGCAAGTGTGAAATTTCATAATGCTCAGCAAGTTCCTTGGCTGTCCTTACCATTTTATTGGTCTGCTCCTGATTAAGAATCATAGGAAGCATTATATTTTCTAATACACTTAAGCTATCCATCAGATAAAAGTCTTGAAATACAAAGCCTATTTCGTTTCTTCTAATATCTGAAAGTGCATCTCCATATAAATCAGTGGTATCTCTACCTTTAAATTGTATGGTACCTTGGTTTGGCTTATCAATCAACCCTAATGTTTTAAGTAACGTTGTTTTTCCGCATCCAGACTTTCCCATAATACATATAAAATCATGTTCTATAATATCTAAATCAATTCCACGCAAAACCTTAACATCTTCTTTGTTACCCATATCATTTATAGCACCTTTTTCGTAGCAACGAATCAATCCCTTAACCTCTATGATATTCATTTTTCCCTCCTATAGAACGATTCACAATCCCTCTCATAATCAAATAAAACACTAATATAATGCAACTATAAGCAACTATAAAAATACTCAAATATCCAATGCAAGCATGAAGTATCGCATTTCCCATATCACGTAATAATAACTCCCGTACAATAAATATGCCTCCTAATCCTACTCCTAAAAACACTGGCATAAATATCATGGCTTTCAGTTCTTTCCCAACACATTTCAATCGATCCTTTTTTTTCATTCCCATACAAAATAGGAATTCGTATTTCTTTTTTGTCATCGGAATATCTGAAGCAATTTTTGTCCCTAAAATAAATAAATTGCTAAATATTAGGATGGAAATAATAAAAGAATTAGCCGTTACATCTACTGTATTCTTTAGTTTGTATTGTTTCAATAACTCATACTTTTCATAATAATCTGCAGTATCATCTCCAAAATATACTGTCGTATGTTCTTTTGCATATTCCTTTACTTGCTTAATTTCTTCACTATCCTTATCCTTTGTATAGTCAACTAACATTAATTGAAGTGATGCGTCCGCCTGACTTTCTACCTTTTTATAATAGGTGTCTGAAAACACAATAATATTCGTCTGCGATGGCTCCCTAAAGATTCCAAAAACATTATCTATTTGTTCTTCCTTTACTACATAATTATCCGAAAAAAAATGATGTATAGGAGCCATTTGATACCAAAAACGTTCTTCACCTTTTCCAATATGTACATTTGGTGTCTTTGCATCTGCAGACATCTTCATACTATTTTTTGATTGATCATCCCATTGATATATGATAGATATCTCATTACCCTTTAAGTCTATAGATTTACCGGTCCATGATTCATACACACTTGCCGTAACCCCAATCTGTTCACCCTTATCCGAAGATGCGATTTTGATACAAGGAATGGATTGATAGGCAATTGCATGTTCTCTTTGAAACGCATCCATCACCTCAAAGTTTTTTCCATCTCCAGAACCAATCCATACTAAATCATATGGATATCGATCTTTCGATGCCTCCAATGGCAAACTATCTGCTATACGAAAAAATAGTGTATATGTGAGAATAAATGTATATGTGAATACTAAAAAGAGGGTCTGTACATTTCTCATATATCTATAATAAAATGTATTAATAGACAACAATTTTCTATAATAGGATTTAGATTTTGTCAAAAGGTTAAGAAGGCCACTTCCTCCAAAGATAAATAACAAATACATTCCAACCAGAGCCATGACTATTGGTACAAAATAACCATTTCTCCCAAAGTATGTTCCTAATAAATAAATAGCTAATACTACAAGTCCAACTCCTAATAAAGTAAACCATTGAAACTTCTTTTTCATTGGCCGCTTTCCCTTTTTTATGTCTGCCTGTAACACCTCCTGAAGACCTATGCACGAAATCATCTCCTGCTCGGCTGCAAATGCTACAAAGAAAATAACAAAACTCCAACCTACTGTTTTAAGGTACACAACGATATTAGTATGCAAACTTAAAAAAGCATTTGAATACAATTGTTCCATCAAGCTACGGAATACCGTAGAACTTAACGTACCTATCATTAGTCCGATCAAGACAGAACAAATCCAACCAAAAATGTACTCTGTTAGCACAAACCTTACTAATGTTTTCTTTTGTATTCCTAGAATCAAATACATGCCATAATCCTTCATCCTTGTCTTTATATAATACAAGATAGAAAATACAAGCAATAATATCGTAAATGCATACATCACACTAAGAGAAGCAGTCACTATTTGTTCAAATGAATATCTAATAACTCCAGCTTCAGTCATTTTAGTAATTACATCTACAATTAGATAAGAATTTAAAATAATTGCAATTGAGATACTACCACTAAAAATAAATACAAAAAAATTGCGAATATTATAAGTGAAATTCTTCCAAAAAATGAATGTCATATACTTGGAATTATGCCGCTTCTCTCCTTCTAACAAATAAGGATTGCGATATTTTTCTTCTTTTTCAGGAATCCCTTCCAACTCAATGTTCTTTTTTATTTCCTCTTGTGCATCAAAAGCCCTAATACCCAAAAATTGAATAGTATGAATAGAAATCATAATCAATAGAAATGTCATAGTTCCAGGTATAATTCCGCCACATAATTTAATCAAGACACATACATAGAATCCAACACTAAAACATGTGCCTCCTTCTAAAACTATTGTCGACTTATTCTTCCATTTTAAAACAATTAATAATATTTGGGCAACTGGAATAAAAAATGAAATTTGAATTAATGCACCAAACACAGCCAATACCGTTTCATTCTCTACAAATTTTAAATAACTTGTACTTAAAAAAGATACAAATCCACCCGCTGTTTTTGCAGCTAGAACTAAGGTAAATACATTATATATCTCTCCATTCATCTGAAACCAAGGCATAAAAAAAAGAACAATAATAGCAAATCCTAAAACAATTGCAAGTTTACGTCCTTTACTACTCACCATACTACTTTTTCCCTCCGCATTTCCTCTACGAATTATTGATATATATAGATGGATTAATTATATCACCTCATTAGATTTACTACAATATCTGACTGAAAATCTAAAAAAAAGCGAGCATTTTATCACTCTGCCCGCTTTTTAGCTTAAATTTTGATCTTAATTTTTTACCTTGAATTTCTATATTGTACTGGAGTCAACTTATATTCTTTTTTAAACAAGCGATTAAAGTGTTCTACATTTTGATATCCTACAGATAATGCAACATTTTCAATAGTCATGTTTCCATTTTTCAACAAGTTCTTCGCCTTTTTCATGCGAGTTCTTTTCACTATATCCCCAAATGTTTCCCCTGATTTCTCCTTAATATACTTTGATAGATAAGGCTTCGAAAGGAAAAATTGTTCTGACAAATCATCCAATGTAATATTAAGATAATTTGCCTGTATATAATTCATAATCTCTGTTAAGCGTTGTTCTTTACATTCTGTTATATTTGCTATTTCGTCTAACTTATTAACTGCAACTATTAATGCTTCAATAGATGCCCTAATAATATCTTCCTCAATTCCGACCCCCCAATACATCTTACCTCTACACTCGATTCCAACATAGGCGCAAGCTTTTGAAGATGAGCCTTGGGTCAGTGAATGTTCTTCATATACCGCTAGTTCATAACTCACACCAAAGTATTGCTTTATGGCATTACTCACAGCATCCAAACGACCATTCCCATTGCCAACCAGATTACGTCTTTCCCCACCATGATGAATCACAGAATGAGTAATAATTCCATCTTCCTGTTCAAAATGACAATCTTCAATTGTAAATATATTCTTGATATGTAAATAATGATCTTCAAAAATATGATATATATTCTCTGGTGTTAATTCTTTATGTGAACGATCAGAAATATCTTTGACAGTGTATCCCACTTCTTCTTTCATTTTTTCTGGTAAATTAATTCCAAAGTTCTGTTTCAAAATGTAGTTCACTCCGCCTTTTCCTGATTGGCTATTAATTCGAATAACATCCGAATCATACTCTCTGCCAACATCTCTGGGATCTATTGGCAGATATGGTACTGTCCAGCTACCACATTTCTTTTCATTTCTCCAATTCATTCCCTTAGCAATTGCATCTTGATGTGAACCTGAAAAAGCAGTAAAAACTAACTCACCAGTATATGGTTGTCGCTCATATACATGCATACGTGTAAGTTTTTCATAAGTTGAACATATTTCTCGCATATTAGAAAAATCCAATCCTGGATTCACTCCATGTGAATATAGGTTCATAGCCACAGTTATAATATCAACATTTCCAGTTCTCTCACCATTTCCAAATAATGTACCCTCCACTCTATCTGCACCCGCAAGCACTCCTAATTCTGCATCACATACACCACATCCTCTATCATTATGTGGATGAAGGCATAGAATAACATAGTCTCTATATTTCAAATTCTTATCCATATACTCTACCTGACTTGCAAACACATGTGGCATTGCATTCTCTACTGTAGTTGGAATGTTAATAATTGCTTTCTTTTTTTTATTCGGTTTCCACACATCAAGTACTGCATTACACACTTCTAATGCATAGTCTACTTCCGTCCCTGGAAAGCTTTCAGGACTGTATTGAAAGGTGAAATTTCCATCGGTTTCTTTTGCTAACTTATCTAGTAACTTTGCACCCTCAACAGCTATTCTCTTTATTTCCTTTTTACTTTTTTTGAACACCTGCTCCCTTTGTGCCACTGAAGTAGAATTATAGAGGTGTACAACCGCATGAGGTGCTCCCTTAATAGCCTCAAATGTTCTCTTTATGATATGTTCTCGCGCTTGTGTCAATACTTGTATTGTAACATCCTCAGGTATTAGATTTTGTTCTATGATAGTCCGAATAAACTGATATTCTGTCTCCGAAGCTGCCGGGAAACCAACTTCGATTTCTTTAAATCCTATTCCAACAAGAAGCTGAAAGAACTCCACTTTTTCTTCCAGACTCATAGGCTCAATTAGCGCTTGATTTCCATCCCGTAAATCAACGCTACACCAGCTAGGAGCTTGATCTATATAATCCTTTTTCACCCAATCATATGTAGTTTCTGGCGGCATAAAATAACTTCTGGCATATTTATTATGATTCATCTTCTCGTTCCCCTTTTTTAATTTATGCTACAAATGATACCATAATAATTATAACCTGAACAGTGACGTTATTAATCATTTTTATTGATGTTTTTTATCCTGCCATTAATATTTTCTGATAAATTCTTTTAAAACACCATTGAAAATTTATTTTTTTTACTTCATTTTGTGCATTTACATTAAATTCACTCCAAAGTTCATCTCCTACATAAAATTGTATTTTTCCAACTGTATTTCCTTTATAAATTGGTGCCTTTAAACGTTTCGGCAATTGATATATAATCTTAATTTGCTCCTCTTTATTTATCAAAATTCTACTTTCTGTATCATCATCCACTTGAAGATTGATGTAAGATTGATCCCCAAGCTTGCTTGTTTGCCCATCTACCACTGGTATTGCTTTTAATTTGGAAGTATCTAAAGAAATATCAGAAGTACTTTTCATATCATAATTTTGAATTCCATACTCCATCAACTTCTTCGTATCACTCCATTTATAGCTCTTATTATTAGGCCAACCACAAGCTAACAAAGCTACAATGTATGTCTTACCATCTCTTTCTAAGGCGCCTACATAACAGTACCCAGCCCCCCCTGTGAATCCCGTTTTTCCGGTCAGTGCACCATCCATCATAGTAAGAAAAGCATTATGATTATTACACAAATAGGAAGATTTTTGTTCATAATCTGTAAAACTATGACTACCAGTTCTTGTAATTTCTAAAAATTCTTTACTCTTTGGAGATTTCTTAATACAATATCTTAAAATTTTTGCCAGATCGGTTGCCGTTGTCGAATGTACCTTTTTGACTAACTGACCGTTCTCATCCGCCAACTCTACTTCCGCATCCAAACCATTGGGAGTAATAAAAAACGTGTCTTTACATCCAATGCTTTTTGACTTTTCATTCATCATATCCGCAAATCCTTCAACGCTCCCTCCTACATGTTCTGCAATTGCAACAGCAGAATCATTATGAGACTCTAACATCAACGAATATAGTAGGTCTTTTAATAAAAACTGTTGATTAGTCCGCATACCCAAATGAACTTTTGGTTGCTTGGCAGCACTTGCAGAAGCTGTAACCACTTCATTCAAATCACAATTCTCTAATGTTACTATGCATGTCATAATCTTGGTCGTACTCGCCATAGGTTTAATCTCTGTACCGTTTTTATCAAATAAAATACGCCCACTTTCAGCATCCATTAACACTGCTGATTGGGCGTATAGTTGATCAGGTTCTTCCTTTGCATAGACGAGACTAGATTGACAGCATATAATAAGAAATAATGCAATTACTTTATAAATAATCTTATTCATAGCACCAACACCTGTTTTTAAGTTCTTCTAATTATATGAACATCCCACTCCATCTAGACATCTAATTTAAGTTGTATCTCATCTTCTGCCTCTGCTTTAAAATCCTCTACCTGTTCTGGGTTCAAACTAGGTAAATCATCTAATGATTGCACCCCAAAACGTCTTAAAAATTCTTCTGTTGTTCCAAAAAGTAATGGTCTTCCTGGTGCATCCAATCTTCCAACTTCACAGACTAGATTATATTCAATCAAACGATTCATTGCATGATCTGACTTTACTCCTCGAATCTTTTCTATTTCCAATCGAGTAACCGGTTGCTTATAAGCAACTATGGAAAGCGTCTCTAGTTGAACATCTGTAAGTGTATATTTTTTGGGCTGTTTCGCAATTTTAATTAAAAAATCGTACATGTCAACTTTCGTACACATTTGAAAGGAGTCCTCTAATTCAATAATATGAACCCCTCTCTCCTCGGATTCATACTTATCCATCATATTGTGAATAATCTTCCTTGTTGTTTCTTTGTCATGTTCAACAGCCAATGCAATCTTATCAAGTTCAACGGAATCTCCCATGGCAAATAATATAGCCTCGATAATCCCTTCCAGTCTCTTAATTTCCAACTTTTTTATCCCCATTTCATTTAAATCATTGATGTAATCATGATATCATCAAACGTATTTTCTTGTAAAATTATAATTTTACCTATTTTCATTAACTCTAATATCGCTAGGAACGTAACCACCACTTGCATCTTACTATTTTGTTTTACTAATAGTTCTCGAAAGCAAAACTTTTTATGGCTATTTGCAAATGATTCCACATAATCTAACTTATCAGATAGTGTGACCTCTTCCTTTTCAATCTTCCCAAACTTACTTCTAACAGGATCGATTTTATCTTCCTTTTTCTTCATAACATCTTGAAAAATCTGATTCAGTTTTGTTAATGTCAAACCATCTAACAATTGTTCTAGGTCCACAGGTTCTTCAAATTTCATAACTTGATCTGGTATCGTTGGACACTTAAACAGCATACGTTCACCATCTATCTGTCTATCTTTCAGTTCATACGACATGTATTTATACATCTTATATTGTAATAATTGTTCCACTAATTCTTGTCTAGGGTCTTCTTCCTCTCCTGCTTCATTTACTTCTTTTGGAAGGAGCATTTTGCATTTAATATCAAGAAGTGTTGCCGCCATTAGAAGGAATTCACTCATAATATTCAAGTCTCTTTTGTGCATGGCACGGATATATTCCATATATTGATTTGTAATCTCAACTATCGGAATATCATATATATCTATTTTATTTTTATCTATTAAATGTAATAACAAATCGAGTGGTCCTTCAAAAACCTCCAATTTTACTGGTATTCCCATGTACTCACCTTTTCTTAGCTCTACCAAATATTATGAATACTGATAGCGTATATTATAAATATTTTTCTTTTCATGTACAAGTTATTTTTGATTATGAAGCTCTAATACAACAATCTCTGCACGATTAAAAAGCCGCACTTTAACCGTGTGGTCTCCAAGTCCTTTACTTACGATCACATCCGTAGATCCAACTTTATAATGTCCGCCCGAATATCTTGGAAATATTTGTGCCTGTGGAGTAATTACACCCCCAAATAAAGGTACTCTAATGATTCCACCATGTAAATGGCCGGATATAACCAAATCAGCTCCCCATTGACTATATCCCTTTGCATGTACCGGATTATGTGCAACTAATATCTGATAACAATCTTTCTCTGCTTTTCCTACCTTATCTTGTATCTCTTCCACCGTTAGCTTTTCATTGGTAAATTTTTCATAATATCGTTTTGGTATTTCTAATCCTGTCACCACAGCCAGATCACATCCCATATCTAAAATATAGGACTTGTCATCTAGCATAATAACGCCCATAGCATGGAGTTCTTTCCGATACTCCTCATAACTGGGCTCAAATTTTTGTGGCTGTTCTTTCATCCGTTGCTCGTGATTTCCATTTGTATAATACACGCGGCATATCTTAGTTATTTCTTTAACAAATTCAAGTGCTACATCATATGCAGTTCCCTCTTTACCAATCAGCATATCACCCGCTATAATGATAATCTTTGGTTCTTGCTTACGTATAGCACTTATTAAGTCTTCGTTATTATCTCCATATATCTTATTGTGTAGGTCACTTAGTACAACAATTCGATAGGTGGGGTTTTTCATGTCTAACTTAGAAGAAGTAATGCTATATTTTGTAACTTTAAATGTATGTGTTTCATACCATATATCAGCATATATCAATATACAAATACCGACAAATATTAAGAACATACTTATATCCATTGTATCATCAACTACTTTCTTATTTCCTTCTAAGCTATTATATAATTTTTTGATACTTTTTACAACACAAAGCTTTCTAATGCATGAATGACTGCATGTTTATAGCTCATCGCCTGTATAGATTCCGTTGTTAAAATTGCTATTTCACCAATATCAGACCCATTTAACTTGTAATTCACCGTTCCTACTTGCTCCCCCTTTTTGATTGGAGCCTTCAAATTTTTAGATAGATTCACCTTTTTTGTTATACTACTAGTGTCTGCACCAGATATATCAATGTATTGAAATGACCCATTCACCCCTATAGTAACCTCATCTTTGACTCCCTTTTTAATTGCAACTGCTTTTATTTTTAATTGTTCATTGTCTATGTACTTTGTACACTTTGCAAATCCATAATTTAACATAGTTGTAGCATCTGCAAATCTGATTTTATAATCAGGAGCTGCCATAACAACCGCAATCAATTCCATTTCATCCTTTTTAGCAGTTGCAGATACGCAGTACTTTGCCTTATCTGTTGATCCAGTCTTTAGCCCTGTAATATATGGATATTGTTTTACTAATTTATTGGTATTTGTTAAACCAAATTCCGTTGTTCCTTTCTTTGTTACATGAGTAATATTCTCCATCCATATCATAGAATAATCATGTATTTGTGGATATTTTATAATCAATTCTCTTGACATCAACGCAATATCCTTAGCGGTGGTAATATGTCCATCCACATCTAGACCATTACAATTTTTAAATGTTGTATCTTTCATTTTTAATGCTGCTGCTCGCTCATTCATTTTCTTCACAAATTCTTCTTCCGTACCAGCAATATACTCTGCCATTGCAACACACGCATCATTCGCACTTGCAATCGCAATACACTTAATCATAGTATCTACTGTTTGTTCTTCGCCTGGTTCAAAAAATACTTGTGATCCACCCATAGACGCCGCGTATTCAGACACTGTGACTGTATCATTTAACGAAATTTTCCCTTGTTCAATTGCATCAAATATTAATAGCAACGTCATAACTTTTGTAACGCTTGCTGGTGCCCTTTGTTCCTCTGCATTTTTTTCATAAATAATCTGTCCTGTTGATGCTTCCATTAGAATTGCCGATGGTGCACTAATTTCTATTGAATCTGCGGTACTCCCTTCTACATTCTTTGCCTCTCCTGATTCCGGCTCTGTATCCCCTACATTCGTTGTATTTGTTTCTTCTGCATTCACTGTCATTGGTACCAAAAATACGCTTTGTATGCATATAATTAACGATATACATACCGACAGAATCGCCCTCATTTCATTTCTCCTCCATATTCAATATATTACCATTGTAATAGGGGAAAAACCAAATTATTCCTATTTTATGCGGATAGTTTTGACAAGTATGCAGTGCTTTCTACTTTGAATTGTTGTTAAAGTCTCAAATGTTACATAGAAAAATGAAAAAAGCACCGTATACGTTGTATACGACGCCTTTGCCTTTATTATTATTAAGTATATCACCAATACATTATACTAGTTAACACTAAACTATAATTCACCTTGTAATTCTATCTATAATCATTTCTTTAAAATCCGATACTTGCTCTGGAAGCACGTCTTTCTTTTCTTTCCATAAGGCAATAGCAAAATCAACTGTGAATACAATTAGGATAATACTCCCAACAAATCTCCCAGTATGAAACGGAACAACCTTTACAATTCCCATAACCATTTTATGTAAAAATGCAAATAATGCAACGGTATAAAATCCCCATGCAATAGAACTTTCTAAGCATAATACACCTTTATAATTAAATGGTTTATCTGAATAATCCCACCATATCTCTCCGAATATTTTGTTCATTAAAATGGCCGTGACATACTCTAAAGTTGTTGCCAACAAAGATCCCAATATAAATAGAACGAATACACGATCGCTATATCTCCTTAAAATAAAAAAAACAGTCAAGGCACCAACTCCATAAATCGGACAAAATGGACCTCTTACAAAACCTCTATTTGTTAATTTTTTATTGCATAAAGACATGTAAATCGATTCTACAATCCACCCTAAAATACTATAAGTTAGAAACCATAGTATTACATGGTAAGAGTCACATCCAAATATCATTCGTTCCCACATATTTTCTCATCCCATCTGCTGTAATTTTTATTTTTTTATTCTAACATAGAGTTATATTTATATCTATAACTTTTCATAGATTTAAATTTATCTTAAAAAAGTCTTAATACTCTCCATCCATTTCTACATAAAAAGAGAGTGTCAAAAAACACTCTCTTTATTCTGCACATATTAGTTAAATTTACGTTTTCTAGCAGCTTCAGATTTCTTTTTACGTCTAACACTTGGTTTTTCGTAATGTTCTCTTTTACGAATTTCCTGTTGAATACCAGCTTTAGCGCAGTTTCTCTTGAATCTACGTAAAGCGCTATCTAACGTCTCATTATCTTTTACAATTACATTTGACATAGTCTCACACCTAACCTCCCTCCAGTCCTATATTGTGCATCATACGACTGTTCGGGTATTTTTTTATTGCACTACATAAGATTATACCATATTTCTCATATTCGTCAACAGTTTCTTGTACTTTTTTTAAAAACTTCTTCCGCCCCCTCCATGAGAGCTCCCACTACTAGATGTGTGAATGGTACTTCCACCACTGCCAGACATCCCAGAATCTTGGTTTCTATCTACTCTGCGAAAGGTGACTGTCTTATGAAGAAACCGATCTTCTTTTCTTTCTAATTTTAGATGACTATTCTCTCGAAATAAATAAGTACAAGATGAATATTTCATTCGATAAGAATTCACAACACTTATATAGAGTATTACAAATAATATCCCTCCTAGTACAATAGCAATTCCAAAATCAAATAAGTTAATAGTACGATATTTTATTACCTTGCCAGTTGCTTCATCGTATTGATATGCCCCATCTGGTATCCCTTTTTGTATGTCCTTATGTATATCATTAATCGCTACCTTCAGACCAGAATAATAATCTTTTTCGCTGAAATAGCTATAACTATTATCCAGTATATCTTCCATTCTTTGATCCGTTAAATAACCTATCATTTCCCCTGAGGTTGATATGTAAATCTCTCTATGATACATATCTAAAAGTATTAAAGAACCACTCTTTCCTCTTCCTTGACCAAAGTCAGCTGAATCATAGTAGTCATCAGCAAATTCTTTTGCTGATTTACCATTTGTATCATTGGTTGTAACTACAACAATATCCATGTTGACTTCCTGCTGTATCTCGTTGATTTGATTTTCCAAACTTAGTGTATCATTCTTTGCAAGTAATCTTGCATCATCAAATACCCTTTGATTCTCAGCAGCCTTACTGTTAACACCAACAAATAAGAAATATCCAGTTAAAAGTAATAGAAAACATATTTTTTTGCATCCTTTTACCATATAAACCATCCCCCAATCATTAAAATAAAAAACAATATCAGAGATAAGCTAATACAATGGAAAAATAATTTTTTCTTATCAATTGGTAATTCTCCACATACTTTTTTAGTCTGCCCATTTAGTGCATAATAATACATCTTCCCAGCTTGATTATACGTCAATACCCATACAGGTAACAACACATATTCCCATGCCTTTTTCTGTGGTTCTAGTTGCAACTGATCCATAGAAAGTGTTGCATATCCTTGAACGCTTTCCTTAACGATGATATCAGCATACTTTCTCATTTCATCATCCATATCCTGCTGCAAGTCCTGTTGTTCCATATCCCTTTTTTCTGCTTGGAATCCAGATAAATAACTCATAGAAAATGGTTTTATTTCCAATGTCTTAAACGGCATCACACCCTCCACCAGCTTCTTATTTGCCTTTTGAAGTGCATTTTTATTCAAGTCTTCGAAATGAATACTGCCTTTTCTTTCTATTTCATAAAAACTAGTTTCTGTATATTCTAAGTCACCAACCATCCACACTTTCAAATTAGTGGCCTTCCCTATCGCTTCAACATTTACATCACAATCCATAAGCCAATAAGGAAAATATACACCCGAAATCTTTTCTATCTGCTCTTTAGAAAAAAAACTTTTGGGCACGTATTTTTTACTTTTTATCCAATCCTCAAAAATATGCGTTGCCTCTTCCTTCGTTACCTCAAAAGGAACAATCTTATCAGGTAAATAATTTCCTTCTAATTTACCACTTAAAATCACTGGATTATGACAGTAATAACAAAACGTTGCTGCTGTTGTATCATCTGTAATAATTTGCGCACCGCAACTTGGACAATTATATACAAGTGGGTTCTGTGAATTTTGAATCAACTGTACTTCTTCTTCTGTAAAATCACTGACACAGTACTCGCAATGATACTTTTGCGATGCAGGGTTAAATGCAACCTCTCCGCCGCAATTGGGACATTTATAGCTAACAATAGCCATATGATACCTCCTTCACTGCACTACTGCATGTCTTCTGCATTTATAGGATCTCCACACTCTGGGCAGAATTTAGGCAATGGTTTATTCATATCCGGTTGGTATCCACACTTATTACACTTACATTTTAATTCTCCTGGCCTTTTTGCACCACATTCCGTGCAAAATTTACCGGTATTTACAGTGCCACATGAACATGACCATGTATCAGATGTTGCCCTAATATTTGCTCCTACCGCACCACTTTCTGTTACTTGTTGCTGCTGAAATTGCTGTTGCATCTGCATTTGTTGTAAATTTGTTTGAGATGCACTCCCCATAAAGTTACCGGCAGCATTCATTCCCATGCCTAACCCCATAAATGCAGTCCCACTTCCATTTGGGTTAGATCCTGCTGCTTGCATACCCTTAGCAACAGAACTTTGTACGAATCCCTCACGTATGTTTGGATCACTCATCATAGCTCCCTGATTACGCATGTTTATGAGTTTTGTAGATTCTTCATCATATGATATCCCAGCAATTCCGACAGATTGAACCTCCATCCCTCTTGCTTTTTTCCAGTCCTCGTCCAACGTATTGGACATATATTTGGAAAGTTGAGTTCCTTTAGACGTTATAAAAGAAATTCGTTCACCATCTGCCGACATTTGGTTGATTGCTGCCTGAAAAGCCTCGAGAAATTCAGATAAATATTGTTCATTTATATCTTCTATTTGAACACGTTCTTTATTTTTGGGAATGACTTCATTATAAAATTGAATTGGGTCTGTAATCTTTATAGAGTATGCCCCATGTGCTCGCAAGAACAATTCTGCATTATAAAAGTTGTCATAATAATTTACCGGGTTTCTTGTTCCAAATTTAATACCTTTTATTTCTTGAAGATTTACGAAAAACACCTTTTGAGACTGAGATGGTATTCCCCCATATTTGATGCGCTCAAAAGATTCCATCAACGCTTCTGATAACTGTCCGCTAAACATAGATGGGGCTGATGAATTGTCTACCTTATAGTATCCCTCCTCAGCTGTATAGTCCACGATCTTACCACCATCTATCAACATCATAAATTGATTAGGATATACATGAATAATGGAACCATTTGAAATGATGTGTTCCGTTCCTTTTTGATTGGTATTTCTTTTACTATTCTTATGAAGTTTCACACCATTTGTAAATACAGTACCCTCGCCCATTTCATTGGCCTCTATCACCTCTAACCATTGATCGGCCAATCCACCACTGACTGCACCTGCTACTGCCTTAAGAATACCCATATTGCACCTCCTTTTGATTCTCTTTACTATTGTACTTGTTTCGCAAGTACTTCTTTTGATTTTTGAATGGCTGCATCCACACCGCTTGGATCTTTTCCACCTGCTTGTGCCATATTAGGACGTCCACCGCCGCCACCATCAACAAGTGATGCAATTGATTTTATTAAGTTACCTGCATGTGCTCCACGTTTTATTGCATCATCTGTAGCTGTAACCATAAGATTTACTTTCTGTTCCATAATAGATGCTAATACAACCACGCCCTCTTCTATTTTTTCTTTTAGTTGATCACCAAGTTCACGAAGACCATTCATATCTACATCTTCTAACTTAATTGCAAGAAGTTTTACACCATTTATTTCAATAACCTGATTCATAACATCGCCCATTGCATCTTTTGCTAGTTTACTCTTCAAACTATCATTTTCACTATGAAGATGTTTCATTTCTACCAATAAACTTTCTACTTTGTCCGTTAAGTTTTCAGGAGTTGCTTTTACTAATTTTGCCACCTCATGTAATTGACATTCTATCTCAGAATAATACTTCATTAATCCTTTAGATGTTAGTGCTTCTATCCTACGTACACCAGCTGCAACCCCTGATTCTGACAGGATCTTGAACGCCATAATATTTCCAGTATTCGTCACATGGGTTCCACCACAGAACTCTTTTGAGAAATCCCCCATACTAACAACGCGTACAACATCTCCGTATTTTTCCCCAAACAATGCGGCTGCCCCTGTTTTTCGTGCTTCTTCAATTGGAAGATTCTCTACTACCACTGGTAAAAAATTTCTAATTTCATAGTTTACAATTTCTTCTACCCTCTTTAGTTCTTCTTTTGTTAATGCAGAAAAATGAGTAAAATCAAATCTTAATCTTTCTTCATTCACATTAGATCCTGCCTGTTCCACATGGTTGCCAAGCACCATTCTTAATGCCTTTTGCAATAAATGTGTAGCACTATGATTTCTTGCCGATAATTCACGTTTTTCACTATCTACTTCTAACGTAACAATATCGCCTACTTTTATCATGCCATGGATTACTTTTCCAATGTGACCAATCTTTCCTCCTAATAATTTTACAGTATCTTCTACTAGGAACTTCCCACCTTCTAAAGAAATAACACCTTTGTCTGCTTCTTGTCCGCCACTTGTTGCATAGAATGGTGTTTCTTCTACGAAAATGGTTCCCCGTTCTCCATCAGACAATGCATCTACTAAGCCTGTATCAGATGTCATAACTGTAATTTTAGAATTATAAGACAGACACTCATACCCTACAAAGGCAGATGTAATACTTGGGTCAATCAGCTCATAAACTGTTGCATCTGCTCCCATATAATTTGTGACCCCTCGTGCATCCCTAGCCTTTTTACGTTGAATATCCATACATTCCTTGAATCCAATTTCATCTATACCTAGACCTTTTTCCTCTAAAATTTCTTTTGTCAAATCTATTGGAAAACCATACGTATCATACAGTTTAAAAGCATGATCGCCAGATAATACTGTTTCCCCTTTTTCTGACATTTCTTGCTCCATATCCGCTAAAATTAAGAGTCCTTGATCAATTGTATTATTGAATTGATCTTCTTCTTTACTGATTACATTTAAAATAAATTCCTTTTTCTCTTCCAATTCTGGATAACCATCTTTGGAACCACGAATGACCGTCTCACACAAAGTATTTAAAAATTTTCCATCAATCCCTAGCATCCGTCCATGGCGACATGCACGTCGAAGAAGTCTGCGCAATACATATCCCCTTCCCTCATTGGAAGGCATAATTCCATCAGAAATCATAAAGCTCACAGAGCGAATATGATCAGTAATTACTCGAATAGAAATATCTTTTGTACTATCAACACCGTATGAGACATTGGCTAACTGACTAACATGTTCACGCAATGCCTTTATAGTATCAACATCAAAAATAGACTCTACATCCTGTGATACTACTGCTAATCTCTCTAGACCCATTCCTGTATCAATATTTTTCTGTTCTAACTCTGAATAATGTCCTTTTCCATCATTGTCAAATTGGGTAAATACGTTGTTCCACACCTCCATGTATCGATCACATTCGCACCCTACTGTACAATTTTCATTATCACATCCATATTTCTCACCTCTATCGTAATAAACTTCCGAGCAAGGTCCACAAGGTCCTGAACCATGCTCCCAAAAATTATCTTCTTTTCCAAGACGAAAAATTCTCTCTGGAGCAATTCCAATTTCTTTATTCCATATTTCAAACGCTTCTTCATCATCCACATACACAGACGGATATAATCTATCTTGATCTAAACCAACTACTTGTGTAAGAAATTCCCATGTCCAACTAATCGCCTCACGCTTAAAATAATCCCCAAATGAAAAGTTCCCAAGCATTTCAAAAAAGGTTCCATGACGCGCTGTTTTTCCAACATTTTCAATATCTCCTGTTCGAATGCACTTTTGGCATGTTGTCACTCTAGTCTTAGGTGGAATTTCCTGTCCTGTGAAATACGGTTTTAATGGCGCCATACCAGAATTAATCAATAATAAACTATTATCATTATGTGGTACAAGAGAGTGACTTTTCATCACCAGATGACCCTTACTCTCAAAAAAATCAAGAAACATTTTCCTTAGTTCATTTACTCCATATTGCTGCATAATCTTCCTCCTGAAATTTATTATAAAATAGACTACTATTTTTGTATACACTCGTTATAATTATAGAGATTACCATGTAATTTGTCAACGTTTGCCCATCCTCTACTTTCTCAAAAATATAAAAAACGGAGTAGAAATATTCTACTCCGCCAAAAGCTATTAGTTATTTGATTCAATTGCTTTTTTTGCTTCCTTTTTTGTTCTCAAATTCTTCCCTAAAATGATGCCTCCAAATCCAATTGCACCAATTACAATCATCTTAATGACTGCTAAAATTAATTCACTTAAAAAAGCCATTTTTTTACCTCCGTACTAACATAGCTAATCTATAACTTTTTTAATCATAACATACAATAACTTCATTTTCAATTACTTCAACTCTATTTCTATCATTTCTTTCGGTGGAATTTTGCTCGTCGATTTTTCTACAAACTCTTTTAATTCCTTGGCTGCTTTCTCTATTTGGATATTTGTTCCTGCACCTGCGATACATCCCCCAGGACACCCCATCCCTTCAATCAGACAACCATGCATTTTTCCCGCTTTTGCTAGCATAAGAATTTTTTTGCATTCTGCTAATCCTTCTGCATGTTCAATCTTCACTTCAACACCATCATAATATTCTTTAATGCATTCTTCGATTGCGTCTGCCACACCACCTGCAACTGCATAACCACGTCCCGCTCCAGTTGCATTGTGGAACGATGATTCTGATTCATAGCTTTCCAAGTCTATATCCTTTGCATCAAATAATGCTTGTAACTCTTCGAATGTAATTACAAAATCTACATCACTTCTGACAGTCCTACGAGATGCTTCTAACTTCTTGGATGCACACGGGCCTATAAAAACCACTTTTGCATTTGGATGCTCCTTCTTAATCGTTCTTGCTGTTGCAACCATTGGTGTTAATTCTTGTGATACTTGTTCTACTAAATCCGGAAAATATTTCTTTGTTAACGCTGACCACGAAGGGCAACATGAAGTAAGTAGAAAAGGTAATTCTCCTGTTGCTACCTTTTCCACATAATGATGAGCCTCTGCAATTGCACCAATGTCTGCACCTAATGCAACTTCATATACTTCAGCAAATCCTAGTTCTTGCAATGCAGCTTTAATATTTCTAGGGGTTATATTGGATCCAAACTGACCAACAAAAGCAGGTGCTATTTCAGCAATAATTTCTCCATCTTCCTTCAGTGCTCGTACAAGTTGAAATATTTGGGACTTATCAGAGATTGCACCAAATGGACAACTAACCATACACATTCCACACGACACACATTTATCATTATCTATTCTTGCACGCCCGAATTTATCAGATGCAATTGCTTTCACTCCACAAGACTTTTGACAAGGCCGTTCCTTTTTTGCGATAGCATCATATGGACATACTCTTTTACATTTCCCGCACTTGATGCATTTACTTTGATCAATATAGGACTGGTTCTTTACCATGGATATGGCTCCTACTGGGCATACTTCTCTACAAGGGTGTGCAGCACATCCTTTACACATATTACTAACTTCATATCCCTTTTCTTCACATGCCGCACATGCTGATGGGATTACCTGCATCAAAGGTGGTTCATAGTACTTTTCTGATATATTACTTTCCTCTATACCTGCCGTTAAATGAACTGGTTTGTCCTCAGGACGAAGTGACATCCCCATTGCCAGTCTTACTCGTTCTCTAACAATTGCTCTCGTCCTATATACCGCTTCCCTGTAACGCTCCGTGTCTTCATTGATTAATCTATATGGAATCGCTTCTATATCATCTGTTAATGACTCTGGTGTTGCATGGTAGGCTACTCTAGCCACTTCTTCAAATACCTTGCGTCTCATCTGTCTAACAGGAGTTTCCAATCCTCTCATTTCATTCCCTCCAGCTTATACTTTTTTTACCTATTAATCATACAGGAAAAAAGTTTGTTAAACAACTGTCAATCTTGTTCTTTTTCAAGTACACTCTGAGAATAGTAGACAGATTGCATCGCATCTTTAGCATAAAAGTCTGCTCCTATCAAATCCGAGTACTCCTGATTTAACACAGCACCTCCTACCATCACCTTACATGCTGCATTTCTATCTTTTAATAATTGAATGGTTTTTTCCATATTGCTTACGGTAGTTGTCATCAATGCACTCAATCCAACTAACTTCACATCCTGCTCCAAAGAAGTTTCTACAATCACTTCTGGATCCACATCTTTCCCAAGATCTATGACTTCAAAGCTATAGTTTTCCAATAGTACCTTCACAATATTTTTACCGATGTCATGAATATCCCCTTTTACAGTTGCTAAGATGATTTTTTGCTTTTTAACTTCTTCTCCTTCTATCGTTAACTTTTCTTTTATGATATTAAATGCAATTTTTGCAGCATCAGCACTCATAAGTAATTGTGGTAGAAAAACGGTTCCCTTTTCAAATCCTTTTCCAACAACATCCAACGCCGGAATCAACTGTTCATTAATAATGTCAAGTGGTGACATATCCTCTAATAATTTTTTTGTAATTTTTTCAACGTCATCCTTTAATCCTTTTTCAATTGCCATGTTTAGTGTTATATTGTTAGACATTGTTACATGTTTTTTTTCAGTAATCTGTGTCGCATACTTTGCTACATAAGCTTCACAATTGTTGTCATACCCCATCAATGCACGATATGCATAGTAAGATTTCATCATCTCCCCTGATAATGGATTGATAATTGCTGCACTTAACCCTTGATGCATAGCTAATGCATAAAAACAAGAATTTATAATTGGTCTATTTGGTAAACCAAAGGAAATATTAGATACACCTAGCACTGTGCGCACTCCCAGATGCTCGCTTACCATCTGGATTGCATCCAAAGCGATTTTAGCACCCTGTTTCTCAGAACTTATCGTCATTGCTAAAACATCAACAACAATATCCTTCTTGTCTATCCCATATACTTTTGCTTCTTCTACAATATTCTTCGCGATCTCAAAGCGTTCTTTTGCTGTCTCTGGAATCCCCTTTTCATTCAAAGTTAATGCAACCACTACGCCGCCATATTTTTGAATCAATGGAAATACCTGTTGCATAGATTCTTTTTTACCACTTACTGAATTAATCATTGGTTTTCCGTTATATATACGCATTGCCATTTCCATCGCGTTAGGATCTACCGTATCAATTTGAAGTGGTAAATTACAAATACTTTGCAATTCCGTAATTACATGTTTCATCACTTTAGGCTCGTCAATATCTGGAAGTCCTACATTAACATCTAGAATATGCGCACCCTGTTCTTGCTGTAAAATCCCTTCTTTTAAAATGTAGTCCATATCATTTGTTTTCAAAGCTTCTTTTAATCTTTTCTTGCCCGTTGGATTAATACGTTCTCCAATAATCACAGGCTCTTCATTAATCTCAACTGCCGTTCCATAGGAAGATACTAACGTCCGATTCTTTTTTGTTATCTTTGATACATTCATATTTTTACATATTTGTATCATTTCTTTTAAATGCAAAGGGGTTGTACCACAACACCCTCCCACAACACAAGCTCCCTGCTCTACTAACTTCTTCATTGATACTGCAAATATATCTGGATTAATATCATAATAAGTGTGCCCTTGATCTTGCTTTGGAAGCCCAGCATTTGGTTTGATAATAATCGGAAGGGATGTATATTTCTTGATTTGTTGTAGCATAGATTGCATCTGATCCGGCCCCATTCCACAGTTAATTCCAAGTGCATCTACTCGTAATCCCTCTAAAAGTGCAACCATGGATGGCACATCGCCCCCCGTTAATAACTTGCCCTTTTCATCAAATATCATGGTGACCAAAATTGGCAGATTGGAATGCTCTTTTGCTGCTAGAATTGCCGCTTTTACTTCATACAAATCACTCATAGTTTCTATATAAATGATATCTACCCCTGCACTTACACCACTGGTTACAACCTCTCGAAAAGCTTCATATGCCGCATCAAAACTCAAGTCCCCTAATGGTTCCAATAACTTTCCTGTTGGACCGATGTCTAGTCCTACCATATATTCTTCTGGTATTATATTTGCTCGTTGTGCAGCTTTTCTTACATTCTCGACAGCATGTTCTACAACAGTTTTTACTGTATATCCGACATCTCTCAGTTTGATATGATTGGCACCAAATGTATTGGTTAATATAATCTGACTACCTGCTCGAAGATAATTTTTATGAATGTCTACAATAAGCTCCCTATGGGTTATATTCCATACTTCCGGAAGTTCTCCTGGCTCTAATCCGTTTTCTTGTAGTAACGTGCCCATTCCACCATCCAAAAATAACAGCTCTTTTCCTAATTTTTCTATCAACATCGTTCACTCCTTCTATATAAGCAATCCTCTTTTGTACATAATTCGCACCCCTTTCTATGACAAGAAATCTTATGATCACTGACACCAATGATTGCAGTAATAGATTTCGTGGGTGATAGCATATAACTATCTGTCATAGAAATACCAATTTTTTTAGCGGCATCTAGTATATCTAACATTGCCCTTTGATGCATAATATCAAAATCCCCGTATCCAGGACTAAACCTAGGTCTTAAATATTTTTTCTCTTTTTGTAAATTCTTTCCTATTATGTCCTGGGTTTCATCGCAATATTCTTCTAGCATAGCAGTTGCACACGCTTGTAATACTATAACTTTTGCCATTTCACCAATAGCGTATTTACGTAGTAGCTGATCAACACCAGTTCCTAGCGTTGCAGCATAAAGAATAACTTGGCTACACCCTTTCAGATTCTTACTAAGCTGTTTACTTTCAAACTCTATTTTTCCTATTTTAAATGCATGTTCTGTTACCCATACTAACTGAAATATGCGATAGATACTCTTTGGAACTGTCATACTCAACAATTCACAAAAGGAATTATCTATCAATGACAGTGTAAGACTATCTACCGCATATTTTTGATATCCTAGGTAACGAATAGCTTCTTTCGTCCTATTATCCATATTATATCCTTTTCATTCATCACTTTATAATCTCAGATAGATTATTCATAATCGCAGCCGCAATCTCTGGTTTGTTCATTGTATAAATATGTATATGATTAACTCCATTTGCAATTAGATCAATAATCTGATCTGTTGCATATGCAATTCCAGCTTGTTGCATAGCCTTTGGTTCTTCACCAAATCTATCAACTACAGCTTTAAATCTTTCTGGAAGTACCGTACCAGACAACTCACATATCCTTTTTATTTGTTTACTATTCGTAACAGGCATTATACCAGCAATAACAGGCGTCATAATTTCTTTCTCTCGAATCCGATATAAAAAATTGTATAATATACTATTATCAAAAAACATCTGTGTTGTTAGAAAATCTACTCCACACTCGACTTTTTTCTTTAAATAATCTATATCATACTCCTTATTTTTGCTTTCTACATGTCCTTCTGGATAACATGCTGCACCAATACAAAATTCTCCTAAGGTCTGTATCTCCTCAACCAATTCATATGCATAGCGATATCCATCACTCATTGGAAATGTAACCTCTTTTGGTAAATCACCTCGTAGAGCAAGAATATTCTCTATTCCTTGTTCCTGTAATCCTTTTATAACTTCTCTAACTTCTTGTTTTGTTGAGGACGCGCATGTTAAATGTGCAATACTATTTACATGTAACTCATTTTGAATATGGGATGCAATATTTACTGTGTTCTTACTTGTTCCTCCTCCAGCTCCATATGTTACACTCATAAACGCTGGATTCAGTACCGACAATTCTTCCACTGCATGTAATACATCAGCATAACCTACATCTGTCTTTGGTGGAAATACTTCAAAAGAAATATTTACACGTTTCATATTTAATCTATCTATTATCTTCATCTGGTGTCCCTATATCTTTTCTGTTCTCAAATCTCGTTGTATATTTCTTCATATTCTTTCGCTGATCTCATCCATGAGAAATCTCGTAACATCGCCCGCTCTACTATTTTATTCCAATCCCGTTTTTTATCATAATAAATGTGTTCTGCATAACGAACTGTTTCCAACATTTCATGAGCGTTGTAATTACTAAAACTAAAGCCAGTTCCTGTTTTCTCATATTCATTATATGGTTCTACTGTATCTTTCAACCCACCCGTTTCACGTACAATTGGTAAAGTTCCATACCTTAAACTCATCAATTGACTGAGTCCACAAGGTTCAAATAATGAAGGCATTAAAAACGCATCGCAAGATGCATATATTTTATGTGACAGTTCTTCTGAATAAAAGATGTTAGCAGACACATTTCCTCTATATTTCCATGCATAATGGCGAAACATATTTTCATAACGTTCTTCACCTGTCCCTAAAACAACAATTTGCACTTCGTCTTTACATATTTCATCCATCATATAGGCAATTAAGTCTAACCCTTTTTGGTCTGTTAATCTAGAAACTATTCCAATTAGGAACGTTTTGGGATTTTTCTCCAATCCTAGTTCTTCCTGAAGATTCAGTTTATTCTTTAATTTATCTTTTCTAAAGGTGTCTACACTAAAATTCTTTGCAATTAATTGGTCTGTAAGAGGATTATATTCCTCATAGTCAATACCATTTAAAATTCCTTTTAGTGAATTGGCCCTTGATTGTAGTAATCCCTCTAATCCCTCACCATAAAATGTAGTCTTAATCTCTTCAGAATATGTACGGCTAACCGTGGTAATCATGTTCGAATACACAATTCCACCTTTCAAATAATTCGCATTTTGGTACGACTCCATCTTATCCGGTGTAAAATAATAATCTGGTAATCCAGTTACATCCTTAACAACATTTGTATTCCATATTCCCTGAAATTTGAGATTATGTATTGTCATAATTGTTTTAATATTCTGATAGAATTCTCCACCATATCTAAAATTATCTAAATATACAGGTACCAAACCTGTCTGCCAATCATGGCAATGAATAATGCTAGGTTGAAAATCTATGATAGGCAACATGCTTAAGGCCGCCCTGGAAAAAAAAGCGAATTTCTCTATATCTTCAAATATATTTCCATAGGGCTGATAACCTGCAAAATAAAATTCGTTATCTATAAAATAAAAAGTTATCCCTTCGTATTCTAATTCAAATATTCCTACATATTGATTTCTCCAAGACAAATCCATATAAAAATGTGTGTTGTATTCTAATTTCTCTTCCCATTCTTTTTTCAGACATAAGTATTTTGGCAAAACCACTCTAACATCATAATTCTTTTTATCAAAGTATCTTGGTAATGTCCCTACAACATCTGCTAATCCTCCAGTTTTGATAAAAGGTACTGATTCAGAAGCAACAAATAAAATCTTTTTCATATGTTTTCCTCCATATTAACTTTCAGCTTTATATGTCACTTATAGTATACCGTATTTTTCTTTTATTGAAAAGATTTATCTATGTTTATATTCTAATCTTATCGTGTCAGCAATTAGAGCTATGAATTCCGAATTAGTAGGTTTCCCTTTTCCATTACTAACTGTATATCCAAACAAACTATCAATTGTATCTAATTTCCCTCTGCTCCATGCAACTTCAATAGCATGTCTAATTGCTCTTTCCACTCTACTTGAAGTTGTCTGGTGCTTCTTAGCTACGGTAGGATATAGGATTTTTGTTATGGCATTCAATACATCCATATCCTCCACAGCCATCATAATTGCATCTCTTAAATAGTGATATCCCTTAATATGTGCTGGAATTCCAATTTCGTGAATCATATTTGTAACATGATTTTCTAAATCTTCTTCCATATCCATTGGACTAGTGTGGCTCACTTCACTTTGCTTTGTCTGTGTTTGAAGTACTCTACGTGAATGCTTAATTCGGTTTAACAGTAACTCGTTGTTAAATGGTTTCATAATATAGTAATTTGCGCCTCTTTTAAAAGCATCTTCTGTAATATTCTCTTGCCCTATGGCTGTTACAACTATAAAATCCGGATGTTTTTTCATGGTTTCATCACAATTCACTCTGTCCATAACACTTAAACCATCCATTTTCGGCATAATCAAATCTAATAAGACAACATCTGGTTCTTGATTCTTAATAATTTGATACATGTCCTCGCCATTACTGGCTCTTCCTACTAACGTGAGCTCTTTGTCATTGCTAATTATTTCGTCTAGCATATCCAGCATTCGCTCATTATCGTCAGCAATGGCCACATTTAACCGTTCCATTAATTTGACCTCCTCTTCTTTCAACTAAAAAATATCTTTTATGATGCCACTAGATTATTATAATATGTCAGTATTTCTATTATCAAGTAAAATATATCGTAGTTATTCGACAGAATTATTTGGCGCATTTTGTTTGTTTGTCTATTTGACATTTTCTGTCATATTATCTACAAATATACCGTAACCCTTCTTAGAATTCTGAACAAACACATGAGTTACTGCTCCTACTAGCTTTCCGTCTTGTATAATCGGGCTTCCACTCATACCTTGAACAATCCCGCCAGTGATTTCCAAAAGTTTTGGATCGGTTACTTCTATGACGATTCCCTTACTTAATTCTTTGTCTTGTGTATTAACTTTAACAATTTCAATATCATACTCTTTTACTTCTCCGTCAACACAGCAACGAATTGTTGCTTTTCCTTCTTTTACTTCTTCTTTTTTAGCAATTTGCATCGTATTTTGATTACTGATGAGTTGATTCAATTTATCTATATGACCATAAATACCAGCTTCTGTATTTTTATATATTTCACCTACTATATTATAACTGTTATATATTATAACACCTTCCATTCCTCCAGGTGAACCATTTTCTCCCTTTTTTATAGCACTTATACTAGTATTATAAAGCGTTCCCTGAGAAATCTCTAATAATTTATTTGTATCAACGTCATGAATGCCATGCCCTAAAGCACCAAAATTAGAATTACTATCAATAAATGTTATTGTTCCTAAGCCTTGAACATTATCACGTACCCATATTCCTAATTTGTATTGATGATCTGCTGCTTCTATTGCATTTAATTTTACTTCAATTTGCTCGCTATTACGGCGAATATCAAGAACAACATGTTCATCATTAAGATTTTTAATACTATCAATTAAATCCGTCTTTGTAGACACGGGATTATGATTTACTCCAATAATGTAATCCCCTGATTTTACAATATTAGAAGATGGTTCATAATTGAGACCATCTAATCCTTCAATTTTATCAGTTCCTAATACCATTACTCCCTGCGTTTCCATATAAATACCAATTGGCATTCCCCCTGGAATAACATAGTCATTACTTACTTCTGTTGTTGCAGCTAAGTTATCATTTGTATTGATTATATTATTTGTAACTTTACCTTGGAAAAAAATAATTAAAAAACTTAGCAAAAGCATGTAAATACAGTACTTTATTCTATATTTTTTCATCAATTCTCACCTTTCCTGAAAATAAATTCAAAAAAAAACAGATACCATTGGTATCCGTTTTAGTATGTGAGATTCTATTCTTTTCACACTAGTATTATTTTGTACTCTTTGCCAATTCTTTCATTTCCAACGCACTTTGTCGCAAAGATTCTGTAACATTATCTCCACCCAAAATCCTTGTTAGTTCTTGAATAGACTCTTGATAATTCAATTTTTTAATTTCAGTTATTGTATTATTTTTTCGTAGTTTTTTTTGTATTGCATAATGTGTATCTGCCATAGCTGCTATTTGTGGTAGATGTGTGATACAGATAATTTGATGACTCTTCCCGATTGTTTCCATTTTTTCAGCTACTTTACCAGCAGTAATTCCACTTATACCAACATCAATTTCATCAAAAATTAGAGTTTCAATATCATCATGCTCTGCTAGTATCGTTTTTATTACAAGCATAATTCTAGACAATTCGCCCCCTGAAGCCACTTTTGTAAGTGCTTTCATTGGTTCCCCTTTATTTAAGGAAACGTAAAATTCTGCTTCATCAACACCTTGAGAGGTATATCGATTCAATCGATTAAATATCATGTCGAATTTAACATCTTTAAAATTTAGTTCTAAAAGTCCTTGTCGAATTTCCTTTACCATATCTTTTGCATTATTTTGTCGAATTTGGGAAAGCTTTGTAGATTCTTGTTCTAAAAGATACTCTATTTCTTTCAATTCTAAATGCAATTTTTCAATATATTGATCATAATTTATAAGTTGATTTAGCTTTTCCAAATGCTTCTCATAGTATGCCAGTATCTCTTCAATAGAATTACCATATTTTGCCTTTAAATGATTGATCAAATTTAATCGCTCTTCCACAATTTGATATTCTTCTTGAGAAAATTCCAGATCTTTACTATATTCGGACAATTCCCGATTAAAATCATTTAAAAGACCATCTATTTGAATCAATTGCTGGCACATTTCATTGATATTATCATCCAATTCTACAATGTCCTGTAAAGATTTAATTCCTCTCGAGATACATTCACTCGCATTTACGTCACCTAATTCACCAGTACTTTGATAGGTCTCCTGCATACGTTGTGTCAACTTCTTGCTATTTACCATACGCTTATATTGTAATTCTAACTCAACATCTTCCTCTACCAATAATTTGGCCGATTCAATCTCATTAATTTCAAATTTCAAAAAGTCAGTTTCCCTTTTTCGACTTTCTTCGTCACGTATCGACAGCTCAAATTCTTCTCTGCATTTCACATAGTTGTTATAAGTATTTTTTAATTTAGATTTAATTTCACAAATGCTACTATTAGCATAAATGTCTAAAATTGTCAAATGACTCTTTTTTTCTAGCAAGGATTGATGCTCATGTTGACCATGAATATCAATCAAGATATCGGCTACACTTTTGAGTGTTTTCATATTTACAGTTTCACCATTTATTTTACTAATGCTTCGGTTCTCCATTAATTTACGACTCAAAACGATCATTCCTTGTTCTGGAATAATATCTAATATTTCCATCTCTTTAATTTGAACAGAATTTTGAACTTGAAACGTCAATTCTACAAAACCATAATCTGCACCTTTCCGCAACATATCCGGGGAATATTTTCCACCTAACGCAAGATTAATAGAGCCTAAAATAATGGACTTTCCCGCACCAGTTTCTCCTGTTAAAATATTCAAACCTGATTCAAATTCTACTTCTAATTCATCGATAAGAGCTAAATTTTTTACATGCAAATTTTGTAACATTTTTTTCTCCTATGTTCTATTACAATACAATCTTATTAATCTTATCCATCACTTCTATTGTTTCATCCATACTTCTAATCGCACACATAATGGTATCATCTCCTGCAATACATCCCACAACTTCCTGCCATTCCATCGCATCAATTGCAGCTGCTACCGCCATAGCCATGCCCGAAACTGTTTTTACTACCAAAATATTCTGTGCCATATGCATCGATGAAAATCCAGCTTTTAATACTCCTATATACTTATCGCTCATATCACTATCATTCTGGTGCATAACTACATATTTCTGCTTACCTCCGGATGCAGATACCTTCGTAAGCTTAAGATCTCTGATATCTCGTGAAACAGTAGCCTGGGTCACTTTAAAACCAGCGTCATTCAACAGTTCTGCTAACTCTTCTTGTGTTTCTACGCTTTGTCTGTTAATCAATTCAATTATTTTAGCATGTCGACTTACTTTCATAGACTAGTTTCCCTTCATTTTTTCTCGCATTGTTTCCAAAAAGCTTGCATTACTCAATTTAAAAAGTTTTGTTACTTCTTTAGCTCTCGTGATTGTAACATATTCACCTGTCTCAAGCAGAATCATCTCGTTACCATCAAAACTGACACCGGCCTCTTCCACTTGATGGTCCCTTCCTTCTCCTATTTCTATTGTAATCACATCTTCTGCAGACAGTACAATACTGCTTGCATTCAATGCATGAGAGCAAATTGGTGTCACAACAATCAGAGATGCTGTTGGCTCTACAACTGGTCCTCCTGCGGACAAATTATACCCCGTTGACCCCGTAGCCGTCGATACGATCACTCCATCTGCTTGATACGTATTTAGCAATTCTCCATTTACATATACATGAAAACGAATTAAACGAAGTGCTTTGGTCCTAGTAACTACAATTTCATTAAGTGCAACATCTTCTGTCATACTGTTGATAGTTCCTCGCAACATCATTCGATTCTCAATCATCGGTTTTTTTTCTAGCAACGTGTCAATTCCAGATTCAATATTATGTGCTTCTATTTCTGTCAGATAGCCTAGCGTGCCTATATTAACACCAAGGATTGGTATGTCATAGTGAATCAATTCTCTTGCAGCTCTGATTAATGTACCATCACCTCCCAAAACAATTGCACCATCTATGCTATTCAAAAAATCATCTGAGACTAAAGTGCCGTTATCATCCCGCTTTTCAAGTATGCACTTTTTCCCTTTTGATTCTAAGTATTTTTTAACTCTATATGTCATTTCATGATTTGGATCCTTATTTGAATTCGTAATAATATAGAACTGATTCATTTTATTCCTCACTCGTCTCTACTTTTTCAGTGTTTCAAATGCTTCATCTACCACCTTAGGCCAATCAATCTTTACTTCTTCCATAGTATAGCTCTTTTCTGTTTTCAGCAAATGAATTAAATATTCTATATTCCCTTCTGGCCCTTTGATTGGTGAAAATTCTAAATTAAGAACTTGAAACCCTATAGAAATAGCATACTGTATAATCATTTCAATCACTTCAAAGTGTGTACTTTTTTCTCTTACAACACCCTTTTTCCCAACTTTTTCTCGCCCAGCTTCAAATTGTGGTTTTATTAATGCAACAATTTGACCATCAGCTGTAAGATAATTTTTAATTGGCAACAATACTTTTGTTAAAGAAATAAAGGAAACATCAATAGATGAAAAATCGATTGATTCACCTAAATCTTCCTGTGTAACATAGCGAATATTAGTCTTCTCCATGCAAATAACGCGGTTATCCTGCCTTAGTTTCCATGCAAGCTGTCCCTTTCCCACATCAATTGCATATACCTTTTTTGCTCCATTTTGTAACATACAATCTGTGAATCCACCTGTAGATGAGCCCACATCCGTACAAACTTTCTCAGATAAAGTAATGTCAAATTTTGAAATCGCCTTTTCTAATTTTAATCCCCCACGACTTACGTATGGTAATGTATGCCCTTTGATTTCGATTGTAGATTCTTCCCGAAATGTGCTTCCCGCTTTATCTTCACGTTGCCCTTCTACAAATACAATCCCTGACATAATAATTGCTTTTGCTTTCTCTCTAGATTCAGCTAAATTCCTTTTCACTAATAGTATATCCAAACGTTCTTTCATGTTATCTCCTATAATCCAACAAATGTTGCAACAATTTTATTCACCATGGTCTCCTTGTCAAGCAATACTTCTTTTCTTAATACGTCTATGTTTCCATGTTCCACATATTCGTCCATAATTCCAAAGGAAATAACTTTTACGTTCAAATCTGCTCTAGATATATAATCAAGTACCTTCTCTCCAAATCCACCATTAATAATGTTTTCTTCTATGGTAACAATAAGCTTATGATCTTGTGCCAAAGACTCCAGCATACTTTCATCTATTGGTTTGATAAATCTCGCATTAACCAAAGTACAACTATAACCAATCTCTTTTAATTCTGTTCTTACTTCTCTTGCAGTTTTCATCATATGTCCTACCACTACAATAGCTATACTTTCCTCTTCATATAAAATCCTAGACGTTCCATATTCTATAGGAGTTCTGAATTCCTGCAATTGATCAAAAGCTTCACCTCGCGGATAACGTAGTGCAATCGGACCCTGATATTCTATAGCATAGCGTAACATGTCTGCTAATTCCCATTTATTCATAGGTGCCATGACCGTCATATTTGGAATTGTTGACAAGAAAGATAGATCAAATACACCTTGATGGGTTTCTCCATCATTCCCTACCAATCCAGCCCTGTCAATAGCAAAAACCACGGGTAAATTTTGTAAGCATACATCGTGTATTAATTGATCATATGCCCTTTGTAAAAATGAAGAATAGACTGCAAATACAGGTTTTAAGCCTGCAGCAGCTAATCCTGCAGCAAATGTAACTGCATGTTCTTCGGCTATTCCCACATCAAAAAAACGTTCCGGATATTTTTCCCGGAATGGTGCTAATCCAGTTCCGTCTGTCATTGCCGCAGTAATTGCAATAATTTTATTATTTTTTCCCGCCTCGCTATATAATACCTTCCCAAATATATCCGTATAGCTATCTTTGGTGTTCTTTGTTTTGGGTTCCCCTGTTCTTATATCAAATGGACCTGTTCCATGGAATTTACATGGGAATTCTTCCGCAGGCAAATATCCCTTGCCTTTTTGAGTTAACACATGAATCAACACTGGTCCTTCCATCTTTTTTGCTTCCTTTAAGGACCGATATAATTCTTTTAAATTATGCCCATCTATAGGACCTAAATACGTAATCCCCATGTCTTCAAAAAACATTCCAGGTACAAATAACTGTTTGATACTGCTTTTAGTCTTTCGCAAATGATTGATAATCTTATCTCCACCGCCCTTTGGTAAATAAGAAAGTGTCTTCTCAACTCCACGCTTCAAGTCCGTATATACATCTGCAGTACGAATCCCATCCAAATATCTGGACATTCCCCCAACATTTTCAGATATGGACATGTTATTATCATTTAAGATAATGATAAAATTACTTTTTAAATGTGCTGCGTTATTTAATGCTTCATAAGCCATCCCACCAGTTAATGACCCATCTCCGATTACCGAAACCACTTTGTAATCCTCACCTAATATTTCACGTGCTTCCACATATCCTAAACCTGCCGATAAAGAAGTGGAGCTATGACCAGTATCAAATGCATCACAAGCACTTTCTTTGCGCTTTGGAAAGCCACTCATTCCCCCATACTTACGTAATTCATCAAACCCTTCTTTTCTTCCAGTCAATAATTTATGTGTGTAAGATTGATGTCCAACATCCCAGATAATTTTGTCCTTTGGCAATTCTAATGCTAAATGCATTGCCATAGTTAGTTCAACAACTCCTAGATTAGATGCTAAGTGTCCGCCCGTCATGCTGATTTTTTCAATTAGAAATGATCTAATTTCATTGGGTAATACTCGCAATTCTTCTTCTTTTAATTTTTTTATATCATTTTCCTTATTAATCTTATCTAGTACCATAATTAGTACTCCTCTATTTTTTTCGATTCACTAGGGATTCCAATACCCATTCTAAGTATGCATTCCTATGTTCTAACAAATGCAATAGCTCAATTGCCTTTTTGGATCTTTCTTCAACTTCGGCTTTTGCCAATTCCAAACCAATTAAGGTTACATATGTAGTTTTCTGATTCTTCTCATCACTATGAATTGGTTTGCCTAAAACGTCAGCAGTACTCGTAACATCCAAAATATCGTCTTGTATTTGAAAAGCCATTCCAACATGTTGAGCTACCCGCTCCATAATTGAGATAGACGTATCATCTGCTCCCGCCAGAACGGCTCCTATCATCATGGATGCTTCAATCAAAGCTCCTGTTTTCAATCGAAAGATAATATCCAATACGTCTTTGTCAATTGCCTTCCCTGAGGAAGTTACATCTACAACTTGCCCACCAATCATGCCAAAGACCCCAGATTTATTTCCAAGTATTTGTATTGCTTTTCCAATATCAATTGCATGGTTCGGCGCAATTTCAAACGCCTTTACTGCTGATTCAAATGCCATATTTAAAAGTGCATCTCCCGCAAGAATTGCCATGTCTTCTCCATATACAACATGGGTGGTTTTTCTTCCTCTTCGGTAGTCATCATTATCCATAGCTGGCAAGTCATCATGCACCAAGGAATATGTGTGAATCATTTCTATTGCTGCCATAAATGGTTCGATAATCTCTGACTTTCCACCAAATAAATGATATGTTTCTTGCATCAGCATTGGCCTAATTCGTTTGCCACCTGCCATTACACTATATTCCATAGCTTCCATTATAGTTTTTTGATATCCTGATTGTTTTGGTAAATATTTATACAATATATTATCAATTTTTATAACCTTCTGTTTCATTTCTTCATTAAAATTCATGGCACTCTCCATTTTCATCCAATAACATAACTTGCTTCTCAATGGTATCAATTTTTTCACTGCATGTCTTTAGCATTGCCATTCCGTCATGGTAATATTGAAAAGCCTCCTCTAAAGATACTTGGTCTTCTTCCAGATGATGCATTAGCACTTCTAGTTCAGCAAATACTTCTTCTAATTTTTTTTCTTCCATACACCTTCTCCTTCCGTTACCTCAAGCACCTTTGCATCGATGCTTCCATCAGTCACATATATATGAAGTATGGACCCTTCCTTTATATCAGTGATACTTTTGACCGCATTTCCTGACTCTTCCTTTACAAATGAAAATCCTTGGTTCAACTTTGAAAGTGGAGATAATCCCTTCATTTTTTCTATATAAATTGCCATTTGGTATTTCTTCTTGTCCAATATACGTTGCATAGCTCTTTTTATTTGTTCTTC
Organism: Lachnospiraceae bacterium LCP25S3_G4; assembly: GCA_052116865.1. Taxonomy (GTDB): domain Bacteria; phylum Bacillota; class Clostridia; order Lachnospirales; family Lachnospiraceae; genus CAUPWF01. The sequence continues at coordinate 155,653 of JBQKKG010000004.1, read as the reverse complement.
TAGATCCATTGCGTACTGTTTTTTTTCATTTAACATATTTTTGGGGTGTAAATACTTCAACCTCAATGCATATTGTCTTTCTTTCATTTTTTCACGTTCAATATTCCGCATTAACACTCCCCGTAATTGAGCCTCATAATTATTTAGCGTATTGATTACGGTTATATGCTCGTATACAGCCAATTCTGCTGCCGCCGAGGGTGTTGGTGCCCTTAAATCTGCTACATAGTCAGCAATAGTAGTATCCGTTTCATGTCCTACTGCAGATATAATTGGAATTTGGCATTCAAATATTGCTCTTGCGACTATTTCTTCATTAAATGCCCATAAATCTTCAATAGAACCACCGCCTCGCCCTACAATGATGATATCTGGATGCTGATGTTCTAATTGTTGAATCCCACTTACAATACTTGCAGCTGCGCCCTCCCCTTGAACCAATGCTGGATATAGTAGTAATTGAACATATGGATTTCTACGTTTGGCAATGTGAATAATATCCCGAACAGCTGCACCTGTTGGTGCCGTTACGATGCCTATTTTATGAGCAAATCTTGGAATTGGCTTTTTATATTCTTTAGAAAACATACCCATTTCACTGAGTTCTTTTTTTAAGCTTTCATACTTTTCATAAAGTAAGCCTGCGCCATCTAACATAATTTCTTTAGCGTATAATTGGTATTTACCATCCCGCTCATATATGCTGATTGAGCCCAACACAATTACTTGCTGCCCTTCACTCATACGAAAAGAGAGCCCACTCCGTTGCCCTGCAAACATAATACAAGCAATGGTTCCAGACTCATCTTTCAGTGAAAAATATATGTGACCTGATGTGTGATATTTACAATTAGAGACTTCACCTTTTATATAAACACGATTCAACATAAAGTCTTGCGTAAACATATTTTTAATATAGACATTCACTTGCTTTACGGTGTATACATTACGCATTTTATAACTCCTAGTTTACAAATTTTGCAAGCACTCCATTGATAAATGCAGGGCCTTCATCACTGCTATACTTTTTTGCTAACTCCACAGCTTCATTAATTGCCACTCCCACTGGAACTTCCTCATCCCACGTTATTTCATAAGCTGCTAATCTAAGAATGGTCAAATCTACTTTATTCATTCTAATAGTTTTCCATCCCGTCGCATGTTCATTAATTTTTTTATCAATCTCATCTATATGTGTTATGATTTTAGCGTACTTGTCTATCAAATATGTCTTGTTCTTTTCATCAATAGATTCTAAAGAATCAAAATACATTCCAATCTGATCTTGCATTTCCTGTTCCGAATTAAATTCTATTCTAAATAATATTCTAAATATATGCTCTCTTAATTCTGATCTTCCCATATTGTATCCTCTCTGTTCTTCATCCTTCTTCTGTCCGCAAATCCTATTTTCATAGTTTCTATTAAGTCTTTATAGAAAAAGGATGTCTCTCGACATCCTTTATTATACTACATGTGTTTCTATATTTGCAATGTTTTACAGTTAAAAGGTTATTCTACTTCACCCATGTCAACACCTGCCACGCGGATATTAACATCTGCTACTGAAAGACCAGTCATATTCTCAATTGCAGCTTTCACTTTTTCTTGAACCTTTGTTGTAATATCAACAATACTATACCCATATTTTAAGTTCAATGCCAAAGTAACGGTAACTACACCCTCTAAAACATCTACTTTTACACCTTTAGAAAGGTTCTTCATTCCTAATTTACTAATCAATTCATTGGTAACATTTCCGGCCATAGAAGCAACTCCGTCAATTTCTGTTGCAGCTAAACCAGCAATAATTGCAACAACTTCATCTGCAATTTTTACTTCTCCTAAATTAGAATCAGCGTTTATTGTATACGTATTTCTTTCGTCTTTTCCCATGTCAAAACCTCCTATTTGGTTTACTATCTGTTGTTATTATAACAAATATACCTATATTTGCAAACAGTTTTTAGCTTATGAACGTCCAAACTCTGATAACACTAGATTTTCATTACGATCAAGCGTCATACGAATACTCCAGCTATTCACGAATAATAATAATGGTCTGTCCTTTAAGTCTTTGATTTTCTTCATATCAGAGGTCCCAATAATTTTATCTAAATCAATCTCTTCATTTTCAATCCAGCGGATATGTTCATAAGGTAATTGATCCATTCGTATTTCTACATTATACTCATTCTCTAATCTATACTTCAACACTTCAAATTGAAGAACACCCACTACACCAACAATAATTTCTTCCATGCCGGTATTATATTCTTGAAATATCTGAATGGCTCCTTCTTGCGCGATTTGATTAATCCCTTTGATAAATTGTTTTCTTTTCATTGTATCAACTTGTCTTACTCTAGCAAAGTGCTCTGGTGCAAAGGTCGGAATCCCTTCATAGCAGAATTTTTCACTGGTATTTGTTAGTGTATCACCTATAGAAAAAATACCCGGATCAAATACGCCAATAATGTCTCCGCCATAAGCCCTTTCAATCATTTTTCTTTCACTTGCCATCATTTGTTGTGGCTGTGAAAGTCTTACCTTCTTGTTTCCCTGCATATGATATACATCCATACCCGCTTCAAATTCACCAGAACATATTCGCATAAATGCAATTCTATCACGATGTGCTTTATTCATATTTGCTTGAATTTTAAATACAAATGCAGAAAAGTCTTCCTCCTGCATTGGATCTATGATGCCCTTATCTGAATTTCTTGGTAATGGTGAAGTGGTCATATTCAGAAAATGTTGCAAAAATGTTTCTACACCAAAATTAGTAAGTGCTGATCCAAAAAACACAGGAGACAATTGCCCTTTGCTAACTAATTCTTGATCAAATTCAGCACTTGCACCATCTAATAATTCAATTTCATCAAGCAGTGTTTGCTTCGTAGACGCACTTATAAATGTATCTAACTTTTCACTATTCATTGTTATTTTCTTGACTTCTCCTGCCGTTGTTCCTTTATGAGTATCCGAGAATAATTCGATTTCTCGGTTTCCACGATCAAACACCCCTTTAAACTCTTTACCAGATCCAATCGGCCAATTCACTGGGCATGTTGCGATTCCCAATTCTTTTTCAATATCATCCAGTAATTCAAATGTATCCCTAGCTTCACGATCCATTTTATTAATAAATGTAAAGATAGGGATATGACGCATTACACATACTTTAAATAATTTCCTTGTCTGAGCCTCTACCCCTTTTGAAGCATCAATAACCATCACCGCCGAATCTGCTGCCATCAATGTGCGGTATGTATCCTCTGAGAAGTCTTGATGCCCTGGTGTGTCTAGAATATTAATACAAAATCCATCATAGTTGAATTGAAGCACGGAAGAAGTGACCGAAATTCCTCGTTCCTTCTCTATCTCCATCCAATCTGAAACTGCATGTTTGGATGTCGCTTTTCCCTTTACTGATCCGGCTTGATTAATAGCTCCACCATACAATAGAAACTTTTCCGTTAATGTAGTTTTTCCAGCATCTGGATGCGAAATAATAGCAAATGTTCTTCTTTTTTTTATTTCATTTGTGATTTCTGACATACTTATCTCCTATATTTATCTCAACTTATATTTACCTACTTACATACCTATTTACTCTAACACAATTAGGTTGTACTCTGCAAATATTATTTTATACATTTTTTCATTTTGTATGAATTGGAGTAATCACAATATTTTCAGGTGCTACACTTGCCTTACGTGATACAATATCTTCTATTTGTGCACGATTAGCATCGGTCAAATCTTTCGCATTCACAACAATATCTGCTGATTCAGATGTTAAACTTACTACGGATTCTTTAAATCCTTTCGATGCTAACATTGTTTCCACAGCAACTTCTTTTTCTGTCAAATCAGTCATTGCGATCATTTGATTAATAGCATCTTGCTTTTGTTCTTCACTGATGTTTGTATTATCAATAATCCCTTGTAATGTCTCTTTATTTTTTGCACGTACTTGCTCTCTTGCTACCTTTGCTTCTGCTACAACATTGCTTGCTTCTGCACTTGTCATTACTGCTTCTCCTGGTGTTCCTTCAACAGTATTGTCGGCCACCTCATTATCTAGACTCTCCACATCACCGGTAGCTTCTGCACTCAAATCTTCCTCTGATATATCTAATAATTCTTGGTTTGCTACATCACTACTTGTTTCTGCGGTCTTTTCCTTATCCCCAAACAAACGACCTGAATAGTTCAAATAGCCTGCTACAGCAATCATTAGTGCTAATGTTGTAATAATAATTTGATTCTTTTTAAATATTTTTTTCAACTTCCGCCCTCCTATTTAATTTGACTTCATTTTCATTATTTTAATCTTATGCGTGTCTACATCAAATAATGCTTGGATTGCTTCTGTAATATTTTGTTTTACAACCGCATTATCTCCATTTTGCGTAACTACAACAATTCCGGATACTTTTTGTGCAAAATTTTCAGAAGAAGTAAGTGTTATCATAACTTTTACCTTTCCAATTCCTTCCACATCTTGTAGTGCTGATTCCAGTCGTTGTTCAAGTTCTGTACTATTGTCACTTTCTTCTTGTATGCCCCAATCACTTGTAGTTTTCTTTTCCTCCGTTTTTTTAGTTGGTAATGCAATTACAACAATCAGTACACCGACAAGTAATATTATCAATAGTTGATTTTTCGTTGGTACTTTTATTTTACTCGACGTATTCTCGATATTCTTCGGAAATATAGTCATTAATATTTACTCCTTCCAAATATTGCGTTTTCTCTTCGATTCCCTTCACAATCTGATCATAACGACCATCTTGATACAGATTCCGATAAGTCCCTTCCATTCCCACAAGCTTTAACACAGGAGTAATAAGCAGTATTACCAATATGATTCCAACAAAAAATTGAAGAAATTTTTTATAATTATTATTTGGGATTACTTGAACAATGGCAGTAATTATGACCAAATAAAACGCAATATTTTGAATCCATTCATAGAAATAATCTAGCATCCTTCACCTCTATTCAAATGCGTCTACGATTAAGAAGTAGACGCTGTTACTACTGCAATTGTAATCAAGAATAAGATACCCGTTGTAAAAATAACCTTTAACAATAATTGATACCCTTCTCCTATACTCGCAATACAATTCACAATTCTTTTGTCTGATATCGGTTGTATGACTGCCGCTACAAGTTTATAGACTAATACCATAAATGCCATTTGAATTAATGGATGCAAGCAAATTACAATACAGATTATAGCCCCTGCAATTCCAATTCCATTTTTCACGAGTACTGTCGTTCCCAAAATCACTTCAGAAAGTCCTCCTATCATATCTCCTACAACAGGAACTGCCTCTGCTGTCTTTGTCACCATGCTTCTCTTTAACGTATCAATTACAGGGCTTAATAATCCTTGTATTACATTAAAGCCTATCACCAAAGCCAATAAAGACTTAAGTGTCCAACTTATCATTAATTTTAAAAGTTCGCCTAATTTTGACAAGCTTTCTTCTAAGGATAAATAGTTTAGTACTTCCACCATTACATATATATGAATCATTGGTAACAAAAAATTTGCAATCACAACTTCCATAATAAAAATCACCAAAAGTATGATATTATAAAATGCAACTGCCGAAGTTGGTCCAGTGGAAATTCCCACCGCTAAAAAGTATGCAGGACTTAGTGCGCTCATAAACGTGAGCAATCGTTCTAGATTGACACCAACAGAACTACTGACTACACGAAAAGAATCTAAACACAGTGTTAATAATAGTAAATATAGAATATAAAAACTTATTTCAGATATTTGTTTATTTTGAAAAACCTTTGCAAAATTAGTAAATATTGCGGCAATAACTGCTAACAACAAAATATGTATTAAATTTTTTTGATTATATTTTAATTCATAAAATAATTGATCAATGACTAAGTCCTTCATGGTACTAAGTGGTTTTTCAACATCTCCTTGTATAATTGAAAGTACCGTTTCTTTAAAATTCATCTTTTCTCCCGGAAACATGTCTTGTAGTGACGATGTTACATCATCTAACCCTAATTCGCCTATCATTTTTTCCTGCATACGATTTTGTACTTCTTCTCCGTCCACGGCTGTTGTTGTACCGTTTTCTGATGCCACTGTGTGAAGTGTACTGCCTGGATAGAATATCATACAAAATATAGTAAATATTACCATAGTTAAATATTTATACCCCTTATTCACCTTACGCTCTCCTTATGATGAGAAAAACATACGTATTGTTTCCAACAATGCAACAAGAATTGGCATACTAAGTACTAAAATTGTTAATTTACTAAATACTTCAATCTGCGTAGCAATTGCCTGATATCCTGCATCTTTACATATGGATGATGCAAATTCTGCAATATATGTAATTCCAATTAATTTTAACATTGTAGTCATATAAGAAGAATCCATAGAGATATAGGAACTTAGTGATTCTATTGTATCAACAATATAGCCTAATCTTCTTATGATAAATAAGAAAATAAAGATACTAACAACAATACCAATATATACGCTGTATTCAGATTTCCCATTTTTGAATTGTATAGCAAGCAGTATCCCCACAATACCGATTGCTCCAATTTGTATAATTGTCATAATCCTTCCATTTCCTATAGTGAAAACAATTTCTTCATTGAGTCGAATAACTCATATACATATGGCAATATCCAGAACAAGACCAATAATAATCCCGCAAGACTTGTTAAAAACGCCTGTTCTTCTCTGCCACTATGTTTTAATACTTGGCTAAGAATAGAAACAATAATTCCAACTGCTGCAATCTTAAATATTAAGTTTACACTCATCTCATCCCCCCATTTAAATTAATACTATTGAAACAAAAATTCCTCCCAATACACCCAAACAATTATAAAGCTTTTTCTTAACCGTTATTTCCTCTTTGACTTTATGTGCACTATAATCTAATTCTTCCATGTACAAATCTAAGCTTGCAAGTTGCATCGTCTCATCTAAAAAGCCCATGGTTGTTCCTAATGTTTTTAATTGTTCAATCTCTTGCTCTTTTAAATATCCTTTTTTTAAATGTAACTCAATTTGATGACTCCAGGTATCGTAAAATGTTACAAACCTTTTTTTACTCAATTCATCTGCCATAGAAGCAAACCAATCGTTATATGGAGATCGTATCTTTTTTGATAAACTTTGGAAAATTTCTTCTAACGGTGCCTTTGAATATCGGATTTCTCCTTTGAGCATTATAATTACCTGCTTCAAATAAATAATTTCGTCTAAATGTTTTTGTAAATCCCTAGAAACGCTAAATCCTAGGGAAGCACTTGCTCCGATAATCAAAGCACATCCTACAAGTTTGAGCATAAGACACTTCCTCGTTCATTATAGATTTCTTTCACTTCTCCAACCCTTTTTGCATTTCCCAGCACCACATATCTTTCAAACCTTCGTTGTTTTATCAATGCTTCAAAAATAGGCTTTTTCCTTAACTCGTCCATAGACTCCCCATGCACTGTAGCCAACATTTTACATCCGCAATGCATAGCATATTCAACAGCATGTACATCTTCCATCGCTCCTAACTCGTCCACAGCAATAACTTGTGGTGCCATAGAACGTATTAACATAATCATCCCTTCTGCTTTGGGACAACAATCTAAAATATCCGTCCTCATTCCTAAATGATTTTGTGCAATTCCCATATAACATCCACCAATCTCTGAGCGTTCATCTACTACTCCAACCGTACACCCCTTTACCCACTCATTGCCATCGGAAATGAGACGTATTAAATCTCGTAGTAATGTCGTCTTTCCACATCCAGGCGGTGATATAATCATGGTATGATGAATCTGCTTATTGTCCGTAACAAAGGGCAAAATTTTTTCAGCACAGCCAACTACTTCATGAGCTACTCGAACATTCATCGATGAGATAAATTTCATATTCTTTATCTTGTTATCCTCTAATATTGTCTTCCCAACCATTCCCACCCTATGTCCTCCTTCGATTGTTATAAAACCCTGGCGCATTTCATTATCAAAAGCATATAATGAATAGTTACTAACATATTCAATTGCTTCTTTCATTTCTTCTTTTGTAATTACATGTCTAACTTTCTTTTCATCTGTTAAAATCATCTCCATACCATCATATAATAACGCTACCGGCTTTGACACTCGCAACCTAATTTCTTGAAGTTTACTATAATCAAGATGCTCCTTTAATAGCATGATTCTAACGGTCTTGGGTAATATTTGTATTAATTGATCCATCTTTGTCCACCTCTTTAAATAATATATGTCTCAATTACTTTTTTAGTACAACTCTTTTCTCCAAAAGAAAAGAAGCACCTTTCGTGATTGATTCACGAAAGGTGCTTCTAATTACTTATGAATTACATCTCTATTCTTTAGATTGATACAATCCCCATAGATACAGTATCGGAAGTATAAAGCCTATTAAACCGAATGGTTGAAAGCCTGTAGATATTGCTGATTGGACAATGCTATATGCCTGATATGCTATGATGGCAATAATTCCAACCAATGCAATCTTATACCCTTTTCCACTTACACCAAGTATTCCCAATACTGTCTGTAATGCTCCAACAATCACACTAATTGCAATTGCCATTGGTGTCAGTTGCGCTTTTAAAACAGAGGTATCCATGGTTCCTTCTAAACTCCCAATCATAGCCTTCGAGGCAATCACACTTATCACTCCAATAACCCCAAATACAATCATAATAATGGATACAACTTTTAATAACTTTGTTGATTTAAACATCTCTCATTCCTCCTATTCTCATGCCTTTTTTTGCTACTTCTCTATACATTACCACATCATTTTACATTTGGCGAAGCGCTTCAATTGGGCTCATCTTAGCTGCTTTTTGAGCTGGATATATTCCAAATATTACTCCTACACCGCATGAAAATGCTGTTGCAATCACAATAACTTGCCATGTAATCATAGTATTCATACTTGTGCTAATAGCTGATATTAATGCTGAAATACCAACACCAAGTAAGATACCAATCACACCACCTAATCCAGATATAATCGCTGATTCAAATAAAAACTGTGTGATAATAGATACAGTTCTAGCACCCAACGCTTTCCGAATACCAATTTCTCTTGTTCGTTCCGTGACCGATACTAACATAATATTCATAACACCAATACCTCCAACTAATAATGAGATACTAGCCACTAACGCAACAAATGCCGTTACTGCATTTAGCGCATTGCCCATAATTTCACTGAAATCCATTTCTTTTTGCTTTTGGAATACACTATCACTATCATTCAAATGCCTAGATGATAACATTCTAATTGCAATTTTAGAGATAGCATTTGCATCTTCTGCATCAGTAGGATATAGTGATACCGATGAAAACCGCTCTATAGCATTTCCAAATGCAACAGATGTAGTATAAGGCATAGTAAGTGAAATTGTTTGTTTCATTCCAAACATTTCATTGGATTCTTTATAAGAAGCTATTTCCTCATCTGTCATATTCGTCACGCCAACAACTGTAACTGTTTGTATTGAATTATCCACTGTTAACTCAAAATCCATGCCTACTACATCTGAGGTTCCAAAAAGTGTAATGGCACTTAATTTGTCTATAACACATACCATAGACCCATTATCTAAATCATCATCTGTAAAGAATTTTCCTCTTGTAAGATCACTTGTGTATGGATTATGTTCTGCATCTGGAGTTGTCAACGTAATCATACTCTCAAAACTACCTTTTCCTGTAGTAATCGTTCCTTGTGCCGAACCAGACACCGTTACTCCCTTAATCCGATTACCTAATGCATCCTTTACAGCTTTTATATCTTCCGAAGTTATGATTTCTTTTGGCGTATCCTCTTGGGTAGCATTGATGGTCATCATCTGTTGACCACCGCTGGTCGTTTTTTGCACATCATTCTTTACACCCATTCCAACTGAAACTACAGTAATGACGGAAGCAATACCAATAATAATACCTAGCATTGTTAAAAATGATCTCCCCTTATTTGCTCGGATATTATCAATGGCCATCTTGATGTATTCACTAAATTGTCCCATAAGCCATTCTCCTTTTCATATATTGCTTGCTACTTGTCATTATTTGTACTTTCCTTAGAGTCCACCGCTTGAGCCTCCATACCCTCGGTAATATCAACGCCTACATCGGACACCACTTTATCACCCTTTTTTAACCCTTTTATTACTTCTACAGTCGTATCAGATGCAACCCCCAACTCAACTGGGACCTTTACAACCTTCCCGCTTTTAATTGAATATACAAAATCACCAGATGTAGATGTATTCACAATTTCGCTAGGTATTACAATCACATTTTTTACTTCTGCAACATCCATCGATACTTTCGCATTAACACCAATACAGATCTGATCATCTGGATTCGCAATGTGTACATAGGCACAAATCACGGGATTTCCTTTTGCATTTGTGGTAGCAATCTTATCTACGGACGTTACTTCTCCAGTATACTTCATACCACCAGATTTTATGGTAGCTTTGCTACCTACTTTCAGTTTTTCATGGTCATTTGTAGAAACCTCTAGCTTTACTCCAACATCCTTATTGCTAACAAGGGTAAATAATTCGCCACCTTGTACAGCCATTGCACCAACTTCTACTTTTACATCCGCAATAATACCATCAAAATCTGCTGAAATTCCATCTTTACCTTTTTGAACAAGTTCCTCTGTAGTTAGAGATGCCAATTCTGCAAGATTTTCACTGATTTGCATATTTTTAAGCTGAGCACCCGATAAACCATCTATGCTTTCCGCACTTACATTAAGCGAACCCTTTAAACTTTCAATTTGACTATTCATCTCTGCAAGCTTCCCATCCGCCACTGAAAGAGCCTCTGATGCAGTTGTTGAAATAGTCATTTCCTTCAATTGGTTTGATTTTTGGTTATATGCATCTTGTAAATTTTGAACTTTATTAATCAACTCATCCTTATCAGTAGAATTATTCAGATCATTTTTTACAGCTTCTAAATCCGCATTTGCCTTTGAGAGTTCTATGCCCATATCACTTAATTCTTTTTGAAGATTTGGTAAATTACTATTTTTCTGCGCATTTTCATTTGCTTCTGCATCTGCCGCTTGTTGTAATGTAGCTCTTTGAGCAGCCATCTGATTATATTGATCTACCATCGCATTATAATTATTAACCGCCTGTTGTTCTGCCTGGTTTGCTGCCTCACTTGCTTTGGCTTTCGCTCTATTCTGTTGTATTACTGCATCCTGATTTGTATTTTTAGTTGATAGCTCATTCAGTTGTGACTGTTGATTATTTCGTTCTAACTCCGTTGTATCAAAAAGTACCAACTTTGTATCTTTCTTTACCACTTGCCCCACTTTTGCATTACATTGTTCTACTTTTGCATTGACAGGAGAGTAAATAATCTTTTTTTGCTCACTCTCTATCGTACCAGATGTATTTAAGATTTCCTTTACATCACCAGTTTTAACAGTCATCACTGCCAATTGCTTTTGTGTTTTCTTAGACTTTCCACCTAAAACTACAGAAGATAGTATGGTTCCTCCTATGATAACTACTATGATTGCAACTAGAACTTTACCTGATAATTTTTTCTTCTTTTTAGGACCATCCTCTGTAACTTCTTGTTCCACCTCATCGAATTGTACCTCTTCTAAATCCTCAATTTTATCTTTCTTCTTCAATAACATGTTCGTTCTCCTTCCCCTCTAGTTCAACATTATGAAAATCCGCTTCAATTTTACCATCTTTAATTCGAATGACTCTTTGCGCTTGTGACGCAATCTCATCATCGTGTGTAATAATAATAACAGTTCTGCCTTCTTTATATAACCCTTTCAATATCTCCATAATTTCTTGTGAAGATTTAGAGTCTAAATTTCCAGTTGGTTCATCTGCCAATATAACTGGGGGTCTTGCCGCAATTGCCCTTGCAATAGCCACCCTCTGTTGTTGACCACCTGACATTTCAGATGGCTTATGTCTCATTCTTGATTCTAATCCTACCATTTTCAATGCTTCCATCGCTAAACCACGGCGTGTTTTCTTATCCAACCCTCTATAAATCAGTGGCAACTCAACATTACCAATGGCATCTAAATTAGCAATCAAGTTAAATCCTTGAAATATAAAGCCGATTTCTCTATTACGTATATCGGATAACTCATTATCCGTCATATGTGATACATCGTTATGGTGTAAATAGTAACTTCCTGAAGTTGGTACATCTAAACACCCCAACATATTCATCAATGTTGACTTCCCAGACCCTGAATGTCCTATAATTGCTACCAATTCTCCTGCATGAATACGAATACTTACCCCATCTAATGCCCTGACTTCATTCTCACCGGGATTATATACTTTACAAATATTCTCTACACATATTAGTTCTTCCACATTGTCTCCCTCACTTTTTTGTAGCCTTTTCTCTTATTTCTATTCCATTATTTTCCTATTGTATTACACTTTTAATACAATAATACACTAATACATAGAAACTGTCAAGAATATTGGATGATCAAAAAAGACATTTCTGCCAGAAATATACTCCTGTCAGAAATGTCTTATCGCTATTATTCATTATTATACTTAATTAATCTTGCTCAACATCCTTCATGCTAAAGCTAATACGTCCCATCTTATCTTTTCCTAAGCAAACAACTTTTACCCTATCTCCTAAAGTCAACACATCTTCCACACGATTGATTCTCTCTTTAGAAATTTTAGAAATATGAACCATACCTTCTTTGCCAGGTGCAAATTCAATAAATGCCCCAAATTCTTTAATGCTAATGACTTCACCTTCGAAAATCTGTCCTTCTGCAAAGTCAGTCGTTATGATTTCAATGATTTTCATTGCCTTTTCCATATCATCTGCATTTACTCCGCAAACAGATACAGAACCTTCATCAGAAATATCTATCTTAACACCTGTTTGTTCAATTATAGCATTAATCGTTTTCCCTCGTTGTCCAACTACATCACCAATTTTAGCAGGGTCAATTTTCATTTGACGAATTTTTGGTGCGTATTGACCTACTTCTGGTCTTGGCAATGAAATTGCTTTGTTCATTACTTCATCTAAGATAAATGTTCTAGCCTTCTTTGTGCAAGCAATTGCTTCTTCAATAATAGATCTTGTTAAACCATGAATTTTGATGTCCATTTGAATTGCTGTAATACCTTTATGGGTACCTGCAACCTTAAAGTCCATATCACCAAAGAAATCCTCTAATCCTTGGATATCTGTTAACACTAGATAATCACTATCATTTTCACCTGTTACTAATCCTGCTGAAATACCCGCAACTGCACTCTTAATTGGTACACCAGCAGCCATAAGTGACATGCTCGATGCACAAATACTTGCTTGAGATGTAGAACCATTAGATTCAAACGTCTCTGATACTGTTCGCATTGCATATGGGAAATCTGTTTCACTAGGTAATACAGGGATTAAAGCTTTTTCTGCCAAAGCACCATGTCCTATTTCACGTCGTCCTGGTCCTCTTGATGGTCTTGTTTCTCCTACTGAATATGAAGGGAAATTATAATGATGCATATATCTTTTAGAAGTTTCTGCTTCATCTAGTCCATCAATGCGTTGTGATTCTGAAAGCGGAGCTAGTGTAGTAATTGTACAAATCTGTGTTTGCCCACGAGTAAACATAGCAGAACCATGTACTCTAGGAATAATATCCGTCTCAGCAGCTAATGGTCTTATCTGATCAATTGCTCTTCCGTCTGGACGTTTATGATCTTTTAGAATCATTTTGCGAACGGTCTTTTTCTGATATTGATATACTGCTTCGTCTAGTACTGAAAGCCATGCTTCATTGTCAACAAATGCTTCTTCAAATTTATCTTTAATCATGCGGATATTTTCTTCTCTTACTTGCTTTTCATCCGTAAATACAGCCGCTTCCATCTCTGTTGGCGAAACGATTTCTCGCATCGCTGCAAATAGTTCTTCTGGAACTGCACAACTAGTATAATCATGTTTTTCTTTTCCACATTCCGCAACAATCGTATCAATAAAAGCAATGACCTCTTGATTCATTGCATGAGCCGCAAAAATTGCTTCGATCATCTTGTCTTCTGGAACTTCTTTCGCGCCTGCTTCTATCATAATAACCTTATCTCTAGTGGAAGCTACTGTTAATTCCATATCTGAAGCTGCTTTTTGAATTGCAGTTGGGTTAAATACAAATTGTCCCTCTACCAATCCAACTTGAGTCGTTGCAGTCGGTCCATCAAATGGAATATCTGAAATTGCAGTTGCAATTGCTGAACCCAACATAGCCGTTAACTCTGGGCTGCAATCTTGATCCACAGACATAACCAAATTTTCTAAAGTCACATCATTCCGATAATCCTTTGGAAAAAGTGGTCGCATTGGACGATCAATAACACGACAAGTTAGCACTGCATTTTCAGATGCTTTTCCCTCTCTTTTATTGAAACCTCCTGGTACCTTCCCTACAGAATAAAGTCTTTCGTTATATTCTACACTTAGTGGGAAAAAGTCAATTCCATCCCTTGGTTTTTCTGAAGCTGTCGCTGTAGATAATACAACTGTTTCGCCATAATGCATAAGCGCTGCACCGTTTGCTTGCGCTGCCACACGACCAACATCTACACGCAATGTTCTTCCGGCTAATTCCATTTCGAATTTTTTATACATATTTTTCTCCTTTTCTAAAGGTAGGAACGTCCGAAACTACTGAAAAAAGTATTTCACAACCCATCTCTTCTAAATACGCTTTTCAGTGGTCTCGGTTCAGGATTCTCTACCATGTTTAATTTCTATATCCTAAAGTGAGGAACGGTATTGTCCGTCCCTCACTCTAAGTGCCTTATTATTTTCTTAGTCCTAAACGTTCAATTAAAGAACGATATCTTTCAATATCGGATTTCTTCAAATATGCTAGAAGACCTCTTCTTTGACCTACCATTTTAAGAAGACCTCTTCTTGAATGGTGATCCTTAGGATTCGCTTTAAAATGATCTGTTAATTCATTGATTCTAGCTGTCAAAATAGCAACTTGTACTTCTGGAGATCCTGTATCTCCTTCCGTTCTGCCATATTCAGCGATAATTGTTTGTTTCTTGTCTTTAGCTATCATGTGTAATTCCTCCTTTTTCTTCTCTATAACCGCCTAATATTAAGTAATGGTTGGAGTATCCAATTACCGAATATTGGCTGATTTCATACTTGCATAGTATATCATAAGTATAACCCAAAGTAAACCCTTATTATTCAAAATCATCGCTTTCATCATCCATATCATATCCTTCTTTTGGATCTAATATAGCAAATGCTATATTTGTAGCATGATCCGCTACACGCTCTAGACCTGATATGGTGTCCGAAAAGATCATTCCTGCCTCTGGAGTACACTTATTTTTGGTCAAACGTTTCACATGTGACCGTTGTAATTTCTTCTCTCTTGCATCTATTAGATTTTCCAACTCTAAAATTTCTTTCATATGTTCTTGATTTTTATGGGAAAACATATCTAAAGAATATTCAAAAATTTGCACCACCATTTCGAGCATATCATACAATTGCTTTTTCCCTTTATCACTAATTTCTACATGATTTGAAATACGAATATTTGCGGCATCTGCCAAATTTTCAGCATGATCTCCAATCCTCTCGATATCATTTACTACATGAAAAAGTCCACCGATTAATTCTGCATCCGCAATGGGCAAATCAATTTGATTTACTTTTACTAAATAATCGGTAATCTTTTTACTTAAAAAATTAATATTTTTCTCACATTTATATACAGTCTCTATTTTACTTGCATCTAACCCACATAGTGCTTCCATGCCAAGCTTTAAGTTTTGAATAGCCATAATCCCCATTTGCTCTATTTCATGAATCGCATTCACGGTAGCTGTAGTAGAGGATATTATTGTTCCTTTCCCTATGTATTTTAATTCGTATGTATCATCTGAATTCTCATCTGTTCCAGGTACTATCTTATATGTAGCTTTGACTATCCACCCAACAAATGGGAATAGAACAATGACTTCAAATACTTTAATAGACGTATGAGCATTCGCTACAGCTCTTGCTATATTCTCTCCTGATACTTTATATAACATATTTGAAATTGGCTCCAATCCTATTGATAGAATAATAAATATAATAAAAGAGCCAATAATATTAAATAACAAATGTATCCAAGCAGCTCGCTTTGCATCTTTCTTTCCGCCTAAACTTGCTAATAGTGCAGATACGCAAGATCCAATATTACATCCCAAAATTAAAAATAAACAAATCGGAAGTTCTAATAATCCCTGCGTTGCCATTAATAACACAATTCCAACCGTAGCGGATGAGCTTTGTAATATTGCTGTTATCACAAATCCAACTAAAATTGCCATAAATGCATGATTCAAAGATCCTAACAACTCTACAATATAAGGGGATTCTCGAAGTGTAGACATCGCACCTGACATGGTGCTTAAACCAACGAATAAGATACCAAATCCAAGAACTACTTCACCAATTTTTTTAACATTCAATCTCTTGCAGAACATTACCATAATAACACCTACCATTACAAATAACGGCGCTATTTCTGATAAGTTAAAAGCAATTAATTGCGAGGTAACTGTGGTACCAATATTGGCTCCTAAAATTACACCAGCAGCTTGTGCTAGATTCATTAACCCGGAGTTAACAAAACTGACAACCATAACAGTTGTTGCACTCGATGATTGCACAACAGCTGTGAATAGAATACCAACTAACATACCAATAAAACGGTTCTTAGTAAAGAATTCAAGGATGCTGCGCATTTTAGCGCCAGCCGCTTTTTCCAGCCCCTCACTCATAAGTTTCATTCCATACAAGAATAGGCCCAAGCCACCTATCAAAGAAAAAAATATTGCTAAATTCATTTGAAATCTCCTCTTACGTACCTTCTTTTTTACTCTTTTCCAAAGTATTCTTTACTGTATTGAATATCTTTTTCAATTTGATGTTTTAACTGTTCCACAGAGTTAAATTTTTTCTCTGGCCGTATATATTGATATAACTCTACTATAATTCTTTTCTCATATGCGTCTCCAACATAATCAAATAAGTATACTTCTAACAACACAATGGATTCCTCTGTTATGGTCGGCTTTACGCCAACATTTCCCAAACCATAATAATAGGCTCCATCAATAAAAGCACGCGTTGCATACACTCCATGAGGGGGCAATAATTTTTCTTCTCTTGGAACTACATTCATCGTAGGAATACCAAGCGTACGTCCTAATTTTCGACCATGAACCACTTTTCCGCGTATATAATAAGGATACCCCAATAAATAATTTGCGCGTTCCATATGTCCTTCTCTCACTTCTTCTTTAATATAAGTACTACTTATTTCACGCCCATGGTGTAGTTCCTTTTCAATAATCTCCAAATGATAGCCATATACACGCGCATACTGTGCGAGCATATGAACATCCCCTCTTTTCTTGTGTCCAAATCTAAAATCCGTACCTACTACTATATAAGCAGCATGGAATTGCTTAACTAATACATTGCTGATAAAATCTTCTGCTTCCATATTACGAATTCCCTTTTCAAAAGGGCATTCCACCAAATAATCCACTTGATTCTCCAGACGCAAGAAGCGTTCCAGGTTGGTCATTAAATTTTTATGGTTTAATCCTTGTTCTCTAAAAAAGATTCTCATATCAAATGCAAATACAACACTTTTAATATTATCATTCGCATAACATTTTACACGCTCAACAAGCTTTTGATGCCCTTTGTGCAATCCATCAAATTTCCCTAGTGTAATAGCGGTTCGATGATTATCCTTATAAGATTCCAATCCTTTTATATACTGCATGTTATTTCCTCTTATGATACTTCATTTTTATCAAAAAACATTTTCTTAATTCGAAATATCTCCTGCTCACTGTCATACCGATAGATAGCAATAAAATTTCCTAAATCATCATACACTCTTACAAATTCATCCGCATGAAATATGTCAGGTTGTGCAAGATATGATTTTTTAAATTCATTTCCATTATATACAAGTGATACATAAGATTTTTCTATTCTCGTAGCTTTATAATCCATGAACATGGCATCAATGGGAATGATATGCTTTAGCAGCGTTCCATCTCTTTTCATGTCTTCAATCTGTGTTAATGTATAGCTATCTTCAAGCAAAAAGTTACCCACTTTCGTTCGTGTTAACTGCTCCATACAAGCACCGCATCCTAATGTTTGTCCAATATCATGACATAATGTTCTTATGTATGTACCTTTAGAGCATTGGATGTCTAGCGTTATACGTGGTAATGAGATATCTAATATTTCAATTCCATGAATCAAGACCTTCCTTGGTGTTCGTTCCACTACTTTTCCAGCCCTTGCTAACTCATATAGTTTCTTCCCATTTACCTTTAACGCCGAATACATTGGCGGAATTTGATAATATGCTCCAGTATAGTCTTGTATACAGCCAATCATCTGTTCTATAGTAAGAGCATCAATTGATGTTTCTTTTTGTATTTTCCCCGAAATATCTTGGGTATCAGTTTCTACACCTAATCGCATGACTGCTCGATATGACTTGTCCCGGTCAGTCAGCATATCACATAACTTCGTAGCTTTTCCAAGACACACCGGCAACACACCCGTTGCATCTGGATCTAGGGTTCCTGTATGTCCTATCTTCTTTTGTCCTACAATACCTCTCAGCTTTGCAACTACATCATGGGAAGTAAATCCTGGTTCTTTATATATATTAATGACTCCATGAATCATAGAATACTCCTAACTAATTTGTTTTTCTATCAACCTTACCACATTATTAAGTACATCATGTACTGTACCTTTCATCGTGAATCCAGCTGCTTTTTTATGACCTCCGCCATTAAAATATTGGGCAATTACACTGACATCTACATGGTCATTCGAACGTAAACTCACTTTGAACTCTTGTGGTTGTAGTTCATATATGAAGATTGCAACATCTACACCCTTTGTCACCCTTAGTTGGCTAACAATGCCCTCTAAATCTTTTGGACCAACATTGTAAAAATCCATTTCACTTTTTGTAACCATTCCTGCAATACATCTACCGTCCATTAATAAAATACTTTCTAACAACGTTCTTCCAAGTATCTGATTCTGTAGATATGTTTTTTCATAATATGTCATATCTATAATTTGAGACGCATTTAAACCAGTGCGCATTAGATTGGCCGCCGCTTCCATCGTCTCCGGCGATGTCGAGGAATATTGAAACACTCCTGTATCATGAACGATTCCCACATATAAGCACTCCGCAATTTCTTTTGTAATCTTATCTTTCTCCAATAAATTATACACAAGTTCAGATGTAGAACTTGCCTTTGGCACAATATAATTACGTTCTGCAAACGACGCATTGCTAATATGATGATCAATACACATGGTATGCTTTGCGGATTCAAATAGAGGAGATGCAAATCCTAAACGACTTACATCACCACAGTCAAGCGAAACAAATAGATCATACGTTTCTTTTTCTACTATTTCATGACGAATATCCTCTGCTTGATTGAGGAAACGAAATACATCTGAAATGGGTTCTAAATAAATATCAACTTGGATATCTTTGTACCATCTTTTGATATAGTTGTATAGCCCCAAGCTGGAGCCTATACAGTCACCGTCTGGCCGGACATGTCCTCCAAGGGCAACTGTTTTCATATTTTTTAAGGCTTCTCCTAGCATCACTTATTCATCTTCCTTCAATTCTTTTGTAACATGATCAATCATTTTAGACATGGCAACTCCATATGCAATAGATTGATCCATAACAAATTTAATCATTGGTGTATTGCGTAAATTAAGATTATGCGCTAATTCTCGACGAATATAACCTTCTGCACTTTGAAGACCTGCAATTGTATCCGCCTGCATCTTTTCATCTCCTAAGACACTAATATATGCCTTACAGGTTTTCAGATCCGGTGCTACCTCTACAGCTACTACCGAAGTCATCGGTGCAACCCTTGGATCTTTGATTCCACCTCTTAGAATATTGCTGAGTTCACGTTGCACTTCCCCATTTACTCTTGTATTTTTTATACTATTCTTTCTCATAATACGTCCTCCAAGCCTATCGAGGTACTTCTACCATCTTATAAGCTTCCACTAAATCCTCTTCTTTGACGTCATTAAATTTCTCGAATACAAATCCACATTCATATCCTGCCTTAACCTCTTTTACATCGTCTTTAAAACGTTTTAAAGAAGCAAGTGGTCCGTCAAAGATGACGATACCATCTCTAGTTACACGTACAGAGCATCCTCGTTCAAATGTACCGTCAAGTACATAGGATCCTGCAATCGTTCCAATACCAGAGGCTTTAAATGTCTGACGAACTTCCGCGTGACCAAGTACTTTTTCTTCAAAGACTGGATCAAGCATTCCCTTCATTGCAGCTTCTACATCTTCGATTGCCTGATAGATTACTCTATACAATCTCATATCAACGCCTTCCCGATCAGCTGTTTCCTTTGCAGCAGCATCCGGTCTTACGTTAAATCCAATAATAATGGCATTGGAAGCAGATGCCAAGATAACATCTGATTCATTAATAGCACCAACGCCACCATGAATAATTTTAATGACAACTTCTTCATTTGATAATTTTAACAGACTTTGTTTTACTGCTTCTACAGATCCTTGCACGTCTGCTTTCACAATAATTCCAAGTTCTTTTAAATTACCTTCTTGGATTTGACTAAATAAATCATCCAAAGACATTCTTGATTTTGTATCCTCAAGCATTTTCACTCTACCTTGTGAAATAAATGTTTCAGCAAAACTTCTCGCCTCTTTATCATTTCCACAACCTACGAAAACTTCACCTGCATTTGGTACATCGTTTAATCCTAAAATCTCCACTGGCATAGATGGTCCTGCTTCTTTGACTCTTTTACCCTTGTCATCCATCATAGCCCTTACTTTACCATGGCATGAACCTGCCGCTATTGCATCTCCTACGCGAAGTGTTCCTTTTTGAACTAGAACAGTTGCAACTGCTCCTTTTCCTTTATCAAGTTCTGCTTCGATTACAAGACCTCTGGCTTTTCGATTCGGATTTGCCTTCAACTCAAGGACTTCAGCAGTAAGAATTAACATTTCCATTAATTCATCAATGCCTTCACCTGTTTTAGCTGACACAGGTACAAAAATCGTACTTCCACCCCAGTCTTCTGAAATCAGCTCATACTCTGTTAATTCTTGTTTTACACGTTCAATATTTGCACTTGGCTTATCAATTTTATTAACTGCTACAACGATTTCAATACCAGCAGCTTTTGCATGGTTAATTGCTTCCACCGTCTGTGGCATTACACCATCATCCGCTGCAACTACTAAAATTGCAATATCGGTAGAGCTTGCTCCACGCATTCGCATTGCTGTAAATGCTTCATGTCCTGGCGTATCTAAGAATGTAATCTTTTCACCATTTACATTTGCTACATAAGCACCTATATGCTGCGTAATTCCTCCTGCTTCTCTATCAATGACATTGGTATCACGAATCGCATCAAGTAATGAGGTTTTACCATGGTCAACATGACCCATTACACATACAACTGGCGGACGTTTCTTCATTTTCTTTTCGTCTTCCTCGTCTTCTTTGAGTAATTCCTCAATGACATCAACCACTTCTTCTGCTTCACATAATACTTCAAATTCCAATGCTATTTCTTCTGCTGTTTCATAAGTAATCTCTTGATTAACAGTAACAATCTTTCCTTGTAAAAATAACTTCTTCACAATTGCAGATGGTTGTATTTTCATCTTTTCAGCTAATTCTTTAATCGTAAGAACTTCTGGTATGATAATCATTTTGATCTTTTCTTCTACCTTTTCAACCTTTGGTTGTGGCTTTTGAACAGGTGCAACATTTGGTAACTTTTTCTTACCTTTTATTGTTCTGTCATCTGTATTATGATGTTCTTTTTTCTTATAGTTATCCTTTTGATTTTTGCGTTGTGGTTTTTGTTCTAAAATTGGTGCTGGAATTGTTGGACTTGAAGAGCGACTATCATTACGTCTATTGTCATTATACCCATTATTTCCTCTTTCACCATTTCTGTCATTATTATACCGATCATTGTTCGGACGATTCCCTTGGTAATTATTATTTGGACGATTCCCTTGGTAATTATTATTTGGACGATTCCCTTGATAATTATTATTTGGCCTATTGCCTTGATAATTACTTCCAGTGCGATTCTCTTGTGTATTGTTATTTGGACGATTGCCTTGGTAATTATTATTCGGACGATTCCCTTGATAATTATTGTTCGGACGATTGCCCTGATAATTACTATTTGGACGATTGCCCTGATAATTATTATTCGGACGTTGCCCTTGGTAATTATTATTTGGACGTTGCCCTTGTGTTTCACCATCTCCACGGTTTTCCGGTCCGTTACTGTTTGGACGATTCCCTTGGTAATTATTATTTGGACGATTCCCTTGGTAATTATTATTTGGACGGTTCCCTTGGTAATTATTATTTGGACGCTGTCCTTGATAATTGCTATTCGGACGATTGCCTTGGTAATTATTATTTGAACGTTGCCCTTGATTGCTATTGTTTGAACGTTGTCCTTGACTGTTCGTCTCTGAGCGATGATTATTGTTATTCTGCGTCTGCCCCGCACTATTATTGCTAGGTCTTTTTGCACTTTGTGTGTTTTGTGGACGGAATACCTGCACAATATTTGATTTTTTCTTTGGTGAATCGTCTACCTGATCTACCTTTTCCGTATTTTTATTTCCCTCTGATTTCGGTGTACTAATGCCTGTGAATTTATGTTTTACCATTCCCACTTGGTCATCAGAAAGCGAACTCATATGACTTTTTGCGTCAATTCCACTGTCTTTCAAAAAATCTAACACTTCTTTATTTGTTTTACCTAACTCTTTGGCTATTTCATGTATTCTAATTTTTGACATTATATAAACTACCTCCTTTATGCAATTGTTATATCTTCTGATTCTAAATGCTTTTGAATTCCCTTAGCTAATCCTGCATCTAAGATTGCAAGTGACGCACGGAATTCTTTTCCCATTGCATGCCCTAAGGTATCTTTATCCCCATAAAAATAAATTGGCACTTCATAGAATTCGCACATGTTCTTAAATTTTTTTTTCGTATTATCAGATGCATTTTTAGCTACTATCACAAGCAATGCATTCTTAGACTTCACTTCTTTTTCCGTACTAAATTCTCCACTGACTGTCTTTCCTGCCTTGGTTGCAAGACCGATAAGAGACAATGCTTTACTTTGCTTCAAGCGACTCCATCTCCTTTTCTAATCGTTCATATACTTCCTTTGGTATTGCTTGTTTAAAAGAACGTTCCAACCCTTTATTCTTCATAGCTTTTTCCAAACATTCCTTTGAAAAACATACATATGCCCCACGACCATTTTTCTTGCCGGTAACATCTAATAGAATTTGATCATCTGATGTCTTTAACACGCGCATCATTTCTTTTTTATTTTTCATCTCACCGCATCCTACACATTTACGCATCGGTATCTTTTTATTATTCAACAAATCACTTCTTCCTACTATAATTCTTCCTCTACCACCGGTGTTTCCTCATCACTTTGTGTCTCGTTCATTCCCAGTTCCATGTAATTTTCTGGAAGTTCACCAGCCTCTATTGCTTGTGTTTCACTTTTAATATCTATTTTATATCCGGTTAATCTAGCAGCTAATCTAGCATTTTGACCTTCCTTACCAATTGCTAATGATAATTGATAATCTGGCACAATAACGCTGGCTGATTTTGCATCCGGATCTGCCATAACAGAAATAACCTTTGCAGGGCTTAATGCATTTTCAATTAATATTGCAGGATTATCACTCCAATTAATAATATCAATTTTTTCACCACGCAACTCACTAACAATTGCATTTACTCTAGCTCCATTTAATCCAACACAAGCTCCTACTGGGTCAACATCTACATCATTAGACCACACCGCAATTTTGGTTCGTGATCCTGCTTCTCTAGAAATGCTCTTGATCTCTACCGTCCCATCCCTTACTTCTGCAACTTCTGATTCAAATAACCGTTTCACTAACTCAGGATGCGTACGTGATACTAAAATTTTAGGTCCTTTGGTTGTATTCTTCACTTCCACAACATATAGTTTGATACGTTCTGTTGGAACAAACACTTCCCCTTTCACCTGCTCATTTTCCGTTAGCATCGCATCTGCCTTTCCAAGGTTGATACTTACATTTTTGCCAACATAACGTTGTACAATACCTGTTACAATGTCCTTTTCCTTTTCAAAATATTGATCATATACAACTTTTCTTTCTTCTTCTCGAATTTTTTGAAGAATTAAGTTTTTCGCATTTTGGGTTGCAATACGGCCAAAAGATTTTGATTCAATTGGAATTTGTACAATGTCGCCAAGTTCAAACTTAGAATCTATCATTTTTGCCTTTGCAAGACTAATTTCCATAACGTCATCTTCCACTTGTTCCACTACTGTCTTTTCGGCATACACCGAGTAATCGCAAGTAGTTCGATCCATAATTACCTTAATGTTATCAGCTTTACCAAAATGATTTTTACATGCATTTAATAATGAATTTTCAATGGCATCCAGCATTGTCTCTTTACTTATGTCTTTTTCCTCTTCTAAAATAGTCAACGCTTCTAATAATTCTGTATTCATCTTATTATCCTCCTAAAAATCAAATGCCAAGCGAATAAGCGCTATATCGCTCTTTTCAAATATTTGTGTGGTTTCATCATCATACTCTATGGTTACTGTATCTTTATCATAATCCTTAAGGACCCCAATAAACTCTTTTTGTTTATCAATTGCACGATAGGTACGAACTTCTACTTCCTCACCCAGACTTCGTACATAGTCTTTTTCCTTCTTTAGTGGTCTTCCTAGTCCAGGTGAACTCACTTCAAAAATATAGGTGTCGTCAATATAATCTTCCTTATCTAATACTTCTGAAAATGCACGACTTACTGTCTCACAATCAACTACTGTGATACCTCCTGGTTTATCTATATACGCTCTTAGATACCATGTTCCACCCTCTTTTACGTATTCCACATCTACAAGTTCAAATCCATTGGTGTCTACAATTGGTTGTAGTAATTCTTCTGTTTTTTGTTCGTATATATCTTTTTTTGACACTCAAACCATCCTTTCTGTAATCGGTAATTTTCTATACTTTTCTGCACTACTGCATAAAATAAGAGTGGACTTTTCTGTCCACTCTTCTGCCGATTCTTATGTAACTGTTTATATAATAGCACACTTTCTTTGTAAAATCAAGGGTTAAAGTCCAGATTATTTAACTTCTTGTCTTTACCCCTTGTGTATCTCGTTTCCCAAGACGTAACCGATTCAAAGTCACTTCCTTCTCTTGGTATTTTACTTTTGTATCTGTGCCTTCTTCAAATAGATATGCGTGTTCTAATTCATCATCTTTTTGTAATTTTATCCCCCGAACACCAACTGCTCCCTTTTTCTTTTCAGGAACATCCGATACTGGAAACCGAAGGAAATACCCTCCTTTTGTTTGCAACACAACTTGCTGTTGCTCATTTACAACCACAACATCAATTAACTCATCCGCTTCTTGAAGTTTTGTAGAAACAATGGTACGTTTTGCCACTTGAAATTCGGTACCATCCACACGCTTAATCATCCCTTGTTTTGTAACAAATAAGAGCTTTGCAAATCTCATTTGTTCCGCATCGCACACAAAAGTTAATATTTCTTCACTACTATTATAATTACTTAAATTATCAATCGGTATTCCTTTATCACGAAACTTTCCATATGGAACATCCAACACTTTGATCTGATGCATGCGCCCCGTATTTGTAAACGCACATATTTTCCCCGTGTTCATACAGCTAATCACATATCTATTTTCATTATCAGCAGCTTCTTTATTTCTTTCATAGGTCGTAAGGTCTACTGTTCTCGCATATCCAAATCGATCCATTAAAAAAACGACTTCCTGTTCTTCAATCTTATTTTCTTCGTAGACCGCTTCCTCTGCATTTTCAATTACAGTTCGTCGTTTTTTTGCATATTCTTTTTTATAAGAATCTAACTCCGCTACAATTACACTTGACATGGATTCATAATTATTTAAAATATCCTCGTATCGGTCAATCTTTCTCAAGGTTTCATCATGTTCCTTTTGTAACGCTTCAATTTCTAAACCAATCAATTTGTAAAGGCGCATCTCAAGAATGGCAGTTGCTTGTCTTTCTGTGAATCGTAACATCGCAGCCATTTTTTTTGATATATTTGATTTAAACTTTATATGGTCTGTAACTCCATTGGTTAGGCATGCCTTTGCATCCTTCACCGATTGGCTACCTCTTAATATTTCAATAATTAAATCAATTACATCACATGCTTTTATTAATCCTTCTTGAATTTCCTTTCGGTCTACTTCTTTTTGCAGTAATGTCTTATACTTTCTAGTAGCTAATTCAAATTGGAAATCGACATGATGCTCAATCACCGCTTTTAATCCCATTGTTTCTGGTTTTCCATTTGCTACCGCTAGCATATTAACTCCAAAAGTATCTTCTAATCGAGTCTTTTTGTAGAGCATGTTAATTAAATTCTCCACATTTGCATCCTTACGAAGCTCCAATACAATACGAATTCCATCTTTTGAGGATTGATTCGAAATATCAATGATGTCATTGGTTTTTTTAGACTCTACTAGACCCGCAACATCGTTCAAAAATTTACCAATTCCTGAACCAATCATTGTATAAGGGATCTCTGATATTACAATCCGTTTTTTTCCGCTTTTCCCTTCTTCAATATCTACTTTTCCACGTATACGAATCTTCCCAGAACCTGTTTCATAAATGGAAAGTAAATCATCCTTATTTATAACAAGTCCACCGGTTGGAAAATCTGGACCTTTTATATACTTCATCAGTTGTTTCGTGTTGATGTCTTGATTCCCCATATATGCTTTTACAGCATCAATCACTTCTGCCAAATTATGAGTTGGAATACTAGTCGCCATCCCAACGGCAATTCCTTCAGCTCCATTGACTAATAGGTTGGGTATCTTCACCGGAAGCACGGAAGGTTCTTGTTCCGTCTCATCAAAATTCGGCACAAAATCCACAATGTCCTTGTCCAAATCTGACAGATAAACCTCCTGTGCCAATTTGGAAAGCCTTGCTTCCGTATAACGCATTGCTGCCGCCCCATCTCCTTCAATAGACCCGAAATTTCCATGTCCATCCACAAGTGGAATTCCTTTTTTAAACTCTTGTGACATAACAACTAAGGATTCATAGATAGAGCTATCTCCATGTGGGTGGTATTTACCCATAGTATCTCCCACAATACGTGCACATTTCCTATATGGCTTATCATATTTAATGCCTAATTCATACATATCATAAAGTGTTCTACGTTGCACTGGCTTTAATCCATCACGTACATCAGGAAGCGCTCTGGCAACAATCACGCTCATAGCATAATCAATATATGACTTTTTCATTACATCCGAATATTCGGTACGAATAATTTGTTGTTCTTGCATATCGCTTTCCCTTTCTAAATATCTAATTCTGCATCTAGTGCATTATGATAAATGAATGCACGCCTAGGAGGTACTTCCGTTCCCATCAACATTTCTGTTACACCAGATGCCATTCTTGCATCTTCAATTTCTACTAACTTTAACATCCTTGTTTCTGGATTCAAAGTCGTTTCCCATAATTGTTCTGCATCCATCTCGCCTAACCCTTTATAGCGCTGTAACGTAAATGCTCCTTCATGACTTTTCCTATATTTATCTAATGCTTTGTCATCATACAGATATTCTTCTTGTCCCTTTTTAGGCATGGCTTTGTAAAGAGGAGGCATAGCAATATAGACGTGTCCCTCATAGATAAGTTCTGGCATAAATCGATAAAATAGCGTTAAAAGCAACGTGGAAATATGTGCGCCATCTACATCAGCATCGGCCATAATAATAATTTTATCATAACGCAACTTACTGATATCAAAGTCATTTCCATATCCTTCCGAGAATCCACATCCAAATGTATTGATCATAGTCTTAATTTCTGCATTCGCTAACACTTTATCTATACTTGCTTTTTCTACATTTAGAATTTTTCCACGAATCGGAAGGATTGCTTGGAACATTCTATTTCGGGCAGTTTTTGCAGATCCTCCCGCCGAATCCCCCTCAACGATAAAGATTTCGCATTGGCTGGGATCTCTGCTCTCACAATTTGCTAACTTTCCATTACTATCAAAAGAATATTTTTGTTTCGTTAAAAGGTTTGTTTTTGCCTTCTCTTCTGTTTTTCTAATTTTTGCCGCTTTCTCTGCACAAGACAAAACCCTTTTTAAAGTATCTATATTCCGATCAAAATAACGTACAATTTCATCATTTGTAATTTTACCTGCAATCTTTGCTGCGTCTTGATTATCCAGTTTTGTTTTTGTTTGACCTTCAAATCTTGGATCAGGATGTTTCATACATATAATCGCTGTCATCCCATTACGAATATCTGCCCCAGTAAAATTATTATCTTTTTCTTTCAAAATCCCAAGTTCTTTTGCATACTGATTCATTACCGTTGTGAAGGTCGTCTTAAACCCCGTAAGATGCGTCCCTCCCTCTGAATTGTAAATATTATTACAAAACCCAAGTACATTTTCGTGAAATTCATTCACATATTGAAACGCAACTTCTAAGGAAATTCCTTCTAGTTCTCCCTGAAAATAAACAGGTTCATGTACGGTCTCTTTCTTTTCATTCAATTCCTTAATGAACCCAACAATCCCTTCTGGTTCATGATATGCTATACGATCCACCTCACTGGTACGTTTATCTTCAAAAATAATTGTAAGTTGTGGATTCAAATAAGCAGTCTCATGCAAGCGACTCTTCACTTCTTCCTCTTTGAACCTTGTCTTTTCAAATATCGCATCATCTGGCAAGAAATTTACCGTCGTACCAGTCTTTTTTGTTTTCCCTATAACTGGTAATAATCCATCCTCCAATTCTATAACTGGTACCCCCCGTTCATACCGATCATGGTGAATGGCGCCTTCTCTACTAATTTTTACGTCCATAACAGCAGAAAGGGCATTGACTACTGACGAACCTACTCCATGTAGTCCACCACTTGTTTTATATGCGGTATCGTCAAATTTCCCTCCTGCATGTAATGTTGTATATACAATACGTGCAGCTGATACTCCTTTTTGATGCATGCCCACAGGGACTCCACGTCCATTATCTACAACTGTTGCAGAACCATCCTTTTCTAAAGTCACTTGAATCGTATCACAAAATCCTGCCAAATGCTCATCTACTGCATTATCTACAATTTCGTAAATCAGATGATTCAATCCCTTAGTCGAAACGCTTCCAATATACATGCCAGGTCTTTTTCGAACTGCTTCTAGCCCTTCAAGGATAGATATACTATCTGCATCATATGTATTTTTATTTGCCATGTTCGTGTATCCTTTCTTCTCTTAAGCATAAAATTTATGCCTAATTTTTCACATTTAGTAGTATGATAGCACAATCAGTTGTACATTTCAAATAACTTCTACTCAACTAATACATCATGTAGTATATCAGCTAACACATTCATTGCATTTTTCATTTCACCGACAGTATTTGTTTGTGCTCCCGCTTCTACTAATAATGACTTCGGCATCAGATGCAGATTATACCGATATCCTTTTAAATATATATGTCTCGCAAATCCAGGATACTTACTTTCTGCCGCCAATTCCATCTGCAAAGAAAAGGCTAAATTATCTTGTAAATAAGGATTGGTCAAATAGGCAATGTCACCTTTGGATTTTGTGCGGCTTAGCCCATTAAAGAACATAATTCTAGCTGTTTGTTGACCATTAACATCGGTCACTAAATGGGTACTAGCATCTACCCCATCTCTATGTAGATCAATCACAACCTCTATGCTAGGATTTGCTTCTAGAATTGGCCGTATCCCCGCTTCTGCATATTCGTATGATGCACTTCTATCTAATTTGCCATTAATAATATCGTAGACTCCATCATGGTGGAGCGTTGGAATATGATATTGATCATTTAGTACTTGCGCCAAATATGCTCCCACTCCAACAATAGACGTATTTGGATCTCCCTCTACAGAGTCCACAAAAGTCTCTTGTGAATGTGAATGAAAAATTAAAATTTTAGGTCC
Organism: Lachnospiraceae bacterium LCP25S3_G4; assembly: GCA_052116865.1. Classification (GTDB taxonomy): domain Bacteria; phylum Bacillota; class Clostridia; order Lachnospirales; family Lachnospiraceae; genus CAUPWF01. Next base: position 125,324 of record JBQKKG010000004.1, on the reverse strand, counting down.
GTTATTCGTTTGATTTATCTTCATATTTTTACTCAGTAAATTATCTACGTTTAGTTCTTCTTGACTTGTCATGGTTGTTTTATCAATCGTATAAAAATTATTGACCAAATAATCAAAGTTTCTAAGGCTCTCTATTGACATATCAATAGGAGAAGTCGAAGTACTCACTGGTGGGGCTACTACTTGATTTTCCAAATTATTAATTAGATTTCCATTTTCATCCACTTCATTTTCATCTGCCGCCTGTTGTGCCAGAATCATATCATACGTGTATTTATCCTCTGTTTCATTCTCTACAATATGATTATCTTGTAAATAGCCAACCATGGGAAATAATCGCATTGCTTGACTATACACCCAACTTTCCACTTCTTCTGGCTCGTCTTCATATAAGTAAGTCAGGGATGGCAAAAATAGCTTCTCTGCCCTTAAAAGAATACCTGACAACTCTTTTTGCCTATATTCTTTTACTAAGTGATTCACGCTTTTTGCCATTCCTGTTATGCTGGCCAACACTACTACCCCTAAGACCACCATCTGTTTTATTTGCTTACTTTTCACATAGTCACTCCATTCACTTTTTCTCTTTCTTATCATTTTCATTAGAGAAGACTATATTTAATCCCTCTGAAATGGTATAACTGATCCGTTTCACGGTCTCATCCACATCTTTAGGTGTTACAAACATACCGTTAAGATGAGGGGAAATCAACTCTTTAATGAGCTCGTATTTTTCTGCCGCATTATAAGAACGAAGTACTTCACCAACACCTGCAAGACTTTTCGATGTTTCCATCGCAGCAACTAAATTTTCCATTGTATCATTTACAATTGTTGCTGCATCTACAACTGTTGGTACCCCAATTCCTATTACCGGTATTCCCAATGTTTCTTTGGTTAATCCTTGTCTATGATTACCAACACCCGAACCAGGATTAATACCAGTGTCTGCAATCTGTATTGTTCGATTTAATCTCTTTGAATTACGTGCAGCTAAGGCATCAATTGCGACAACATAGTTTGGTTTTGTTTCATCTACAATCCCCTTGACAATCTCAAGTGTTTCCATCCCTGTCTGTGCCATAACACCAGGAACAATGGCACTAATTAAATGAACACTTTCCATTCCCATTGCATACTTTCCATATTCCTGTACAATGTGACGGGTAATGCAGAGATTATCAACCACATATGGACCCAATGCATCGGGTGTTACTTGACGATTTCCAAGTCCTACTACCAAGATAGAAACTTCTCCATCTTTTTCACCTATCATATTTTTTATGAATTTTCCGATTTCCACTGAAATCTCTCTGTGATATGCCTCATCAGGTACTGCCATATTTGGCGCCTCTAAAGTAATATACGTACCAACTGGCTTTTTCATAACCTTTGCACCTTTTTCTGTTTCGATGATTACTTTTGTTATTCTAATTTCTCTTTCTTCATCAAACTCCTCTTCCACAATTACTCCTGGTATTTCAACCTTATCAGATTCAAATCTTTCCTTTGTCTCTAATGCCAAATCTGTACGAATATCGAATTTTTCTAACATCACATACCCTCATTTCATATTATTCAAGTACATCCATCATGGATTATAATTTAATTACTAGTTTTTACAAAATTTTGATAAATATGTATTGACAAGCCCTGTTACTTGGAATAGAATAAATGAGTATGTTCTATGGATCGTCCGTGTCCGGCTCTATAGAATACTTTTAAAGTTACATTTTATGAAAATATCACATATTTGGAGGTGTACAGGTTGGCTAATATAAAATCTGCTAAGAAAAGAATTTTAGTAAACGAAACAAAAGCTGCTAGAAATAAGGCTATTAAGTCTAAAGTTAAGACTTGTGTTAAAAAGGTAGAAGTTGCAGTTGTTGCAAAAGATAAAGGAACTGCAAAAGAAGCTTTATTAGTTGCTATTTCAGAAATCAACAAAGCTACTAGTAAAGGTGTTTATCACAAGAATACTTCTTCTAGAAAAATTTCTCGTTTAACAAAAGCTGTTAACGAAATTGCTTAATTAATGATAAATAAAAGCATCCCTACCGTCATGGGGATGCTTTTTATATATTATATTATCCTATTCTAGCTTTGAATAGCCATAACTATTCACAATTGCTTCTACTTTTTTCCCATCTTTACACAGTGGACAATCGTGTACCTTGTATGCATGATAATTTGGCAAATCACTGCTTGTAAAAATAGTTTTAATCTCTAGATTCGCTACTTTGGTTACTGCACTAAAGATTGCTCCTACTCCACACACAGCCCCTCCATAATAAAGTACCGTTTCTAGTGCACGTAGCATAGTTGTCCCAGTAGTAATGGATGCAGCCAATACTAAGACTTGTTGATTGCGTATCATGCGTTGTTTGTTATCTCGGAACATCATCTGCCCCATTTGGTTGAATTCAGGCGTAATAACTGATATATTATTTCTATAACTCATAGACATATTCGTACTGTCTGCTAGTAATTCTGCAATAAAAGTCCCTATAACCTCTGTCTCATCCAAACATACGATAGAATCAACTGACGTTGTCATCATATAATAATCTGCCAATACTTTCGCTGTCTCTCGTGCATTATTATGCCTTGTTTTTATAGTAGACATATCAATGTATGTATTAATGTGTGAATTGCTTGTCGCAAAATGCCCCTCTAATATCTTGATTCTAGCCTTCGGATTCTTTGACGAACGAAGGTCAACAAATCTAGCATCCATAGTAAGATCTCCCTTCATAGAAATCAGCTCAATTGAATTGCTTGCGCTTTATTTGGTTTGAAATCATTACGTAAATCATAAATATTGTGAGCTGTAGAATCATTTAGTACACGCCCCTCTAAAGAATAGCAACGTATAAAGCGTTTTCCATCAATTGTACTCCAATGTTCCACATCCCAAGTAAGATAACCATCTTCATCTGATTCTTTTTCTCCCAAGATGAAATCTACTTGACGTCCATCTACCATTAATTGAATAAGTGCTTTCTCATCAGCCACTTCTACCTCTACTTTGTTCACTGTATCAAATATCTTCATAATCTTGTCCTCCCTAGACTTATTCTTTCTTTATTATAGAAGATTATTCCCAGAAATACAAGTAGAGCACAGGAAATTCCTGTGCTCTAAGCTTTTAGTTATCAATCAATTTTTGTCCATCACTCCAGCTATATAGTTTACGAAGCTCTGCTCCTACCTTTTCTGCTGGATGCTCTGCTGCTCTTCTTCTCATTGCATGGAAGTTTGGACAATTCACAGCATTTTCTGTTAACCAATTCCGCGCGAATCTACCTTCTTGAATATCTTTTAAAATTTCCTTCATTGCTTTCTTGGTGTCTTCTGTTACAATCTTTGGTCCAGTTATGTAATCCCCGTATTCTGCTGTATTAGAAATAGAATATCTCATACCAGCAAAACCACTTTGATAAATAAGATCTACGATCAGTTTCATTTCATGTATACATTCAAAATATGCGCTTTCAGGTTCATAACCTGCTTCAACTAATGTCTCGAATCCAGCCTGCATCAATGCAGATACACCACCACAAAGGACTGCTTGTTCACCAAAAAGATCCGTTTCCGTCTCTTCTCTAAATGTAGTCTGAAGCACCCCTGCTCTAGCGCCTCCGATTGCTAGTGCATAAGCTAGTGCCTTATCATATGCCTTTCCCGTAGCATCTTGGTGCACTGCGATTAGACATGGAACACCTTTTCCTTCTTGATATTCACTTCTCAATGTATGTCCGGGACCCTTTGGGGCAATCATCGTAACATCTATGCCCTTAGGCACTACAATCTGACCGAAATGAATGGCAAATCCATGTGCAAACATCAACATGTTTCCTTCTTCAAGATTTGGCTTAATTGATGCTTCATACATCGCTGCTTGTTTTTCATCATTAATAAGAACCATAATGATATCTGCCTTTTTAGCTGCTTCTGCCGCTGTATATACTTGGAATCCTTGGGATTCTGCTTTTGCCCAAGACTTACTTCCCTCATATAGTCCAATAATTACATTGCACCCCGATTCCTTTGCATTTAACGCATGTGCATGCCCCTGACTACCATATCCAATAATTGCGATAGTTTTTCCTTCCAATAATGATAAATTACAATCTTCTTGATAATAAATTTTTGCCATTTCTTCATCCTCCTGATTAGATTATTTATAGTTAAGGTTCATTCCCTAGCTTCTAATAATTAATGTTACTATTCTTATATAGCACGCTCTATTCTATAAATGTAATATCTTTAGACCCTCTTGCGAGCCCTGTAATTCCTGTACGGGCAAGTTCTAAGATTTCATAACCGTCCAATAAATTTAAAAAAGCTTCTAATTTTGATTGATTTCCAGTTAACTCTATCATCAGAGACTCTTTCTCTACATCTACAACCTTTGCTCGAAAAATATCCGCTACAGATATTATCTCTGGCCTTTGCTTGGCAGTCGCACGAATCTTAACCATAATCAACTCTCGACATACTGATTCTCCGTCTTTAAGACGCTTTATTTCAATAACATCTACAAGCTTTCTCACCTGCTTCTCAATCTGCTCTAGCACCGCTTCATCCCCTGTAGCAACTACAGTTAGTCTTGTAAATCTTGGATCTGCCGTCATTCCAGCAGTTATACTATCAATACTATATCCACGTCTACTGAATAATCCAGAAATGCGACTTAAAACACCTACATTATTGTCTACTAATAACGAATATACTTGTCTTCTCATAACAATCCTCCACTTTTCTCTAAAAACAGAGTGCGTTCTGTTTTTTTATAATACCAATTTAGTTTTCATTTGTCAAGCATGATTTTAGTCCAACCATTTTTTTATTTTAAAATACCATATCTCTAATAAAATAATAGCTATACTCACTACTATAAGAATTGGATAGCCATATCTAGACTGCAATTCAGGCATATGCACAAAGTTCATGCCATACCATCCAACAATAAGAGTTAATGGCATAAATATTGTAGTAACAACTGTAAGGAACTGCATAATCTTATTCTGCCTCACCTCAATATGTGTTTGATACATTTCACGTAATTGAAGAGAATATTCCTTTAGCACATGTGTGTTCTCGTGTAATCTTGATACACGATTCGCATACAGACCAAATAGTCGGCAGTCCTCTTGGCTAAACATACGATTTTCATTTCCCTCTAAGGTTTCGCTGACATCTTCCAATTGTCGATAATATGCATCTAACACTAACAGTTCCTTGCGAATCATTAATACCCATGAATTAAAATTTTTTATTCCACCTTTTAATAATTTTTCTTCCATAACAGATAATTTTTGTTCAAACTCTTGTAAAAATAATACATCTTCCCGAATAAGATATTCCATGAATTCAAAAAAGAAATGAGCCACATATGTTTTTTCAACAAATTGAACCTCTACAAGATGATCTACCATTTTCTTGACTTCATCCCCGTCCTCTACAAAAACCAATTTTTCTTTCGTCATATAATAACCAAATGTAGCTTCTCTTTTTAACAATTCCTCCTTCCGAGGTATAACGAATGTTCCAACTACACAATCTCTTAATAAGTCTGCCTTACAATATTGCGCTGAGTAAATGCTTTTTTCCATTAGCACTTGATGAATATTCCCCTGATAGCGAGATTTGTATTCTTCTATTCCAATAATTTCTATTAATACCTTTCCCTCTGGCACTTGCGTCCCATCCTCCAATGGATGAATTTTACCGTCCAAATAATATTTCATATTGATTTCCTCTCATTTTTCATCTTATTATACTATCCAATTATATACATTTTACCATGTTAGATGCTATTTGTAACTCAGAATGTAAAAAGGCTGTACCTGACATTGCAACATGTCGAGTACAGCCTTTTATCTATATTTGATTGAAACAAATCTTAAAATTTACCATCGTCAGAAGCTTCTTGAATTGCTACTGCTACTGCTACAGTCATTCCTACCATTGGATTGTTACCAGCTCCAATTAATCCCATCATTTCAACATGGGCAGGTACAGAAGAAGAACCTGCAAATTGTGCATCACTATGCATACGCCCCATAGTATCAGTCATACCATAAGAAGCTGGGCCTGCAGCCATATTATCTGGGTGTAGTGTACGACCAGTCCCACCACCAGAAGCAACAGAGAAATATTTCTTTCCTTGTTCTATACATTCTTTTTTATATGTACCAGCTACTGGATGTTGGAATCTTGTTGGGTTTGTAGAATTTCCTGTAATAGAAACATCTACCTTTTCTTTGTGCATAATTGCAACACCCTCAGTTACATCATTCGCGCCATAGCAGTTAACTTTTGCGCGAAGTCCTTCGGAGTATGCTTTTCTATATACTTCTTTCACTTCACCCTTATAGTAATCCATTTCAGTTTCTACATAAGTAAAACCATTGATTCTTGAAATAATTTGTGCAGCATCTTTTCCAAGTCCATTTAAGATAACTCTCAATGGGTTTTTACGTACTTTATTTGCTTTTTCGGCAATTCCAATTGCACCTTCTGCAGCTGCAAAAGATTCATGCCCTGCTAAAAATGCAAAACATTCTGTCTCTTCTTCTAGTAACATTTTTCCTAAATTACCATGACCCAAACCAACTTTACGTTGATCCGCAACTGATCCTGGGATACAAAAAGCCTGGAGTCCTTCCCCAATCGCTGCGGCCGCATCGGCTGCTCTTCTACACTCTTTTTTTATCGCAATTGCAGCACCTACAATATACGCCCATTTTGCATTTTCAAAACAGATTGGTTGAATTCCTTCAACTTGATGATATACATCTAAGCCAGCTTCTTTCGTAATCTTCTCTGCTTCTTCGATAGAAGCGATGCCATAATTGTCTAAAACTGCTTCGATTTGTTTAATTCTTCTTTCATATGATTCAAATAGAGCCATTGTATATATCCTCCTTCTACCTATTCTTTTCTTGGGTCAATGATTTTTGCAGCATCGTCAACACGACCGTATTGCCCTTTTGCTTTTTCTAAAGCAGTTTCTGCATCGTCACCTGCTTTCATGAAGTCCATAAACTTACCAAAATTAATAAATTGATAGCCAATGATTTCATTTTCTGCATCAAGTGCGATTCCTGTCACATAACCTTCTGCCATTTCAAGATAGCGAGGACCTTTTTTTAAAGTTCCGTACATTGTACCAACCTGAGATCTAAGACCTTTTCCTAAATCTTCAAGTCCTGCACCAATAGGAAGTCCATCTTCTGAAAATGCACTCTGAGTTCTTCCGTACACAATTTGTAAGAATAATTCTCTCATAGCAGTATTAATTGCATCGCATACTAAGTCTGTATTTAAAGCCTCAAGGATTGTTCTGCCAGGTAAAATTTCAGATGCCATAGCAGCTGAATGAGTCATACCTGAACATCCAACCGTTTCAACTAATGCCTCTTGGATGATACCTTCTTTTACGTTTAATGTTAGTTTACAGGTCCCTTGTTGAGGAGCACACCAACCAATACCGTGTGTTAAACCTGAAATATCTGTTACTTCTTTTGCTTTTACCCATTTTGCTTCTTCCGGAATTGGAGCTGCACCGTGACTAACACCTTGAGCTACTGGGCACATCAATTCTACTTCGTGTGAATAAATCATTATAAGACTCCTTTCAAATATGTATGATTTTCAATGGTGTTTGATATAATTTTAACACCATATGCTCTTATATTTTCTCACAATCTGTCTATTTCGTCTATATAAATTTCATAAATTTTCACGATTCGACAATTGGGACATAGTTTCTTTCGTTATAATTATTTCCTTGTTACTTTTTACTACATTTCTTCTAATATATAAAAATATAACCAATAAATACCGTTTCTTCTTAGAAGAAACGGTATTTATTATAATTGTTCTAATGCAAAAAGCAAAGATTCAGTAACAGAATCCTTCCGATTTTCAGCACGAGTTCCCTTTAATTCCAATTTTTTCACTCGTACGTTTCCTAAAATGCAACACCCTATATATACAAGTCCCACTGGTTTTTCTTTGGTTCCTCCTCCTGGACCTGCGATACCAGTTACACTTAACGCCACCTCTGCATTTGCCACACTACAAGCGCCTAAAGCCATCTCTGTTGCGGTCTCGGGACTAACTGCTTCATAACATCCTAAAGTTTCGTGTGCAACATGTAATATCTCTTCTTTTGCATCGTTTGAATACGTAATATATCCTTGTGAATATACATCTGAAGCGCCTGCTACATTGAGAATTCTACCCGCCAGCAGTCCCCCAGTACATGATTCTGCTGTTGTAATCATATAGCCCATTGACTTTAATTGTTCCACTAATTGCTCTTCCAAAGATAATTCCAGCTCTATCTTACATCCCTCCTTGTGTTAACACTTGCTTATTCTTTACAATATAATCAACCAAGGAAACAATCGTAAGAATAATAGCAATCCACATTAATCCAATCTCTATAATTCCAAATGCTCCACCTAAGTCTGCAATCATAAAAATGACCATAAACATATGGGACACTGTTTTAAATTTTCCCCAATAGCTTGCAGCTATCACTATTCCATTGTCAGAAGCAACTAATCGAAAACCACTGATTATAAATTCACGGCTAATAATAATAATTACAACCCATGCCGGTAATTTTTCAAGAGGTATTAGACATACCAAAGCCGCACTTACTAATAATTTATCAGCCAAAGGGTCCATAAACTTTCCAAAATTGGTAACTAAATTATACTTCCTTGCAATCTTTCCATCTAATAAATCCGTTAGACTTGCAATACAAAAAATCGCCAATGCAATCCATTTACTTGTACTTCCACCAAAATCTGTCAACATAAATACAACAAAAAATGGAATCATTAATACTCTTAATACTGTTAATTTATTTGGTAAATTCATGATACAATCTCTCCTATCAAATCATATTCTAATGCTCCGGTCACTTTTACTTTCACGTAATCACCAGACATTAGTTCCTCTCGTGTATTTACAAAAATAAACCCATCCACATTCGGGGCGTCTTTGTAAGTTCTACCAACATAAACATCCTCATCAGCTACTTTCCCTTCAATCATAACAAGTACTTCTTTCCCTATCATCTGTTCTGCCAAATCGAAGGCAATGTCTTGCTGTAATTCCATTAGCTCTGCTTGTCTTTCTAGTTTTATTTCTTCTTCTATCTGACCAGACATCGTGGCTGCCGGAGTATCTTCTTCTGGAGAATACGTAAATACCCCTAGACGATCAAATTCCATCGTATCTACAAATTCTAACAATTCCTCATGTTCTTCCTTTGTCTCTCCTGGAAAACCAGTAATCAATGTAGTTCTTATTGCAATATCAGGTATCTCTCTTCTTAGCGTTTCAATAATCTCGACTAATTGCTGTTTAGATGTTCTTCGCCCCATCTTTTTCAATATACTATCATTTGCATGCTGTATCGGAAGATCCAGATAGTTACAAATTTTATCTTCCTCCTTCATTACTTTAATAAGGTCCTCTGTAATCTCCTCTGGATAACAATATAGAATGCGTATCCAGCGAATGCCATTGATTTGACACAACCTCTGCAATAACTTATGCAACGATTTCTCACCATATAAATCTTGTCCATAAAGCGTTGTTTCCTGCGCTACTAAGATTAGTTCTTTTACACCTTGCTGTGCGAGTTCCTCTGCTTCTTTTAAAAGTCGTTCCATTGGTACACTTCTGTAATTTCCTCTAATTTTAGGTATAATGCAGTACGTACAATGCTTATCACACCCTTCTGCTATCTTTAGATAGGCAAAGTGTCCACCTGTAGTAACCAACCTTTTGCTTTCAACCAATGGTAGCGCATCAATATCTGACATTTCAATAGAAACATGACCTTTTAGCGCTTCATCTACGACCTCTAAAATCCGATCATAAGAAGTGGTTCCTAATATAGCATCTACTTCTGGAATCTCCTCCACGATTTCCTGCTTGTATCTCTGGGCAAGGCACCCGGTTACAATTAAAGCTTTTAACCTACCCTCTTTCTTGTACTCAGCCATTTCTAAAATGGTCTGAATACTCTCTTCCTTGGCATCATGGATAAAACAGCAAGTATTAATTACTATAATATCTGCCTGTGTTTCATCATCAATCATTCGATACCCTCGTGTAGCTAACATTCCAAGCATCACTTCCGTATCAACCAGATTTTTATCACAACCAAGAGAAACAAATAAAATATTCATACTTCTTCTCCTATATATTCTTCAAGGCAGATACCATCTGGCACCTGCCTTTATTATTTTAATAGAACAATCTACTATTTTTCTGCATCCTCTGCTATAATTTTGATTTTCCCATTATTCAATTCATCTATTGCGATAGAAAGTGGTTTTTCACCATCTTTCGTATTAACCAATGGCATGTCTCCGTCTATAATATGGCGTGCTCTTTTGGAAGTAGCTAAAACAATAGAATATCTACTATTCACGATTTTCGTTGCTCCCTCCTCTACGTCTTGATTTACTACTTTCATTAAATCTGTGTACGATGGATGTAACATATATTATTCTCCTTTCAAATTCCCTCTTAATTCTTCTTTTATTTGGCTCATGAATTCAGTATTACGAAATCCTCGATTGTGCTCTCCCTGTATGATTTGGTGAACTTCCTCTACGCATGTCACTAATTCATCGTTAATTACCAGATAGTCATATGCAGACATTCCTTCTGCTTCCTCCACTGCACGTTGCATGCGTGACTGAATAACTTCTAATGACTCTGTACCTCTTCCTAGTAAACGTTTTTCTAATATCGCTACACTTGGAGGCGTGACAAAAAGTAACAAAGCTTCCGGAAATTTTTCCTTTATCTTTAGTGCTCCCTGGATTTCAATTTCTAAAATTACATCTTTTCCCAATGCTAATTGCTTTTCTACATAAGCCCTTGGAGTACCATAATAATTATTTACGTATCTAGCATACTCTATCAGCTCCTCTTTCGCAATCATTTTTTCAAATTCATCTGTTGATTTAAAAAAATATTCTCTTCCATGCACTTCTCCTTCTCTTGGTTTACGAGTCGTTGCAGAGATTGATAATGCGTAGTTATCAAATCGGGACATTAACTCTTTCATAACTGTTCCTTTTCCTGCTCCTGAAAAGCCTGAAACTACGACTAAAATACCCTTCTTTTTCATAATGTTCACCTTTCAAATAACTTTATTCAATATTTTGAATCTGTTCTCGAACTTTTTCAATCTCTGTTTTTAGATCAATAGCACGATTTGAGATATCTAAATCATTTGCTTTAGAGAGAATCGTATTTGCCTCTCGATTCATTTCCTGTGCAATAAAATCTAATTTACGCCCAATCCCATCTGCAGATTGAAGTGTCACCTTCATATGTTCAATGTGGCTTCTCAGACGAACCACTTCTTCATCCGTACAAATTTTATCCGCATAAATTACAACTTCCGATGCAATACGCCCCTCATCCACCTGGTTATCTCCCAGTAGCTCTTTCACTTTATCTTCTATTTTTGTACGATATTCCGATACAATTTGCGGAGAACGGATTTCAATATATTCTACAAGACTTAACATATTATCTAGTTTCATGATAATATCCTTTTTTAAGTTCTCACCTTCTATTGTTCGAGTATCTACGAATTGGGTAAACGCACCCTTTAGTGCTTTTTGAAGTCCGTTCCATAGTTCTTCTTCATCCATAGCTTGCTCTTCCATGGTCAACACTTCTGGATAACGTGACAAACTAGATACCCTAATATCATTTTCTAGGTTAAATTCATCTTCCATCTGTCTAAAATATGTCATGTACTCTTCTGCAAGTGCCTGATTATATGTTAAGGCCACTTGATTTTCCGACATATCTTCATATGTAATAAAGATATCCACCTTACCTCTTTGTACATATTGTTTCAATAGATTACGAATGGTAGTTTCAAAAAAATTCAATTTCTTTGGCATGCGGATATTTACATCTAAGTATCTATGATTCACGCCCTTTAACTCCACTGTAAATTTTCGATTGTCTTCAGACACTTCGCAACGCCCAAATCCCGTCATACTTTTTAACATGATAATCTACCTCTTTTGCCCATTGGCCTTATATTTTTTATCAAAGTAACATATATTATAGTGCATTTGAACTATGCCGTCAACCATGCTATAATATGCACTAGGAATTGGAGGAATGAATTATGGCTTTCGACGGAATTGTGATTGCAAACATGGTACAGGAATTGAGGACCGAACTTTTAGAAGGACGAATTAATAAAATAGCACAACCAGAAAATGATGAACTTTTGTTAACATTTAAAACTTATACCGGTCAAAAAAGACTCTGTATCTCTGCAAGCGCTTCTTTACCACTTATATATTTAACAAAAGATAACAAACCAAGCCCAATGACTGCCCTAAATTTTTGTATGCTTCTTCGAAAGCATATAAGTAATGGCAGAATTGTAGATATTTACCAACCAAAATTAGAACGTATTATTCATTTTGAAATTGAACACTTAGATGAACTAGGTGATATTAGTAAAAAAACACTGATTGTGGAAATCATGGGAAAACATAGTAATATTATATTTTGTTCAGACAACGGAACCATTATTGATAGCATCAAGCGAGTCTCTTCGCAAATGAGCTCTGTGCGCGAAGTACTTCCTGGTCGGACTTATTTTATTCCGGATACAATGCACAAGCTTGATCCTTTAATTGTAACCAAGGAAGATTTTCACCTCGCATTGTTGAACAAACCTATGCCTCTTGCCAAAGCGTTATACTCTAGTTTTACTGGAATCAGTCCAGTAATTGCAAATGAATTATGTTATGTGGCAGGCATAGATTCTGACTTAACCGCCAAGGATATAAGTGAAGATTCGGTATTACATTTATTTACGCAATTTTGTATATTCTTAGAGAATGTTTCTCAGAAACAGTTTACTCCTTGCATTTACTATGATCATGGAGAGCCAAAAGACTTCTGCTCAATCCATTTGAGTCACTTTAGAACGTATGAGCACAGGGACTTTGATTCTATTTCCAACGTTCTTGAGCACTACTATGCATCTAAAAATACGATTACTCGTATCCGGCAAAAGTCCGTTGACTTACGCCGGATTGTCCAGACTTCATTAGAACGTAACCGAAAAAAATTCGATTTACAGCAAAAGCAAATCAACGATACGAGGAATCGGGACAAATACAAAATCTATGGTGAGCTAATACACACATATGGATATGGATTGGCAGAAGGTGCAAAAAATTTTGAAGCACTCAACTATTATACAAATGAGATGGTTACCATTCCACTTGATCCCACTAAGACACCTTTTGAAAATGCCCAAAAATATTTTGATAAATATAATAAACAAAAGCGTACCAATGAGGCTTTAACTCAATTAATCAAAGAAACACAAGATGATATTGTGTACTTGGAATCTATCTCCAATGCCCTAGATATTGCAATGACAGAAGATGATTTAGCCCAGATCAAAGAGGAGCTAATAGGTAGTGGCTATATCAAACGAAAATATACGAAAAAAAAAGTGAAAATTAATAGCAGACCTCTTCACTATATTTCTAGCGATGGTTTTCATATATATGTTGGTAAAAATAATCTACAAAATGATGAACTGACCTTTCAAATGGCAACTGGAAATGATTGGTGGTTTCATGCAAAAGGCATTCCTGGTTCTCACGTCATTGTAAAAACTGAAGGCGAAGAATTGCCAGATAGAACCTTCGAAGAAGCTGGTAGGATTGCCGCTTATTATTCCAAGAACAGAGGAAATGAAAAAGTGGAAATCGATTATATCGAAAAGAAGCATGTAAAAAAACCAAAGGGTGGAAAACCTGGTTTTGTTGTTTATTACACAAATTATTCCCTTATTATAGGCAGTGATATTTCAGACATCCAAGAACTTTAAATAAAATAGGAACGGAGCAAAATCATTGCTCCGTTCCTATTTTCTATTTCTTTCCTAGTAGGTAATCTATAAATTGCTGTGCAGTTCTTCCAGATAGCCCACCATGACTTAACTCCCATCTATTCGCTTCTAACATTAGTTCTTCTTCATTCATCGTAATCTCATTACGTTTCGCTAATACTTTTACAATTTCTTGAAACTCTTTTTTAGATGGTCCATTAAAGAAAATAGAAACACCAAATCTAGCAACTAACGATAACTTTTCTTGTACTGTATCAGATGCGTGTAAATCATCTCGTCGTCCATCTTTATCTGCAAATTCTTCCCTTACTAGATGCCTCCGATTACTTGTCGCATAGATAAGTACATTGTTAGGTTTCTTTTCTAATCCCCCCTCAATGACTGCCTTTAAGTATTTATATTCTATTTCAAACTCTTCAAAGGATAAATCATCCATGTAGATGATAAATTTATAATTCCGATTCTTTATCTGGGCAATCACATCATTTAGGTCTTGAAACTGATGCTTGTATATTTCTATCATACGAAGTCCTTGATGATAGTATTGATTTAAAATAGCTTTTACCGAAGAAGATTTTCCGGTTCCAGCATCTCCAAATAATAAACAGTTGTTCGCTCTTTTTCCTTCTACAAAGGCCTCTGTATTCTCTATAAGCTTTTGCTTTGGAATGTCATATCCCACAATATCATCCAAGGTTACATGTGCAATATTTGTAATGGGAACGATTTCCACCCTATTGTCACGATGTTCCACTCGAAAAGCTTTGTGAAGCCCCAATTTCCCTACTCCAAATTCTTTATAGAACTCTGTAATGATATCGTCAAACCCACTGACATCCTCTGCTTTTGCAAGTGTCCTTGCTAGGTCATCTATACGGTTGCGTATGCGCTTATTAAAAAAGGTTCCTCCGATGTATGCATTTTCATAATTTAAAATCATTGATAAGCATTTTGTATGAAGTGCTTCTTCTAGCTGATATAGGTTATAATCATAGAACTCCTTTATGATTTCGAAATCGTGCATAGCAATAGAATGAATACTTCCGTTCACTCTTCCACGTATTTCACAAGCAGTACTGTATACATTTTCGCTATTTGCTAAAAGAAATGTAAGATAGTTCTGCCACAGATTGCCCTCAAATCCATAGTTGCCAGCTAACTCTAAGATTTCATTGACACACTCAAACAAGAGTCCCCGCATATCATCTTCATTGTAATATTCATTCCGGTAATTTTCCATAATAAATGCCATATTGTGTAATATTTCGCCATGCTCCAAATTTCTGTATATCATTAGTTCCTTGATTCTCATTGCATTCTCCCCACACGTCTTCATTACCCTAGATGTCTTCTTCTGTTAGTTGTCGTTGCACTTCACGACTTACTTCCATAAGTACCTTGTACATTCGTTCAACCCCCTGCCGATTTATTTCATTTGATGTCATATTTTTCACAGCTTCTAACTTTTTCGTCTCACGACTTGCATCAAACACCTGCTTACCAGCCTTTATCTTACACTCACCAATTTGTTTGCTCACATTCATACGAGCCTCAAACAAATGAACCATTTGCTTATCAATGTCGTCGATATGATCCCTTAATTCCTCTAATTCCGTCATGCTTTTCTCCTTCATCTGGATTTACTTATTTTCATAAGTTAATCTATTACATTTCTAATATTGTACTACGTTTTGTGTATAAAATCTACGTTTCTTTCCAACACTTAATATAATGAAAAATAAATTTATTATATGCGGAACAGTGGGATGGTGTATGGAAATTTTATTCACAGCATTTCATACACTACAAACAAAAGAATTCACCCTAAAGGGTACAACATCTATTTGGATGTTTCCTATCTATGGTGCTGCTTGCTTTTTAAAACCGATATGCAAAAAGTTAAAAGGGAAAAATGCCCTAATTCGAGGAGGTGTATATACCTGTTTTATCTATATGGGAGAGTTTTGCACCGGTTCAATCTTAAAAAAATATCATATTTGTCCTTGGGATTATAGTAAAGCAAAATACAATATCAAAGGGTTAATTCGTTTAGACTACGCACCTTATTGGTTTGGTGCAGGACTCCTATTTGAAAAACTTCTGAAATAAATATTAATATAATATAAAGTTATAACTTCCAGTTGAAAATCAAGTTACTTTATCTTATAATAAAGAAAATAATTTCAAATAGGAGGTTCTACCATGAATGTCACAGAATGTATCCGAGAGCGAAGAAGTATTCGCAAATATAAACCCGATCCGATTGATCATTCTATTTTAGATTCTATTATTTCTACCGCGTCTTATTCTCCTTCTTGGAAAAATTCTCAAATCACACGTTATATTGCAATTGAAGATCCTACTCTTCTCCATACCATTGCTGACAAACTTACCCCAATATATAATTCTAATATTGTAAAACAAGTTCCAATGTTAATTGCTGTGACTTTTATAAAAGGTCGTTGTGGTTTTGAACGCGATGGTTCTTATTCTACCACGAAAGGAGATCACTGGCAGATGTTTGATGTTGGTGTTTCTTGCCAAAGTTTCTGTCTTGCTGCACATGAAGCAGGTCTTGGAACGGTAATTATGGGGATTTTTGATGAGAAAGAGATTACAGAATTACTACATATACCAGAAGATCAAGAATTAGCCTGCCTAATTGCACTTGGATCACCTGACGCAACCCCAGATATACCCACACGAAAAACGATAGAAGAATTACGAACATTTTTATAACGAATATCATAATTTTAGGAGGATATTTTATGAAACACTTAATGAGTCCATTGGATTTAAACTTAGAGGAATTAGACAAAATATTGGATTTGGCCAATGACATTGAGGCGAACCCGGCAAAATATGCACATGCTTGTGAAGGTAAAAAGCTTGCTACGCTCTTTTATGAGCCAAGCACACGTACTCGCCTAAGTCACGAGGCTGCCATGTTGAATCTTGGTGGGAGTATCATGGGATTTTCTTCTGCTGACTCAAGTTCAGCTTCCAAAGGGGAAAGTGTGTCTGATACTATGCGAACTATTTCTTGTTATGCAGATATCTGCGCCATGCGCCACCCAAAAGAAGGTGCCCCAATGGTTGCTTGCAAACACGCCACCATACCTGTCATCAATGCTGGAGATGGTGGACATCAACACCCTACACAGACCCTGACAGATTTATTGACCATTAGATCTTTAAAAGGAAGACTTAATAATATAACCATCGGCTTATGTGGTGACTTGAAATTTGGTCGTACAGTACACTCCTTAATTCACGCCTTAGTTCGATATGATCATGTAAAATTTGTACTGATTTCACCAGAAGAGTTAAGGCTACCTAGCTACATACGCAAGGATGTCTTTGATAAGAAACAGATTCCTTACGAAGAGGTAGTTCGCTTAGAAGATGCCATGCCTGAATTAGATTTATTATATATGACTCGTGTACAAAAAGAGCGTTTCTTTAACGAGGAAGACTACGTACGCATGAAGGATTTTTATATCCTTGATGCGAAAAAAATGGAACTTGCCAAAGAAGATATGCTGGTATTGCATCCACTCCCTCGCGTGAATGAAATCGCTATTGAAGTAGATGAAGACCCTCGTGCGGCATATTTTAAGCAAGTACAGTATGGCGTATATGTTCGTATGGCACTCATATTAACTTTACTAGGTATCACGGTAGAATAGGGAGGAATAATTATGAACAAAAGCACATTAAATGTAAGTAGTATCTCAGAAGGATTTGTACTCGATCACATACAGGCAGGAAAAAGCATGGATATCTATCGCTACCTTCATTTAGATAAATTAGATTGTACCGTAGCTATTATTAAAAATGCAAAGAGTAGTAAAATGGGTAAAAAAGATATTATGAAAATCGAGTGTCCTATCGATGTCATAGACTTGGATATTTTAGGATTTATTGATCATAGCATTACCATTAATATTATACAAAACGAAGTGATTGTAGAGAAAAAGAGATTGAAACTTCCAAATCAAATAAAAAATGTAATTAAATGTAAAAATCCTAGATGTATTACATCCATTGAGCAAGAACTTGATCATATCTTTGTACTAACAGACCCAGAAGAGCAGATATACCGTTGCAAGTATTGTGAAGAAAAATATGAAGCAAAATAAAGCCTAATATGAAGGACGGAGCATATATATTGTCTCCGTCCTTCATATTAGGCTTTTACTACCATAACTTTCCATTTTCCTTGTTTGAACCGGATTACATAAATAAATCCTCTAACGCACTCATCAATCGCCATTGCAATCCAAACACCTTCCAACCCCAAGTTACAAATAATTCCCAATAGATATGATCCTGCGAATGCGATAAACCAGTGTCCTACAATCCCTACTAGCATAGGTGTCTTCGCGTCTCCCACGGCAATAAGAGCACGCGTCATACAAATATTAATGGCTCTACCAATCTCTAAAAAGAATTCTAGGAAGAAAATTCTCTTCCCAAGTGCTAATACAGCTGGGTCACTTGTAAATACACCCAGTACCAAGTCGCTACTAAAAAATAGTATCAGCGTTATAATTTCACATACAATAAAAGCTATCTTTACTGTGCTCCACACTCTTTTTGCAATTTCGTCTACCATCTTTGCGCCTAAAAGGTAGCCCATTACAATCTGTGTTGCCTGAGCAATTGCTATGGCATATACAAAAGAGAAATTAGCTAAGATGCTACAATACCCTTTAGTTGCAGTGACTGTCGTTCCAAATACATTAACAATACCCAATATACACATTTGTGATACCTGATAGGAAAAGCTTTCAATCCCCGCTGGAAATGCTAATTTACATAGACCATGAAAAATTTCCTTCGGAAAAGGATGTAAATATTGAAAACCTAGTTTCAAGTCTACCTTTCTTCTATATAAATATATCATCAAACATAAACCAATGGTTTTACTAACAACAGTCGATATTGCTGCGCCTATTAATCCTAATCTCGGTGCTCCTAACCAACCATTAATTAGAATTGCATTCCCACATATATTCAAAATATTCATAATTACGGATACATACATGACTTCTTTCATAAATGTATATGCTCGTAATACTGCAGCGATATTTAGATACAAACCCTGAACAATAGTAAATGACGCTACAATGGTTAAATAAAGGCACGTTTCTCGAAAAATTTCTTCTGGTACATGCATGCCTCGAAAAATGGCTTTTTCTCCAAGTAAAACAAGGGCGGTAATCATTCCACTAATAATTGTTATCATGCTAAAGGATACCATACATACTTTAGAAGAACTTTTCTTATCCTTTGCACCTAAATATTTTGAAAGTATGATTGTTGCAGCCATACTAATCATATTTAGAACTATGATGACCAAATTCATAATTTGATTTCCATTCACAATGGCGGCTACGGAATTTTGTGAAAAACGACTCACCATAATTTGGTCAATATTACCCACCAACAATTGTAATAGTAATTCTATGAAAATGGGGATTGTCATTTTAAATATTTTTTTATGTGTATTCATTTCGTTGGTAACTTTTACTATACTTTCTTTTCTCCTATTCATACCTTTTCCTTTAATTACTCTTTCCTTAGAACTTCGAAAACTAGAATATCATATTCTCATATACTTTCTTGTCACAAAAAATAGAGATGTTCTATAACATCTCCATCATTTATTCTCACACGTCCTAACGTGTATTTTATTTAAGCAAGACGATAAGCCGGGTTATGTCGTGTATGGTCATCTATCTAGATCTAATGTCGCCACTAGATTCAAGCAACCTACCTAAAGCGTGACGGGTCGCCACAATGCTTATATTCGGTTTTGCTTCGAATGGGGTTTACATATGCCCCCTTTGTTACCAAAGAGGCGGTAGTCTCTTACACTGCCCTTCCACCCTTACTGCAAACAGCAGCGGTATATTTCTGTTGCACTAGCCTTGGAGTCACCTCCACCGGACGTTATCCGGCATTCTACCCTATGAAGCCCGGACTTTCCTCACCTGCGACCTTTCGGCACTTGCAGCTGCGACCACATATCTTACTTAAATCCTCTGAAATTTTAACATGGAATACTTCTAATGTAAAGCGTTTTTATACGATTCCTTCATCTACAAGTAAGAAATCGCTATCAGCTGCTGTCGTTGCCAATGTGTCACATCTTTCATTTTGCACATGACCGTCGTGCCCCTTTACCCAGATAAAAGCAACTTGATGAGGTTCCTTTGCCTTCAGTAATCGCTTCCATAAATCTATATTTTTTACCGGCCCACTTTTCCCACGATTCCAGTTTTTCTTAATCCACCCATCAATCCATTTTTGATTGAATGCATCTACTACATACTTAGAATCCGAATATACTTCAATATCACATGGCCGATTTAATGCCTCTAATCCTGCAATCACTGCCATTAATTCCATACGATTATTTGTTGTTTTCTTATAGCCGCATGATAGTTCTTTTGTATGTAACATCCCTTTTGAATCTACATACTCTATAACGGTTCCATAACCACCGGGACCATCTGGGTTCCCTCGTGCTGCCCCATCTGTATATATTTTTACTTGCATATCTTTCATCCTCGCTTTTATTTTTTATTCTCTACGTGCACGAAACTGTTTCTAATACAAACGTCTGATTAACATGAGTAATTGGTATCACGTGCTCTTTGTAATCCCTTGCCGTATCCTCTTGCATCAACTGATCACATATGTCATATTGCTCCCAACAATGCATCGGAACTACATAATTTGTATTCGTATGGCGCATAAAATAATCAATACCATATAGGTATGCATCCCCTAACCTAGGATCTAACGGCACAAACGCAATATTTATCATTTGGGATGAAATTTTATTCAATTCCGTTTGATATTTCTTCTTCATCATCGCATTGAATATTTCACTTTCTTCCTCCCAATGCCACCAATTCAAATCTCCCGCATGATAAATCACTTTATCTTCACATGTAACCAAAAATGCGACTCCTTCATCCGTAGATTTCAACGTCAAAATCTTACAGTTTCCAATAGTGCATTTTATATCTGGTTCTAAAAATTTCACCTGCTCCTCTAGTACGCCATATTGCTTTGATACTTCTACTTCTTCTCTTGGGATATCATCTGATAATACAAATGTTACATCTAAAGAGAGTTCGTTATATCGATAAATATCCCTTACATAATGATCATAATGTGCATGGCTTGCAAAAACATAAATTGCTTTTTTTGTTTTTATCCTAGGAATGTCTCCTTTATAATAATCAAATATTAGTATGTTCTGTTCTAATTCTACCATAAACCCACTATGGGCAATGAACGTAACTTTTATCATATTAGTCATCCTCATCTTGTTTTTCTAAATACGTCCTGATTTTACTAGCCATATTAGCCACTTTTCTATGATTATCACCACAACCCGAAATACCAATCACAATATCTTCTTTTACTGCAATAGCTGGAAAATAGAAATCACACAACGAAGCATCTGAACAAACATTTACTACAATCCCCTTCTCCTTACACCATTGATAAATTGACGCATTCAAAGACTTACTATCCGTACAGGCCAAAACAAATGCAAGGTCCTCCGTGATATCTTCTTGCACAATATTCCTTTGCTGCAATTTAAGAAGTCCTTTGTTCGCCATATCTGTAATTTTCTCTCGTGTTTCCAATGGTATGTCTCTAGTTATTACTCGAATAAAAGCCCCAAATGAACTCAGCGCCTCAATCCTCCTTAATGCAATATTCCCTGCTCCAATTACTAATATCTGTTTTTCCCGTATATCTACAAATAGTGGAAAATAACAATTACTTAATTTGTATTCCGACTCCTGCAATAACACGATGTACCTCCGTAGCTTCTTTTGCTAAATAACAACCTACTCTTCCTACCTCTTCTCTCAATCTTCTTGCCATAGGATCTATCGGCACTACTCCACATCCCATCTCACTCATGATAATGACAACTTCAGGATTCATTCGTAACATTGCCATTGTATATGCAACCGGATCTTTTCCCTCTTTCAAACATTGTTCAATGGTGATATGATATGCTGGCATTACTAGTCGATTGGGGAAATAATCCATAGCATACTCTCTTTTTCCTTGTTTTACTCCACCTGTAATAAAAATCATATCTTACCTCCCCAGTGTTTACCTTTCCTTACACATGACATCCCATTGGTTCATAAGGTTCTATCTCTATCTCTTGGAATGTACTCATCTGTTCATAAATATCCTGTACCATGTCAAGTAGTGGCATCAGCGCAATTGCCCCGCTTCCTTCACCTAGACTCATATTGCAATCCAGGCACGGAAACATATAAAGGTGTTCCATAACACATTGCATTGCTACTTCCTTTGACATATGTGATGGTATTGCATAACTTCGTATTAAAGAACTAAATTTACTCGCCACTAAAGCCGCTACTGCTGAAATAAAACCATCAATAACAATTGGTATTCCACATGCTGCACCACCTAAGTATATACCCACTAACCCTGCAATATCCAATCCACCAACTTTAGATAGTACATCAAGTGGATCGTTCTTATCCGGCTGATTATATGCAATAGCTCTAGCAATTGCATCTTGTTTCTTTTTCAAGCCTTCAAACGTTAACCCTGCACCACGCCCGGTCATTTTTTCTATTGGCTCACTTAACAAAACTGCTGCAATCGCACTACTTGTAGTAGTATTCCCGATTCCCATTTCTCCAGTCGCAAGAATCTGATATCCTTGCTCTTTACACCGATATGCAAGTTCAATTCCAACTTCTATAGCACGCTGAGCTTGCGCTCTTGTCATAGCTGGCCCTTTTGTCATATTATTGGTTCCAAAAGATACCTTATGTGTCTCAATCATAGTTTCTATATTTATGCCAATATCAATAGGAAATACATCGACGCCTGCTCGCTTTGCCATAATACAAACACTCGTATCCCCCTTTAAGAAATTATTGGCTACAATAGCTGTTACACTACTGTCCGTCTGTGTCACACCCTCTTCCACAACACCATTATCTGCACACATTACAATCAGAGCCTTTTGATTTACCTTTACTTCAGCAGTTCTTGTAATTCCCGCAATTTGCATAAATGTATCTTCAAATTTCCCCAGGCTTCCAATTGGCTTTGCAATACTATTCCATCTATTTTTGCAAACCACCATAGCCTCTGCATCAAGTGGTTTAATCATTTTTATTGTTTCCTCAAGCCTCATGACATCATATCCTCCAATAGCTGGTCCACATCCGCCTCTTTTGTTGCCCAACTTGTACAAAATCTGACTATTGTATGTAGATCATCCAATGATTCTATCGTTGAAAAACTATAATTCTTTTTTAATTTTTTTAGTGCTTCGTCCGCTACAATCACAAATTGCTGATTGGTACTACTATCAACAGCAAACTCATATCCTGCATCCTGAAGGCCCATCTTTAACTTCATGGCTAACTCATTGGCATGAGTAGACATATCAAAATATAGCCCATCCTTGAACATTTCCTCAAATTGTAAGCCTAATAATCTACCTTTTGCAAGCATCCCTCCTTTTTGCTTTATGATATATCTGAAATCCTCTTTTAACCTATCATTTGTAATAACAACTGCTTCTCCAAATAGTGCACCTATTTTTGTCCCACCAATGTAAAATACATCACATAACTTTGCAATGATCGGTAAATCCAAATCATTATCGCGTGCACAAAGTCCGTACCCAAGCCTTGCACCATCTAAAAATAAATACATCTGACATTCGTCACAAACTTTTCGTAATGCTTCTAGTTCACGCTTATTATAAATAGTTCCAACTTCTGTTGGATTGGATATGTAAACTAATTTGGGTTGGGTGGTGTGCTCACGACTTTCATCTTCCCAATGTAATTGATGTAATTTACGTATATCATTCGCATTTAACTTGCCATCATCACTTTTGACTGAAATCACTTTATGGCCACAAGCTTCGATTGCTCCCGTCTCGTGCACGCAAATGTGTCCAGACTCTGCCGCCACCGCACATTGATGCGAACGTAGTGCTGCAGATATCACAGTTAAGTTCGTCTGTGTTCCTCCTACCAAAAAGTGTACTTCTGCATTTGGTGCATTGCAAATTTCTTGTATCAAATTCCTAGCACGTTCACAGTAAATATCTTCACCATACCCTGCCGTTTGTTCCATATTTGTTTCTATCAATCGTTTTAATATTCTCGGATGTGCTCCCTCATTATAGTCACAATTAAATCGAATCATTTTCCTACCTCTCTCCTCGTTTCCTTATGTACTTTTATACTTTTATTTCATGATTGTCTCATGATATTTGATGAATAAAAAGACCACTTCTAAGTTTCGGCTCAAACCATGTGGATTTTGGCGGCATCAGTTTCCCCGCCTTTGCCACACACATTAGCTCCTCCATAGAAGTAGGATACATGGCAAATGCCACTCCCCCTCCTTGATTTACAATTTCTTCTAGTTTTCTAAGCCCCTTGATTCCACCTACAAAAGAAATCCTTTCATTTGTCTTAGGATCCGGTATTCCAAGAATGGGTTCTAGCACATAATCTTGAAGAATGGAAACATCCAATGCTTTTACTACATCACGCGACTGTACTTCTTCTTTGGCAACAACTTGATACCATACATGATTTAAATACATTCCCATCATATACTTTTCCTTTGGTCGATAAGCTACATCACCTATAATATGTATCTCAAAATTTTGTGAAAGCGCTTTTAAAAACTGCTCCTCTGTTAGGCCATTTAAGTCCTCCACCACACGATTATAATCTAAAATTCTTAACTCTTCACTTGGAAAAAAGACAGATAAAAAATAATTAAATTCTGCATCTTTATCATACGCTTTTTGTAAATCACGTCTTTGCAGTCCTACTTTAACTGCAGATGCCGCCCTATGATGACCATCTGCAATATAGACCTCTGGAATTTCGTTAAATTCGTTAATTATTGTATTCCGTGCTGTCTCGCTTAATACAATCCATACCCGATGGGTAATACCATCTTCTGAGACAAAATTATAAATGGGTTCCTCTTGTTTCGTCTCTTGAATCACACCTTGAATAATGTTATTCCTTCTATATGTTAAAAAGATAGGACCAGTCTGTGCCTGACAACGATCCACATGCCTAATTCGATCTTCCTCCTTATCAGCTCTGGTGTTTTCGTGTTTTTTGATAACTCCACTCCTGTAATCATCAATTGAAGCACATCCTACAATGCCCGTTTGACTTCGCCCATTCATAATGAGTTCATAAAGATATAGATATGGCGTCTCGTCTTGAATCAAAATCCCCTGTTCTCTCATTCCCCATAGCACATCATGTGCTCGTGTGTATACTTGTTCATCATACATAGAGAGATTCTGTGGCAAGCCTGTCTCTGCCCTGTCGATATTTAAAAATGATAAAGGCTTATCTACTACCGCCGCTCTAGCCTCTTCTCTACTATATACATCATATGGTAAGGCTGCTACTTGCTCTACAACTGCACTAGCTGGTCGAATTCCTTGAAAAGGTCTAATTACTGTCATATTATATTCCTCACGTTCTTATTCATAGCATATATTATAACATAAATGATCGTGTGTGAACATACTTGCTCACACACGATCATTCATTTTATTTATATAATAATACACACTAATCCGCCATTACTGTCGTTCACTATTTTTTGCATAGTATCTTGAAGCTTTACTTGACTTTCATCTGTAATCATGGTGATTTTATTCCGTATTCCATCAGACACTAATTCCTCAATTGATTTTCCAAAGATATTTGTATTCCAAATTCCTTCTTCTTTTTCTGCCTCATTTTTTATATATACCACTAAATCTTCTGCTTGTTTTTCACTTCCTACAATCGGAGCGATCTCTGTTTCTATATTTGCACGAATCATATGAATAGAAGGTGCTTCCGAGTGTATCTTCACTCCGTATTTATTTCCTTGCTTTATGATGACAGGATCATTTAAGGTTATTTCATCTTGTCTAGGAGTAACCACTCCATATCCCTTCATTCTTACAGCATCCATTGCACTTCTTACCTGTTGATATTCGTCACGCATTACAGACAGTTCTTTTAATGTTTGTATTAACTCATATTCTCCTTTCATTGGAGTGCCTGTTAACTCACTTAATATTTCAAAATAATATTCCTCTCTCATTGAGATGTTGATTTTGACACAACCAGTATCCATTTGTATTTCTTCCACTTTTAATTGATCAATATACGGACTCTCCGTAATATCTGGTTTGATTGCCGCATTTTTAATTTGCTCTAATTTATCCATAATTTCACGTACATGTTGTAATAAATCACATTTAATTCTATGATCTCTTGGTAACATCTCTACCCATTTAGGAATAAAGAATTCTACTTCTGATATCGGGAATTCATACAGTACCATCTTCATAATTTTATGGATATCTTCCTCTCTTAATTGCTCACAATTAACAGCCATTGCGCTCACTTCATGTGTAGATTCTATTTCTGACACTACTCTTTTTGCTTCTTCACTATATGGTTTCTGTGAATTCACAAGTACCACGAATGGTTTGCCGATTGCTTGCAATTCTTTGATTGTCTTTTCTTCTGGATCTATGTAACTTGTTCTTGGCAACTCCCCTATACTTCCATCTGTAGTGACAACAATCCCAATTGTTGCATGCTCATGAATCACCTTTTTTGTTCCAATATTTGCAGCTTGTGTAAATGGAATTTCATAATCAAACCAAGGTGTCTTTACTAATCTTTCTGCATCATTTTCAACATGACCCGTAGCACCTTCTACCATATATCCCACGCAGTCTATTAAACGAATCTTTACCTCAATATCATCAGACAGTTTTACAAGTGCTGCTTCTTTTGGTACAAATTTGGGCTCTGTTGTCATAATCATCTTCCCAGAAGCTGATTGCGGAAGTTCATCTCTTGTTCTTGATTTGTTATTTTCGTCTTCCATGTTAGGTAATACAAGCAAGTCCATAAAACGCTTGATAAATGTTGATTTTCCAGTTCTTACCGGTCCAACAACTCCAAGGTATATTTCTCCTCCTGTTCTGGCTTGTATATCTTTGTAAATAGAGAATTCATTTCCTCGTTCCATGCAAAATACCCCTTCCATATATGCTACTGAATTATATGACTGCGATACTCCATAATATACTATAAATTTGATAGATTCTTAAAATTTAGGTATTTCTTATAAATTTCCGTTTATTTGCATCAAGCTTTCTATCGTTGCCTCCATCTTCTCTTCCTTTTTCTAATACTACCCTTTTACTTTACGACATAGAATCTATAAATACCAATTGCATTGGAGCATAGCATACGTATGAAACTTTCAGATATCATATTATTACTTGGAGGGCTTGCCTTATTTCTCTATGGTATGCAGGCCATGAGTACGGGATTGGAAACTTTCGCTGGTAAGCGACTAAAAAGTATACTCGAAAAATTAACCGCTAATCGTATCAAAGGTGTCATAGTAGGTGCAGGCATTACAGCAATTATTCAATCTTCTTCTGCAATTACAGTTATGGTAATAGGTTTCGTAAATAGTGGTCTTATGACTTTAAATCAAGCTGTTTGGATTATTATGGGTGCAAATATCGGTACTACAATTACCGGGCAATTAATTGCATTGGACATCGGTGCAATTGCTCCCCTTATTGCCTTCATCAGTGTGATTGGAATGATGACTGTAAAAAACAAAAAACTGCAACATCTGAGTTCTATTTTAGCAGGGTTAGGTGTCTTATTTATTGGATTAGAAACCATGTCCAATGCATTACAACCTTTGCAGAACTCGAAGACATTTCTAACCTTTATAACCACATTTCAACATCCTTTTATAGGTATTTTGATTGGTGCAGCATTTACCTCCATTGTCCAGTCCTCTTCTGCCTCTGTTGGAATATTACAAACATTGGCAAGTACAGGTATGATACCCTTGTCATCTGCCGTATATGTCCTATTTGGTATGAATATCGGGACTTGTATTACAGCTGTATTAGCCTCCATAGGAACCAAGATAAGCGCCAAACGGGTCACAATCATTCATCTTCTTTTCAACACCATCGGTACCTTCCTATTTACTATTATATGTATGATTACCCCATTTACATATTACATCGAACGACTTTCACCTGGTCAACCAATTCATCAGATTGCCAATGTACACACTATCTTTAATTTGATTACCACTATCGTATTACTACCATTTGGCACTTGTTTGGCTCAAATAGCTGAAAAACTATTGCCCGATTCGATTGCAAACACCTCCTTTTTTCATAAAAATTAGAATGAAAACTAATCGTAGTATTTTCATTCCAAATATTGTATGATAAAAATAAAAACAATAGGTGAATCTATGCATGCAAACGTAAAACAACAAAAAACAGAGACAAAAGCACTGAATATTTCTTTATTAGGTGGTGCTGTTTTTGCGTTACTTGAACTCGGTATGGCTTTATATACACACTCTCAAGCAGTCTTATTAGACTCTATTTATGATGGTATAGAACTGATTATGATTTTAATCTCGTTAAGTATTATTCCATTATTATACCGCTCTGCAAATGAAAAGCATCCTTTTGGATTTTTACAGGTGGAAACATTATTTGTAGCATTAAAAGGAGTCACAATGGTTGCAGTAACCATTGGGCTTATCTTTACAAATATTGAAATAGTTTTACAAGGTGGAAGAAAAATTGCTTTTTCACAAATTGCATATTTTGAATTATTTGCTTGCATTCTTGGACTTATTATTATTTTGTTACTAAAACGTATGAATCAAAAGATGAATTCCCCTATAGTCGCAATGGAAATTCAAGAATGGCGAATAGATGTAGTAGCTTCCATTGGAATGGCTATCGCTTTTTTTCTTCCTATATTTTTCTCGGATGGACCATTTGCAAGATTCATTCCTTATTTTGACCAATTGATTGCAATTGCACTTTCCATTTTTATGTTACCAACTCCAATAAGAGCTATTATTTCTGGTTTGCGAGATTTATTTTTAGTTGCACCTGAAGAAGAGACCGTAGAACAGATAAAATCCATTATTACGCCTATCTTAGATGCTTATGGTTATAAAAAGTTGCATTTTGATATTATAAGAACGGGACGCAAATTATGGATTAGCGTTTATATTACATTTGAAAAAGATGAAATATCTATTTCTAGATTTGCAATTGTACAAGAATTTGTAATTCAAGCCCTACTAAAAGAATATTCTGATTTCTACTTCGAACTATTACCAGATATTGAATATCATAAATCCCAAAATTCTATAGACATTTAATACACTTACTTTACCATAGAAGGACGTATCACATGTGGCACATGCGATACGTCCTTCTATTAGATTCCTATGCAATTGGATATTCGTTACATAATAAACGATATGGTGGTTCATCTTCTTCAATTTTAGGAAATCGTCCCATCTCTTCATAAAATCTATTATCAGTATTGTCATCATTACACATGGATACTTCTCCAATAAGCACATCCCCAGTCCCTGGTTTAATATCAAAATCATGATATTGATGTGGCCATAATGTAAGGCTTTCTCCTGGTCTTAGTTCTATCCCTGTACCTGCTGGCACATAATAAGAGCGTCCATCACTATTTACAAGGACGTCTTTGTCAGATAGTCCCCCATTTCCATCATCATCATATAAATGAATGATTAGTACACCACCCCCACGATTTATAATATCTTCCGATTTCTTCCAGTGGAAGTGCATTGGGGATTTCTGCCCATCTTTTAACATAAGTAATTTTTCAGCATAAACTTTTTTATATTTTGAATTGTTCTGATTTCCATTTCGCAATGTAATTAGTGCAAATCCTAACTTGTCAAAATCTTCTAATCCATAATCTGTAATATCCCATCCCAACATATTATCACGAATCTCGTTATACTCTTCATTCTTTTGACTCCATTCTTCTGGTGTCCAATGGCAAAATGGTGGTAATTCGAATCCATGTTTTTGAATCAGTGCTTCCATGTCCTTGATGCATTGATTTATTTTTGATCGTTTCATATCGTTTTCTCCTTATACTGTTCTAATATTTTCAATACTTCATGATAAGAGCGCATTCCCGATGTACCGTCCACTCCCGAAAGTGAGCATGCGGCACATGCAGTACCTAATTCCATAGCTTCTTTTATAGTTTGATCTTGATATGCCCCATATAATACACCACTGCAATATGCATCACCTGCTCCTGTAGTCCCTTTTATATAGCCAGCTGGCAACGTAAGGCTAGGTACTCTTACAATCTCTTTTGTTTTGCAATTCATTCCATATCCGCAACTAGGAGAGTGGATAATAGCCCAGGTAGATACCCCCATAGAAGCCAGTATTTCTAAAGCTTGTGATACATTTTCCTCTAACAACCTACCATTTTGATACAACGTGACTCCTGTAATACTTTCTGCTTCTATCTCATTAATGGTACAATAATCCGTATACTTTAATGATGACATAACAATTGTTTTTACTCGGTCACTGTCTTCTGAAACAATATCTATAGATGTCTTCATTCCTCTTTTTTGTGCTTCATGAAGAATACGTGCACCCTGTGTTCCATATTGTGAATCAAAAGAATCTACTTTTTTCATTAATAATAGATACTCAAGTTGAAATATTTTGGCATCTAATTGCTCCCAATCAATATAACTTTCATCATATACATCACTAGATGCCGGCAAATAAAAGAACGTTCTCTGCTTACTATCCGTAGGTTCGATCACCATCGTCATAGAACTGTCTCCTTCTTGCACAATGTTACGAACGTCAACATTTTCGTATTGATTCAATGTCTCTTTTACAAATGTCCCATTTGCATCCTCACCCACAACTGCACTCACTTTTATTGGTAACAATGGGTCAAGCTTTGCTAAGTCTAACACAAGATTTCCTGAACCTCCAACACCTCGCATTACATCACGAATATTGGTCAATCGTCCGATATCAGGATATGTGTCTGTAATATAAAAATTATCTGCAATGAGAGAACCTGCCACTGTAATTCCCTTTTTCCCCATATCCACGTCTCCTTTTTATACTTCTAAGCTAAATGTAAGGATTGCCTCTTTTACATTTTCCTTCATAGCTTGTATCGCAATTAATGGTATATCATGAAAGAAAATATTTTCTTCTGCTTGTTTTTCCAGTATTGCTTTTTGAACTGCTTTACCGCCTGCAAGTGTCATGTAAGTATAATAGTTAATCTTTCTTACCCCATTTTTAATGGCTGTTTGAAATTCTTCTTTACTAAGACCTGACCCGCCATGCATAACGAATGGTATATCAACTTGCTCTTTAATTCTAGTAATTCGTTCTAAATCTAGCACTGGTTTTTTTACGTAAACACCATGAGTTGTTCCAAATGCAATTGCTAGTGCATCTACACCTGTTCTCTCCACAAAATCTTTTGCTGTCATTGGATCGGTATAAATATCTTCAATATCTGCAAAACTATCTGCTGATTCTACAACCCCTCCTTCACCAACACCTATATTAGAAGCAAAAATGTGTCCCAATTCAGCCTCTACTGTAACACCAATACTGTGTGCAAGGCGTACAACTTCTGCTGTCTCTTTTACATTTTCTTCATAATCTGATCCAGATACATCAATCATTACTGAGGTAAATCCCAATCGCATAGCCTTCATACAACTTTCAACAGAAGTTCCATGATCCAAATGCACGCATACAGGTACGGTTGCCTTTTTAGCAAATTCCAGCATAATGGATGCAGCTATATCCATAGAAAGTAGTGGTGCATGTACTTCTGCATAATTTAAAATAACTCCCTTTCCAGTCTCCTCTGCTGCTTGAATTATTGCCATAGCTGATTCTAAGTTACTTACATTAAATGCCCCTACTGCATAACCATTTTCTCTTCCTTCTCTAGTTACTTCATTTAAATTAACTAACATATTTTCCTCCTATACAATAGGTCTATCCCATTGCAGGATAGACCTTACGTCCTGTTATTATTTTTTTCTGTTTCTTAGGTAATCTATAAATACTGCTAATAAAATCACTACACCTTTTACAACATATTGCCAGAATGAATTGACATTTAATAGATTCAACCCATTATTTAATACACCAATGATAAGTCCACCAATAATTGTGCCACCAATCTTACCACTTCCGCCGGCCATAGAGGTACCCCCTACAACTACTGCCGCAATAGCATCCATTTCAGCGCCATCTCCCGCTGTTGGTTGACCCGAATACATACGGGATGCTAATACCACACCCGCAAGACCAGCCATTACACCGGAAAAAGTATGTACAAAGAATTTTACTTTTGCAACAGAAATTCCAGAGAATTCTGCTGCTTGTGCATTACCACCTACAGCATACATATGACGTCCTATTTTCGTCTTATTCATAATAATCGCAGTAATGATTAGTACAACAATCAGAATAACAACAGGTGTTGGAATTGGACCAATATACCCTGCTCCAATAAACTGCCATTCTTTTGTTACTACTCGTACTGGTGATCCACCAGTATATACATAAGCAAACCCTTTGGCAATATTCATGGTTGCCAATGTTACAATAAATGGTGGAATGGTTGTTTTACAAATAACTAATCCATTGAACATACCAAAAAATAATGCCACCACTAATCCTAATAAAATAGCAACTGGCATAGGTAAATTATAGCGTGCAACCCCACCAGCTGCAACACATCCAGACAGTGCTATAATAGATCCAACAGATAAGTCGATTCCTCCAAGAATGATAACCATTGTCATTCCACATGCTAAATATAAATTAGTAGATATTTGTCTCAATACATTAAAGACGTTCTTTGATGTTGCAAATGAACTACTTGTTGAAGGATTAATAGCTAAAAATAAACATAATACCAAAAATGCCACTATAATCCCTAAATTATCTTTAAAATAAGTTTTTATCGTCCTTCCATACTTAGAAGATGATATCCCTTTATTTGATGCCTGCTTTGTCATCTTATTTCCTCCTTCATTTCTACCTTAGCTCTACTCCGCAGCTAAATGCATAATACTTTCTTGCGTTACTTCACTATGATCCAGGCAACCTTTTACCTTACCGTCTGCCATTACATATACTCTGTCACTCATATTTATGATTTCAGGTAATTCTGATGAAATCATAATGATAGACATACCTGCTTTTGCCAATTCATTCATAATGGAATATATTTCAGCCTTTGCACCTACGTCAACGCCTCGTGTAGGTTCATCTAAAATCAATATATCTGGATTGGTTGCAAGCCAACGTCCAATCATAACCTTTTGTTGGTTTCCACCTGACAGATTTCCTATTTTTTGTTCTTGTGAAGGAGTCTTCGTTGACATCATATCAATATATTTTTGTGTAATCTCTACTTCTTTATCTGCATTTACAAAAATTCCTTTGATAAATTGATTTAACACTTCAATTGTGGAATTATATCTAACACTTTGTATCTTATATAACCCTTCAAACTTACGATCTTCTGGTACCAATGCAATTCCATGCTTCATTGCCTCAACAGGTGATCCTATTTTTACTTTTGTACCGTTTAAATATATATTACCAGTATAATTTTTTGTCAATCCAAAAAGACATTTCATAACTTCGCTTCTTCCGGCACCAACTAAACCAGCAAATCCCAAGATTTCACCTTTTCTTAATTCGAAATCAGCACCCTTTGCCATATTTCCATCTGAAATATCTTCACATTTTAATATCACTTCTTTTTCTTCTTGATAGTCTCTTGTATAATAGTTCTCTAACTTACGTCCTACCATCATTGCAATCAAGTTGTCCTTATTAGTATCCTTGACAACTTCAGTACCCACATAGGTCCCGTCTCTCATTACCGTCACTCTATCACAAATTTCTTCTAGCTCACTCATTTTGTGAGAAATATAAATAATACCAACGCCCTTAGCTGTCAGTGTACGCATCGTTTCAAATAAAAACGCTACCTCTCTGTCTGATATAGACGAAGTTGGCTCATCCATAACTAATATCTTCGAATGAAAAGAAATAGCTTTTACGATTTCAACCATTTGTTGTTGTGCAATGGTCAAATCTCGAATCAATGTATCCGGTTCAAACTCCATACCATAAGCTACCAGCAACTCCTTTGCATCTTGATTCATTTTGTCGCTATTTATAAATCCACCTTTTTTAGGCTCTCTACCAAGGTAAATATTTTCCGCTACTGTCATATGAGACACCAATACTAACTCTTGATGAATAATAGCAATTCCATTCTTTTGTGCATCTAATACACTGTTAATCGATACCGATTCTCCATCAATAACGATTTCTCCTTGATCTGCAGAGTAAATACCACCTAAAACCTTAATTAAGGTAGATTTTCCAGCTCCATTTTCTCCCAAAAGTGCATGTATCTCACCTGATTGCAGCTCAAAATTAATATCTTTCAAGGCATATACACCTGGAAATTGTTTATGAATATGATTCATTTTTAACAATACTGTATCGCTCAAACTATCACCCACTTTTCCTTTACTTTAGAAAAGTGCTTTATTCTCCTTTAGGGAATAAAGCACTTTTTGTCCGCTCTATTGCTTATTGCCAGCCGTCTGTGCCATATTCTTTCACATTATCAGATGTGATTAAGAATGTTTCTACTGGATATTTGTCGTCTACTGTCTCACCCTTCATAAGTTTGTACATAATTTCAACAGATTTTTTAGCAATATTGATTGGAGATTGAGCGCCTGTACCTTCAATTAGTGAATCACCAGAAGCTAATTCTGCTTTGATATCAGGAGAACCATCTACGCCATAGATTTTACAATCTTTGATACCAGCTGCATTTGCTGCTGCTAATGCACCCAAAGCTGTAGGATCATTTCCACCGAAAATTGCAACTACTTTAGGATTTGCTTGAAGTAAGTCTTCTGTAATTCCCATAGATTGTTCTAAGTTACCCTTCGCGTCTTGTTGTGCTACAATATTAAATCCTTTGTCTTTGATTGCATCTAAGAAACCATTAGTTCTATCAACGATAGAATTCATTGTAGGTGAATCAAGAACAATAATATCTCCACCATCTGGGCATTTTTTAACTAAATCTTCTCCACAAACTTTACCAGCGTTGTAGTTATCTGATCCTGCATAAGAAGATACATAATCTAAGTCAGCTACTTCCGTATCAAAGTTCACGATAGGAATATCAGCTTCTTTTAATGCATCCAATGCCGGTAAAATACCTTCTGCTTCAGCTGGATTCAAGAACATTGCATCAATGTCTTGAGAAATCAAATCTTCGATTTGTTGAATTTGTAAAGATACATCATTTGCTGGATCTACAGAAATAAGTTCATCTCCATTTTTCTCAACTTCATCTCTAATTGTTTTTTCTAAAGCTACAAAAAATGGATTTGTACCATCCATACAAGTATAACCGAACTTGTATCCTCCTTCTTTTTCTGTACTTTCTTTTTTTGTGTCCTTGGTAGAACTCTCTTCTTTCTTTCCACTACAACCTACTGCTAATGTCCCTACCATTGCGACACATAGCATGATGCTCAATAACCTCTTTTTCATTCTTATTTCCTCCTTTAATAGATTGAAATTTGTTATAGTCACATCATACCAAATCTATATTTTTTAGCACCTGCATTTTGT
Organism: Lachnospiraceae bacterium LCP25S3_G4; assembly: GCA_052116865.1. Taxonomy (GTDB): domain Bacteria; phylum Bacillota; class Clostridia; order Lachnospirales; family Lachnospiraceae; genus CAUPWF01. Next base: position 89,685 of record JBQKKG010000004.1, on the reverse strand, counting down.
AATCAATTTTATATTACATTTGTAACATTTTATTGATTTAGAAATGTATTCATCTTCCTCTGAAATATCTTCATTGTACTATCTGCATTGATTTCATCATTGAGAATACTATTAACTTGACTTTCTACCAAAACCATTGCTTCATCATATTTTTGAAATTTTGGTACAACAACTCCCTTTTCAATGACATTGCTTAGCACACTATTATTAATAACCTTTTCGTTGGCCTCCATTCCTTTTCTCAAAATATATTCTGATTCATTTGAATTAGTAACTTCTTTTAATACCGAAGCCCCCTGTGAATATTGGAAGATTTTCATCTGTACCCTATTATCTGTTGTAAAAAGCTTTAGTAATTCCCAAGCTAATTCTTCTTCCTTCGTATTTTCACTAATTCCCATAAGTAACGTACTTACCTTGGATGTATTTTCACCATCTGGTCCTGCTGGAAGTGTAATACAATCCCACTGAAAATTGCTATATTTTTTAATCTTGTATGGATAGGTTTTATAAGTCCGATATTCTGCAAAAGACAATGGCATAAATGCTACATTTCCAGCGTCAAAATCGTCTTGCGTAACCTTCTCACCTTGATTCAATTCTTCTAATTTTTTCATGAATTTAATCGTATCCATAGCTCTTTCGTCTGATAAATAGGCTTCCTTTCCATCTTCACTAAAAATCTTAGAACCATTTGTGTAGATAGCATCTTCCCATTCATAGTTATAAGTGCCAAATTGCTCTAGCACACCATCACCATCAATATCTTTGGTAACACTTTCACAAATATTCAAAAGATTCTCCCAAGTCCAGTTAATATCAGGGACTGAAAATCCTTCTTTGTGTAATAACGTTTTATTTACAAACATAAGTGTAGGGACCACTTCATATGGTAGCGCATATTGCTTTTGTTTTACTTTTCCCGTCCTAAAGGCTGTTTCATAAAACTTACTCTCTTCAAACTTGGAATCTTTCTTCATAAAGGAATCTAAATTCTTCAAAGCTCCCATAGATACTAATTTTTCAAAATCATCTGATAAAACCATTGCAACATCTGGTGTTTCTCCATTTAATGCTTTTTGAGCATACCACTCGGAATAATCACTTTTTCTAATTCCACTTGTATAATGTACCTTTACTCCTGGATATCGCTCCTCAAATTCTGAAATTACAGAATCCACAATCGTATAACTATTTGCATTTGCCACGTCCCAGTTACTACCAGTAAATATCCCTAATTCTATCACCGTTTCTTTTTGATTCTGATAAATTAAATAGATGATACAAAGTCCTAAAAGTAGCCCTCCAATTAATATAAGTACTTTCTTTTTTCGAGTCATGGTTCCACCTTCTTATTCATTTTCATTGAATGACTGTGACTGAACTGCCCATATGGCTAATTGAGTTCTGTCACGCAAATCAAGTTTACTAAGAATCGTACTTAGATAATTCCTAACCGTACCGCCGGAAAGGCTTAAGGTATCAGCGATTTCCTTATTCGAAGCCCCTTTGCCAACCTCACGAATAATTTTCAACTCTGTATTTGTTAGTTTACTTATCTCCTGCGTCTCCACGGGTATTTTATAATCTGCCTGAGCCATTTGTGAAAATAGTCGCACTACTTTTATTGCTACATCTGGATTAATCATTGCTTGTCCTCGATGTACCGTCATGATAGCATCCACCAAACCATCCATAGATACCCCTTTTAGCAGATATCCACTTGCTCCAAATTTTAAAGCGTTATAAACATATTCGTCATCATCAAATGTAGTTAATATAATGATTTTAATTTCCGGATGATTTTCCTTAATAATTTTTGTACATTGTACCCCATCCATCTTTGGCATTCTAATATCCATTAAGATAACATCTGGTTTTTCTTTTCTGACGCTACGCACTACTTCTAATCCATTGGCAACTGCCTCTGTTACCTCAATATTCTCTCTACTATTCAACACAATTTCTAAACTTTGTCTTATCAATTCCTGATCATCCGCTATTAATACTTTAATCATACGTTTCTCCCCATCTAATCGGTATTTTAGCATCTACCTTAAATCCTACCTCACCTGAAAATGTAATTTCACCGTTTAACATATGCACTCGTTCCAACATATGCTTCGTCCCAAAACCTGGTTTGATTTGATTGCATCCGACACCATTATCTTGTATCAGCAGATGAATATAACCGTTCCTTTTTTCCATCACTACATTTACTTCGCTTGCCTTTCCATGGCGTATTGCATTCGTAATACTCTCCTGTATAATTCGAAATATAATATTTTCCTCATCTTCATCGAATTTTAATTGGTGAACCTCACATATAAAATCTATTTTTGCATTTGTAACTGATTTAAAGTCCATAATCATCTTCGTGATAGCACTTTCTAAGTTTAATCGTTCCAATGCATCTGGTCTTAGTTCATTTACAGAACGTCTTATTTCACTAATGCCATCTCTAGTAACCTTCGACAATGTATTTAACTGGTTTTTGGTTTGCTCCGGTGCTACATCAATAATCGCAATACATGCATCTAGGCCTGCTGAGATTCCTGTTAATGTATGTCCCAATGTATCATGAATTTCTCTAGCCAAACGATTCCGTTCTTTCGTCTGTCCCATCTTTTCTTTTAAATCTGCATATTGCTTTAATTCCTCATTGGCGTATTGCAGCTCTTCATTTGTATCTGTTAATTTTTTATAAAGAAAATTCACTTCATCTATAATGCCCCTCTGCTGCTGAATAACGAAGACGCAAAACACAATAAATAATATAACATTTACTGATATTAGTACATTGAAAATACCCAGATAATATTGTTGTTTACTGGCATTAAAATAAAGCATATAATCTTTCACAGAAAATAGATGGTAACGAATAGATAATAGTTGATAATCGGTTCCTACATATGTGATAATCGCTAATACCACAAATAAATATTTTCCTTTTTCTTTTACATAATATATGACATTTGCAAATACCCAAAAAACAATTCCATTGTAATTAAAATTCAATACATACATTAGTAGAATACTAATCAAAAAATCTATTATCAAGGTACCGTAAATAACTCCCGTTTTATGAACACAAAAATATTCTCTGGCTAAAAACGTGATGACAAAGATACTCATTAAAATTACGGTAATCCATAATGTAAACATAGGATTTTTAGGAATCGTAACAACACCATTAATAAATGTCCTTGCTATATTAAATTGGCATATCTTTTGAGTAATAATAATAATAAATGCCACTATAAAACTAACTGCTATAATGTTGAATAATAACATCAATGCTTTAAAAATACTAATTCTTCTATCATTCATATTTTACTGCCATCCCGCCACGTCAAATTCTGATAAATTATCCTTTGTTATTAATTCTACTGGAATAATAATATTGGGTTCTACGCCTTTACCATCCAGATAATTATACGCCTCTATTGCTGCTTTTCTTCCTATCTTTAACGGAAACTGAGCACTTGTACCTTCTAAATACCCTTCTCTTATCATGGTTTTTCCATCAGGAGACCCATCAATTCCATAAACAAGGATTTCCTTTTCCACATGCTTTTGCTGTAATGCTGCTAATGCACCCAATGCAGTTGGATCATTGCCGCCTAGTACTACATCAAATTCTGCACTGCTATCAATAATTCGCTTCATTACCTCTAATGAGACCTCTAACTCTGAAGCATTTTTTCTATGCTTTACTACCTTATATGCCTCATTCCCCTCAATCGTATTCAAAAATCCCCTGACCCTAAGATTCGTTGAGTTAATATTATCATCATTAATTATAACAATATTAGCATTTTGCCGCTTTCTCATAATATCCTCTGCAATTAATACTCCTGCATTATAATTATCAGATAAAATACTTGATACTACGTATTCCGAATCGAATACATACGTATCTATATTGAAGATCGGTACCTCCGCCTCTTTACATGCTTTAAGCGCAGGTGTAATCTCTTTCCAATCTACAGGATTTACAAAAATAGCCACTACTCCGTCTTCCAATAATTCTAAAATCTGTTGATTCTGCTTCTTTTGATCCTGTGCGGGATCTCTGGAAATTAATACATCACCATTTGCTTCCACTACTTCCTGAATGCTTCCATTTAACGCATCAAAATAGGGATTATTCATTGACATGTAGGTCGCACCGAATTTTAATGGAATATGTTCTTTCTGCTCCTTGCTTCCTTTGTTTTGATTCATGATTATTATAACACTTCCTAATATTCCTAAAAGTAGTATTATCATGTTACGAATCGTTCTCTTTGACATCTTTTTTTCCATTGCCTTTCTATTTCATATTTCTTTATCCTACCATATATTCCCCCACTTTTCTACAATATTACTTTAGGGGCGCATCAAACCATATTCTATAAGTCATTTTACAACGCTTAATACTTTGGTTTTATACGCCCCTATTTAGGATTCTTTATTTATTGTTCATTTTGATATAGCTTGAAAAGCTCATCTCCAGCTTGCTTACGAATAGAATCGTACACCGGTGTGCATGCTTCTTGCATAGTCTTCCATGTACTATCATCTATTTTAATGATTTCCATTCCAGCATTCTGAAGTTCTTCCACGCGTTGATTTCTTCTATCATCTGCAGATTCTCTTGCTGTTTCTTGCGCATTTTCTGCTGCTTTTTGAATAATCTTTTGCTGGTCCTCATTTAAGCCTTGGAAAAATTTATCACTGACAACCAATGTAATATAATCAGGAACTGCATTTGTTTCAATCACATATTTTTGTTGTTCGTATAATTTTGCACTGACAATGATTTCATATGCATTTTCTTGTGCATCTATTGTTCCTTGCTGTAAGCCTATATAAACTTCACTAAAAGACATTGGTGTTGGATTTGCATTCATTGCCTTCCAAAATTGAATATGAAATGTATTTTCCATAGTCCTAATCTTTTGGCCCTTAAAACTCTCAAAACCTTCAAAATTCTTTTTTGAAGTCATTACACGAAACCCTTGATCTGCAAATCCAAGTAATTGATATCCTGCATTTTTATATATCCCTTGCACCTTTTCTTGAAAAGCCGCATTGTCAACCGTTGCTCTTGCATCTTCTATCGTATCAAAAGCACATGGGGTATCAAAGATACAAAGTTCTGGCATAAAACTAACCTGTGGTGCAGGCGATTGAGCAACGAATGGTATATCACCATCCTTACAGCTTTCCATTAATTCACGATCACCACCCAATGTACTTTGTGGATATACCTGAATCTTCATTTTTCCATCACTAAGTTGATTGACTTCCTTTGCAAATGAGGTTGCAAATACATGCGTAATTGTGTCTTCTGTACTGCAAGTGGCCAGTGGCCACGCATACCTTTGTACTTCTTCTGAATCTTTTTTGCTGCAACCAGATATTCCAAATACTCCCAAAAGAAACATCGTAAGCAATATTATTTTTATTCTCTTTTTCATTTTGTCCTCCTTATTCTATAATAAACATAGACTTATTTGTGGAATAAAGGTAATTAGTAGTAACGCAATCAAAAAGAACCCTATCATTGGAAGTACTTTCTTTGAAATGACTGCTACTGGTATTTCTGTTAATGAGCTTGCAATAAATAGATTTACTCCGATTGGTGGTGTTACAAAACCAATCGCTAGATTAACAACCATAAATACTCCAAAATGAATTGGATTGACTCCTACACCAGTCATAATCGGCATTAAAATTGGGGTCAATATCAAAATTGCGGGTGTCGTATCCATAACCATTCCTACTAATAATAGTACAACATTAACCACAATCAGAATAACCACTTTACTTGAAAAATTATCCAAAATCCAAGTGCTGATTGTTTGAGGTACTTGCATAAGGGTAAGTACTCTTGAAAATGCAATCGATGCTGCCAGAACAAAAAGAACTGGTGCGTAAGTTCTTACCCCTTCTGCAAATACTGAATACAGCTCTTTTATCTCTAATGATTTATATATTACAACACTTATAATCAAGGAATAGAATACAGAAATTACAGCCGCCTCCGTCGGAGATGCAATTCCAGTATAAATACATCCCAAGATGATAACTGGAGATAATAAGGCAAAAAAACTACTTTTAAATACTGACCACAATCCTTTTGCATGAAGACCATCCACATGCTGATTGATTTTTTCTTTATCTTCACCATATCTTTTGCAATAAATATAAGCATACACCATTAAAAATACGCCAATCATAATTCCAGGTACAATACCTGCCATAAAGATATCACTTACGGATTGACCTGACGACATACCAAACATAATAAAAGGTATACTAGGTGGTATAATAACACCCAAGCTTCCTGCAATAGCTACCATTGCTGTTACAAATTTTTTATCATATCCTAATCCTACTAAAATTGGAATCGTCATACTCCCCACTGCAGCAACCGTGGCAATTCCTGAACCTGAAATTGCACCATAGAACAGACAAGTAACAATGACTGCACATGGCAATCCAGCCGTACGTCTTCCAAAGAAGTAAGCAAATAAATCAAATAAACGCTTTGAAATGCCACCACGCGCCATAATAATACCTGATAATACAAACATCGGTACTGCTAACAATGGAAAGCTATCTAGTCCTCCAAACATAGAGCGAATAACATAGATAGCACTTGCCGTAAAAGATGGATCAAATGCTCCTGGTAGTACAGAAACAATTCCAAGTGATACTGAGATTGGTATTGCGATTAATAGACAAACGAAAAATAATAATAAAACAATTCCTGCTGACATTTTATGCTACTCCTCCTTTTTCAGATTTCCCAAATAATAACTTGATTCTTTGGATTAACTTTTGTATTAATCGAAATACACAAAGTACAAAACTAAATAATGTTGCAAATTGAATATAGAACATTGGTATGGAGCAAGCGGGGCTTAATTGTTTACTTACCATAGCTGCTTGTACATATGTGTATGCGAATGGAACCAAATATACAAAAAATATAATTTCAATTATATAGCTTACAATTTTTAAAATATGGGTAGTTTTTTCTGGAAACAAAGATACCAATTGCTCTATCTTAACTGAAACTCCCTTTTTAATACAATAACTCGCGCTCAAAAATCCTGACCAAATGAATAAATATCTTGTAATCTCTTCTGACCAAGAGAGCGATGATCCAAAAGCATATCTAGCTGTAACTTGAATCCCCATAATAATCATCATCAAACACAATAACGTAACAAGAACTACTTCTTCAAAATACCGGTCTAACCATTTTAATATTCTCATGTCTTCCTCATCCTCTCCTATTGCAATTCTGCAATTTATTTTCATTCAAAAGATTGTTCGATTATTAACTAACAATCTTATTGTACAATATTAATAAAATACGGTACTAAAATATATTATATATGTAAGTGTTGCGTACGTCTAATAGAGAATGCATACAATAACTATTCATTTTTCCTATGAATTGGTAGAATTATACACGTTCATTAAAAGAACAATTTTTTTACTTCTTCTACGGGCATGGTATCTCCTGTATATAAGTGGAATGCTTCTGCACCTTGCCAAACTAGCATGCCTTGTCCACCAATTGTTTTACAACCACAAGCTTTTGCGTCTTTTAGTAATTTTGTTTCTACTGGATTATAAATGACATCTGTAACTATTAAATCAGGTCTAAATAATGCCTTATTCTGTATCGGAGTAACGTCATTATTAGGTGCCATACCAACCCTAGTGGCATTGACTAAAATTTCACTATCTTCCACCTCATCTTGTAACTTCTTTGTATCATTTAAGTCATATACCCTCACAGTGCACCCTGGCACTTCCTTTGAGATTCTGATTGCGGTTTCCTGTGCATGTTCAAAAAAAGCATCTTTGGGATTAAATACTGCAATTTCTCTTGCCCCATCAAGTGCACATTGTACCTGAACGGCGGTTCCTGCACCGCCTGCACCTAATACAGTCATTTTTTTACCGGTAACCTCTACGCCATTGTCTCTTAAATTAAGTACATATCCCATTCCATCTGTATTATAACCAATCCACGCTCCGCCCTCATTCACTAGTGTATTGCATGCTCCTATTAGTTTTGCTGCTGGCGTAACCTTATCCATATAAAGAACAACAGCCTGCTTTAATGGCATCGTCACATTCATTCCTTTCATATGCATGGTGTTGGCAGCCTCCATCATTGCCGGAAGCCTTTCTAACGTAACATCGAAGGCTAAATATGCATAATCATATCCCAATGCTTCAAAGCAATAGTTATACATTGCTGGAGAACCAGAATGCTCAACTGGTGTCCCTATTAAGCCTAATAATTTTGTTGTTCCTGTAATTCTTCTTTCCATTTAATCTTCTCCTTTTTCATATTCAAATTCTATCTACGCAAAAGTACCTCGTGCTACATACGTAGAACGAGGCACTCCTGAGAATACTTAGTTTTCTTTCTTGCTAAATGCGCTTACACCAAATACTTGTTTGTACTTAAATACAAAATAAACCATCATTGCCGCGCCAATAACTGCAAATCCTAAGTTTAACATCATTAACTTCATTACTGCGTCAGCTTCTGCTAAACTTCCAGTTAATTTTGAAGCTATTACAGGTATCGTATAGGATGCTGCACCCATAAATGTGTAATATATCCCAGTATTTCTTCCTTTGTTACCCGGACAAAATTCTTGTCTTAATGAAAGACCTGTTTGTAATGCTCCACCAGCTGCAAAGAAACCAACTAAAAATGTAGCAATTTGAATTACTGCATCATTTCTAACTAAGCATACTAATGCAAGAGAAATTACAGTACCTATGTTGTCAATTAGTAATACTTTTAAAGGTCTCCATCCTAATTTACCCATTAAGGTTGCCCATAAAAGTACTGCCACAATAGAACCCCCTGTATAAATAGAGGTTAATCCTGCTGCTTTTAATTCAGACATTCCACAAAATGCCAAACCAAAACGTTTGATATATTGTTGTGCAGCATACATAATTGCCATGCAGATAAATCCATAAAACATAGTTAAAAAGTTTGTGAATACCCCTGGTTTTACAATAAATCTTGCTTTTGCTTCCTCGATTTCTTTTGTAATCACATCAGAAGATTTTCCTGCCACTCCAGCTGTACCCGCAGCTTTTTTAGCTTTCAATTCATCGTCATATACGAATGGTGCAATCACTGCTAATACTAATAAAATAATAGATGCAACTAATGGAATAACAATATTCATTTTCCAGTTTCCTGAAGCTGCGAAGTTTACAACCATAATTGGATATACAATTCCTGATAATGATACAAATAACTTGATAAGAATCAAAGCTGAACCTGGAGCTTTTGGATAGCTTTCCTGTGCTGCTGGGTAGCAAGACCCGTCAAAGAATGAGGTTGCTGCTCCTGCTGCAAATGCACAAACATTAGCTACTGCAACATTTGAGGTTGTTAAAAGGCCTGTAAAACAAGCCACATACATAATGGCACCGATAATTACCATAATCTTACGACCTATTTTGTCTGAAATTTCTCCACAAATCCATACAGAAACAAATTTACCTAATCCTGTCCAAGCAATAACGCCTGAAACTGCTGCAATCTCTACGCCCCATTGTGTCGCAAATTGCTCCATGTTTTGTCCAATAATTAACGCTTGCATACCATGTGCAATATACGCCATGTATACAGTCGCCAATGACAAAATATACTTCTTTTCTTTCATTCCTTCTTTCTCCTCTTCCATTCTGATTTTATTTTTTATTTCGAAGCCTGCTCTTTTTGAAATATTTGATATTCCGCTGTTGGCATCTCCAACCCTGTATATAGTTTAAATGCTGCTGCTCCTTGCCACAATAACATTCCTGAACCTCCAATTGCTTTTTCGCATCCTACTGCCTCTGCGTCAAGAATTAATTGTGTCTTTGGGGGATTATATACAGCATCTGCAACTACTAGGTTGCTTCTTAATAAGCTTTTATCTACTAATGTTTCTCCATCATTTGGCTTCATGCCAACAAGTGTTGCATTTGCCAAAATATCTGCAGTTGCAATTTCTTCTGCTAATTTCTCAGCATCTTCTAGTGAATATACAGTTACTTCACACTCTGGAACTTCTGCTTTTAACTTCTCTGCAGTTCCCTGAGCTCTTTCAAAGAATTCATCATTGCGGTTAAAAATAGCTATAGACTTTGCACCATCCAATGCACATTGTACTTGAATGGCTGTAGCCGCGCCACCTGCTCCTAATACTACAATTTTTTTACCACCCACGTCAATATTATTTTCTTTTAAATTACGTACAAAACCAATGCCATCGGTAATATGACCTACTAATTTACCATCCTCATTTACGATTGTATTTACAGCACCAATAATACGTGCTGCTGGTGAGAGTTCATCCACATGTTTTGCAACTTCATTTTTACATGGCATTGTTACATTACAGCCACGCATCTTAAAAAGACGCATAGCATCAAGTGCTGCCGGCACTTGATCAATACTAATATCAAAAGCCATATATGCATAATCAAGTCCAAGTTGTTGAAAACTAAAATTATACATTGCTGGGGATCCTGAATGTCCAACTGGTGTTCCAATTAAAGCAAGCAATCCCGTTCTGCCTGAAATCCTTCTTTCCATTGTTATTATCCTCCTAATTAGTTGCTATTTTGAATGTTTACACTGACATTCCATTAAATTTTTACTGCCGCCTCATATGCTTCCTGTGTTGCGTCTAATGCTCTACGTGCTCTCGTTGCATCTCCAATTACATATGTTTCCTTACCAAGTTCTTCAAGCTGTTCTGCAAACGGATTATAATTTCTAAATCCCATAGAAAGAACTACAGAGTCAAATCCTCTAACATCATGTTTTACTCCGTCCGGCGATTCATAAGTAACACCATCTTCATAGAACTGACAAACTTTTGCACTTGTGATTTCTTTAATTCCGTACTTTTCAAAATCTTCCATAAGGTAGACCCTATGTTCATGAATGACATCTGCACCTACTGTATCACGGAATTCAATGACTGTAACCTCATGTTCTTGTTCCCCTAAAAATGCAGCAGTTTCACATCCGACCATACCACCACCAACAACAAGTACTTTTTTCCCAGCAGCTTTCTTGCCGTCTAATAAATCTGATCCATGGATGATTGCCTCATTGTCAATACCAGGTATCGGTAAAATCAATGTCTTAGATCCTGTTGCAACTACTACTGTATCTGGATTCTCTTCTTTTACAAGGTCAAGTGTTACTTCTTTATTCATTACAATATTAACACCAGCTTTTTCACATTTCACTATATAACTTCTAATCATATTTGTGATGTCACCTTTACCTGGTGGGAATGCTGCAAGTCTCATATTTCCACCTAGTGTATCCGTCGATTCATAAACAGTCACTTGATGACCTCTTTCTGCCGCAGTATAGGCAGCACAAAGTCCGGCTACACCACCACCAATAACCATAACTCGTTTCACATTTTCCGCCTTCTTTAGCCCCTCAGATTCGTGCCCCAAGCAAGGATTAGTTAAGCAACAAATAGGTTTCCCTTGGAACATATTTGCCACACACCCTTGTAGACATGCGATACATGGTGTCATATCTTCCAATCGCTCTTCCATTGCCTTCTTTGGCATTGCAGGATCGGCTAAACTTTGGCGACCAAATGCTACTAAGTCTGCACGGCCTTGTTTTACCAAAAGCTCTGCATATTGTGGTTCTGTATAACGACCAACAGTAATAACAGGAATACTAATAGCCTTTTTAATCTCCGTTACATAATCAGCAGAGAATCCACCATGAATTGTCGTCGGTGCCCACATATACTCATCTTTAATATGTACTGCTCTAGAGACATGTAACGCATCCACTCCGCAGCTTTCTAAATAAGCTGCAATTGCTGCACTATCATGTACATCAATACCGCCAAGCACTTCATCAGAACTATTGATACGAGCAAGAATTGCAACTTTGTCGCCAACCACTTGTCGTACTTTTTCAACGATTAATCGAGGAAAGCGCATTCTATTTTCGAAGCAGCCTCCAAATTCATCGACACGTTTATTTGTTCTTGGAGAGATAAAAGAACTCACTAAATATCCATGTGCCATATGAATTTCTACTGCGTCAATGCCGGCTTCCATTGCTCTTCTAGCCGCTTCACCATATCCTTCAACCAATTTATATACATCTTCGGTTTTTACAGCTAATGGTGTGTCCTTCCCGCACTTTGTTGGAATAGCTGATGCGGCTTGAATCGGTGCCCCTGCATTCTTAGCATTTCCATCAGGTCCTGCATTTTGTAATTGAACGGATACTTTTGCCCCTTCTTTATGACACGCATCTACAACATTTTTAAAACTTTCAATGGTACTATCATCAAACAAACATGGTTTACGAGGACCACCCTTTGCCCCTTGATGAACCACTGTAGCCTCAAGAGTAATTAAACCAAATCCACCTTTCGCTCTTTCTCTATAATATGCTACTGATTGTTCACTCATTGAACCATCTGTATTTGCAAAGTTATTTCCCATCGGGGGAACAACAAACCTATTTTTTACTTCCATATTACCAATTGTAATTGGTGAAAACATTGCATTAAATTTCATATGATTTCCTCACTCTCAAACACTATTTTTCTTAATCTTCTAATAATTCTGGCCAAGCCTCTTTTAATACTTTTACTGTATTGTCATATGTATATCTGGCTGCTTCTTTCAATCCCTCTGCTAAGTATGCATCAGAAATAACTTCTACACCTACAGCATTTGGATTTACCCCTGCACTTTTTAACATTTTGCAGAATCCAACCGTATCTTTTGCCCCAACACCTGGTGCTAGACGATCATGCATAGACTCATCTCTTAAGATAGATGCTGCATATGGTCTTTCATATGCATCGTTAATCTGAATAGAAACTACTTTTTTTGCAATTTCTTCTGTGAGAATGTCATATGGTTGATCTGCACGTACCCAGTGCCATGTATCTAAAATTAGCATTCCATTTTCACAATCTGCCATTTTCACAACTTGCCATGCTTTTTCTAAATTTGGTAATCCACTATATGGCATTGGCTCAACACCAATGATAAATTTTCCAGCTCTATGGCATAATTCTTTCAACTTTTGTGCGGTGTATTCTACTGAGTAGTTTTCCATGAGCCCACAATTGATTTGTTTTACATTGAATAATTCACACATATGGAAACACATTTGTTCCTTGAATTTTTGTTCATAAGAACGATCTTCCTCTGCCCATTGTACGATGTATTCTACTTCTGTCACTTTCATATCATGCTTATCAAGAATCGAAAGAATATCTTCATCAAATAATCCTTCATTTAGTGCATCTACATAAATTTCTGCACGTAAACCAATTCCTTCATACCCCGCTTCTTTTGCTGCAATCACTCGTTCTTCAAATGTGCATTGATCCCCTAAAGTCCATGAACTTACTGTAATTGGATGTTTTTTTGACATAATAATTTCTCCTTCCATTGTTAAAATTAAACAAGCATTCTTTTTATTGTAGGTTAATTTTATAACTTTTATTGTAATTTAATTATATTGTGTTGTTAAAAAAAAAACAAATTGGTATTACCCAATATATCCATAGATTTTGTGTATAGTTTATGATATAATTTGGTCAATCTATGAAATACAATCATATGTAACTGTGTGCCTAGCCTTTTGGCGTTGTTTAAGAACTGTTGGAGGAATATAATGAACTTATATCATTTGCGTTACTTTGTAACATTAGCTCATTTAGAGCACTACACTAGAGCTGCTGAAATATTAGCGATTACTCAGCCCAGCCTCAGTCATGCCATCTCTTCTTTAGAAAAAGAGCTTGGTGTTAAATTATTCGAAAAAGAAGGGCGTAATATTGTTCTTACAAAATGTGGTAAAGCTTTTTTAGTAGACGTAGAACACTCATTAGCTTTATTAGAATCAAGCATCAACAATCTACAAATGGCAAGTAGTGGAGAGGGTATCATTGATATTGCACTATTACGAACCCTTAGCACTCATTTAGTTCCTCATTTCGTACGCGGATTTCTCGATACACATCCTGAGCGTAAGATAGATTTTAAATTTTATAATTCTAGCGGACTAACTCCAGATATTATCGATGGTCTGAAAGCAAAAAATTACGACATTGCTTTTTGCTCCAAGATGGAAAATGAACCTAGTATATCATTCACTCCAATTGCAAGACAAGAATTAGTACTTATTGTACCACCGGAGCACCCCTTAGCAGCTCAGGAAACTGTTGATTTATCGGAGACTTTACCTTATCCACAAGTTGTATTTTCTAAACGAAGTGGATTAAGACCTATTATTGATGGCTTATTTGACAAATGTGGTGGCAAACCTATCATTGCCTATGAGATAGAAGAGGATCAAGCAGTTGCTGGATTAGTTGCTCAAAAATTTGGTATTGCAGTTGTCCCTAGCATGCCAATTCTTGATTTAATGAGTCTAAAAATCATTCATATAGAGAGTCCTACATGGGAAAGAATTTTTTACATGGCAACACTTAAAGATTCTTATCAGGTTCCTGTAATAGAAGACTTTAAGAGATATGTCAAAGAACATGCAGAAATATAGAAGGGACGGGGCATTCTTGTGCACCACAGGATAAATCCTGTGGTTGCTCTGAATGCCCCGTCCCCATTTATCTTTCGATTGTGTTTTTTACTCGCCAAAATTATTAGCAACTTTGATGTATAATTGTTAATACTTGCTCTAATTCATTTACTCCTATTTGACCTGGTGCTGATGCTTTCTTGGCTGCTCCAAATGTTAATGCGGAGCCAAATACTTCTCCCGCTAATCGGCTAATAACTCCTGTCCCTGCCATTGACATCGTAATAATCGGTCTATCTGCATATTTTTCAACCATTTCATTTGTTGCTGATAACAATGTCAATACATCTCTTTTTGATTGCGGCATTACCGCAATCTTAGGTATATCAGTCCCCAATTCCTGCATTTTCTTTAATCTTTTTATAATATCTTCTTTATCTGGTGTTCTGTCAAAATGATGATTTGATCCTACTACTTTGACACCATGTTCATGAACGGATGTAACGATTCGCTTTACAATCTCATCCCCTGTGAATGCCTCTACATCTACCATATCAATATATTCTGAAGCTGCAACCGCTTCAATTAATTCTTCATATTGTACTGTATCAATGGCCTTCTCTCCTCCCTCTTTCGAGGTCCGAAAGGTAAATAACACTGGAATCTCACCCAATGCTTCTCTTAATTGTTTTGCAGTCTCAATTACTTGCTCTACCTCAAACACTTTGTCATACCAATCAACTCTCCACTCCACAATATCAACTGGTATTTCGTGAAATGTCTTAGCTTCTTCTATAATTTCTTTTCTTGTTATTCCAACAATGGGTACACATATTTTAGGTATGCCTGTACCGATCTCAACATTTCGAATTTTTACAGTATTCATTCTAATCTGACCTTTCTCTTATCTTTATTAGTCATTTCCTTTAGTCATACTTAATATCCAACACTTCTTTCATATAAGGAATAGGCATAGGTTCACCTGTCCACATTTCAAATGCAGCTGATCCTTGGAACAACATCATTCCTAACCCATTCATACATTTACATCCAACCTCTTTTGCCATTGTCAACAATGCTGTTTCTCTAGGAGAATATACCACATCTACCACCATCAGATCCTTTCTTAGGAAAGATTTATCTGGAATATATGTTTGTCCTTCCAATGGTTTCATTCCAACTCCAGTTGCATTTGTGAACAGGTAACTGGTTTCTATTTCTTTTTTTAATTGATCTAAGTCTGCCAAATCATATAATGTTGCCTTACAATTGGTCTTTTCATTGATATTCTTTGTATTGTTGACTGCTCGTTCCCAGAAATCATCTTTTCTATTAAAGATAGATATCTCTGACACACCATCTAATGCAGCTTGAATTTCAATAGCCGTAGCCGCACCACCAGCACCAACAATTGTCATTTTCTTTCCAATCACGTCAATATCATTATCTTTTAATGCCTGCATAAAACCAATTCCATCTGTTATATGACCAACTAAATGTCCATTATCATTTACTACAGTATTGACCGCCCCACATAACTCAGCTGCTGGTGACAATTCATCTAAGTATTTACCAATAACCGTTTTATTAGGCATTGATACATTGGACCCTCGCATTTTTAAAGCTCTTAATCCTTTTACAGCATCCTCTAACGTGCTATTGTCTACTTCAAATGCAAGATATGCATAATCATAGCCCAATTTAGCAAAAGCCTCATTGTGCATTGCTGGTGAACTTGAATGTCTAATTGGGTATGCCATTAGTCCAATTAGTTCTGTGTGTCCTGTTATTCTTTCTGCCATAATTTTTCTCCTTTTTGTTTGATAATTATTTAACTTAATTATATCTCTATTACTTCCATACTTCAAATACATTATATTGCATATTTTGATAGCTTTTCTCTATCAATAGCTATATAATTAAATAATTGATTATATATTCTAGGAGGACCTATGACATTACAACAACTTTATTACTTTCGAACAATTGCTATCACGCAACATTACAGACAAGCTGCTGAAAAATTGAATATCTCACAACCCAGTTTAAGTCGCTCCATGGCTAATCTCGAGGAAGAACTTGGTCTATTTCTTTTTGAAAAATCTGGTAGAAATGTTATTTTGACCAAATGTGGTAAGATATTTTTAGACCATGTAAATATTATCATAAATGATGTTGAAATTACCAAAGAGAAAATGCGCCAGTTAGTCTCTACTACAGAAGGACATATTGATATCGCATATGTTTCCCCCTTAGCAAAAGAGTATATTCCTAAATTAATGCATAATTTTTTGGAATATAAAAATAATCATAATGTCACCTTTACTCTATCGCAAGATTTTACTATTGAAATGATTAAAGGATTAAAATCTAATAAATTTGATGTCATTTTTGGTTCGTTTGCAGAAAATTATCCGGAACTTGATTTTGTTCCAATATTACGGCAGGAAATGGTAATCATTGTCTCACTGAATCATCCTCTTTCGACAAACACATCCGTAGATTTTAATGTTTTTAATACTTATCCTTTGATTACCTACAACATGTATTCTGGATTGGGCAACTATACCCGGAAAATTTTAAAATCTAACCAAATTACGCCTAATGTCATTTGCGAAGCTGCTGATGAATACGCTATTGCGTCTTTGGTAGAAGAAGGCTTTGGTATTGCTTTGGTTGCAAATGTTGCCGCCATACACCAAGCCAAGGTGGCTGTTCTTCCCTTGAGCAAAAGTAATTACCATCATACTGTATACATGGCATACCATAAAAATCGTTATCTCGCTCCTGCTGTAAAAAGTTTTATAGAATTTGTGAAAGCAACGCGTGATATCAGCAATTAGATGATGGGGACGGGGGCATTCTTCCGCACCACAGGATAAATCCTGTAGTTGCTCTGAATGCCCCCGTCCCCATCTATTTTTCGATTCGACTTTCCGCTTACGCTTCCCAAGGTAAATCTGAATGTTCTATTTTCCCATCTCGTAACATAAGTTCACTCACTGCTTCTGATGGATTTTTTCCCTCAAATAATACTAAGTTTACTTGTTCTGTAATTGGCATTGCGACTCCGTATTTGTGTGCTAATTTAACGGCTGCTTTTGCAGAATATACGCCTTCCACTACCATTTGTACTTCATCCATTGCTTCTTGCATACTTTTTCCTTGTCCCATCAAATACCCAGCTTTCCTATTTCGGCTGTGCACACTGGCACAAGTTACAATTAAATCTCCAATACCAGTAAGCCCCGTAAAGGACTCTATTTTACCTCCCATTTTAACACCTAGCCTTGAAATCTCAGTAATACCGCGAGTAATAAGTGCTGCTTTTGTATTATCTCCATAACCTAATCCATCTGCAATACCTGCAGCCAAAGCTATAACATTTTTCAAAGATCCACCTAATTCTATTCCTAAGATATCAGGACTCGTGTATACACGGAATACTTCGCTCATAAATGCTTGTTGCAAATATTCAGCTGTAGTTTGTGTTTTTGCACCAATCACACACGTAGTTGGAAGTCCTCTACCAACTTCTTCCGCGTGACTTGGACCAGATAATACTGCTACATCTGCTTGTGGAACCTCTTCTTCGATTTGTTCTGATAATGTCATTAACGTTGATTCTTCAATTCCCTTTGCCACATTTACAATTTTTTGATTTTCTACAACGTATGACTTCATACTATGTGCAGTAGCTCTTGTAAATGGAGACGGCACAGCTAAAACCATAAAATCTTTCTCTAAAATTGCCTCTTCCAACTTATTTGTTATCATAAGTTCTTTCGGTAATTTTACTCCTGGTAGCTTGTTTCTATGCTCACGTTCTTTTCGAAGCATTTCTACTTCTTCGTTATTAATCGACCATAATGTTACTTGATGCCCATTTTGATGCAATAATATTGCCAAAGCAGTTCCCCAACTTCCAGCTCCTAGTACTCCTACACTAGCCATTGTATACCTCCTACTAACTACATTTATCATTCTTTTTTAAGTTCAATTTATTTTCCGTCCCATTTAGCAATCTTCTGATATTTGCTTTATGCTTATAGATTGCTAGTATCATTAAAATTGCGGATATTACATATATCTCATATAATTCTGCTTGTGTCCCTTGTAACCTTCCAAACTGACCACATAGCACCATTTCTATAAAAAATAGTATAACCAGTGCAATGGAACCAACAGAAACATATTTGGTACATATGACAATGATTATAAAGACAATAATTGGTATGATTGCCATCCATGGTTTCACAGCCAATAAAATTCCTGCCGTCGCTGCGATTCCCTTTCCTCCTTTAAATTTTAAATAAAATGGAAAGTTATGACCCAATACAGCACCAAACCCTGCATATAGACATAATAAATCAAGTGATACTATATGCGATGACTTAAATATCATTCGCACAACAATTACAGCAAGAATACATTTAAAACAATCACCTACAAATGTGATAACTCCCGCTTTCCATCCCAAAGTCCTCAGGGCATTTGTTGTTCCAGCATTTCCACTACCATATTGGCGTATATCAATATGGTTAATTTTACCGTAAATATATCCAGTTTGAATCATTCCTAATAGATATCCAATGGCAATACTAATGATACGCTCCATCATATACTAACGCTCCTTTTCCTTTCTTTCTCTAATAAAGAACTTCAATGATGTTCCTTTGAATCCAAAAGCTTCTCTAATTTTATTCTCTAAATATCTTGTATAAGAAAAGTGCATCAACTCCTTATCATTTACAAATATTACGAACGTAGGCGGCTTCACCGCTACTTGCGTAATATAGTATAATTTTAATCGTTTCCCCTTGTCTGATGGAGGTTGCTGCATAGCCACTGCTTCCATCATGATTTCATTCAAAACTCCCGTTGAGACTCTCATTGTTTGGTTTTGAATAACTACATCTATCATATCATATAATTTTGTCAAACGTTGTCCTGTTTCGGCGGATACATACATGATTTCAGCATATGCCATGTAAGATAGTACTTGCCTAATCTTTTTATCATATTCATACATCGTCTTATCGTGTTTTTCAATTGCATCCCATTTATTCACAACAATAATAATACCTTTCCCACGTTCATGGGCAATTCCGGCAATCTTTGCATCTTGTTCAGTAATCCCTTCAACTGCATCTATTACCATAAGTACTACATCGGCTCTTTCTACAGCTGTCACGGTACGAATAATACTATAACGCTCAAGTTCTTCTTTAATCTTACTTTTTCTGCGAAGACCTGCAGTATCAATAAATACATACTCTTTCCCATGATACGTAATTGCTGTATCAATTGCATCTCTCGTCGTCCCAGCTACCTCTGATACAACGACACGATTTTTACCTAATAACTTATTAATGATAGAAGATTTCCCAACATTTGGTTTTCCTACAATTGCAATTCTAGGACGTTCATCTTCACTATCTTCTTCTAAATGTTCTGGAAAATGTGCTGACACCTCATCTAACATATCACCTAAGCCTAATCTAGATGCTGCTGAGATGGGTACTGGATCACCAATCCCAAGATTATAAAACTCGTATACATCCGGCATAAATTTATCAAAATTATCTACTTTATTCACTACTAAAACAACAGGTTTTTCGGATCTACGCAACATATCGGCAACCTTAGAATCAGAATCCACTAAGCCTTGACGCACATCTGTTATAAAGATAATGACATCAGCTGTATCAATAGCAATCTGTGCCTGCTCGCGCATTTGAGCCAATATGATGTCTTTACTATCGGGCTCAATCCCTCCCGTATCAATTAATGTAAATTCTTTATCTAACCAAGTAACTTCTGCATATATACGGTCTCTAGTTACACCGGGAGTGTCTTTCACTATGGAAATCATTTCCCCTGCTAATACATTAAACAACGTAGATTTACCCACATTAGGTCTCCCTACAATTGCCACAATTGGTTTACTCATATATTTATTCTCCTATTAAAGTGTTTATCAAGTCTTGTCCGCTTGATTTTACAATATCTATGTCAACTTGTAAAGCATCTTTCACGTCCTCAATAGACATATCATCCAAAAATACATCTTCTCCGCTACGTAGCATGTTACATGGTAGACACAAAGTTTCTCCTAATTCTTGTCCCTTTAATTGCTTTACTAAATCTTGTCCTGTTATCAAGCCGGCCACTGTAATCTTCTCTCCAAAAAATTCATTCTTAATCTTATATAAAGAAATTTTTATATTTGGATACTTATCCTTTAATTGTTCACACAATGCTTGAATATAATCAAATGCAAGTACACCAGTGGCCACAGAAACATGTCGAATCTTATTACTTCCTTTACAATTATCCAGTGCCTCTGCAAATTCATCTTGCAACAATCGAATCATGCCCACTCCATTTTCTAATTGTAGATAGCCATCATAATTCTCCTCACCTGGTACTTCCTCCTCTGCTAAGACATACCACTCATCTCCTGCATGTATAAAATGTGTCCCATATTCATGATATAGTTTTTCTTGCCATTTATGAATGGTAGCTAGTACCTCTTTGGCATCATCCTTAGAGAATGTCTCTAAAGGGTACAATCCCTCTCGATATTTTGTAAGCCCTACCGGAACAACTGAAACACTTTGAAGATAAGGGAGATATTTCGCCATATCTTGAATGCTGCGTTCTAATTCTTTCCTATCATTCACACCTTTACATAGTACAACTTGCCCATTCATCATGATATGACCCTTATATAAAATATCAACCTTCTTTAAAGCCTCTCCTGCAAATCTATTATGCAACATCTTACATCTTAATTCTGGATTGGTAGTATGAAAAGATATATTAATCGGCTCCAAATGATATTTTACAATTCGCTCCACATCTTTATCACTCATATTTGTTAATGTAATATAATTTCCTTGTAAGAACGATAATCTTGAATCATCATCTTTAAAATAAAGTGTATCCCGCATTCCCTCTGGCATCTGATCAATAAAGCAAAACATACACTGATTCCGACATGAACGATATTCATCCATAAGTCCTTGCCCAAATTCTATCCCCAAATCTTCATCAAACTCTTTTTCTATTTCAAGTTCCCACTGCTCTCCATTTTCTTTTTCAATTAATAGCACCAATTCCTCATCATTTACAAAAAAATGATAATCAAATACATCTTCTATTTCGATATCATTAATCGTTATTAACTTATCCCCTGGTTCTATCCCAAGTTCCCATGCAATACTTTCTTTTTTTACCTGACTCACAATGTGTTCATGGTTCATAACAATTCTCCATTCTATCAATCTATTTGTCTATCATACTAAATTTCCTAAAAAAATGCAATTTTTTACTAGTGCTTCCTTGCCATTGTGATATATTAGTGGTATAAATTTAATGTAAAGACAAAACACAATAGATGGAGGCCATTATGCCAAATATGAAATCCCTTGAGCAATCATTACCAGTTGCTCCATTAAAAATTGCTGCCCTAGAAAGTTGTAAGGACTTAGGAAATAAAGTAAATAATTATCTGGTAAAATTCCGTGAAGATTCTGCAAATCGCTCAATTGGTTCCGCACTATTTGCAAATTACCGTAGAGATAATTATCTGGTAAATATATCTTGTCCACGTTTTGGTTCCGGAGAAGCCAAAGGAATGATACACGAATCCATTCGAGGAGCAGATCTTTTTATTATGACTGATGTATGTAATTACAACCTTACATACTCCGTCAACGGTTATATCAATCACATGTCACCTGATGATCATTATCAAGATTTAAAGAGAATTATATCGGCCGCTACCGGAAAAGCACATCGAATTAATGTAGTTATGCCATTCTTATACGAAAGTCGTCAACACAAACGAACAAAAAGAGAATCCCTTGATTGTGCACTTGCACTTAATGAATTAACCGAGATGGGTGTCACAAATATTATCACTTTTGATGCCCATGACCCACGTGTGCAAAATTCTATTCCTCTAAAAGGATTTGATAATTTCAACCCACCTTACCAGTTTATCAAAGCCCTATTACGTGCAGAACCCAATTTAAAAATTGATAAAGACCATATGATGATTATTAGCCCGGATGAGGGTGCTATGCATCGAGCAGTGTATTTTTCTAATGTTCTTGGCGTAGACATGGGCATGTTCTATAAAAGAAGGGACTATTCTACTGTCATTAATGGAAAAAATCCAATCGTTGCACATGAATTTTTAGGTGATGATGTATCCGGTAAAGACGTCATTATCATTGACGATATGATATCTTCAGGTGAAAGTATGTTAGATGTCGCTAAAAAACTAAAGGAAAGAAAGGCAAATCGCGTCTTCGTTTGTACTACTTTTGGTTTATTTACAGAAGGATTTGATAAATTCGATGAGTATTATGAAAAAGGTTATATTACTCGAGTAATAACTACAAACCTTACTTATTTACCACCTGCAGCATATGAAAAACCATACTTTGTGGTTGCAGATTTAAGTAAATTTTTGGCATTGATTGTTGATTCCTTTAATCATGATATTACAATTGGTTCTGTATTAAATCCAACAGATAGAATCCATGCACTATTAGATCAACACAATTTACAATTTCATTAAAAAAGACGCTATTTCCAATTCGAAATAGCGTCTTTCATTATTTCATACTTTATTTTAAATGGAATGATGAGTATGATACTCCATTCTCCATTTGTATACCTCTTGCATTGGCCAATTCACTAACGGTAACTAATTGATATCCATTGTTAATCAATTTTGGAATCAAGGCAATTGCTGCATCTACCGTAGGCGCATGTATATCATGCATTAAAATAATGTCCCCATCCTTCGCAGTATTGATTACATTGTCAATCGTAGCCTGTGTATTTCTAGTTTTCCAATCCAACGTATCAATTGACCACATAATGGATGGAGCTCCAATATTAGCACGAACAGTGTCATTTGTAGCACCATAAGGTGGTCTCACCACCGTAGCTCCCACACCAACAATAGCTTGTAATTCAGCATTCGTACCGCCAATTTCATTTTGAATAGCACCAGCTCCTAATTTCGATAAATTTGCATGTGTCATAGAATGATTTCCCAATTCACATCCAATATCTTTCATTTTTTTAATGACCTCCGGATATCTAGGCACTTTATTACCAAGCATAAAAAATGTAGCATGTGCACCATATTTTTCGAGTTCCTCTAAAATTCGTATCGTTCCCTCACCTGGACCATCATCAAAGGTTAATGCAAGCATTGGCCTCGTTGGGTCAATATTGTCCACTGATTCAATGAATTTTCCATCTTCAGAAAACGTACATTTTTTCGTCCCTATCTGTTGTTCACCTGTTAACATTTTTCCATCATTATTAAAATAATACTTGGATCCTTCCGATTCTACCCAACCAATTGCCATAGTTCCATCATCATTCAAATATGATCTTACACCGTCAGCTTCATACCAGCCAGTTTGTCTAATACCTTCTTTGTTAAAAAAGTATCGGTTTCCACCAATCTCCTGCCAGCCAGTAACTCTTACACCATCTTCTCCAAAATAATAGGTGTTCCCTTTCGAAATAATCCAATCATTTATTACATATGTACCATCGGTTCTAATAAATTTATTGCCATCCCACTCTCCAAATTTATTTTTCACTGTAATGGTTCCATTCTTACCTTTAATGACAACTTTCCCTAGCCATTCATTTAGCTGCTTTTTCTGATACTCTTCTGATATCTTAACTTTTACTTTATACTCGCCTTCAGTTAAACCATCTGTATCTGCTTCTAATGTATAACCATTTCCATTTTCTAAATCATTTACCAAGTCTTGTACTTTATAATTAGTCTTTTCTTCAATTACTGTCTCTGGTGCTCCCTCTCCATCTAAATAGATGCTTGCTTTTAATTCTGGAATT
The DNA here is from genome assembly GCA_052116865.1 of Lachnospiraceae bacterium LCP25S3_G4. Classification (GTDB taxonomy): domain Bacteria; phylum Bacillota; class Clostridia; order Lachnospirales; family Lachnospiraceae; genus CAUPWF01. The sequence goes on along the minus strand of JBQKKG010000004.1, from coordinate 65,198 downwards.
GTATCCTCTTGAAGCATTTCTACCGAATCGGCCTTTATCTGGATTACAGCTAGTTCATCTGTTCCAGCAATGGCTGCCGCCTTAAAAATTATAGCAGTGAAAAAACAGAGAATTATAACACCGATTACCCTTCCTGATACATACTTTTGCTGCAAATCCTCCCTGTTTTTCATTCGTACCTCTCCTTACATAATCACAATACAGACATCATTAATATCCGTTATCTATCATTAATTATAGCTCAATTGTCTAGATTATGCAATGACCCTAATTCTTAAGACATCTTTAATTTTTTTAATTTCCTCCTCTAATTCTTTCGGTACTTCTGATTCTGTATCAATCATTGTATATGCATATTCTCCCTTGCTTTTGTTCATAAGATCAGAGATATTAATGCCCTCTTTTGCCAACAAAGCGGTAAATTGACCTAACATGTTGGGAATATTCTTGTGAAGTATGGTAATCCTACTACTAGCAGTACAAATTCCCATATCGCAATTAGGATAATTCACCGAATTTTTAATATTACCATTCTCTAAAAAGTCCATCACTTCTTTGACTGCCATTCTAGCACAGTTATCTTCAGATTCTTCTGTCGAAGCACCAAGATGTGGAATCACAATTGCTCCTTTGACACCAGCTACTACAGGATTCGGAAAATCTGTTACATATCGTTTTATCTGTCCAGCAACTAAAGCATCCACTACATCCTCTTCATTTACAAGAATATCTCTCGCAAAATTTAAAAGCACCACATCTTTTTTCATAAAAGACATAACATCTTTGTTAATCATCCCTTTTGTTTCTTCTAAAGCAGGTACGTGAATCGTAATATAATCACATTCTTTGTAAATATCTTCCACGCTCTGAATATGTTTAATACTCCTAGACAACTTCCAAGCTGCATCTACAGATACATAAGGATCATACCCATATACTTCCATTCCTAAGTTCGCAGCTGCATTTGCAACTAATACACCAATAGCACCTAAACCGATAACACCTAATTTTTTTCCTTCTAATTCGCTTCCAGCAAATGCCTTCTTTTGCTTTTCCGCAGCTTTTACTATTTCTCCGTCTTCCTCATGCTCTTGTACCCAGTTAATACCACCAATAATATCTCTGGAAGCTAATAACATTCCAGCTATCACTAATTCTTTCACTCCATTTGCATTTGCTCCGGGTGTATTAAATACCACAATTCCCTTCTTAGCAGCTTCCTGAAGCGGAATATTATTTACCCCTGCACCTGCCCGTGCAATTACCTTCAGCTGTTCTGGTAATTCCATATCGTGCATAGATGCACTCCTTACCAATATTGCATCCGCACTATTCACACTAGATACTTGGGCATATTCACTGGAAAATTTTTGAATCCCTATATCTGCAATTGGATTTAAACAATGATACTTATACATCTTACATATTCTCCTCTTCAAATTTTTTCATAAATGCTACGAGTGCTTCTACACCTTCTTTCGGCATTGCGTTATAAATACTAGCACGCATTCCTCCTACCGAGCGATGACCTTTTAGATTCTCAAGACCTGCAGCTTTTGATTCTTTTATAAATTTCGCATCTAATTCTGCACTATCTGTAACGAACGGAACATTCATAAGCGATCTATCTTTTTTCACCACTGTTCCTTGAAACATCTTGCTTTGATCGAGAAAATCATAAAGAATCTTTGCTTTTTCTTCATTACGTTGTCTTACAACCTCTAATCCACCCATATCTTTAATCCATTGAAACACCTTGCCACAAATATAAATACCATATGCCGGTGGCGTATTATAAAGTGACTTTGCATCTGCGTGTATCTTGTATTGTAACATGGTAGGCGTATATTCCAATGGTTCCTCTGTAATGAGATCTTCACGAATAATAACAATTACCATTCCCGCTGGCCCAATATTTTTTTGAACTCCGCCATAAATGATACCATACTTATTCACATCCACAGGCTCTGATAAGAAACAAGAAGACACATCTGCAACCAATGTTTTTCCTTTTGTATTTGGTAACTCTTTAAATTTAGTACCATATATTGTATTATTTTCACAAATATACACATAATCCGCATCTTCTGAAATAGGCAGATCCGCACAATCAGGAATATAAGAAAACATCTTATCTTCTGAACTTGCTATTTTATTTGCCTTGCCGTACTTTGCTGCTTCTTGATATGCCTTTTTTGCCCATTGCCCTGTTACAATGTAATCTGCAACCTTATGTTTCATTAAATTCATTGGAATCATTGCAAATTGTTGGGAAGCTCCTCCTTGCAAGAATAACACTTTATAATTATCTGGAATATTCATGAGTTCTCTAAGATTTGCTTCTGCATCATTGATAATACCTTCAAACGCCTTGGAACGGTGACTCATTTCCATAACCGACATTCCTGTGCCCTTGTAATCTAACATCTCTTCTGCTGCTGATCTTAGAACTTCCTCTGGTAATACTGCTGGTCCTGCTGAAAAATTGTACACTCTGCTCATTTCTTATTCCTCCATCTATGCTTAAATTATTGTTTCTCTTGCAAATCCTCTTCACTAAATGTTTCACTAATCGGGGCCCCCGGCGCTACCATAGGCCAGACTTTTTCATCACTATCAATTTGACAATCAATTAATATAGGTTGATTTAGCGATAATGCTTTGCAAAAAGCTTCTTTAAATTCTTCTTGCGTTGTTGCACGTACTCCTACTGCTCCCATTGCTTCCGCTAATTTTACAAAATCAACACTATCATTTAATATCGTGTTAGAATAGCGCTTTTCATAGAATAACGATTGCCATTGCCTTACCATTCCAAGTACGTGATTATTAACAACAACTTGTATAATCGGTATATTGTGCCTTACTGCTGTTGCAATCTCGTTCATATTCATCCGAAAACAACCGTCCCCTGCTATGTTTACTACTATTTTGTCCGGAACACCCATCTTTGCACCTAGAGATGCGCCTAATCCATATCCCATAGTACCAAGCCCTCCTGAAGTTAAAAAAGTTCTTGGTTTTGTATATTTATAGAACTGTGCTGACCACATCTGATGCTGACCAACTTCCGTAGTAATTACAGCCTCTCCATTCGTTTGTCGATATATTTCCTCTACAATAAATGGTCCTGTCAATGTATCTGGATGAAACGTTAATGGATATTTTTCTTTATAGACCATGATGTGTGACATCCACTCTGTATGTACTTGCTGCTCTAATTTATGATTTAATATTCTAAGAACCTCTTTAATATCTCCTGTAATACTTGCATTCGTTACAATGTTTTTATTAATTTCAGCTGGATCCACATCGATTTGAAGAATTTTCGCATTCTTAGCAAATTTCTTTGCATTTCCTGTAACACGATCACTGAATCTTGCACCAATTACAACTAATAAATCACACTCACTGACACCATAATTTGATGTTTTCGTTCCATGCATACCTAACATTCCTGTATATCGATCATCAGTTCCAGAGAATGCCCCTTTTCCCATCAAAGAATCTGCTACAGGCGAATCTATACGATAGGCAAATTGAGTCAGTTCATCACTCGCATCAGATAGCACTGCCCCTCCACCAACGAATATGTATGGCTTTTTAGACTTCTGTATCATGGAAATAGCCATTTCAATATCTTCCTCTAAGATGGTACTTAAGTCCTTTGACCTCTCTTGTTTCGTAACTTTGTAATAATCAGTCTTATTGGCTGTAACATCCTTAGGTATATCAATGAGTACTGGTCCAGGTCGACGTGAATCTGCAATCACAAATGCTTTTCGTATCGTCTCTGCCAAATCCCTTACATCTTTTACGATATAATTATGCTTTGTAATAGGCATTGTAATCCCAGCTATATCAATCTCCTGAAAACTATCTTTTCCTAATAACGATACGCCAACATTACATGTAATTGCGACTACAGGAATGGAATCCATATAAGCAGTTGCAATTCCCGTCACCAGATTGGTAGCACCTGGTCCACTTGTGGCAAAACAAACACCCACTTTTCCAGTTGCTCGTGCATATCCATCTGCTGCATGAGCAGCACCTTGTTCATGCGAAGTCAAAATATGATTAATTTCATCACTGTGTTTATATAATGCATCATATACATTTAATATTGCACCACCTGGATATCCGAATACCGTATCAACACCTTGTTCTTTCAAACACTCTATTACGATTTCTGCTCCTGTTAATTGCATATAATGTTCTCCTTTTCTTCTATTATCTTGGTATCTCTAGTACTGCTCCCCGGTTACCAGATGTAACCATGGATGCATATCGTGCCAGATATCCTGAAGTTATTTTGGGTTCTCTTGGAACCCAGCGTTTCCTTCGGTCTGCTAGTACATCTTCTGTAACATCTAACTCTAATTTATTTTCAGGAATATTAATTCTAATAATATCTCCTTCTTCTACAAGTGCAATCGGTCCCCCTACTGCCGCTTCTGGTGAGACATGACCAATAGAAGCACCCCTAGATGCACCGCTAAATCGACCATCTGTAATTAAAGCAACACTAGAGCCAAGACCCATCCCAGCAATCGCAGAAGTTGGATTTAACATTTCACGCATACCTGGACCTCCTTTTGGTCCTTCGTAACGTATCACGACCACATCTCCTGCTTTAATTTCATTCGACTTTATCGCTTCAATCGCATCTTCTTCACAATCAAATACTCGAGCAGGCCCTTCGTGAACCATCATTTCTGGTACCACTGCCGATCTTTTTACTACTCCTGAATCAGGTGCTAAATTTCCCTTTAGAACTGCAATCCCACCTGTTTCACTATATGGATGTTCAATACTTCTTATTACATTCGTATCTTTATTAGAGCAAGGGGCAATGTTTTCACCTACGGTTTTCCCCGTCACTGTCATGCACTCTGTATATATTAAGTGCTTTTTATTTAGCTCGTTCATAACTGCATAGACACCACCTGCTTCGTTCAAATCTTCCATGTATGTATGCCCTGCTGGCGCTAGGTGACATAGATTTGGTGTAATGGCGCTAATCTCATTTGCAATCTCAAGATTTAAATTTATACCTAATTCATGTGCAATTGCTGGTAAATGAAGCATACTATTTGTGGAACATCCAAGTGCCATATCTACAGTCAACGCATTTAAAAATGCATAATTTGTCATAATATCCCTTGGTCGAATATCTCGTTCTAACATTTCCATCACTTTCATACCGGCATGTTTTGCTAAACGTATTCTTTCTGAATACACTGCTGGTATTGTTCCATTTCCCTGTAATCCCATTCCAAGCGCTTCTGTTAGGCAATTCATACTGTTCGCCGTATACATACCTGAACAAGACCCACAAGTAGGACATACTTTATTTTCAAAGTCTTCTACTTCTTCTGCGCTCATTGTGCCTGCCGCATAAGAACCAACTGCTTCAAACATACTAGACAAACTGGTCTTACATCCGTTCACACGACCTGCAAGCATCGGACCACCACTTACAAATACCGTTGGAATATTAACCCTAGCTGCTGCCATTAGAAGTCCTGGTACATTTTTATCACAATTTGGAACCATTACCAAAGCATCGAATTGATGTGCCATTGCCATGGCTTCCGTAGAATCAGCAATTAAATCTCTCGTTACCAGTGAATACTTCATGCCAATGTGTCCCATTGCAATCCCATCACACACTGCAATTGCAGGAAACACCACGGGCGTCCCTCCTGCCATTGCAACCCCTATCTTTACAGCATCAACAATCTTATCTAAGTTCATATGCCCTGGCACAATTTCATTATAAGAGCTTACAATCCCAATCAATGGTCTTTTTTGTTCTTCTTTAGTATAGCCTAGCGCATTCAACAAGGATCTATGTGGCGCTTGTTGTATTCCCTTTGTTACTGTATCACTTTTCATAGTGTTTCCTCCTTCATATCACAATTTTTTCCTGTGATTTTTATTGAATATAGTTACAAATAAGATCTCCTATAGTGCTGGTTCCTACTTGAGTTTTACCTTCTGACATAATATCAATGGTACGGTAGCCTAGTTTCAACACGTCACCCACTGCATGCTCAATTGCCTTAGCCTCCTGGTCTAAATCAAATGAGAACCTTAGCAACATAGCTGCTGACAAAATAGTTGCAATTGGATTTGCAATTCCTTTACCAGCTATATCTGGAGCTGAACCTCCACTTGGCTCATAAAGTCCAAATTTACTTTCATTTAGGCTGGCAGATCCTAACATTCCTATCGATCCAGTAATCATACTTGCCTCATCTGATAAAATATCACCAAACATATTTTCTGTAAGTATTACATCAAATTGTTTTGGATTCTTTACCAGTTGCATCGCGCAATTATCCACTAACATATGTTCTAATTTCACATCTTTGTAGTCGTCCCCTACCTCATCCACAATCTTTCGCCAAAGTCTAGATGTATCTAACACATTCGCTTTGTCAACACTAATAATTTTTTTGTGCCTTTTTCTTGCAATGTCAAACGCGCGCTTTGCAATTCTACGGATTTCATCCTCATTATAGGATAATGAATCATATGCTGTAACTACCCCATTATCTTCTACCGTCTTTCTATCCCCAAAGTAGAGTCCACCTGTCAGTTCTCTCATTATCATCATATCAAATCCACCTTCTATAATCTCTTTTTTCAGTGGACAAGCATCCTTTAATTCATTGTATAATACAGCTGGTCGTAGGTTCGCGAATAGATTTAATTCCTTTCGTATCTTTAACAACCCTGCCTCCGGTCTTTTTGATGGTTCTAGCTGATACCATGGCGAGACCTTTGCATCTCCCCCGATTGATCCCATTAGAATGGCATCACATAATTTTGCTTCAGCAATAGTCTCCTCTGTAAGTGGTATTCCATGCACATCAATGGATGCTCCACCTAATAATAAATCTTTATATGTAAATGTATGATTATACACTATACTAATTTTTTGTAAGGTTTTTATTGCTTCTTTTACTATCTCCGGCCCAATGCCATCCCCTTTGATAACTCCAATCAAAAATTCCATTTGCCTATACCTTCCCTTCAAAATCTATATTGGTTAATAATATAACATTTCTGTTTTCATTTCAACCCTTTACCGTATAAAAGTGCATATATATAGAAAAAACCCAACGCTTATTCAGCGTTAGGTTTTTCAACTTGCATAACTGCAGCTTTCTGCATTGGAATTCTACAATTCTTATTATTCCCAAACTCTACAATTACATCTTCATCTGTAATATCAATAACCACACCATAAAATCCACTCGTTGTTAGCACGGTATCACCGACCTCCATGTCCGAAATCATGGCTGCTACCCTTTTTTGTTCTTTCTTCTGTGGACGGATTAACATAAACCAAAATCCACCAATCAATACTGCATACACTATAATCATCAGTGTCCAGTTTGTAGCCGCTGCTGCTAAAATCATATTATTTCCTCCTAAATCTAATAAATCACTACGGATATCATACACAATAATAGCTTGTACTTCAAGCAAATTCATTCATTTCATGGAATTTTTATATTTTTTTCATCTATTTATTACTGGGATTCATTCCTTCAAGCTTATTACGCTTATATTCTAGAAATTTTCCACTTTCAATGGCATCCCTAATTTCTTCCATCATTGTATTATAAAAATATAAGTTGTGAAGAACACATAAACGCATCCCTAACATTTCTTTTGCCTTTAATAAATGTCTGATATATGCACGGCTATAACTACGGCATGCAGGACATTGACAACCCGCTTCAATTGGTTGGTCATCCAATTCAAATTTCGCATTAAAAAGATTCAACTTACCGTGATTTGTATATACATGTCCATGACGACCATTTCGACTTGGATATACACAATCAAAAAAGTCAACGCCTCGCTCTACTGCCTCCAAAATGTTCGCTGGAGTACCAACCCCCATTAAATATGTCGGCTTTTCCAACGGCAAATACGGAACTGTGGCATCCAAAATGCGATACATATCCTCATGTGATTCACCAACTGCTAAGCCTCCGACCGCATACCCATCCAGATCCATCTCTGAAATCCTTTTTGCATGCTCAATTCGAATATCTTCATAGATTCCACCTTGATTAATACCAAACAACATCTGTTTATTGTTAATTGTCTCTTCCAATCCATTTAATCGTGTCATTTCCTTCTGACATCGTTCCAACCATCTTGTCGTTCGATCTACAGAATGCTGCATATATTCCTTACTTTCAATACTTGGAGGACATTCATCAAATGCCATAGCTATTGTAGATGCCAAGTTAGACTGTATCTGCATACTTTCTTCTGGACCCATGAATATCTTATGACCATCAATATGGGAATGGAAGTAAACACCCTCTTCTTTAATTTTGCGAAGACCTGCCAACGAAAAAACTTGAAACCCACCCGAATCTGTTAAAATAGGCTTATCCCAAACCATAAATTTATGAAGACCCCCTAGTTGCTTCACAACCTTATCTCCTGGTCTTACATGTAAATGATAAGTATTTGATAGTTCTACTTGTGTTTTAATACCTTGTAAATCTTCTGTTGAAACTGCTCCTTTAATAGCTGCCGCAGTTCCAACATTCATAAATACGGGTGTCTCTATCGTCCCATGGACTGTATGAAATCTCCCCCTTTTGGCTAAGCCATCTCGCTTGATTAATTGATACATTTTTTACCTCTTTATATCTTAATTTTAGTAATGCATAACCACTGGGCATCCCGTAGCTATCATATCGTAAAGTGTTGCTGCTCCACTAACTGGCATATTAATACATCCATGAGAACCATTGGTCTGATAGCGACTTCCTCCAAATGTTGGTTGCCAAGATGCATCATGAAAACCTATTCCTGACCAAGTAACACGCATCCAATAGGACACTGGTGTCTCATATTCATAAGTACCATCCGGTCTTTTGGTTCCACGTAATGTTTTATTTCTCATGCGTTCAAGGATTTGAAATACCCCTGCTGGTGTTGCTTTTCCATCTCTTGGAAGCCCTGTTACTACTGCAGATTCAAACGCAACTGCACCATCTTGAATATACCACATGTATTGATTAGACAAATCTACCTCTATATAGGTATTCCCCCAATCAGTTGGTCCATGCGCTGCAGCTGTTTGAGCATATATAATATCTCTTGACACAGGCTCACCACCCTGTATATTAGCCACCAACGTATCATACTCGCCTTGTGTATCTACATCCCATCCATAGTACCCTCCAGATACTTCTGCCACCTTTCCAGTTGGTGTTGTAATAGTACGCGTTGTTCCAACCGTACTATATCTAGCATCCAAATCCGCCACGTAAGCTTGCACTGCTTCTGCGTTAAAAATCGCTTCCGAATTTTCACCTAATGTAAGCCACTCGGAAATCTTATTCGCATCCACTATTTCACCATTGCTATACGTCACTGTACCTTTAATATACTTATTCATTGTATCTAACGCTTGTACAACTTCCTTTGAATCCTTTAAGAATTTGGGTTCTTGATAACAATGTTTTTCTTCCATTGGAAGTACATCTACAAAACCACTTAGACATGTCTTGATTGCTTTGTGAAACTGTTCGCTATTAATCTGTGTTCCAAGTACTTCTGGTATAATTTCGTAAGTCTGTGTTTCTGCATTAAATCCTGGATAAGCATTGGTTGGAGGTGTTTGATTCTCTGGCTTCATGCAATTCAATTCATTGATTACTTTTTCTAGTACTTCTTCATCGTACTCAACAGAAACACTTGCTTTAATTTTTGCTTCTTTAAAGAACGCGCGAGGCCATAAAAATGCATTCTGGTCTTTTAAAATTTTCTGCAATTCCCCACTTTGCTTATATGTGAGTGATATCTCTTTTCCTTCTATTTTCTCCGTAGATCCTGTGTTTTCCTGTAGCGTTAAAACATATCCGTCTACTTGACTCTCAAAGTATTTTTCCACATGGGCTACACTTTTCATGGAAAAATTCACTTCATTAATTGTAGTATTATAATAGAAATGACTAAAAAAGAAAATCACACCCGCAAAATATGTAAGTGCAATGATTCCAAATATACTTCCTAATGTAATAAGAATTGGTTTTGGAATTTTATGCTTCTTCTCCTCTTGAGAATCTGTATGATCAAAGTAATCTGACTCTTCCATTTCTTTTTCAACCTTTTGCTCTTGAAGTTCGTCTTCTGATAATCTTGGACTCTTTTCCTCATCTAAGTATTCATCCTCATCCAAAAACTCATCTCCATCCAAAAATTCATCTTCGTCTAAAAACTCATCTTCATCTAAAAGTCCATCTTCACTGTCCTCTTCATCCAGGAACTCATCTTCATCTAAAAGTAAGTCTTCGCTTTCTTCTTCATCCAAGAACTCATTTTCATCTAAAAGTAAGTCTTCGCTTTCTTCTTCATCCAAGAACTCATCTTCATCTAAAAATTCAACTTCATCCAGATATTCTTCCTCCGTTAAATTAGGAGTCTTAACTTCTTTATCCACATGACTTTCTCCATTATCGCCTTCTATATTAGTTATCTCATTTTCTGCTGTTGACACTTCCGCTTTATCTTCCGTAGTATCTTCGGCACAAATCTTTTCGTGAGATTCCTCTTGGACTATCCCGCCGTCAACTATTTCTTTTTTTTCGCTCATTTAGTGTAACTCCTCTTTCATTAATCAATATATAGTTTTTATTATAATACGTCCACAATCAAAAGTACAGCAGAAATTAAAGTGATCCTTTATGTTATTTAATTATATAAAAAATTTTTATACGTTTCTTTTACTTTTATATAAAACATCGTATATTTTTCATGAATATAACTCAAAAAACAATTGACCTTTTTCTCATATCATGTATAATTAATCTTGCGCCAAAGTATAGTTATACTAAACTTATTGTTTATTTTTACTATTACTTTGCATATTAATTCTAAAATGAGGTAACGTAATGGATATAGGAAATAAATTAAGAGAACTACGGATTGCAAAGAATTTGACACAAGAAGAATTGGCAGACCGTGCCGAATTATCTAAGGGATTCATTTCACAACTCGAACGTGATTTAACATCCCCTTCTATCTCCACATTGGTTGATATCCTACAGTGTTTGGGTACTAATCTAAAGGACTTTTTTCAAGACGATGACGATGAACAAATCGTATTTGCACAAGACGACTTTTTTAAGAAAGTGGATATGGATTTAAAAAATCAAATCGAATGGATTATACCAAATGCCCAGAAAAATATGATGGAACCTATCCGGCTTACTTTAGAGCCAGGTGGTGCTACCTATTTTGATGTCCCCCATGAGGGAGAAGAATTCGGTTATGTCCTACAAGGAAGTATTAAAATTCATATTGGCAAAAAAGCTTATACTGCTAAAAAAGGAGAAGCGTTTTACTTTACTCCTTCTGCCGAGCACTTTATAAGTGCTAGTAAGACAACCGGTGCTAAATTGATTTGGGTAAGTACCCCACCAAGCTTTTAACTACATTTAAGGAGGATATTTCTATGGCTAATAAATTAATTGATATCGTTAATATATCAAAATCATTTGGTGAAAATCTTGTTTTGGATGAATTAAATCTTTATATCCGCGAGAACGAATTTCTCACATTACTTGGTCCAAGTGGTTGTGGAAAGACAACACTACTTCGAATTCTAGGTGGTTTCGAAACACCAGACAATGGAGATATAATTTTTCAAGGTAAAAATATCAATACTCTGCCACCGAATAAGCGCCAACTTAATACCGTGTTTCAAAAATACGCCTTATTTACCCATATGACTATTGCAGAAAATATTGCTTTCGGTTTGAAGATTAAAGGGAAAAGTCGGACTTATATTAATGACAAAATTCGTTATGCCTTGAAACTAGTCAATTTAGATGGATTCGAAAATCGTACTCCTGATTCCTTAAGTGGGGGACAGCAACAACGTATTGCAATTGCTAGAGCAATTGTGAATGAGCCAAAAGTTTTATTATTAGACGAACCCCTTGGTGCTTTAGATTTAAAATTACGTCAGGATATGCAATATGAACTCATTCGATTAAAGAATGAATTAGGTATCACTTTTGTTTACGTGACTCACGACCAAGAGGAAGCCCTAACCATGTCAGATACCATTGTTGTTATGAATCAAGGATACATTCAACAAATTGGTTCTCCTGAAGATATTTATAACGAACCACAGAATGCTTTTGTAGCAGACTTTATTGGGGAGAGTAATATCATTCCTGGAATTATGTTAGAAGACAAATTAGTGAAAATATTGGGAACCTGTTTTGCATGTGTAGATACTGGATTTGGTAAAAATAAACCAGTGGATGTAGTCATACGTCCGGAGGATGTAGATTTAGTCCAACCGAATGAAGGTACTTTGGAGGGTATTGTTACTCATCTCATTTTCAAAGGCGTACACTACGAAATGGAAGTGACAGCTAATAACTATGAATGGCTGGTACATAGTACAGATATGGTACCTGTTGGAACGGAAGTTGGCATCAAAGTAGACCCATATGACATCCAGATTATGCACAAACCATCATCAGAAGACGCGGAGGCTGTAGCAATTGAAGAGTAAAAAATTATTAGCCGGTCCTTATTTATTCTGGGCAATATCATTTATTATTATTCCTTTACTTATGATTGTTTACTATGGTTTAACGAATAATAATGGCAAATTTACATTGTTAAATCTTGCTAAAATTACAAGTCCCGAGAATTTAAAAGCACTAGGATTAGCACTGTTATTATCCGGCATCAGCACAATTATCTGTCTAATCCTTGCTTACCCGTTGGCAATGATTCTATCAAATTTAAATGTGAATCAGTCCAGTTTTGTTGTTCTAATTTTCATCCTTCCAATGTGGATGAACTTTTTATTGCGTACACTTGCATGGCAGACTTTATTAGAAAAAAATGGAGTAATCAACAGTGTTCTTACTTTTTTACATTTACCTAATCAGTCTATTATAAATACCCCCTATGCAATTGTACTTGGTATGGTATACAATTTTTTACCATTTATGGTGCTTCCAATCTACAATGTACTTTCTAAAATTGATCGGGACGTGATTCATGCAGCAAAGGATTTGGGTGCAAATTGGACACAAACTTTTACAAGAATTATCTTGCCTCTTAGTATTCCAGGTATTATAAGTGGAGTAACCATGGTGTTTGTTCCAGCACTTACTACATTTGTAATTTCCGACTTATTAGGTGGCAGCAAAATATTGCTAATCGGTAATGTAATTGAGCAAGAATTCAAGCAGGGAAGCAATTGGCATGTTGGATCAGGTCTTTCTATCGTTTTAATGCTATTTATTATAATCAGTATGGCTCTTATTGCTAAATACGATAAAGATGGGGAGGGAACTGCATTTTGATAAAAAATACATTACAAAAAATATATTTAGGGCTTATATTTATTCTCTTATATGCCCCAATCATAACGTTAGTTGTGTTGTCTTTTAATAATTCAAAAACACGCGCTAAATGGGGTGGTTTTACAGGTAAATGGTATATTTCACTCTTCCAGAATGAGCAAATTATGAATGCGCTTTATACAACATTGATTATAGCACTACTTTCTGCTTTCATAGCCACTCTTATCGGAACTGCAGCTTCTATTGGAATTCAAAGTATGCGTAGGAAATTTCGCACTACTATGCTTGGTATTACAAATATACCTATGCTAAATGCTGATATTGTAACTGGTATCTCTTTGATGTTACTATTTGTTGCTTGTCGCTTTTCTTTAGGATTTACAACTATTTTATTTGCACATATAACTTTTAACATACCTTACGTAATACTTAGTGTTATGCCTAAATTAAAACAAACAAACAGGAGTACCTATGAAGCTGCATTGGATTTAGGTGCCTCACCTATTTATGCGTTTTTCAAGGTAGTCTTCCCAGATATACTACCTGGAGTTTTTTCGGGATTTTTACTAGCCTTTACTATGTCATTAGATGATTTTGTAATTACTCACTTTACAAAAGGTCCCGGTGTTGATACACTTTCAACCAAGATATACAGTGAAGTAAGAAAGGGAATTAAACCAGAAATGTATGCACTCTCTACATTACTTTTTGTCTCAGTACTTATTTTACTGATTTTAATTAACACAACACCAGACGAAAAAAAGAGTCCTCGCAAGTCTTCTTCTCTTCCATCAGCACACAAAAACACTACCCGCATTATCCTTCGAAGGATAATACCGATCGCGATTGGTGTTATTATAATTGCCGGTGGTATCTTCTACGGTTCGCAAGACAGAGTGATGAACAATAACCAAGTCATCGTCTATAATTGGGGGGAATATATGGACCCCGAAGTGTTATCTCTTTTCGAGGAAGAAACTGGTATTAGTGTTGTATATGAAGAATTTGAAACAAATGAAATTATGTATCCTAAGATTCAGTCCGGCGCCATTGCATATGATGTCGTTTGCCCATCTGACTACATGATACAACGTATGATTGAAAATAACCTATTGGAAGAATTAGATTATACAAAGATTCCAAACATCAAAAATATTGACCCAACTTATTTGGAGCAATCTAAGCAATTTGATTCAGAAAATAAATATTCCGTTCCATATTGCTGGGGAACTGTTGGTATCTTATATAACAAAACCATGGTAGATGAACCTATCGATAGTTGGTCTATCCTTTGGGATGAAAAATATAAAGATAATATTCTAATGCAAGATAGTGTTCGAGATGCTTTTGGTATCACTTTAAAGTACTTAGGATATTCCTTAAACTCCACAGATTTAGATGAATTGGAAGAAGCAAAAAATCTTTTAATTCAACAAAAACCACTTGTGCAAGCCTATGTAATTGATCAAGTACGCGATAAAATGATAGGAAATGAGGCTGCCATTGGCGTCATCTACTCCGGTGAAGCTATTTATACCCAATGGGAGAATCCAAATCTAGAATATATAATACCCAAAGAAGGATCCAATGTATGGATTGATTCTTGGGTCATTCCTAAAAATGCAAAGAATAAGGATAATGCTGAAGCTTTCATTAACTTCTTATGTCGTCCAGATATTGCCAAAATGAACTTTGATTATATCACTTATTCAACACCTAATACAGGAGCTAGAGCTTTAATCGAAGATCCTTTGCTCAAAGAAAGTAAAGTGGCATTTCCTAATCCAGAAGATTTAGCTAAATGTGAAACTTTTCAGTTTTTAGGTGATAAAAATGATATGCTCTACAACAGTCTTTGGCGTGAAGTAAAATCAAAATAGTTTATGAGAAGGAACCACCATCTATGAAACGAATTTTTAACTATCATATTACACATGACACAATGAATATCCTAGACTTTTTAAAAAGTCTAGGATATTCTCGTGTCATTATTACAAGCCTAAAAAAAACAACTCATGGAATTTTAAAAAACGGGATTTGGGCACGTGTCAGTGAGCCGCTTACAATTGGGGATATTCTAACCATTACCTTAACGGAAGAACAATCATCGGAACACATAATTCCAATTGCCTTTCCGCTTGATGTTGTATATGAGGATGAAGATCTCATGATTATAAACAAACCTTCTAATATGCCAATTCATCCTTCACAAGGAAATTATGATAATACATTAGCAAATGCTGTGGCATATTATTTTCAAACCAAAGGAGAAACATTTGTATATCGTTGTATCAATCGACTAGATCGAGACACTACCGGCCTTTTGATAATTGCAAAACACGCTTATAGTGCCTCTTTGCTTTCTACCATGGTCGCCAATCGCCAAATTCACCGTGAATATCTAGCCATTGTAACTGGAGATATTTCACCATCTGGCACTATCGATGCTCCAATTGGCAGACTGCCTGGCTCCACAATTGAACGTTGCATAGATTATCATGCTGGGGACAGGGCTATCACCCATTGGGGACAGGTTGATTGTCAATTGGGGACGGGGGCAATGTGCATTGCCCCCGTCCCCAATTACAAATTGGTCTCCGTCACTTTGGAAACTGGACGCACGCACCAGATACGTGTTCATATGAAGCATATCGGGCACCCCTTACCCGGCGATTTTCTTTATAATCCAGACTACAAGAAGATAACTCGCCAAGCACTGCATTCCCATAAGCTTTCTTTTATTCATCCCATCACAAAAAAACCTTTGGTATTCTCTGCTCCACTTCCTGATGATATGAAAAGATGTCTACAATAACCATTGGCTATTGTAGACATCTTTTTTTATTATACGTGAAAACAGCCTCCACCAATGAATTCTCTTAACAGTGAATTCATTGGCACATACTCACTTCCCACTCCCACAAAATAATCTAAAAATTTTAATAGACGTTTTGCCTCAACATATTCTGAACAAGATTTGTCAATTCCAAAAAGAATCGGTTCGGCATATTGTTTTAGTACTGCCAATTCATAAATAAGTGCTGAATTAAACATAACATCTGCTTCTTCTTGGAACGGAAATATATTCTCCTCTTCTCCTCTTCTTACTGACGGCCACATAGCAATGGTCTGTTGTCCAGAAGTTCCTCGCGTCCTAGCATCTCGTACTAGTCGACGGATTAACCTACCATCTGTAGTCGGAATTCGATTATGTTCATCTATATTCAACTGAGTTAACGCACTTATATAAATCTTAAACTTATTTTCCCGTGGCAA
This sequence comes from Lachnospiraceae bacterium LCP25S3_G4, assembly GCA_052116865.1. Classification (GTDB taxonomy): domain Bacteria; phylum Bacillota; class Clostridia; order Lachnospirales; family Lachnospiraceae; genus CAUPWF01. The sequence continues at coordinate 48,540 of JBQKKG010000004.1, read as the reverse complement.
ATCATGAGTCAAAATATCATTCAAACAGTGGATTCCCTCAATTACAAGCACATCTTGCTCACCCAACTTCTTAGGCTTACCTGAATATTCCCTTTTACCCGTTTTGAAATTAAAAGTTGGTAATAAAACTTCTTTCCCTTCTAATAATTCCTTCAAATCTTTATTAAATTGATCCACATCAATTGCTTCAATACATTCAAAATTGTAATTTCCATCTTCATCCTTTGGTGTTTTTTCCCGTTCCACAAAATAATTATCCACTGCAATCGGATGCGGAGACAATCCATTTACTTGCAATTGCACAGATAGTCTATGTGAAAATGTAGTCTTTCCTGAAGATGATGGGCCTGCGATTAGAATAAATTTCTTGCTTTTTTGAGCGGCAATTGTACTTGCTATTTCCGCGATTTTTTTCTCTTGCAAGGCCTCCTGTACTAACACAATCTCCCGAAAGTCCGTCTTAGTAATACGATCATCTAATGCACCTACCGTCTCTACATGCTGCATATCTCCCCATGCAGTCGATTCTTTTAACACTTGAAATAACTTGTGACGTGGTTCAAACGGTGGGACTATCTTCGGTTCCTTACGAGTCGGCATCTGTATTACAAGCCCTTCATCATATAAAAACAAATTAAAGTATTTTAAATATTTTGCATTGGGTACCATGTATCCATAATTATAATCTTCGAATTCATTCATACTATAAATATTTACTTTTGACACCCGGCGGTACTCAAATAATCGTTCCTTATCTTTCATACCGTGTCGTTTAAATAGTTCAATAGCTTCAGATGTATGGACGCTTCTTTTATTAATCGGTAATTCCATGTCAACCATCTGATTCATCCGTTTTTTCACACGCTCAAGGAATGCTTGGTCTAAATGCAATCCTCCTTGTATTGTACAATAGAATCCTTGACTTACAGAATATAAAATACGTACTTTTTCAATCATATCATGACCACCTACATCATAAATGGCCTTCACCAACATGAAACTCATACTTCTTTTGTAGGTCTTATGCCCAATTGGATCTGCTGTAGTTACAAAGCAAATGTCACAATCAGAAACAAGGGTTTTATTTAACTCCTGCAATCGCGCATTGACAAATACTAAGACAATATCATTTTCGTAGTTCTCCTGAAAATCTTCTGCAATTTTTTCATAAGAGGTGCCCACTTCATATTGTCTAACCTCATCTTCCACTTTTACTTTACACATTGCCTGTTCCACATTAGTCCCCCTTACTTTTCTTTTATTATTATATTATATGAAATGGTTGTTGCAGCATTTCTGTTATCGTCTTAATATGAGAAAACTCGCTTCTACAAAATCTGGCTATGTCCTCCATAAATATATGTTCAATTCCGTAATGTCCTGCATCAATAATGCACAACCCACGTGCAATTGCATCAATCCCAGAATGATGATCAATATCTCCTGTAATTAACACATCTGCTTTCATAGATATTGCAGTATCTATCGCACTCTTTCCTGAACCAGGAACTATTGCTATTCTCAAAATAGTATCATCAAACTTTCCGAACACTTTAACATAGGATAAATCGAACTTCTCTTTTACTATATGACAACATTCCTCTAAAGATACAGGATATGGTAATCTACCAATTTTCCCTATTCCTTCTTCTTTTCCAAATTCAATCGTTGTCACTTGTAATACTTCCGTTTGTTCTAAACTCAGCATATCACTGGCTAACGCTGCCATCCTTTTTACATCGTAATTCGTATGCATTGCATAATAAGAAATGTCGTGCTGCAATAATGCCACAACACGACTCCCTACAAACTCCTCATTCGTCAGCTTTTTTAAGGGACTAAAAATCAATGGATGATGCGTAATTAACATATCAGCCTTTTCACTGATTGCACGCTCTATCACTTCTTTAGATGCATCTAATGCAATATAAATGCGTTTCACTTCTTTATCAGTTCTACCTACTAACAATCCCACGTTATCCCATTCGCATGCTAACTCTATTGGATATATAGATTCGATTTTATTTATGATATCTGCACAAAGCATATTTTGCATGGTCTAATTCTTCCCTCAATTCTTTCTGTCTTTCTTCAATATGTTGACCTCTTTTATCAGCCAAAGAGTGTAAAACCTGTTCTTTTACAGTTATATCTTTTTCTAAGAAAGAACGCAGCACTGGATGCTTTTTTTCTAGAAGCAATGGCCCATATAACAATTCTTCATCATGATATGATATATTTCTTTTTTGACCCATTCCTTGAATTCGAGTAACTTTCATCATTGGATAATACTTCCCATCCTCGTAAACCATATCTTCATCTATATAATGAAATCCCTGCGTCTCAAGAAAAGTACGTACTTTTGCAAGTTCTGATTGCGGCTGTAAGATAAACTCTTGAACGGATGGCCACAATTCTCGCCCCTGTTCCAGAATTCTAATCACCAATCCGCCTCCCATTCCTGCTATGATAACACTTTGAACTTCATTTTTATCTAATGCGTCTAAACCATTAGATAATCTAGTCTCTATGTAACTCTCCAGGTGATATTTCGCTACATGATCCTTGGCACGTGCTAATGGACCTCGATTGATATCCATTGCAATAACCCCTGGTGTTTTCTCTGTCTCTATCAGGTAAATCGGAATATATCCATGATCGGTACCAATATCTGCTACGTATAATCCCTCTGTCACCAAATTAGCCACCGCTTGTAATCTCTTTGATAATTCCATACCCACTCCTAATCCAAGTAATCTCTAAGCTTTCTGCTACGACTTGGATGACGCAATTTGCGTAGTGCTTTCGCCTCTATCTGACGAATTCTTTCTCTTGTTACATCAAATTCTTTCCCTACTTCTTCCAATGTTCTAGCTCTACCATCATTCATACCAAAACGCAAACGTAAAACCTTCTGCTCTCTTTCTGTTAAAGTATCTAAAACTTCCCCCAGTTGTTCTTTAAGCAAGGTAGCCGCTGCGGCTTCTGCTGGCACAGGTACATTGTCATCTTGTATAAAGTCACCTAAATGACTATCCTCTTCCTCCCCAATAGGAGTTTCTAAAGATACTGGTTCTTGAGAAATTTTCAATATTTCTCTTACACGTTCTACCGGCATATCTAACTCTTCTGCAATTTCTTCTGGCATAGGTTCTCTTCCTAGTTCTTGTAATAACTGTCTTGAGACACGAATCAATTTATTAATTGTTTCCACCATATGAACTGGAATTCTGATTGTTCTTGCTTGGTCAGCAATCGCTCTGGTTATGGCTTGACGAATCCACCAAGTTGCATACGTACTGAATTTATACCCCTTGTGATAATCAAATTTTTCAACTGCCTTAATAAGACCTAGGTTTCCTTCTTGAATCAGATCTAGAAACAACATTCCACGGCCCACATACCTCTTTGCAATACTAACAACCAAACGAAGATTTGCTTCAGCAAGACGTTTCTTTGCTTCCTCATCTCCTTCTTCCATACGTTGTGCAAGTTCAATCTCCTCTTCTGCACTTAAAAGTGGGACTTTACCTATTTCTTTTAGATACATACGGACTGGGTCTTCAATACTGATTCCATCAGGTACTGTAAGATCAATTTTTTCTACATCGACTTCATCTTCTTCACTAATCACAATGACAACATCGTCATCGTCATCATCATCATTAATTCGAAGCACATCAATACCATTGCCATCAAGGTATTCAAATACCTTCTCCATTTGCTCTGTCTCTAATTCCATATCTACAAAAAAATCGTTGATTTCTTGTATCTCTAATATGCTTTTCTTCTTTTTACCTAACGTTACTAATTCTTTTAATTTTTCCTCAAATTTCAGTATGTTCTCTTCCATATGGGCCCATCCTTCCATAACTTGTTTATATTTTATCCTTAATCGATAGAAATATGCAGTTTCTGTATGTCTTGCAATGCTCTTTTGTCTTCCATCAACTTTTGAAGCCCTACGATATCTGTTGGGTCCAATATTTTTGTTGCCACATCTATGCTGTTATTCTTGACTCTTATAATAGTTTCCTTAATCGCTTTTTCCTGCTCTTCTCTCGTAGTAAGTTCCTCAATCTTCGTATGAAATAGACTTGCTACTTCACGATGCTCTTCCTCATCGGTAAAATAATTCATCACCTTTGCCGGATTTACTTCCCCTAGTTCTGATTGCTCATATAGTAGCTGTGCAACCGCTTGATATAATGGCGTTGTAAAATCCATCGGCTGAATATATTGCTTTACTACTTCAAATAATGACGGTTGATCAATCAACCAAGTTAGTAAAATCTTCTGGGATTTTAATTTCCCATCCTCTTTCTTTTTCCCCCGATTTAATGTGGACTTAGGAGGATTGACCGGTTTTGCTAGTCCAGTCTGAATAGCCATCTTACTCACTAAATTTTTTAGGCTTTCATATCCCACATGATAAGCGTCTGCAACAGCTTCTATATAATTATTCCGCTCTAATTCTTCCTCAAAACCCATTAGCCTTTTTGCTACTTCATTAAAAAAGTCCGTCTTTCCCTCCGGAGTTTGCATTTCATAATCATGCTCTAGCACTTCCAATCCAAACATAAATCCATTACGAGCTTTCCCTATGCGCTCTTCAAATGCTTCTGCTCCTAAATTTTTAATGAATTCATCAGGATCTTTATAAGGTTCCATACGAATCACGCGTGCGGTAATGCCTGCTTCCCTTAATATCGGAATAGCACGAAGTGCCGCTTTCGTTCCTGCTTCATCGCTATCATAAGTTAAATATACTTCATTTACATACCGCTTTATCAGCGAAGCATGTCCTGAAGTTAATGCAGTTCCTAGTGAGGCTACTGCATTTTGAAATCCAGCCTGATGCAATGCAATTACATCCATATATCCCTCACATATTAGTAGGTAAGATTTTCTCGAAACCCTTGCACGATTTAGCCCGTACAAATTGCGACTTTTATCAAATACGATTGTTTCTGGAGAATTCAAGTATTTCGGCTTTCCCTCTCCCATAACTCGTCCTCCAAAACCAATCACCCTATTATTCACATCCATTATTGGAAACATCACTCGATTCCAAAACTTATCATAAATTCCATTCTTCTCATCTACATTGACAAGTCCTGCCTTGCGCAACAATTCATCTCCATACTTTTTGGATTTCAAATATTTATACAAATCATCACTATATTTATTAGAATATCCTAATCCAAATTGTGTAATCGTTTCTTCACTTAATTCCCTCTTTGTAAGATATGTATGCGCTATTTCGCCATTATGACTTTTTAATTGTGTATAAAAATATTGAGCTGCTAATTTATTCACTTCTAATATTGCACTGCGCAAATCTGCTTTTTCTCTTGCCTCTTTTGAATACTCAATCTCTGGTAACGAAACACCAGCTCTATCTGCAAGCATCTTTAGAGCTTCACTAAAGGAGTAATTTTCATATTCCATGATAAATGTAAAAACATTCCCACCAGCACCACAACCAAAGCAATAATACATCTGCTTAGCTCTACTCACGGAAAAAGAGGGTGACTTTTCATTATGAAATGGGCATAGTCCAAAATAAGAACTGCCTTTTTTTTGTAACCTTACGTATCCAGAAATTACATCTACAATGTCATTTTTAAGCCTTACTTCCTCTACAATGTCTTCTGAATAATACATGAGTTCCTCCACTTCATATTATGGTTAATACTCTACACTTATATATATTCGACAAAAGTTTTCGATTTCCTTTAATTTTTCCAAGATTCTGGAATAAAATATTCTTCAAATTTTTTTACAGCATAAGAATCTGTCATTCCAGCTATATAATCACAGATAATTTGTTCTTTCGAATCTCCATTCTTCTCCATCATGACTAGGAACTGTTCTGGTAATAATTCCAAATTTTCCTCATAATAATAGTACAATTTTTCAATCATCTGCATTGCCTTTTGTTCTTCACTTTTTGCTTTTGGGTTCATATAGACATGTGTGAACATGAATTTACGCAGATTAATCGTGGCCTCTTCAATGTGTGGTGACATTTTAATATCCGGCTGTTCTGTACTTTGTGTAATAATATCATGTATCATCGTATTTAGACGAGCGCGTGTTGTATCTCCTAAGACGTTACGGAATTCTTTAGGAATATCTTCCTCCACCAAAATTCCGCCGCGGATAGCATCATCAATATCATGATTGATATATGCAACTTTATCTGACAATCGAACAATTTTTCCTTCCAATGTATTTGGAACTCCACTAGTCTGATGTGTGCGAATTCCATCTCGCACCTCCCAAGTAAGATTTAATCCACTTCCTTGCTTTTCAATGCATTCTACCACTCTTACGCTTTGTTCATTGTGAGCAAATCCTAATGGGCAAACGTGATTCAACGCCCGCTCTCCAGCATGGCCAAAGGGTGTGTGTCCCAAATCATGACCCAAAGCTATTGCCTCCACTAAATCTTCGTTTAATCTTAGTGCCTTTGCAATGGTTCTAGCATTTTGAGAAACTTCGAGCGTATGTGTTAAACGAGTTCTATAATGGTCTCCTTTTGGCAAAAGGAATACTTGTGTCTTTTGTTTTAATCGGCGAAATGCCTTGCAATGTAGGATGCGGTCTCTATCCCGTTGAAAAACTGGCCGAATATCACACTCGGGTTCTACGATGTCCCTGCCACGTGATTCTTTACTTCGAGTTGCATATGGACTTAAATACTCAATTTCTCTTTGCTCTAATTGTTCTCTTATTGTCATAATACCCTCCTCTAAGAAAGACTTACTATGTCTCCTACACAACATAATATTTTGCTTACACAAAAAGGATTGAGAATAGTATATCTCAATCCTTTCCTGCTATTATAAATTGTTAATAAAAACATACACGTCATCTAAAGAATTAAAATTCTTCTTTGTTGCACCTAAGTATAATAATGTGTCATTCCATTCTGCTAACTCGTAATTCTCCTTGATATGCTCTTTTAACATAGACTTAATTTTCTCGTCTTCTAGTTTTCCCTTTAAATCTGATACATATGGCAATTCAGATCCACTCCACAATACATCCAACAACCCCTTCATTCTCTCACCTCTTCTATTCGAAAGCAGTCCGAATAGGCTCATCTGTCTCAATTTTACAGTTCAAATTCAAATAGTTATCTGAATTATATCATTAATAAAATGTAACTTCAAGGTTCAACCACTAAATTGTCTGTATTTTTTACATTTTTTCCTATTTTAATATATTAATTGCTATATTGGGACTTTAATCGTTCCTATTCTTTCTTCTATGATACGAACAACGCTCTCCAATACCTTAATCCTAGCGTAATACTTATTATTTCCTTCCACCACAATCCAAGGAGCTTTCGTCGTTGATGTTCTGCTTAGCATATCATTCACAGCTACTTCGTATTCCTCCCATTTCTCTCGGTTACGCCAATCCTCTTCCGTAATTTTCCATTGCTTATTTGGATGTTCCATTCTAGATTCAAATCTTCTTTTCTGTTCTTCTTTATCAATTTGCATCCAGAATTTTATCACAATGGCTCCTGCATTAATTAGACTTTCCTCCATCTCATTTATCTCTCTGTATGCTCGTTTCCACTCTTTCACACTGCAAAATCCTTCAATTCGTTCTACCATAACTCGCCCATACCAAGTCCGATCAAAGATTGTAACATGACCTGCTTTCGGCATATGCCTCCAATATCTCCAAAGATAATGATGCGATTTTTCTATGTCATTTGGCGCTGATGAGGAAACCACGATATATCCTCGTGGGTCCATCTTTTGCGTCAAGCGTTTAATTGCACCACCCTTTCCTGCTGCATCCCAACCTTCAAATCCTAAAACCACCGGAATGCGCTTTTGATATAATATGCCATGTAAATCCTGAAGTTTTCCTTGTAGTTCCTTTAATCTTTTTTTATACTCCTTTTTTGTATAAGCCAAGGATAGATCTACTTGAGATAACATCGATGTATCGTTTTCTTTCTCTTGCAAAAACGCTTTGTTTTCATCGTACTTTGTTCCCTTTAGTTCCTTTATTAACTGAACCTGAGCGCTCAAATACTCTATTACTGTATTATATATTTTAAGCGTTGCAAAGTGTCGATTCTTTGCATCTATAATATTCCAAGGTGCATCATTCATATCTGTTTTTTTCAACACAGTATTACAAAGTGATACATATTTTTTATAATGTTTATAACGCTTCTTATCCCCACGACTCACGCGCCATGCAGTTTCCTTGCGCTTCTCCAACTTTTCAAACCTCTTTTTCTGCTCCTTTTTATCAATATATAAGAATAGTTTTATAATGACTATTCCATCCGAAGACAGCTGACGTTCAAATGAACGAATCTCATCAACTACAAGGTCTGCATCTTTTTTGTCAATTTTCTTTTCAAAACATGTTCTTAGGATTTTATGATACCAGCTTCCATCAAAAATTGCTATTCTTCCTTTTTCCGGTGTTTTGTTCCAAAACCTCCACAAGAACGGATGCATTTTCTCCTCTTTGGTCTCACCATTTATTGTATAAACTTGAAAGCCTCGCGGATCCAATGGATAGATTAATTCCCCAATCTGAAGTCCCTTCCCTGCGGCATCTAATCCTTCAAACACAATCATAACAGGAATATTAAGTTCTTTACACTGTCGCTGAAGTTGTGCCAATTGTAACCGAAGATCTTCTACTTTAGACTTGTATTCACGTTTGGGTATATTCTTAGATCTAGCCATGTTTTCTATCATCTTCTTCCTCCTTATACAATGCCATTCTATATGTTATCTATTATTCCCAGCAACAATATATTTACTTATTTTTTTTAATTTTCCCTGCCCTATTATCTCAACCTGAACGTCTTAGGTGCATATCGATACGCAAGGAAAAGTGCTATAACAACATATAACACTGTAAAAACAATCATGGTAGTACCAAACTGCAATGTTGGTAATTCTACATGGATGGCCATAAATGCAACAAAATAAGTAACACTTGTCACAATTGAATACATACTACTTTTTGTTTCTGCCTCCGAATTATAAGGCTGCAACAGATAATATAGTACTAAATAATGCACCGAAAAGAAGATGGACATACATATAATCGTTATAAATAGAACAATGTAATTCCACAAATTATCAGTCCCACCTGAACAATATAATAATAATGGCAACCCCATAGCTATAATAGTAGCAGGTAACAGATTGATTTTAATCAATGTGGTTAATCGTTTGGTAAATAATCCAAGTATAGCTTTTGGCTGCCTATAAAAACGATAAGTTAGCATACTATGATCACAATTCATAAACATTGCCTGAGTAATTGTTTGCCCACGATTTATCATGTACATAATAAATAAAAAATATGGTAATAATGTCAAAGTCATCTTATTGATTTGCTTACTAAATTCTGGGCTTAAGAATACTCCATAAAGTGCACCCAAAAAAATGACCAATGTAATGAGGGCTGTATGCTTGGCAGAACGTGTTAATATCTTTCTATGTCTCATTACAAAGATTTCGTGAAAATATGCATACCCTTCTTTTCCCTCAACAAAAATAATAGAAGTATCAATGTGCTTCTCAAAATTAGTTTTGCTTGATTCTGTAACGAACTTTTTGGTATCAAATACAATATTCTCAGCAGTCAATAAATTTCTGTAGACATTTCTATAATTTGCGAATCGGAATAGATATATAAACGCTGGTATCGAAGTACAACACACCACTACAAATAGTACTTTAAAAATAAAGCTATCCATTGTAAATCCCACAAATGGTAATCCATATGCTGCTCCTAAGATGACAATAATAACAATCCAACGCAAAGCTGTTGGTGTATTTTCATTGTAAGTCTTATTGTACTTTTGAGACTTCCAAAGTAACCAAGCGCTATGCGTAACTTTAGCACACACTACAAATAACGGCATCATAACACAAAGTAACACTTTCACATTCGCTAACAGTCCAAAGATTAGACAAGCAGGCAATAGGCCAAGGAATGTTTTTCCCAAAAAATAATAGTAATTCGATAATGTGTATTTCCGAGCATCCATTTTAAGCAGAACCATAGCATAAAATTTGTCTTTAGATGGATTAAAAAAGTGGGAATTAAGAATTACTCCGTTCAATGTTAATAATGTAAATATATGTAAAAAATTGTCTGCTAAATCTTTCGATGGCAACATAGCCATCAGATATATCATCAAAAGTACATATAAGGGTTTTAAAAGAAACACACTCATCAGCTCTATCAAACCGCTGATTACATTTGCAATAAGTTTCAATTCCTTATTACTATATAAAGAAGAAGGCAGTAGTTTTTTTATAAGTGGGATTTGCTTTACAGAATAAATAATACAATTAACTCTGTATGTATTCTTCAATTGATAAGATTGCACGAATGTTCTAATCATCTGCTTCACCCTTTAAAATTTGTATTACCTTATCTTTCAAGCCTTCATTTGTTAAATTATTTTTGTCAATACATTCTAAGATACCTTGGTTCAGGATAACAATTTCATCGCATAAACCAAGTGCCAATTCCATGATATGTGTAGAAAAAATAATAATATGTTCTTTCTTTATTTGAATCAATAGACGCTTCATTTCTTCTGCAACTAAAACATCAAAAGAAGTTAAAGGTTCATCTAATAATAAAATTCCTGGACTTGCAATAATATTTACAAGCAATTGCATTTTATTTTTCATCCCATGAGAATAATCCTTTAGTAATTTATCGCGATCAGATGCATCTATGTCCATAAATTCAAAATACTCATCTACCGATTTTAATTCCTTTATCTTATCTTTATTGACATCTATAAAAAACTTCAAGAATTCCCGTCCAGTTAAAAACTCAGGCACTACAGGAGTTGATAATACATACCCAATATCACATGCCTCTACCTTACGCAAAACATGGTCTTCTTCTATTTGAAATGTACCACCATCTATAGCTATATCCTCATTTAAACAGTTAAAGAACGTCGTTTTTCCCGCACCATTTTTTCCTAACAATCCATAAATTTTTCCCTGTTCAAAGGTAAAGTCAATACCTCTTAATACTTCTTTTTTATCAAAGCCCTTTTGAAGCTGTTCTATTTTTAATTTTATCACAGTTCTATCTCCTTCCTATCTAGGTTTATCATAGCATATGACCTCTGATATTGACAACACTCCTTCTACGAAACACGTAAAATTTAAAAGGTACCAAAGCCTGCATAGCAGACCTTGATACCTTTGTCAAAACCTAAATTTTATACGATGGCACCGCCTCCATCTACGATAATAAACTGTCCTTGCACATAGCTAGATGCATCACTTGACAAATATAAAACTGTTCCATTCAATTCCCCTGGTTTTCCAGGTCTTCCTGCTGGATTCATATAGGAATATCCTTTAAGGAATTCCTCTGACTTGAATAATGTACCTGCAGTCATTTCTGTCTCAAAAAGTGCTGGACCTATTGCATTGACCGTTATTCCATATCTTGCATAGGACGCTGCCATTCCTTTCGTTAAACCAAGTACGGCTGATTTAGATGCGTTATAAGAATGACGGATAAATGTATCATTTTTATCAGCAATTATAGCATTTACAGATGCAATGTTTACGATTTTTCCATACCCATTCTCTTTCATTTGTGGTATGACATACTTGCACGCAAGATAAATTCCTTTTACATTTGTATTAAATGACTTGTCCCAGTCCTCCTCGCTCATAGAGTCTACGCCACCACGTACTGCGACTCCTGCGTTATTCATTAAGATGTCAATTTTCCCAAATGTATCAAGAACCGTTTTCATTGCACTTTTTACACTTTCTTCATTCGTTACATCACATGACACAGCAATTACTTTTCTTCCGGTCTTTTCAATACTCGCTTTTACTTCTTCTAATTTCTCTACTCGACGTGCCAAAAGTGCTACATCTGCACCTGCTTGGGCATATGCTAAACCAGCATCTGCTCCAAGGCCCGCAGAAGCACCTGTTACCACCGCTACTTTACCTGTCAAATCAAATAAACTGCTCATTCTTTTTCCTCCTTTTTCATAAATGAAGATTCATTACATCTTGCGTACATCCACTAGATTTCCCAATCGTATGTATCAACACGCTCTATAAATGTCAGTTTTTATTAAATTCCACCAGTCTTCTTTCTAATGTTGTTAGCAAAGTATACCCGTTGTCCCTCCCTTCTCAAGACATTTTTTCTTTAATATATCTGCAAAAACTTCAATTACTATCACACTGGTAGTTATCATCTCTTTGACTGCGTGTTTCACTCTATATCTTACACCATATCCCAAGATTCTTCCAGTCACATACAAAACATTTGTTTTTGCTTCTAAACAAAAAAAGAAAATTGCCAAAGCAATTCTCTATCTTTTTTAATAAATCCACATATTTAGTGCGGAAGATGGGACTTGAACCCACACAAGCGCAATGCTTACAAGATCCTTAGTCTTGCTCGTCTGCCAGTTCCGACACTTCCGCATATCGTACTTTGTTATGTTACTATTTTCATGAATAAATGTCAACTGTTTTTTTTATTTCCCCTTACATTTATACTCCTCTTTGTCACCCCTTTAAAAACGCTGTATATTAGACTTCATTCTAAGCACGTACTAAAAAGACACTAAAAAGCTTTAGTGTCTTTTACTTTTAACATCGGGGTGACAGGATTCGAACCTGCGACCTCCTGGTCCCAAACCAGGCGCTCTAGCCAAGCTGAGCCACACCCCGTTATTCTTATTCTATATTATATTTTACTTTTAAAGTCGGGGTGACAGGATTCGAACCTGCGACCTCCTGGTCCCAAACCAGGCGCTCTAGCCAAGCTGAGCCACACCCCGTTATGTCTTGTACAAACAACGTTCCTAACGGATAATTGTCATTATACATATATTGGGAAACTATGTCAAGTAAATAACAATATTATTTATCTTTCTATCATTCCTACAAACTTTTCAAATTATATATACAATTTATCGTTATTATGCACAATTCTTTTAGTTAAGAAATCAATGTTATTTCTATTAAAATGCTACCAAATAATCTTCATTTTTAAAATAACCCAGGCAAAGCCTAGGTTATAATGTTTGTCCAATATTTTATGATAATTTAGATTTTGCTACTTCTGCCAATGCAGTAAATCCTGCAGCATCATTAATAGCCATATCAGCTAAAATTTTTCTATTCATTTCTACTTCTGCTAATTTTAAACCATGCATAAATTTGCTATAAGATAAACCATTCATTCTTGCAGCAGCATTGATACGAGCAATCCACAATTGTCTCATTTGACGCTTACGTTCTTTTCTTCCTGCGTAAGAAGATGTTAAAGCTCTCATCACTGATTGTTTTGCTACTCTATATTGCTTTGATCTAGCTCCTCTATAACCTTTTGCTAGCTTTAGTGTTCTATTATGTTTTTTTCTAGCGTTTACTCCGCCTTTAATTCTTGCCATCTCTTTCTAATCCTCCTTCAATTATTCCCACATCTTATAGATATGGTAATACTTTCTTCATATTCTTTACATTTGAAGCATCTGTAATAGTTGCATGTCTAAGATTTCTTTTTCTCTTAGTTGATTTTTTAGTTAAGATATGGCTTTTATAAGCTTTATTTCTTTTTAATTTTCCTGTACCTGTTTTTTTGAAGCGTTTTGCTGCCGCTCTATTTGTTTTAATTTTTGGCATGATAGTTCCTCCTTGATTGAAATATAATTTATTTTTAACGTTTTTCAGTTAAAACCATGCTAATACTTCTGCCTTCGAGTTTCGCTGGTTTTTCCACCGAGGCAACATCTTTTAATGTTTCAGCAAAATCATCTAAAATATGTTTACTGCTATGCATGTGTGCCATTTCTCTTCCTCGAAAACGTAACGTAACTTTTACTTTATTACCTTTTTCAATAAACTTTCTTGCGTTATTCACTTTTGTATTTAAATCATTGGTATCAATATTAGGTGATAGACGCACTTCTTTTACATCAACAGTTTTTTGTTTTTTCTTTGCCTCTTTTTCTTTTCTAGTTAATTCGTATTTGTATTTACCATAATCGATAATCTTACAAACTGGTGGTTTTGCAGTTGGGGCAATTTTTACTAAATCCAACTCTGCTTCTAATGCAAGCTTCATAGCTTCTTTGGCTGAAACAACGCCTAATTGTTCTCCATCTTCGCCAATCAATCTAACTTCCTTGTCTCTAATTTGCTCATTAATCATTAAATCGCTAATTGTAGTGCACCTCCATAAAATAAAATAAGTGAATAGTCAAGACTATCCACTTTATATCACTATATAAGCATACTGCTCGCACAATTCACTTACAATGTTCAATATCAAACCACTAGGATACTTATCACTAGGGTGAGAGTGGATACTCTTCTTTGTTTTTCGCTTTACGCAATTAATAACATATCATATCCTTCGTACAATGTCAACATTTTTTATTAAAAACATTATACTGAATACTGAATATTATTTATACTCGATTTTGCCGTAGTGTTTTTTCACATCAACGCTTCGCACTTCCTAATTTGATACTTTATTTTTTTATTATAACATTTTTACTTGTAATTTACAAATATTCATGCGATAATATTTTCTACTGTGTGCGTTACATACAAACAATTGTTTACGTACGCACACACAATTATATATTGCACCGAGGAGGATTTACATTAATTATGAAAGAAAGAAGTAATTTTTCAAGCAAAATTGGCTTTGTATTAGCAGCGGCCGGTTCTGCTGTTGGACTTGGAAATATATGGAGATTTCCGTATTTAGCTGCTCAATATGGCGGAGGAACTTTTTTATTAATATACCTAATTCTTGCAATTACATTTGGATTTACCTTAATGGTTGGCGAAATAGCATTGGGACGCAAGACTGGATTAAGTGCAATTGGAGCTTTCAAAGCTCTTGACAAGCGTTTCGGTTTTCTCGGAATTATGGCTGCTCTTGTCCCAATTCTGATTTTCCCTTATTATTCAGTTATTGGTGGTTGGGTTATGAAATACATTACTGTATTCTTATCTGGTGGTAAATCTGCTGCTGCAGCTGATGGTTTCTTTACATCTTTTATAAGCCAGCCATTAGCACCTGTTCTGTGGTTCATTCTTTTCATCTTAATTACAACAATTATTGTTTTATTGGGTGTTGAAAACGGAATTGAACTGGCAAGTAAAATTATGATGCCTATTCTTGTTCTTTTATCCTTAGCCATCGCAATCTACGGCTTGACAAGACCTGGTGCCATGGATGGTGTTGCATATTACCTAAAACCAGACTTTAGTAAATTAACAGCAAAAACCATTCTAGCAGCCATGGGCCAACTTTTCTATTCCATGTCATTAGCAATGGGTATTATGATTACCTATGGTTCTTATATGAAAAAAGATAATAATTTGGAATCTTCTGTAAAACAGATTGAAATTTTCGATACCGGTATTGCTTTCTTATCTGGTCTTATGATCATTCCAGCAGTTTTTGCTTTCTCTGGTGGTGATGAATCTGCTCTAGGTGCTGGACCTGGATTAATGTTTATTACATTACCAAAAGTATTTGATGATATGTTTATGGGAAGCTTTGTTGGTGCACTATTTTTTATTCTTGTATTTTTTGCAGCACTTACTTCCGCAATTTCACTCATGGAAACAATTGTATCCATTGTGCAAGATAAAATGAAATGGAATCGTAGAAATTCTACAATTTTAGTAGCTGGCTTATCTATTATTATTGGGATTCCATCTTCTTTGGGATTCGGCATATGGAGTGGAATCTCTTGGATGGGCATGTCTATTTTAGATATCTTTGATTTTATAAGCAACAGCGTATTAATGCCAATCGTGGCTTTCTTAACTTGCATCTTTATCGGATACATCATCAAGCCTAAGGCCATTATTGACGAAGTCGAAGAACACGGTGTTGTATTTAAAAAGAAAAATATATTTAGTTTCGTAATTAAATATATTGCTCCAGTAAGTATTATTGCCATTTTGGTAAGCTATGTAGCTGCTGGCTTAGGCTTTTTTAGCTGGTAATCCCTAATTTTTCTAAACTCAAAAAACCCACCATCAACGAGGTTGCCAATACAGGTCACTCTCATTGATGGTGGGTTTTCTATAACCTTATTGTTATCTTGGATTCCCCATGAAGAATAATGCAATAGTCCCAGGTCCCGAATGTGTACCAATTACCGGTCCCACTGGGTGTATCATAATATGCTCAATTCCAAACCGCTCTCTAACTTGCTTTGCTACATAGTTTGCATCTTCTATGCAATCACCATGACTAATCATAACAATATCATTCTGATATCCTTGGATCTGCTCTTCCATACGATCTACCAATGCTGTTAAAGATTTTTTACGTCCTCTTATTTTTCCAATATTAATCAAATGTCCTTCGGTATCCACGTGTAAGATAGGCTTGATATTTACCATAGTCCCAATAATTGCAGTTGCCTTTGATACTCTTCCACCGCGATGCAGATGATTCAAATCATCCACTGTAAAATTATGGCAAATATGTTGCAGATTCTCACTTGCCCAAATTGATACTTCCTCTAGTGAATGCCCTTGTTTCTTTAATTCATTTACTTTATATAGTAATAGTCCTTCCCCCATAGATGCGCAAAGGGAGTCTATCACTTTTATCGTTATACCTTCATACTTTTCCATCAACTCTTCTGCTGCTATTCTCGCACTATTATAGCTTCCACTAAGGCCAGACGAAAAAGCAATATGCAAAATATCTTTTCCATCTTTGACAATCTGTTCAAACGCTGCTTTTGCTTGATCCGGATTAATCTGAGAAGTGGTCGGTAACGCACCCTCTCTCACTTTTTTATAAAATTCTTCGCTTGAAAGGCCATCCATATCCTCGTATGTAATTCCATCTAAGAGATAAGATAAAGATAACACTTTATTTCCATTTGATTCCAAATAATCAATCGGTAAATCTACCGTGCTGTCTGTTGTAATAATATAGTTCCTCATAATTAGCACCTCCTGCTATTGGCTTGCACTAATCATATCATTATTCCCACAATTACGCAAAATCTTTTTGTAAGATAATAGAAAGGTTGCTAATGTAACAACTACAGAAATAATGTCTGCAATTGGCTCTGCATAATAAATTCCCATAACCCCTAAGAACTTTGGTAGTACAATCGCTAGCGGTATCAGTAAAATTACTTTTCTTAACAATGCAATCATCAGTGAAATTTTCGCTTGCCCTAGAGCCAAAAAAGTTGTTTGACATGCCATCTGTACACCAAAGATACAGATGCCTATAAAGAAAATTGGCATCACTTTTGACGTCAATGCAATTAATTCCTGATTATTTGTAAAGATACTTACAAATATCTTGGGTTGAAGTACAGCTAATCCCCCTGCAATTATAGATGCTCCAAGACAAATACTCAGCATCCTTTTGAAACTCCCAACTACTCTTTCTTTATTTCCAGCTCCATAATTATAACTGATAATGGGCTGTACACCTTGAGATATCCCTTGAATAGGAATGACAATTAATTGCATAACACTCAATAATATGGACATAGAGCCTACATACAAATCCCCTCCATATTTTTGTAATCCGGCATTCAATGTAATGCTCACTAAACTTTCCGTACTTTGCATGATAAAGGGAGCCACACCAAGAGCCGCAATGCTTCCTACCATAACCCTATCTAATTTAATATTTTTGCGCCTTATCTTAATAACACTTTTGCCTGATACCAAAAAGTGCACCACCCATATTGCACTCACTGCTTGTGATATAATTGTTGCAAGGGCAGCTCCTCTTACTCCCATATTACATGCAAAAATGAAAATAGGATCAAGAATAATATTAATAATTGCACCGATCAGAACTGAAAGCATGGCTACCTTAGCATTTCCTTGTCCACTTATAAATGTATTGAGACCAACTGCAAATTGAACAAAAATCGTTCCTATAAGATAAATGGTTATATATTCCTCTGCATATCCTATAATGTTATCACTGGCTCCAAATGCATATAGGATTGGGGTCTTAAATATCATAAAAATTGTTGTCAAAACGATGGAAAATAAAATTAACAACCCAGTACTATTACCCAGAATCTTCTCCGCTCCATCATAATCTTTCTTCCCTAACCTTATAGATGCCAACGGCGCTCCACCCATTCCTGCAAAAGCGCTAAATGCTGATATAATCATTAGTATTGGAAATGTTACTCCTACACCTGTTAGCGCCATATCCCCATATCCTGGAATATGCCCAATATACATCCTATCTACTATATTATATAATACATTAATTAACTGAGCCGCAACAGCTGGCAATGCCATGCTAAAGATTAGTTTTCCTAATTTTTCAGTTCCTAAACGTTCCTCTTTGGTAACTTCCACTGTATTTCCCTCATCTTTCATTTCTACTGTGTTTTCTCATAACTTAAAATCATAATGTAATAATTATAGCATATCCTTATCGGATGTATCTCTAAAATTCTTATTAATTCTTTGTAATGCAAATATAACTTTTTCCAGTTAGTGTCTTGTTAAATACAATGCTACATACCACAATGATACAACCAATCAGGAACCCAATCCAATTAAATAATGCAGTTAAAATTAATAAAGCCAAGCGCAAAAATTTCAATGCATATCCAAGTTCAAAATTGGGTTGTGTATAATTTGCAACGGCCACAAATGCCATATACAACATAACTTCCGAGTTAAACCAACCTGACTTTACAGAGAACTCTCCCATAACAATACCTGCAATTACACTTAACGGAGTACTTAACATACTTGGCGTATTTAAGGCAGCCAAACGCAAACCATCAATCGCAAGTTCTAAAATTAGCAATTGAAAAACAAGTGGTATATTTACCATATCTTTTAACATAACAAATTCAAATGTCTTTGGTATCCATGTTACATTCTGCATAAGCAGCAAGAACACTGGTGTTAAAAAGACTGTTGCAAACGTAATAAGTGCACGCGAAATTTTCAAATAGACATCCGTAATGGTTGGAAAATAATGATCATTTGCCTCTTCAATCACATCTAAAATAGACGTAGGCAAAACCATCGCCGAAGGTGAATTATCCACCAATATAAGAACTTTCCCCTCTAACAAACAGGCCGCAGCCGTATCTGGTCGTTCTGTAAACTTGAATTTTGGAAATGGATTAAACCACTTCCGTTTAAATAATTGTGTTGCAAGACTTTGTTGGTTTAACGGCAATGCATCCGCCTTAATATCTAAAAGTCTATTATGCAAATTATCTAGCAAACCTTGATCCACTCGATCTTCCATATAGCAAACAACAACATCAGTCCTAGAACTATCACCTATTTCGTGCATGCTCATGACTAAATGTGGATCCCTGATTCTTCGTCTAATAAGAGCCGTATTAAATACTATAGTTTCCACAAATCCATCCCTTGATCCCCGTAACGACTTATCCTTTTCAGGTTCTTCAACACTCCTTGCTGGATACGTACGACAATCAATTGCAATACAATTTTCATATCCATCTATAAACATACACGTCACACCAGACAAGACGTTCTTAAGGACTTGGTCAAAATCTGTAATAATATCTACTTCCCCATATGGAATAATTAGATTAGAGAATTCCGTTGCACTTTTTGGCATATCTTCTGCCTTTACACCAAATAAGGCTGTCATAATTTTAAGCATGGCCTCATCTTTTGAAAAACCATCTACAAAATAAAAAGAGCTTTGATGCTCTCCTATGACTAAATCTCTCTGGATAACATCAAAACTCTTTTGTATTGGTAATATTTCTGATAAGTATGTTGTATTTTCAACTAATGAACTACTGATTTTCTTCATTTAGGGAACCTCCATTTTTTTCTTACTATTCCCCAAATATTAATTTATATACCGGAAGTCGTACTTCCAAATCCACCATTTCTGACTTCTGTTGCATCGTCATCAATTGTTATTCCGTATTCCACAAAAATACCTTGCATAAATCCTGTCCCTGCATCTAATTCTATGGTTTTATCCTCATTTGTATCATTTGTCAGTTTTGCAAATATATGCCCTTCATTATCAGAATAAAAATAATCACTATCAATGATTCCTACCGTGTTATTCAATTGCAAACGAAACTTAAATCCCAATCCACTTCTAGGATAACATTTTAGCACCCAATTATCTTCCATTTCTACTCGTATACCCGTTGGAATTTTTACCGTCTCATTTGGTGCAATCGTTAATTGTATTGGCGTATAAAAATCATACCCAGCCGAACCTTTTGTGGCGCGCTTTGGCAGTTGAATCTTCTCATAAACTTCTCCTATTCCATCAGTTTCACCAAAGGTATCAACCCAGGCCTCCTGATATTGTTGCAAACTTACCTTATGAAACTTAGCAATTCTCTTCATGTAATATTATCTCACCTTTCTCTCTGCTTTTCTGTACATCAATAACTCTTTGATTCAAACTTCCCTTCCAACGCAATGTCACATCTTTCTTGTCACATTCAAATTTTCCGTCTACTAGCACATCAAGGTATTTCATGATTTCAAGATTTTCTATCTCTTCCCATACATACCCTGTATAAAGCCACATTGTCTTGTCCGGATATTCTTCCTGTATTCTTCTGGCAATCGTTGTAATTTCTTCCCGATTCCCCATATAGAGGGGATCTCCCCCGCTAAATGTAATCCCATGAATATAATCTTTTTCTAATTGTTCGCAAATCTCTTCCATGGCAGATTCTTCAAATGGTATTCCTCCATCCGGATCCCAAGTAATTGGATTATGACATTCCTTACATCCATGCGAACATCCTGCTACCCACAATACCACACGAAGCCCATCTCCATTTAACATATCATCTTTCGTAATATTATGATAACGCATTTACATACTTTTCCTTTCCTTAATTTCTGCCATCTTGGCATCATTTAGTCTGGTATCCCCTTTGACGCGAGAATAAGATAAGTACCCATTCATCCGATCTATTTTAGTTAAATTCTTACTTCCGCACATTGGGCAAACATCCATAGAGAGTTCTTCATGTCCACAATCATCACAATATGACAATGATAGATTTACACCTTCGTAGAATCCCATGCTCATAGCTCGCCGAACCAATGTCTTTACTGCTTCCGTATTATAGTTGATTGGATATTTTACGTATTGAATTTTCCCTCCATTGCTAAGTTCCCAAAACCGATACTCTAAATCTTGCTTTTGAATTGGGGTTAATTCTTCTGTTACATGACAATGAAAACCATTACTTACGTATTCGCGATCAGATACATTCTCAATAAGACCATATTTCTTCCGAAATTGCTGTACTTGCAATCCACACAAGTTCTCTGCTGGAGTTGCATAGATTGCATATAAATGCCCGTCTGCTTCTTTGAACTCATTTACTCTTTTATTGATAAATTCTAAAGTCTCAAGTGCAAATGCACCGTCTTCTGCAATTGATTTCTTATTATATAGTTGTTGCAATTCATTAAATGCAGTAATTCCAAAAGATGCCGTAGCCGATTTTAACAATGGCTTTATTTTATCATGGAGCCCTAGCTTTCCTCCATAAAAACCGCCTTCACAATATGCTAATGGATTGGTAGATGCCTTCATTTCACCTAAATAGTCATACGTACGTATATGCAACTGGCGAATAAGATTCAAATAATAATCAAGTACTTCAAAGAAATCCTTCCCATCTTTTCTTGCTTTAGCAAGAATCATTGGCAAATGCAGGCTAATAGCTCCAATATTAAATCGTCCGACAAAGACAGGCGTATCCTCTTCATTCTTCGGATTCATTCCACCTTCTTTGTACCATGGTGATAAAAATGCGCGACATCCCATTGGGCTGATGATAGCTCCATATTTTTTATACATACTCGCAATATAACCTTCTCCAGTTAGACTAAGCCAATCTGGATACATCGTCTTTTTCGAACATGCAATACCTGCCTCAAATACATCCTCTAATGGCTTTCCTGGTCCATGTAGGTTCTCGTCATATAAAAATACAATCTTCGGAAATAGCACTGGTTTCTTATGATCTTTTCTTCCTTGTCCATTTTTACGTACTTCCAACATCTTTATGGATGCTAACTTTGCAAATCTACTAGTTGCAGTTCCCGTTGTAACCGTAATAAATGGATAGTCACCACGGCTTGAAGACACTGAATTGAATTTATATTCCCACCCTTGGAAGCCCTGCTCCATTTCTTTTTCTAAATCACTCCATGCAACGGCTTGGGCCTTTTCACTTTCAATGCCTAACTCTTCGTATTTTTTCACTAAATTTAAGTATGACTTTTCTGCAAATGGTTCTAAAATATTATCTACATTTGGAACAGTAAATCCACCATACTGTTGGCTAGCTGCACTCAATACAATATCCCCAATTACATCAAAGGCAGTGTCCAAAGTTTTTGGTTCGTTATACCAAAGGTTGCCCATCTCAAATCCACCAGTCAAAACATTTTTTACATCAAAGAGACAACAATTCATCGTATCCCTTCTAGCTGACATATCATGAATATAGATATAGCCATCTCGACATGCTTGTATTTCTTCTGTGGTTAAAAAGAATTTCTGATATAATTCTTTATTCAATTGATTAAAAATCAAACTACGCTTGGTGGATACTAGCGCACTGTCTGTGTTACTATTTTCCTTGTCTCCTATATACATAATGGACTGACTTTTTTTATACACTTCATCCAACATTTGCACAAAATCTTGCTTATAGTTACGATAATCCCTATAACTCTTTGCAACCAAAGGATTTACGTTTTCCAATGCTCCCTCTACTACGTTATGCATCTCAGCTATCTCAACTTCTTCTACGTTCATTCCATGCACTTTTTCTTCTACAAATTTACATATAAAGTCCAATTCTTCATTAGTAAACTTCACCAATGCTCTGTAAGCTGATTTATTCACTGCTATCACAACTTTTTGGACGTTAAAATCTTCTTTCGTTCCATCTTTTTTTACAACTCTAATCATAATGTCAACTCCTTCTCTAGTTCTAGCACGCGCTTTTTCTGCTATATATAGTGTTTTCATTTGTTTTAAAAACTACATACTGTGCTTTATCTATCAATATTATCACTTCTACATTCCCCAGTCAATCGTCATTTTTACTAATAATAATATAAGATTGCCGCAAGATATTTCTGTCCCAACTTCTCATCCCATCTTTTTTTTGCAACAAAATTAGCACGAATTTCTTCCTATATATATGGAAACGTATTCGTGCTAATCTGTATTTCATTTTTCTATTTTACTAATTACCACATTCAATGCTGATTTCATTAAATACTGTCAAAATATCTTCTGTGGACATCGTTTGTTTTTCTAGTGCTGTCTTATCCAAAATGCACGTTCCTTGATGCATCATAATCAAACGATTTCCATACTCAATGGCATAACGTAAATTATGAGTTACCATAATGGTCGTTAATTGCTTTTGCTTCACAATTTTATCCGTTAACCCCATGATTAACTCTGCCGTCTTCGGATCAAGTGCAGCTGTATGCTCATCTAAAATCAAAAATTCTATCGGCGTCATTGTTGACATCACAAGTGCCATTGCTTGCCGTTGACCTCCCGATAAAGCACCTACCTTTATATCAAGTTTATCCTCTAATCCAAGATTTAACTGTCGCAAATTTTCTCTATAAAATTCTACACGGCTTTTATTTTTCCCTTTGCTTAATCCATATATCTTGCCTTTATTATCCGCAAGAGACATATTTTCTAAAATTGTCATACTAGGACAAGTTCCTATTGCAGGATTCTGGTACACTCGACCAATACTCCTATTTCTTTTAAATTCCTTTTCTTTTGTTATATCCCTTTTATTAATCTCAATAGATCCTGCATCTATCGGAATGCTTCCGCAAATGATATTGAGCATGGATGTTTTTCCAGAACCATTACTTCCTACTACAGAAACAAATTCTCCTTGATGTACTGTGAGATTAAAGTCTTGAAATAAACACATTTCATTAATTGTCCCTGGATTGTAGTATTTTTGAATCTGTTTTAGTTCAAGCATTTGTCCTCACCCTCCTTTTTCTCTCCATACTAAGCACCAAGATAATCAAGAAAAGTACTGCTGTAATCAATTTCATATCTTGCGGTTTAAAACTCCTTAATGCGATTGCTACACATGCTTTATAAATAATAGAACCAATGAGGACAGCTGTGGTTGCTTTTAATGCGGTTATATTCTTAAAAATACTAGTCCCTATAATTACACTTGCCAATCCTATTACAATTGCCCCTGTTCCCATGGATATTTCAAATACCCGTTGTTCCTGACAGAACACAGAACCTGCCAATGATACCAAGCCATTTGCAATGGCAAGACCTAAGATTTTGACATTCCCTTGATCCTTTGCCAGCGAAGTTACAAGGATATCATTATCACCCACTGCACGTAATAAAAATCCTGACTTTGTTTTCAAATACGCATCTAATATCACCTTTACAATCAACGATATAACAAGAATTAGAATAATAGTCGTATACCTTTGCAATGCCGCAGGCATCAGGTTAATCACCATCTTATTTTTAAATATAGTTTCTTGTGAGAACAACGGAACATTTGAGGTACCTGCAATTCTTAAATTAATAGTCCATAATGCAGTCATCATAATGATCCCAGATATTAAATCTCTTACCTTACACTTTACATGAATCAAGCCAGTACAAGTCCCGGCTATCACGCCAGCACCAAACGATGCAACTAATGCCAGATATGGATTAACACCTCTCGTAATTAAAGTTGCTGTAATTGCGGCTCCTAACGGGAAACTTCCATCCACCGTCAAATCCGGAAAATCTAATATCTTATATGTGATATATACACCAAGTGCTAATATACCATATATGAAACCTTGCTCGCAAATTGTTACTATGAATTCCATATGCTCTCACTCACTCCTATTCTTCTACCGTCTCAAACACTTCTACTGCCTGATCGACTACATCTTTTGGTAATTCAAACCCTAAATTCTTAGCAACTGCTGTATTTAAGTATACTCCGCTTTCTGTTATTGTTTCAAAATTAAGTTCTGAAGCCTTTTTCTCGCCTTTTAATATTTGCGCTGCCATCCTACCCGTTTGTTTTCCTAGTTCTATATAATCAAGACCTGCTGCTGCCATACATCCAAGTTTCACCTGTTCAATCTCACTTCCAAATATTGGAACATTTTTAGCATTGGCTTTTTCTAAAATAGTAGGCAAAGAATTGACAACTGTATTGTCCGTTAGATTGGTAATACAATCTACTTTCCCAATCAATTCATCTGCTGCCAAAGATATATCTGCAGTTGTACTGATTCCAACCGTTTCTAGCGTAAATCCATAATCAGCCACCTTTTCTTCATATTCCTTTATAGCTGATACGGAATTCACCTCACTTGTCGTATACATAATTCCCAACTTCTTAGCTTCCGGCATAAGCTCGCGAATCATTTTCAGCTGTGCTTCAATCGGAAGTTTATCACTTGTTCCTGTCACTTCACCTACTGGACTTCCCTTTTCGTCTGCAAGTTCTGCTGCAATAGGATCTGTTACAGCGGTAAAGATTACTGGTATTCCTACATCCATTGCTGCATTGTATGATGCTTGTGCGCTCGGAGTTGCTATACCGCAAATAAGATCTACTTTATCCGAGACAAATGCATTTGCTATTGTCCCTGCCGTCCCCATATCCGCTGCTGCATTACTATAATCTATCTTTAAATTAGTGCCCTCTACAATTCCTTCTTCCTTTAGCCCCTCTACAAATCCCTCGCGACAATTATCTAATGAACCATGTTCTGCAAATTGAGAAATGCCAACTGTATACATTTCTTTGGAAGATTCTCCTTTTTTTCCCTCTTTACTTCCGCATCCAGTAAATACGGTTGTAATCATTGCTACTCCTAATAATACTGCTACCATTTTCTTTTTCATACTCTTACTCTCCTTTACTATTGATTAATAAGTTGCTCCTGTTAGTTTGAAGAGATTTTTGGCTCCAAATGCAATCCTTGTATACACGCAAAAAACCGCCTCAAGCTACTGCTTGAGACGGTAATAATTAATTATTATCGCGGTACCACCCAAATTGACGAACGTCCACTTTCTCATGTACTAACATACACTCCTGATTGGTAACGGGTTCGGTTCCCGACATGCCATACTTTCTTACGATTTCAAGCTGCCCTCGAAAGTCCATTCAATTATCAACTTCATATGGCAATCTCACCACCTGCCACTCTCTTTTATGTCGTTCGATAACCTACTCCTCTTTCTCAACGGTTTCAATTATTTTTTAACTATCTTTTTACATACTTTAATACACTAAATTCTTTTTGTCAATACCTTTTTTACTTTTTCCATGTTTTATAAAGTATCCTATGATAATCTCCAAATATCTCGATTGTATTCCTCAATGGTCCTATCTGCTGAAAAATACCCCGCCTTACTGATATTTACAAGCATTTTTTTTGCCCATTCTGTACGATTTTCATAAGCGGCAAACACTTCTTCTTTTTTAGCACAATATTCATTAAAATCAATCAGTGTCATAAACCAATCCTTATTGAGAATTTCTTTATAGAGTCTTTCTAGGTACTCCTTGTTCCCAATCGTTAACATTTCTTTTCCTACTATAAAGTCCACCGCTTCTTTAATCATTGCATCCTTTTCATAATAGTCTTTTGATACATAATCCGCCTTCTGGTAATGCTCAATAATTTCCTCACTCGTTTTACCAAAAATGTATATATTCTCTTTTCCAACTAACTCAGCTATCTCTACATTCGCCCCATCCATTGTTCCAAGAGTAATGGCACCATTTAACATGAATTTCATATTACCCGTACCACTCGCTTCTTTAGAAGCTAATGAGATTTGTTCAGATACATCACATGCTGGAATTAGTTTTTCTGCCTTTGTCACATTATAATTTTCAACCATAATCACATTTAAGTATTGTTTTACCTGTTCATCCTTGCAAATCAATTCTTGTAAGCAGAGTATCAAATGAATAATATCCTTTGCAATCGTATAAGCGGGCGCTGCTTTAGCTCCAAATATAATGGTGATTGGAGTCTTTGGTAATTTTCCACTTTTAATTTCCAAATATTTATGAATGACATAGAGGGCATTCATTTGTTGTCTCTTATATTCATGCAACCGTTTGATTTGAATATCGAAAATTGCATGCTCATTTATTTCTACCTGCTGTGTCTGTAACAAATACTCTTTCAGCTTGCATTTATTTTCATCTTTGATGCTTAACAGTTGTTGCAATACATCCTCATCATCCACAAAGTTTGCTAATTTTTCAAGTTGAGTAGCATCTTTTTTAAAGCTTTCCCCCACAAGGGATGTGATTAGTTTTGTAAGCTTTGGATTACAATGCAAAAGCCACCTTCTAAAAGTAATTCCGTTGGTTTTATTATTGAATTTTTCCGGATATAGTTTATAGAAATTGTGGAGCTCATTTTCTTTTAGAATGTCTGTGTGGAGTGCCGCCACACCATTTACGCTGAATCCATAATGAATGTCAATATGAGCCATGTGCACACGGTTCTCTTTATCTATAATGTATACACTTTCATCATCATATGTTCCTCTAACTTTTTCATCAAGCACTTGGATGATTGGCAATAACTGTGGCACTACCTTCTCTAAAAATGCCATAGGCCACTTCTCTAAAGCTTCTGCCAAAATCGTGTGATTCGTATATGCGCAGGTCTTTGACACCACTTGTATTGCATCATCCATCTCCAGACCACGCTCCATTAATAAACGTATCAATTCAGGAATCACCATTGTTGGATGTGTATCATTAATCTGGATCACTGCATATTCATTGAGGTCGTATAAATTACTTCCTTTCGCAACACATTCATCAAGAATAAGTCTCGCCCCATTACTCACCATAAAGTATTGCTGGTAGATGCGTAACAATTGTCCCTTCTCGTCACTATCATCTGGGTACAAAAATAATGTAAGATTCTTTGCAATATCGTCTTTATCAAATGTAATGCCATCACCTACAATATTTTCATCAATAGATTCCACATCAAACAAATGCAACTTATTCGTTCTATTGTTGTACCCCGTCACATCAATATCATATAGCCTTGAAATCAATGTCATATTTTTAAAAGGAATTGAATACGTAATATCCGTTTTAGTCAACCAACCTTTTTCCTCTATCCACGGATTCTTTTCTTCTTTTTGCAATTGTTCTGTAAATACCTGTTGGAATAGCCCAAAGTGATAATTCAACCCAATACCATCCCCTGGCAGACCTAACGTCGCAATGGAATCTAGAAAACATGCTGCAAGTCGTCCCAAACCACCATTTCCTAAAGATGGTTCTGGTTCCACCTCTTCAATTTCAGTTATACTCTTTCCATTTTCCTCTAGCAATTGCTTTACTTCTTCATAAATACCAAGATTAATTAAGTTATTAGATAATAATTTACCAATCAAAAATTCCGCTGAAATATAGTAAAGTTTTTTCTTTCCTTCATTACTAGCCTTGCGTTTTGACATATCCTTTGTCAGTTCTAATAGTGACACGTATATTTCTTCATTTGTACAGTCTTTTACTTCTTTTTTGTAATTCTTATTTATTAATTCTACTAAATTCATAATAAACTCCTTTCCATCCTGCAATGTATCATGCACATTATTTATGGTATGCTGAATTTCATTTGCTATACCTTGCATTTTACTAGTCTTTTAAAAATATTTCTTGCAATATAGCATCAAAAAGTAATACAATACTATCATTATAAAATAATTTTATATTTTCTACTTTTAAAGGGAGATTATGATGAATATTATAGAATATGAAAATTACCACGAAAAGAAATCACATGTAGATTCCCGTTTTCCATACAATACTTACCTTTGTACAATTCCTTTAGATTTCGAACGCGTTCCTACCCATTGGCATGATGAATTGGAAATTATTGTCATAAAAAAGGGGAAGGGGATCATATTTGTTGATCTTCTTCCACATCCTGTTTCTGATGGATATATTATTGTTATACTGCCAGGACAATTGCATGCAATTGTACAGGAGGATCAAGAAATCATGGAATACGAGAATATACTTTTTCAAATCAATATGTTATTCTCTGCTCATATTGATATTTGCACACAAGATTTTTTTATGCCCATGCTGCAAAGAACGTATCACATTCCTACATTTTACACAAACCATTTGGATTATTACGACACTCTCATATCTTGTATTACAACGATCGATCGCTTAAGCGACACAAGACCACCTGCTTATCAATTAGGTCTAAAAAGTTTATGGTTCCAGTTTTTTTATATTATCTTTACAAATCATCAACATTTGAATACTTCAAAAAAGACGTCCAAATCCTTAGACAAGCTGAAAAAAATCCTAAAATATGTAGAAGAACATTACAACGAATTTTTATCCATTGAAAAAATGGCTGAGCTTTCCGGCTTTAGCCAATCTCACTTTATGAAATTTTTCAAAACACATATGGGCGTCTCCTTTATTGATTATCTAAACGATTATCGACTTACGATGTCCACACGACTTTTACAGCTATCCGGAAATAGTATCTTAGAAATTGCTCAAGAGGTAGGCTTTGATAATCTATCCTACTTTAATCGGTTATTTAAAAAAAAATATAATATGACACCAAGTGCTTATCGTAATACACACTAGAGTTTACATTCTAACAACTCCTCAGATATTCCTTTCTCTGTTGTGCATTCATATTCGTAAAGTCCGAAAATGATATCGTGAGTAATTCTACCCGTTTACCACATTTTGAGCAGGATAAATCTTCCTTTAAATTTGTTACATAATGTATCAAATTACAGTTCTTACAATAGCATACTTTCATCATTCCTTTGACCTCGACCTTCCGTCTGAATATCAAACTATATATTGGTACTTGAAAAAAATAGGGAGTGGCATATGCCACTCCCTATTGATAACCACTATAACTATAACACAGGAAACTAATAAAATCCAGATTTTTTTAAATTAGTTTATTCTTGCATTACTACCGCAAATCTTGATTTTATTCTGAACCAGTTCTTTTACCGCAGACCTGCCAGCTCCATTATATTTCTTAGGGTCAAACATCCCTTGATCAAGTTCCAATGCACGTCGCACACCTTTTGTGAATGCGACTCTTAATTCGGTAGCAAAATTTACCTTGCAAATTCCAAGTTCAATCGCACGGCGTACTGCCTTATCTGGTACCCCTGATGCACCATGCAATACCAATGGGATGGATACTTTTTCTTTGATTTCTTTTAATCTATCATAGTCTAATTGTGGCTCCCCTTTATAAAATCCGTGTGCAGTCCCTATGGCTACTGCCAAAGATTGTATTCCAGTTCTCATAACAAATTCTTTCGCTTGTTGAGGATTTGTATACAAAGCATCTTTATCAGAGACTTCATGTGCATCCTCCTTCCCCCCTACAGTTCCAAGTTCTGCCTCCACAGGTATCTTATATTCCGTAGCAGTTTCAGCAACCTTTCTTGTAATGGCTATATTCTCTTCCAAGGTCAATTTTGATCCATCAATCATCACAGATGTGTATGCAGCATCCATCGCTTTTTTACATAACTCATAACTACTACCATGATCCAAATGCACGACTATTGGTACTGTAGATTTATCGGCTTCTTCAAATACCATTGCACGGAACATCTCAACACTTGCATATGCTATAGTTGATGGCGTAGTTTGTATGATCACTGGTGATTTCTCCTCTTCAGCTGCTGCTATTATAGCCTGTACCATCTCCATATTCTCTGCATTAAATGCACCAACTGCATACTTTCCTTCTTGTGCACTTTTTAATACCTTATTTGAACTAACTAATGCCATAAGCTTCTCCTTATTTCTCTTATTTTCATACCATTAACACAAAAGGTTGCTGTTCACACACCAACCTTTTATACCATCTATTTTTCTATATATTCGTCTACATTTTCACTTGTAATAAGTTGAAAATCAACTTTATATCTTTGGTCTACATTTTCACCTTTTGCCACTTTTACTGCCACATCAATTGCCGTGCTTGCTTGACCCTGCGCGTCTTGAAGAACTGTTGCAGATAACCGACCATCTTTTACAGCTTGAAGTGCATCAGGAATGGCATCCGTACCAATGATAATCATTTCCCTTTTTTGAGATTCACATGCTTGTAATGCTCCCATTGCCATGTCATCATTTTCACAAATAATTGCTTTTAATTCAGAATACTTTCCTAACCAATCTTCGGTAGTGGACATTGCTGTATCTCTAGACCAATCTGCAGATAATGTGGCAACACATTCCATTCCCGCTTCTTTTAATGCGGTATTTTCAATGCCTTCATATCTTTTGATTTGTGCACTTTGTCCCATCTCACCTTCTAAGATAGCAAATTGTCCTTTTCCGCCTAACTGCTCTGTTACAAATTTGCCCATAAGCTCTCCAGCTTCCACATCCTCAGACCCAACAAAAGATGCATAGTCTGTTCTAGTTGTTTCTGTATACACTTCGATTACAGGTATTTCTGCCGAAGAAGCTAAATCTAATACTTGTGCTGATCCATCTGCATCTTGTGGATTCAAAATAATGACGTCTACTTGTTTTGCTATTAAATCTTCCGCTTGAGAAATCTGCTTTGCTATATCTGCTTGTCCGTCCATTAAATACAGCTTTACATCAGGGTATTTTTCTTCTACATAAGCTTCAATTGATGTCCCTAATTTATTAGAATATGTATCCGACATGGTTTTCATAAGTACCCCTATCTTCACACCTGTTTTCTCTTCGTCTTTCGAAGAAGAATCACTTGTCTTTCCGCTCCCACATGCTGCAAGACTCAGCATCATAACGCCTGCTAACATTACTGATAATAACTTTTTCATTTTCATACTTTACACCTTTTCCTTTTCTTTTGTTTTTTATAAGCTTTCTCTATTTTGACATACTCTTTGAACGGATATCAAAACAAACCGCACCAAGAATAATCAAACCTTTGATAATTTGTTGGTAGTAAGAAGAAACGTCTAATAAGTTCAATCCATTATTCAATGTTCCTATAATTAGAATACCTATTAATGTTCCACTAATTGTACCAACACCACCAGTCATGCTGGTACCACCAATAACTGCCGCTGCAATTGCATCTGTTTCATAGCCAGTACCAACTGCTGGTTGTCCAGAATTCGTTCTGGAAGCTAAAACAATACCGGAAATCCCGGCCAACACACCACCTAAAATGTATACTCGTAACAATACACTTTTTACTTTTACACCCGATGCACTTGCTGCTTTCATATTTCCACCAGTAGCATAAATATAACGACCAAACTTCATCTTCTTTAGTAATATATGTGCTAATAAAACAATTACTAAAAATATAATAATAGGAATACTGCCCTTACCTATCACACTAAATCCCTCACTTGCCAGTGTATATGGTTTTCCATCAGAATACACATAAGCAAACCCTCTTGCAATTGTCATACCAGCTAAAGTTGCAACGAATGCTGGCACATCCATATAAGCCACAAAGAAACCATTCATCGCTCCAAATAATGCACAGATAATAAGTGCTGCTGCAATTGCTATGACTACATTTTGAGGATTCTTCACCAATATGCTCCCTGCCACAACCCCTGATACTGCGATTAAAGATCCGACAGTTAAGTCAATCCCGCCAGTCATAATAACAAATGTCATACCTATCGCAATAATTCCATTCACTGATACTTGTCTAAGAATATTAATTGCATTATCTGTAGTTCTAAACGTTGGAGAGACGCATAATAAGATAATCCACATAATTACCAACACCATTAATATTCCGTATTTTTTGGCAAAATCTATGCCTGATAGTTTTTGTGCTTTCTTCATTTTCTTCCTCCTACACTTCCTGCAACGCACTACTTAATAGATTTTTCTGCGTAACTGTTCCTGAATCAATATCCTCTTTTGTAAAATTTCCAGTAACCTTTCCATTTGACACCACCATAATTCGATCACTCATCCCCATGACTTCTGGCAATTCGGAAGATATCATAATAATTGCCATTCCTTTTCTAGCCAATTCCACCATAATCTTATATATTTCAAATTTAGCACCTACATCAATCCCCCTTGTAGGTTCATCTAGAATTAATACTTTAGGCTCAGACAGCAGCCATTTTGCCAATACTACTTTTTGTTGATTTCCACCACTTAAAGTACCAACACTAACATCCATACTGGCACATTTAATTCCCAGTGCCGCTTCATGAACCTGAGCTTCTGTTTTTTCCTTATTCTGATTAATAAATAACCCTTTATGGTGCGCTTTAAGATTTGGGAGTGAAATATTTTCTTTGATAGAACGACATAGTACTAATCCATACTCTTTTCTATCTTCACTAACCATCGCAATATTATAATCAATTGCATCCTTTGGGGACTTAATCCGCAAGGCCTTGCCTTCTAAGTAAATCTCACCACTGTCGTAGGAATCAATTCCAAAGATTGCATTCATAATTTCACTTCTTCCGGCCCCCATAAGCCCGGATACCCCAAGGATTTCTCCGGCACGAACATCAAAACTAACGTCTTCAAACACTCCTTTAGAGGTCAAATTTTTCACACTAAAAAGTACATCTCCTATTGTGACTGCTTCTTTAGGATAAATGTTATCCAAGGTGCGTCCTACCATCATTTCTACTAATTGCTCTTGTGTAATCCCCTTTGCATCCACTGTTTTTATATACTCTCCATCTCGCAAAACTGTGATTTGATTGGAGAGTTTCAAAATCTCTTCTAACCGGTGGGAAATATAAATAATTGCAACTTTTTGTTTTCTCAACTCTTCAATAATACAAAATAATTTTTTCGATTCTTCCTCTGACAGAGAAGAGGTTGGTTCGTCCATAATAATAATATCTGCATTCTTTCTTACCGCTTTAATAATCTCTAACATTTGAATTTGAGCCACACTTAATTTGCCAACCTTAGTTTTAGGTCCATAATTCATTCCATATTCTTTTAATACTTTCTCCGTCTCTACGTCCATTGCTTTGTCATTTATAAACTTTCCAGACATAATTTCTTGGCCCAAGAATATATTTTCAGCAATACTCATATCTGGTAGAGGTGCCAACTCTTGATGTATCATAGCAACCCCTTCCTTTTGAGAATCTGCAATAGAACGGTTCTTCAAAAGTTTTCCATTATGATATATTTCACCTTCGTCTGGTATATACTCTCCGGTTATCATCTTCATGAGTGTTGATTTTCCAGCTCCATTTTCACCGACCAAAGCATGAACTTCTCCTGCTTTTATTTGAAAACTAACACCTTTTACAGCATATACCCCTGGAAATCTCTTATGAAGATTCTTAACCTCTAAACGATATTCTGACACTTTGAGTCCCCCTTCCTTATCTATACATACATTCCACCAATGATGTAATTATGTTTTACTGCATAGTTATAATCTTCCACTAGTACTGTGACGCTATCTTTTGCCAGCTCTTTTGCACGCAATTTCAATCTTCCATCTCTTACTTTTATATATTGAATTGGCATATATTGTTGCAACATATTAATAGGAATCTTCACTTCATCTAAATTGTTAAATAATGTCTTTATACATGTCTCAACTTCTGGTTGTGCGAAATAATATCGACATCTATCAGAAAAGCTATATTTTCTTTTAATTACAAGCTCCTCTTTTGTCCCCCTGTAATGCTTCTTCCAATTTTCCGGCTCTTGAATCATAATACGTTCTAAGGTCTGTATGAAATTGGCTCTTTTTTCTTCTGGAATCAACTCTTGCTCTATTTTACTCAAAGAGAAGAGCGCCTCCCTTAACGCAAAGGTCAATGCTGGTCCCACCTTTAAAATTGCAATACCATCCTCTACCATAGCTCTTAAACTCTTCGGTGATTGATAGTCGGTAGAATGTCCTTCTAAAACAAGCCCCCCATATTTCTTCATACATTCACAAAGTTTGTGTGCCTTGCCACTATTGTAATGAAAAATGTCTGAATCTCCGAATTCCACTCCTGGTTGAACAACAATTCCGACTATATTCTCAAATGCATCACACAACCCTTTTTCCCGAAATGCACGTTGATATGCGGCAATTGTTTTTTCTACTGATTCTGGTTTCGTTATTACAATTTCATCCTCTACTTCTTGTGCTCCTCCTGGAATTGGGACTTCACTTCCTATAATGTAAGTTGGTCTAACTTCATCTGGACATTCGTTCAATAGTTCTTGGTATGCTTCTTCACATGCTTGATAAAGTATTGCACCTCTTTTTGCAATTGTTTCATTAGAGAGTGCTTCCTCCTTTGGGTCACTTGCCAGTCGCATACTAGTGTCCAGATGAATCTTTTTATATCCTGCTAACACAAAAAGTCTAACTAATTCTATAGACTTTTCCATAGCCTCATTCTCCGATTCATCTGCCCATATTAACGGACCTAGGTGATCACCTCCTAGAATTATTTGTTCCCTCGGAAATGCAACATGGTCTGCTATCTCATATACAAATTCTTTAAAATCTATCGGTGTCATACCTGTATATCCACCTAATTGATTTACCTGATTTGCCGTTGCTTCAATCAATACAATATCGTCAAATCTCTTTGCCTGTTCTAAAACTGCTTCAATTACTAAGGGATTTGCCGTACAAAAGGATGGCATCCCACTCATGATACCCTGATTTCTTTTTGCTATCATATTTCTTATTGGATCATTCATTTATTCACCTTTTCCATGTATTAAAAATTCCACAGTCTCTGTAGTAATATTCCCTTCCATTGGGCCAAATGCAGCCGCATTCAAGGCACCTGCTGCTGCTGCCATTTTAGCAGCTTCTTCTAGTTTTTTCCCCTGCGTCAATCCTGCAATAAATGCTCCGTCAAAGCAATCACCCGCACCTGTTGCATCTAATTGTTTTACTTTATATGCACCGATCTTTACCAAACGATCTCGCGTATATATCATGCTTCCCTTTGATCCATTTTTCAGTGCCAAAATATCCATTTTAGGATTTTCAAAGCATGTTTCAATCGCTTCCTCCAACGTTTCTTTTCCTGTAGTCATCAATAATTCCTCTACTCCAGGCAAAAATACACTTGTATTATCAAACACTTCCTGTATAACTTCATGAATAGAACTATCTGTAAATAATTCCTTACGTATATTAGGATCAAAAGAAATCTTTGTCCCTTGTGCAACCATCATTCTCATCGTCTTTAGAATTTCCTGTGCAAACTCTTTATTCGCCATTAATGAACATCCCATAATATGCATGTATTTCACATTAGTAAATTCACTAATTGCTGGTGCTTTTGCTTCCACTGCTGGTGTATTTCCCATGTGAAAAATAAATGCTCTAGAGCCATCTGAATAATATGTTACAAAAGCAACCCCTGTGGCTTTTTCATTACTTTCTAACACATGACTACAATCTACACCATCCTTTTTTAATCTATCTAAAATGCACTGTCCAAATTCGTCATTGCCAACTCCGCCAATAATTGCAGTGTTACAACCTAGTCTCGCTGCCGCATCAATAAATATGGCTGGTGCTCCGCTTGGAAAAGGTCCCCGAAATACCCCTTCTTCATAGAGCTCTATATCTTCCTCTGTTCGCATGATTTCAACCAGCATTTCTCCCATAATCAATATTTCTGCCATTGTACACTCCTATCCTAAGCAACATTTCTTAAGGTAAACCAATGAATCACTGATATACTGATCCATCATATCGCCATCTGCATTGTTACTTAAATCTCTCCAAACTCTAATGTCATGCCCCACCTGACCACCTGATAGTAAAAATGGTTCCATTACCACTGCTTTTTCATACCGAATATCCCTCAATGCCTGTCCTATTTGTGGCCAATCAATACTGTTATTCATTCCAGGAAGTTTTCTATTGCATTCCCCCACATGTAAGTGCCCCAACAAATTTCCAGCCATGCGAATTGCATCATACATGTTATCTTCCTCTATATTCATGTGATATGTATCTAGCAAGATATTAATATTTTTACTTCCAACTTTTTCTACATATTCCATAGCTTCTTTACAATCTGTCAAAATATATGTCTCATTTCTATTCAGTACTTCAAGGGCACATTCAATTTCTAATTCTTCTGCTGTTTTACTCAATTCCTGCAAACAAGCAATGCTTCTTTTCCAAGCTTGTTCTTTATCTGTATTCACAAAATCAGTTGGCCAGAAAGAATAAATAGCACCTACCAAAGATTTAGAGCCCAACTTCTTCATATTCTGCAATACTTTCACAAAGTATTCCATTCCCTTTTTTCTCACCTCTGGATTCTCAGATGCAAAATCATGTTCTTTAGAAGGTCCGCTGTTGGTCGTAAAAGCAATCCCTCTTTGATTACCTATCTTCTTTAATTCTAAAATTTCTTCATCAGACATCTGATATAAGTGGTCAGCTCCAATTTCTAGGATATCAAATCCAATATCTGCAACTTTATTTGTTACCTTTATGTAATCACATTCCCATTCTGTTCCCCAATATGCATATCCTGTTCCAAACTTCATATTTTTTCTCCTTTTTCTTAATTGTGCTCGTGCTCATTATTTTATAAAAAAATATTGACTTTAAGTTATCAAACTAAAATTTATAAACTATTAGCAAAATGTGCTCGTGCTCTTTTTTATATTTTTATTTTATCATTACTCTTTTACCATTTCAATACTCATTTTTCCACATTTTTTCTATGCGTTTTTTATGCAATTTGTACAATTAATTTCCCCTTTTCTTCTCAGTACTAATTCCGCTTTGTGCTCGCGCACATTTTACTAGACAGTCTTCATTAAATATGATAAACTACAAATATAATTTATAGTTTTCATTAAGGAGGAGACTACAATGGCTGTTACAATAAAGCAAATCGCAGAGTTAGCAAATGTCTCAAGAGGAACCGTTGACAAAGTACTGAATCATCGCCCTGGTGTAAAAGAAGAGACGAAATTAAAGGTACTTAAAATAGCAAAAGAACTTAATTACCAACCAAATTTTTTAGGCAAAGCATTAGTACAAAGTAAAGAGCCTGTTAAAATCGGAATTATTCTAACACCTGAATATAATCCTTTTATTCAAGAAATGCTTCAAGGAGTAAAAAATGCACAAGATGAATATCAAGCTTTTGGTATAGATGTTTGTGTTAAAATGCCAATTTCACTTGAACCAGCTGAACAAATTAGTATTCTCAATGAGCTAGAAACCAGCGGTGTTTCTGGCATTGCCGTATTCCCTATTGATGATGATATCGTCCGCAATAAAATTAATCAACTGGTAAATAATGGAATTAGCATTGTTACTTTTAATTCTAAATTAGAGGAAACAAATGATATCTGCTTCGTTGGACAAAACCATCAAAAAGGTGGACGAACAGCGGCTGGATTGATGTGTAAACTTCTCCCTGATGGCGGTTCTGTAGGTATTATTATTAGTTCCTACAACCTCTCTTGTCATAAAGATCGTTTACAAGGTTTCTTAGATAAAATCAAAGAGACTGAAATTCCTATTTCCATCTTAGAAGTACATGAAAATCAGGATCGTAAAGAAGATGCGTTTAAACTTACTCTAGAATACTGCAATCAAAATCCTGATTTAAAAGGCATCTATATTACTGGCGGAGGTATTGCAGGCGTAGGAAGCGCATTAAGCATCTTAACTCTAACACATAAAGTTCATGTAATCTGTCATGATTTAGTCCCTGATACGTTGATGCTTTTAAAAAATGGAACCGTTGACTTTGCACTGGGACAAAGTCCTGAATTACAAGGCTATCAGTTAGTAAAGATTCTATTTGAGTATTTGATAAAAAGGCAAAAACCTGCGACGAATTATGTAGAGATACCAATTACCATAGCAACCCAAGACTCTATCTAACAATAAAACAAACACGAAAAGAGCAAAGAGCTTCTTATTTAATAGAAGTTCTTTGCTCTTTTTCAATCTTTCGATTATACATTTTTACTAACTATCCACCCATTTTTAATATAATGCTCATTATCAAGACTTAGATTTTTCTCTGATTTCATAACCATCTTATGTTGAAATTTACATATGGTAAATAGAACTTTTACTTTTATACTTTTGTGCATGCATGGTGTTAGTTTATGCACTTTTTCAGCCAATTTCCGCGTCTTGTTATCGAGCATTTTTTTATGTTTAGGAAGCATCTTTTCCCAAAATATATCTCCCATCATGCCTGCTCCGCAGGTATGTATCTTCGATACTCCCATCCACGACATGCTCGTTTTAACATCCTTTTGAGCAGAACCATTCGGTGCACCTACACTATTTGTGATAATGACCGCTGTCTTTTTAAACATTTTAGCATCAGGGCGATGAACCATCCAGTGTACACAAAAATGATCTAGTAGTGATTTTATAGATGCTGGTGCACGTAAAGCATAGACCGGATAAGCAAATACCAATAAATCCGCAGCAAGCACTGCATTCCATATAGGCTCTACTTTGTCACGATGTGGGCACTTTTGTTCCCCTCGCAAAAAACAACTTTTACATCCCACACAGAATGTGGGCAAATCATTCGGATAGAACTCTGTGATTTGATTTCCCGCTCTGATATGCTCTAAGAACATCTCCTTCATATGATATGTAACACCTTTTATAGGAGTTCCGTTTATCACTACAATTTTCATATTTTTCTCCTTATAAAAGACCAATACCCCAAATCATATTGGTCCTTATCGTTCTAATTTCTATAGACAAACTTGCCTTAAAGTTAGTTCCTCATAGCATCGCTAGATTCTGGTAGGAGCACCTTCTTTCTTCCGCAAAATCAAACCGTTATTTCAATCTGATTTCCCTCTATCCCTACAACACAACTTTCGAAATAACCATCCCCTGTTGTTCTTGGTCCACTTATCATTTCATACCCTTCTCTTTGAAGTTGTTCGGTTAGTTGCGTTACCTTTGTTTTACTCCCGACGCTAAATGCAATATGAATATAGCCAGTCTGATGTAATTGTTTTTCTAGTTCCACCATATTGGGTCTATTCATTATTTCCAAGCGCGCCCCACTATCAAAAGTCAAAAAATATGACCGAAAACCAGTGGTAGAATTATAATATCCTTTATTAGATTCTGCATCAAAATAGCGAACAAAAAAATCTTTTGTCTTTTCTAAATTATTTACATACATCGCTATATGTTCAATATTCATCTCTTTATCCTTTCCAATTTATCTATGTTCTTTCCTCCCATTTCTTCCATACATTCGGTTGATAACCAACGGTCGCCTTCTTTCCATTACGTACAATAGGAGTTAACAACACTTGTTGGTTCTCTAACACCTTCCCATCCTTATCCTCATCAGCAAGATGCTGAATCAGGACCAAGGTTTCCTTATCTTTACAATTAAGATTGAGCATACAATCAAGGCCTCCTATAGATTGTTTGACACTTGTGTATTCCCCTTTACTTAACCCTTTTTCTTTTAAATCTATAAATTGAAACTTCACTCTACGCTCTTTAAAATACCGTTGGGCCTTCTTCGTATCAAAACACTTTGTAGTACCAAATATTTGAATGTTCATAACAACTTTATTCCTCTCTTAAATAATTTCTACACGATCCCACTCCATGTAAAGCAAACATTTGTTGTAACCGCTTTGCAGTCTGCTCATTCGACAATGTTTTTTTCATAGTATAATTGATAAGTTCCATATCGTTGCGAACAATGGTATTTCTGCGCACCGTCCTATATCCATGCTTTTCAAAAAATACTTTTGCAGTGATAGAAGCATTTGTAGAAAAAGAAACGATACCACGAACGAAAGATTGCTCTTCAAGTTTATTCACAATAGCATCTGCGATACCTCTATTTTGGTAATTTTTGTGAACATAAAGCCTATCAAGATATCCTTTTTTATCCATATCTCCAAAACCGACAACGATTCCATTTATTTCTGCAACAATCGTATCATGCAGTAAAAAGGATTCATTCCAAGCAGTAATATCTACATTTCCATTGGCCCAGACGTCGAGCTGTTCTTTCGAATAGTCTTTCGAATTTACAGAGTGGACAGTGTCAAAGAAAAGTTCTGCCAATATAGTGCAATCTTTTGATTCATATTTTCTTAATTCCATAATACCCCCATAAAAAGTTCCATCTGGCTTCTGAACGAGTATAGCGTTAAGATTTTTTTCCATTCTTTTTCTTAACCTTCTTTTCTGGCAACTCCGGATACATCTCATTAACCATTTTTTGTAAACGTTCTTTATCGTCTAGGATTGTAACCTCCAACATCGGCTTTGCACCCTCATATGGCGGTTCCGATTCACTATCTGGCATATATTTTTTACTTGCCTCTGTTATTTTCACCATAAACCCTTTTTCATAGATCCCACCAAAAATTTTTTCTTTATAGTAAAATATGTATCCACCCATCATAGGGATATTCCTAATATCACCAAGTTCTGCTAATTGATCCATAACATATACTGCAAGTTCTTTATTACTCGACATTCTGCTACCTCCTAATTTTGAATGCGGCACAAACCACACCTCTTACGATTTCTACAATTAATTATAGCATGATATCTCAACAAATATAAAGCACTCATTCTATTCGATAAATAGCTCATACGTTATATATGGTTTGTCTAAATGATATCCTAATTTTTCTGCTAAAGCCACCGACCGTAAATCATGAGCATCCCAACTTGGATACAACTTTCGCTTTAAACACTCTACGATAAGTTTTGCACCACAGACAGTTGCAAGCCCCTTACGTCTATACTCAGGCATCGT
Organism: Lachnospiraceae bacterium LCP25S3_G4; assembly: GCA_052116865.1. Lineage (GTDB taxonomy): Bacteria > Bacillota > Clostridia > Lachnospirales > Lachnospiraceae > CAUPWF01. Next base: position 6,663 of record JBQKKG010000004.1, on the reverse strand, counting down.
ATCAATCTCTATTTCTATACCACCATTATAAATTGCATAAGGTGAAGCACCAGCTACCAACTTCCCTTGATGTAATATAGCTACCCCAACAGCGTACTTTTGATAATCTATATAATCCTCAAATTGTGAACATAGATCAATTGACCACTGTTCACCTCGTGCCATTTGAAATATTTCTTGATTAAACATCCTAAGTTCATAGCAACCATCTAGCTTCTTTATATATGCGTTTAACTTTTCTTTATCAAAGACATCTGCTTCTTTCTTTATAGCATAACGTAATCTTTTACTTACTCGCTCACCATAATAGTGTTCAATCAGACTTTCCCAAGATTCATCCTTGGGAATCAGTAATTTTGAGCCCTTGATTGTCTGAAATAATGCTATATCGGGTTTGCCGGCAAAAAAGCAAAAGTCCCCTATATCAATGACTGCTGATGTGGGACTTGCATCATTATCCGTAACCACATATCCCATATATCCTTGTAAACATGACCATATTAATGCTTCATCCCAACCGGCAAATAGCCTTTTTGCTTGCTCCATTTTTCTATCCTTTCTAGACTCACCCTACTATAAATGGTCATTTTCTATTTTTCTTCTCATCCCTGCACTCTGTAGCTTATCATAAGCTTGATTTTATTTTTATTGGATGTCGAATGATCGTTTTCCATTTTTCCGGCGATACCTTTCTTGCATCAGACATATATATTTCATGATGTAATCTCTTTTCTGTGAATTCATTCTCATAGCCTTGTTCTTCTAAATATTGATTCATCAAAGCTATGCTTGCAGGTTCCTCTTCAAATGGTCCTATATGCATAATTTGCACACATATTCCTTCATCAATTGTAAGAAAGTTTGCTAATGAGCCGTCAATCTTCTTTTTTCTGCTTGCTTCTGCTACCGCCCAATCAAAATCCAATGGTTTTATAAACTCTGGTAACCGAATGACTGAAATCCAATGAAATTCTGATTTATTATCATAATCAACACCTTTCCTATTTTCCTGCCACCAAAAACCCTCTAAAGGTGGTACTACATATTCATAAAATCCCTCTATGTGATAATCACCTTTATAACTCATTTTTAACGTATATGCTACCGCATACAAAATGCCAATTGCTTGTTTATAAGCACCACCCTCTTCATTTGGATCGCCAACGCCGTTTACTGCGATATAATTTGCTTTTGGCACTTTAACTATCATAGGTTTATTCTTTGGCATGTAAAATTCTTTATATTCCTTTTTAAAATCAAACGCCATATTTTCATTATCCTTTCCTGTAAAGCAGATGATTACTTATTTCCATCCATACAAGCAATTGACATCCATTACAATTATTTTATTGGAAAACAAACTTTGGTTATTAGTTCCTCTGGATTTTTTACTTCCTGTGGACTATTCATATAACAATCAAATGGAGCTGATGTGAGTTTATGCTTATGTTCTTCAATCCATTTTAAGACCTCTGCATAAGCCTTCCCAAGCTTCGAATAAGGTCCTGTATATACACAAGTAGCACACATACCTGGTTCTAATAGCTTTACTTGCTCATTATTTCTTGTCTGTTCATTTTCTTCTACTGGAATACAAACTTCAACATTTGCATTCTCATGACAAAATTCTTCATCCAGATAAAATGTCATCACTGGACCTTTGGGACTGAACCCATTTTTATAGATTTCTTCATATACGCTTCCAATCACGCTGCTTATATGTGAAATTTCAATGGTAGCCTTTTTGCTTACTACCCACACCGGACTAAACTCTTTTGCTTCCACCACTAATTCTGATTTAGAATCCATTATATTTCCTCCTAACTGAATCTGCTGCATTTTTTGTTCAATGCACTGTTTCAACCGAATGCTTTCCTGCATCTGGTTATCTAGTACCTGAATACGTTTTTTCAGAAAATGCTCCAATAGATGCTTGTCTCCACTTTCCACGATAGCTTTAATTTGTTCCAGACGTAAATCATAGCTTTTCAATTCGGATATAAACAAGATGTCATCTACTTGTTTGTCCGAATAATAGCGATAATGATTTTCCTGATCAACATACGCTGGATGTATCAACCCTATTTCATCATAATAGCGTAAGGTTTTTGTAGAAACACTTCCTATTTTTGAGAACTCACCTATGGAATACATGTTGTTACCTCCTTTCATCTTCTTACTATACACGTTCCAGTTAAGGGGAAGGTCAAGTAGTATTTTATCTTTTAATCCAAATTATATCTCACAAATATGTTGTACTCTTCCTACGATGCCACCTTCTAGCATCACCTTTATTCCTCTGTGGTGGTTCGGCGAGTTGGTCAGAATTCTCATTACGATACCTTCTGTTAACTTACCAGTTCTTTGATCCTGCTTTTGCACAACCTGCACCTTCGCACCTATTTTAATATTCTTCCTGACTGTACCATCCATTTATTAGTCCCACTTTCTATTTTTTCTTTTATTTGATCAGCTTTTCCCATCTATCATCATTCTTCAAGTATCCATAAGTTTCTTCGTCTTTAAAACACTCACGGAGCTGTACTAAAAGTTCTTTACCAAATGTTTTACCCACAGGCCGAAACTCCATATGCTCATAAAGCATTGAATTTGTAAAATCAGAAATTTGTTCAACAGATGACGCCATTCCTTCCATCACCTCTATCGTCTTGTCTACATCCTTTTCTGCTGTTGCAAAGTCAAGTTCGCATGAGATCTCATGATATTTTCCCATTTCAAACAGTTTTGCTAGTTTTACTTGCTTTTGCACTAACTTTTTTGCTTTGTTTCTATCACCTTCACGCATAACCAGACTATACAAACTAACTAGAACCATATTTGTAATCTGATATCCCGAAAAAAGTATCTCTTCATATGCTTTATATGCCTCTTCCAAACGGTTTGTTTTACTATATATAACTGCCTGTTTTCTTTTTCGTTCAGGATTCTGATTTGAAAAATACGCAAGATATTCTTCTGCCTTTTCGTACTGTTCCTTTCTCAAATAAAAGTTGAAAAGTGAATCCGCTGCACCATAACGAATCCTCTCATCATCACTCTCCAATGTCCGAATATAACAAGCATTGATAAAGTCCTCATACTGTTCCGTATTTGGAATTTCCTTAACATTGCACCATGCATCTAACACAACTGCCATTTGCCAAATCAACTGTTCACAATTCGGATACTGCTCCATAATACTTTTTGCCCATCGAAAGACATCTTCATATGCTTCACATTTTAATTTAGAATCCATTTCCGAAATCATTTGATTGATTTCCTGTTCTGTCAGTATCTCTCTAAAAGAAAGCAAGGTATCCAAAGAGATATGAAACATTCTTGCAATCGGCGATAAAAGCATAATGTCTGGCTGGGAGTTGCCATTTTCCCATTTATTAACCGCGGGAGCGGTTATACCTAGCCTCTTCGCCACCTCATCCTGAGTTAAATTATTCATTTTTCTATAGTTACGAATCACTTCACCTATATGCATTTTTAATATCCTCCTGCAGCATATTGAGTTGTACTTTATGCTTTTATCATACCAAGACAAAACAATAGTTACAAGTGAATTGATGTTAAGTATTATTTATATAAATTAACTACTCGTTATGTTTTAAGAATTCAAATTTGATTTTTAACGTTTACTGATTTAGCTGTACAATTTTTATCTACTTTGCCATAATATAAAATCAATTTTTTTCGTTTTTGTAATCATTGAATTTGGATACCACTTATCAAATTCTGTTATACATTCTTTTGCTAACTCAGACTACAAATAATTATCATACCAATTATTATAATCCTCCTTAAATGTTTAAATTACTCAAAATAAAACTATATTTTACTTAATAATTTATGCCCGGCGAACAACGCTACCACAACAACTATTGCCAAAAAAATATTTATAGAAAAAATTACTGCTTCTCCAAATTTAGCAATGACAAGAAATACTGCCATAATTCCCCCACCTACCAAAAATCCTTTTAAAATACGAATATTTTTACTTTGCTTTTGAAAACTATGCTTCATAATTATTTTTACAATACCAAAAGATGCAATTAATATTATAATTGTAGAAATAATAGTTCCAATTGTTATATCTATATTATAATTCACTGTTTTTGCTTTTGATAATCCTTGTAACATTACAAATAATTCTTTTGAAAATACAATATTAATAGTACCAAGAATTGATAATATCACACAAAGGCTATCTAAGGAGTCAAGTAATTTTTCTTTCATTGTCTTTGGAGGTATATTGGCTATTACATTGTCACAAAATTCTTTAAAATCGCCACCAATAACATGGTGTATATTTTCCCCTCGTTCTTGGGCAGATAACATCATCTCCGTTAAATCTCTGCGTACTAATTCTTGATTATAGTCAGATATATCTGCACCACGAATATAACAAATCATATCTGTAAATACCTCTTGATTTTCTGAGTTGATACGTTTGTCTAATTTGTTGTTTTGTTTTTGCAGCTCTTTTACTTTATTCCCCATTGTCTATACCTCCATTTTGAAACAGATTGTTGATTGCCTGAGATAGTTCTTCCCAGCTGAGATAGAATGTATTTAGTTCATGCATACCTTCTGTTGTAATAGAAAAATATTTACGCTTGGGACCTACTGGAGACTCTCGATATACAGCACTTATGAAATTGTTCTTTTCAAGCCTTAACAGTAAAGGATAAATGGTTCCTTCCGCAATCTCAGAAAACCCGTATTCTTTTAACTTTTCAGATATTTCGTATCCGTAAGTCTCTTTACTACTAATTATTTTTAAAATACAACCTTCAAGTGTCCCTTTTAACATCTGCGATGAGATCATTTTATACCTCCTGCTATCTTGCATTGCAAGATACATGTATATTGTAATGCAAGATAGCAAGGGTGTCAATATAACTCTGTGTATTTCTAAAATAGCAGGCGGCATTCGCCGTCTGCTATTAGAATAAATTCGTTATTAGATCTATAAACTCTACTGCTACCTTGTAATCGAAATTAGCTTTATTTAATCTGTTACATCATTCTTTGCACAATGGTTTGTTTCTCTTCTTAATATAGGGGATTCTTCTATACTCCATTTAAAATTAAAAAACACTCCAATTACATAAAAAAGTATAAGAAAATAAACTAATTTTTCTATTTATATACTATTCGATGATCACTAAAAATAACGTATTTTAGCTATTTCTTGTAATTTTCCTACAACTCGTATGGTGTCACCTGATAAACATAGTAAGTCAACAAAACGTATGTTCGATTATTCATTTTTAATCCATATGGATTGCACCCTAGAAAACTGCTGACACCCCGATTTTTTGATTTGACTCCATTTTTGACACCCCGGATATTTTGGCACCTATCAGGTGCCAACTGACGCAAGATATACGATGTTATCTTTGTCTTTATCCATATCCAAAAACTTATCAAATCTGTCGTTAATCATGGTCTCTGAAACATCTAAGGTATTATCCAAAACCTTTTCCAGTTTTGACATTTCTTCCATAGAATGTTCTTTTAACACATGGGTATAGAAATCCATGGTCATCTGTAAGGTGGCGTGCCCTAAATATTGCTGTACTGTTTTAGGTTTAATTCCTGCCTCAAAACATCTGGTAGCGAAGGAATGTCTGAAACAATGGGGACTGAAATATCCAATTTTCTCCAGCTCGTCCCTACATAGGTTTACGTTTTCTAATACTGCCTTAATGGCATCGGAATAAGTCTGGGTATTGATTGGTGTTCCAAATTTGCTAGTGAATAAGAGTTCCTTAAATCCTGTAATGGGCTTGGCAGTGGTTCTTCCCATAATAACATTTCGTTGCATGAGCTGCTTTTTCAGTGCCAGGGCACATTGCTGATTCATTTGAATATCTCTTTTACTTGATTTGGTCTTAGGATTATCAAAATGAAAGGTTTTCTTTTCTTCTCCTTCAAAGGTCTGATAGACGAGAGTTTATTTACACGGATAAGAGAATCTTTAAAATCAACATCCTTTAAGGTCAAGGCACATACCTCACCAGGTCTTAGCCCTGTAGATACGGCAACCACAAAAAGATTGTCATAAAACGTCCCCTTGGAACACTCGAAAAAACTTGCCTGTTCTTCCGGTGTAAGTACCCTTGGCTCTTTCTTATCATGTGCACCAAGCTTGATTCCTTTTGCTGGATTCTTGTAAAGCATGGCATTAATCATAGCTTTGTCAAACATATCCTGAAACAAAATCCGAACTTTGTTTCGACTCTCAAACTGTAATCCCTTTGCATCCATCTTTTTTAATAGCTGCAAAATCTGTAATTGTGTAATGTTTAGAAGTTTCATTTTTCCCAGAACTGGTGAAATGTGCATTCGATAAATTTCCATATAACGTCGCTTGGTATTTGCACAAATGGTATTTTCTTTATAGTGCTCCATATAGGTCTTGAACCATTTATCCAAGGTAATCGAAGTTTTACACAGATTCATATGGTTGGTATCTTCATAGATTGCTGTATTTAATAACGTCTTTAATTCCTTTAGATCACGACTCTTTACTTCCTATTGCAAATTCCGCTTCAACTGAACGCGTATTCCGCTATCAGCTGAACATTGATTCCGATTGTTTCTGAACATGTTTCCGGTTCAGTCTGAACAATAAATATAACAAAGTGT